>NZ_JAALFW010000005.1:0-390007 GCF_011800485.1 Pantoea sp. EKM20T | reverse complement strand
AAGGTACCGCGTGAGCGGCGCGAGGACGGCCCGGCAGCAGCAGAGGTGCGCTGGCCCGCACTGCGGCTCGCTCGCCCAAAAAAAAGCTGCCACGTTTGACCGTGACAGCCTTTACAAATCTAATCTTAACTGAGCAGCATCAGAGCCGGGGCTCCACTTTTTATCAGGCAGACTTAACGAGTCAGATCATCAAAGAATTTTTTCACGCCGTCGAAAAAGCTCTTTGAGCGTGGGCTGTTATGCTCGCCGCTCGGACCGCCAAAACTCTCTTCCAGTTCACGCAACAGCGCTTTCTGTTTCTCATTCAGGCTGACCGGTGTTTCCACCACGACACGACACAGCAGATCGCCGACCGCGCCGCCACGCACAGATTTCACGCCACGTCCGCGCATGCGGAACAGCTTGCCGGTCTGAGTTTCTGACGGCACTTTCAGCTTCACGCGACCATCCAGGGTCGGTACTTCAATCTCACCGCCCAGCGCTGCCATCGCAAAGTTGATCGGCACTTCACAGTAGAGATTGTTCTCTTCACGCTCGAAGATCGGGTGTTTCTTCACCGAGACCTGAACGTAGAGATCGCCTGCTGGTGCGCCCTGCTCGCCCGCTTCGCCTTCGCCGCTCAGACGAATGCGATCGCCGGTGTCGACCCCTGCCGGGATTTTCACTGACAGCGTTTTCGACTTCTCAACGCGGCCATGACCATGACAGGCGTTGCACGGATCTTTAATCACCGAGCCGCGACCATGACAGGTCGGACAGGCCTGCTGAACGGTGAAGAAGCCCTGGCGCATCTGCACCTGGCCTGCACCGTGACAGGTTGAACAGGTTTGTGGCTGCGTTCCCGCTTTCGCGCCGCTGCCGTGGCAGACGTCACACTCTTCCAGCGTTGGAATGCGGATCTCTTTGGTCACGCCGCGTACCGCTTCTTCCAGCGACAGCTCCATGTTGTAGCGTAAATCGGCGCCACGGGAGGCGCGCTGACGGCGTCCACCACCAAAGATGTCACCGAACACGTCGCCAAAGATATCGCTGAAGTCTGCGCCGCCGCCACCAAAGCCGCCGCCGCCGTATCCACCGCCACCCATACCGCCCTGTTCAAAGGCTGCATGACCATATTGATCGTAGGCCGCACGCTTCTGCGCATCGGTCAGGATTTCGTACGCTTCCTTGACCTCTTTGAATTTGGCTTCGGCTTCTTTGTCACCGGGATTACGGTCCGGGTGAAATTTCATTGCCAGGCGTTTGTAAGCCTTTTTGATTTCACGCTCGTCCGCGGATTTGGCGACGCCTAAAATCTCGTAGTAATCACTCTTCGCCATGTTTATTTAGCCCTTAACATGATCGCACGGGCGTGGAGAGATCTCCTACGCCCGTGCTGGTTTCAACGGCTGTCAGGCCAACCGTCGCGCCCGGTCAGGGGCAATTATTTCTTGTTGTCTTTCACTTCTTCGAATTCAGCATCGACAACGTCGTCATCTTTCTTCGCTGACGCGTCACCGGCATCCGCTGCACCCGCCTGAGACTGCTGTGCTGCTTCCATCAGTTTGCCGGACACTTCCATCAGCGCCTGCATTTTGGCATCGATTTCCGCTTTGTCTTCGCCTCTCAGCGCAGTTTCCAGCGCGGCCAGAGCGGCTTCGATTGGCGCTTTGTCATCAGCTGACAGTTTGTCGCCCGCTTCTTCCAGCTGCTTACGCGTGCTGTGGGCAATCTGATCGCCCTGGTTACGCGTCTGTACCAGCTCTTCGAACTTGCGGTCAGATTCAGCGTTCGCTTCCGCATCACGCACCATTTTCTGGATCTCTTCATCGCTCAGACCTGAAGAGGCTTTGATGGTGATTTTCTGCTCTTTACCGCTGTTCTTATCTTTCGCCGACACGTGCAGGATACCATCCGCATCGATGTCGAAGGTCACTTCGATCTGCGGCAGACCGCGTGGCGCGTTCTGGATACCGTCGAGGTTGAACTGGCCCAGTGACTTGTTGTCATTGGCGCGCTTACGCTCACCCTGCAGCACGTGAATGGTCACGGCTGACTGGTTATCTTCAGCAGTCGAGAAGACCTGGCTGTGCTTGGTTGGGATGGTGGTGTTCTTGCTGATCAGCGAAGTCATCACGCCACCCATGGTTTCGATACCCAGTGACAGCGGGGTAACGTCCAGCAGCAGCACGTCTTTCACGTCGCCACCCAGTACACCACCCTGAACTGCAGCACCGACCGCGACCGCTTCATCCGGGTTCACGTCTTTACGTGGCTCTTTACCGAAGAACTCAGTCACTTTGGCCTGAACCAGTGGCATACGAGTCTGACCACCCACCAGGATAACGTCGTTGATGTCTGAAACAGACAGTCCGGCGTCCTGCAGCGCAACTTTCAGTGGCGCGATTGAGCGAGCAACCAGATCTTCAACCAGTGACTCCAGTTTAGAGCGGGTCACTTTGATGTTCAGGTGTTTAGGACCGGTCGCATCTGCCGTGATGTATGGCAGGTTAACGTCGGTCTGCTGTGCAGAAGAAAGTTCGATTTTCGCTTTCTCTGCCGCTTCTTTCAGACGCTGCATCGCCAGTGGATCGTTGTGCAGATCGATGCCCTGGTCTTTCTTGAATTCAGCAACCAGATAGTTAATCAGGCGGCTATCGAAGTCTTCACCACCCAGGTGGGTATCACCGTTGGTCGCCAGAACTTCAAAGGTTTTTTCGCCGTCAACTTCGTCGATCTCAATGATTGAGATATCGAAGGTACCGCCACCCAGGTCATAAACCGCGATGGTGCGGTTACCCTGGCCTTTATCCAGACCGTATGCCAGTGCAGCAGCAGTCGGTTCGTTAATGATACGTTTGACTTCCAGACCCGCGATACGGCCGGCGTCTTTGGTCGCCTGACGCTGCGCATCGTTGAAGTAAGCCGGTACGGTAATAACCGCTTCAGTCACTGGCTCACCGAGGTAATCTTCGGCGGTCTTTTTCATTTTCTTCAGCACTTCAGCAGAGATCTGCGGCGGTGCCATTCTCTGACCTTTCACTTCCAGCCATGCGTCGCCGTTGTCAGCGCCGGTAATTTTGTACGGCATGATTTTAATATCACGCTGTACTTCTTCGTCCTGGAAGCGACGACCGATCAGACGCTTAATTGCGAACAGGGTATTCTGCGGGTTGGTCACTGCCTGACGTTTAGCCGGTTGACCGACCAGAATTTCGCCATCCTGTGTATACGCAATAATTGAAGGCGTGGTGCGATCGCCCTCGGCATTTTCCAGCACGCGTGCTTTAGTGCCATCCATGATCGCAACACAAGAGTTGGTTGTACCCAGGTCAATACCAATAATCTTACCCATCTAAACATCTCCCACTTAAATTCGTTGCCAATTTGGGTTGTGAACCTTTTATGTGGGCGGGTTGTTTGCATTCAACTGCCAGCACATGCTTTTTTTCCAACGTTCACAACGCTCGATGACAAGTAAATGGGGCCGCTTCGATGCGCATCAAGGGCTAAACCAAAAAAAAATTTTTACCTTTGGCCCTGTCGGGATCAAAGAACGCTGCCACAACGCTGAATATGATGCGTCGCCTTGTTCCCCTCAGGGAGCAGGACGAAATCCGTTTATTACATCAACGATCATTTTACTGCCGAGGAACTATGGCAAATTCAACGCTGGCTAACCCTGCCCCGCTGGGATTAATGGGATTTGGCATGACGACCATTTTGCTGAACCTGCACAACACGGGCCTGTTTGCCATGGACGTGGCGATTTTAGCCATGGGCATTTTTTATGGCGGGATTGCACAGGTGCTGGCCGGTCTGCTGGAGTTTAAAAAGAACAACACTTTCGGGCTGACCGCCTTTACCTCTTACGGCATGTTCTGGTTAAGCTTTGTGGCGATTCTGCTGTTACCTGAAATGGGTCTGGCAAAAGCGCCAGACGAACGTTTCCTGGGGGCCTGGCTGGCACTGTGGGGCATTTTCACGCTGTTTATGTTCGTCGGTACGCTGAAAGGTGCGCGGATGCTGCAGTTTGTTTTCGGCTCGCTCACGCTGCTGTTTCTGCTGCTGGCCGTGGCTCATCTTATGCACCTGCCGGCGCTGGTGGTCTCCGCGGGCTGGGTCGGGATACTCTGTGGAGTCAGCGCCTGCTATCTGGCGATGGGTGAAGTGCTGAACGAAACCTTTGGCCGCACCATTCTGCCGATTGGCGCGAAATCGCTTTAAGCCTGCTTTTACGCATAAAAAAAAGACGCGGAGCCAGGCTCCGCGTCCCCGCATTACAAAGAGTTAATCCCCTGCTGCAGGCCAGGCTCGTGGCTGACATCACGCCGCAGCCAGATCCCCGTCAGCAATCCTACCAGCGCCAGCGCCATCACATACCAGCAGGGTGCCATCTCTGAGACGTTCATCAGCAGCGACACAAAGATGGGTGTCAGCCCGCCGAAGATCGCATAGGAGAGGTTGTAGGAAAATGAGAGTCCGGTAAAACGCACTTCTGCCGGAAAGGCGCGCACCATCACAAAGGGCACCACGCCGACGATACCGACGCTGAGACCCGCCACGCCATAAAGCAGGAAGAGCTGCTGTGGATAGAGGGCGGTCAGGTGATAAAACTGCCAGCTACAGATCGCCAGCAGCAGGCTGCCGACACACAGCGTACGACTGGCACCAAAGCGATCGGCCGCGAGTCCGGCAATAATGCAGCCAATGCAGAGCATCACGGTGGCGATGCTGTTGGCCTGCAGGGTCAGCGCAGGCGCGATGCCCTGCTGTTTTTGCAGCCAGACCGGCGACATCAGGATCACCACCACGATGCAGGCGGAGAGCAGCCAGGTCAGCAGCATAGAGATGACAATCGACTTTTTATGCTCTGCCAGCACGGTCTTCAGCGGCAGGGTTTCCGCCAGCGCTTTACGCTGCTGCATCTCGATAAACACTGGCGTCTCATGCAGCCAGCGACGCAGGTACATCGCGATCAGCCCGAACACGCCGCCGAGGAAGAACGGGATGCGCCAGCCGCCATCATGGATCGCCTGCTGCGACATTGAGGTATTGATCAGCGTGGCTACCAGCGACCCCAGTAAAATGCCGATAGTCAGCCCGGCCGTCAGCGTGCCGCAGGCGATGCCGATACGTTTATAGGGCACGTGTTCCGCGACAAACACCCAGGCGCCCGGCACTTCACCGCCAATCGCCGCGCCCTGTAACATCCGCATCAGCAGCATCAGCAGTGGCGCAGCAATGCCAATCGTCTGCCAGGTGGGTAAAGCGCCCATCATCAGGGTCGGCAGCGCCATCAGCAGAATGCTCAGGCTGAACATCTTTTTGCGCCCGAGCTTATCGCCAAAATGCGCCATCACGATGCCGCCCAGCGGACGAGCCAGATAGCCTGCGGCAAAAATGGCAAACGTCTGCAACTGACGCAGCCATTCCGGGATATCCGAAGGGAAAAAGAGTTCGCCAATCACGGTGGCGAAGAAAACGAAGATGATGAAGTCGTAGAATTCCAGCGCGCCGCCCAGCGCGGCCAGCGCCAGGGTCTTGTAATCCTTACCGGTCAGACGCTGAGTGTGAGTCGGATTCATAATATTCCAGAGGCAAAAGAGATAAAGTTGTAAAGATCTTATTACTATACCGTCAATCTTTTGCCACACCAGCAAGACTATAGCTTATGCCTGAAATGGGGAATATTTAGTTATTTATCTCACGTATAGCGCTTTTAGGCCGAAATGCTGCTACTACGCTGGAATGCGTTTCGACGTAAGGCCCTTCCAGCAACTGTAAACAATAAGGTACAGATGCAAAGATGCCGTGAACTTTTACGTTGCCCTGCTCATCCTTCAGCCCTTCCAGCGTCTCTTTGATCGACTTCGGCTGACCAGGCAGATTGAGGATCAGCGACTGCTTGCGGATCACCCCGACCTGACGCGACAGAATCGCGGTCGGTACGAACTGCAGGCTGATCTGGCGCATCTGCTCACCAAAACCAGGCATTTCACGATCGGCAACGGCTAAGGTGGCATCGGGCGTGACATCCCGTCGGGCCGGACCGGTGCCGCCGGTGGTTAACACCAGATGGCAAAAACGTTCATCGACCAGTTCGCAAATCGCCTGCTCAATCATCGGCTGCTCGTCGGGCACCAGTCGGGACTCAATCTCAAACGGGCTGCTGATTGCGCTGCCGAGCCAGCTCTCCAGCGCGGGAATACCCTGATCCTGATAAATGCCGTTCGCGGCGCGATCGGAGACCGAGATCAGGCCAATGCGTAATGTATTCATGATTAGCTTCGCTGTGATTTACCGCGGTGCGGTTGGAGTAAAAGGGGAATAGCCGAGAGGATAATATAAAGTGAAAGGGTCGGAAAAGGGAAAACCGTGGCAGCCTGCGCCGCCACGGTCAACAGATTACAGCAGTTCTGCCAGCATCTTCTCAAGTTTGCCCTGATCAACGGCAAAATTGCGGATACCTTCTGCCAGCTTCGCAACCGCCATAGGATCCTGGTTGTGCTGCCACAGGAACTCAGACTCGGTCATGCGGGCCGGACGCGCTTTCACTTCGCCGCTGTAGCTCAGTTTACGCTCCAGGGTGCCTTCGCTCTCCGCCAGCTCTTTCAGTAGCGCAGGAGAAATGGTCAGGCGGTCACAGCCAGCCAGCTCGATGATTTCGCCGACGTTACGGAAGCTGGCGCCCATCACCACGGTTTCATAGCCGTGCTGCTTGTAGTAGTTGTAGATTTCAGAAACTGAAACCACGCCTGGATCTTCGTGCGCGGCATACTCTTTCTTGTCGGTGTTGGCTTTGTACCAGTCGAGGATACGGCCAACAAACGGAGAGATCAGGAACACGCCCGCTTCAGCACAGGCACGCGCCTGAGCAAAGGAGAACAGCAGCGTCAGGTTACAGTTGATACCCTCTTTTTCCAGCTGCTCTGCAGCACGGATGCCCTGCCAGGTAGAGGCCAGTTTGATCAGGATGCGGTCGTTGCTGATACCGGCATCATTGTAGAGTTTGATCAGGCTGCGGGCTTTGGCGATGCTGCCTTCAGTGTCGTAAGAGAGACGCGCATCCACTTCCGTCGAGATGCGGCCTGGGATCAGTTTGAGGATTTCCAGACCAATGTTCACGGCCAGCTTGTCAGAAACCAGCTGCAGCTGCTCTTCTTTGTTGCTGCTCTGATCACGCGCCCAGCCGATCGCTTCATCGATCAGTTTACGGTATTCAGGAATTTGCGCGGCGTTGAGAATCAGAGAAGGGTTGGTGGTGGCGTCTTGTGGCTGATACAGCTTCATGGCTGCAATATCACCGGTGTCGGCGACGACGGTGGTGAGCTGACGCAGGGAGGTAAGTTTGTCCGTCATGTTCTTTTCTCTTAGTTAACTGTCAGTGTGAAAAAAGGCTGTTGCGATAATATCACGCGGCAACGGTGGCGCAAGGTCAGGGAATGCCGTTTACGATAGCGCGAACAAATAGGTGTGATTCGTCATTCTTTGCGGCTTTTTTGGTACACTGCGAAGCCTGATAAGCAGCCAATGCCCTGTTAAACCAGGCATTAACCGAGGAAGCAACTATGTTGATGGTGATCTCTCCCGCCAAGACGCTGGATTATGAAAGCCCGCTGGCGACAACGCGTTTCACCCAGCCTGCGCTGTTAGAAAAGTCACAACAGCTGATTGAAATTGCGCGCGAGCTGTCACCCGCCAGCATCGCCTCGTTAATGGGCATCAGCGATAAACTGGCGCACCTCAATGCCGAGCGCTTTAACAGCTGGCAGCCCGATTTTTCCCCTAAGAATGCCCGTCAGGCGATCCTGGCGTTCAAAGGTGATGTCTACACCGGTTTACAGGCAGAGACCTTCAGCGATCAGGATTTCGATTTTGCTCAGCAGCACCTGCGTATGTTATCAGGCCTGTATGGCGTACTGCGTCCACTCGATTTAATGCAGCCTTACCGTCTGGAGATGGGCATTCGCCTGGCGAATCCGGCGGGCAAAGATCTCTACACCTTCTGGGGCGATCTCATCACTGAAACGCTGAATGCCGCGCTGGCGGAACAGGGCGATGAGGTGCTGATCAACCTCGCCTCGGACGAATATTTCCGGGCGGTTAAGCCGAAGACGCTGCGGGCACAGATGATTAAGCCGGTGTTCCTCGACGAGAAGAATGGCAGTTACAAAGTGATTAGCTTCTATGCCAAAAAGGCGCGTGGATTAATGAGTCGCTATGTGATTCAGCAGCGCCTGACGAAGCCGGAACAGCTTAAGGCGTTTGATCTGGATGGCTATCGTTTTGATGCAGCCAGCAGCAGCGAGAGCGAGCTGGTCTTTAAGCGCGCAGAGCAGTAACACCCCGCGCCCTCTGCTTTCCACAAACAGGCTTCCCGCAACCGGGAAGCCTTTCACAGGTTTACTTCAGCAGAAACGCCCGCAGCGAGGCGAAATCACCCTTCATCTGATGCGACAGCAGCGGTAGGTCGGCGCGCTCCGCTAACTCCGGCGGCAGCGTCAGGGTCTGTTCAAGGATCGCTTCCACACTTTCGCGGAATTTCGCCGGATGCGCGGTTCCCAGGAACACACCATATTCCCCTTCCTGCAGCTGATCGCGCAGCAGACGCCAGGCGATGGCGGCATGCGGCTCGGAAATGTAGCCCATCTCAGCCAGTTCACGCATGGCGGCGCGCGTGGTCTCATCCGAGACCGCACCACAGGCCAGATCGGTTAAGCGCCAGGTTTTACGGCGGAACAGCTCTTCCACACGCGGCCAGTTATTAGGCTGGCTGACATCCATGGCATTCGACAGCGTAGAGACCGTCTGGTTTGGCTGCCACTCGCCGTTGCCCAGGAAGCGCGGCACCGTGTCGTTGGCGTTGGTGGCGGCGATAAAGCGTTTGATCGGCAGGCCCAGCGATTTCGCCAGCAGACCGGCGGTCAAATCACCAAAGTTGCCGCTCGGCACTGACACCACCAGCTGATTACGTTTTTCCTGTGGCAGCTGCGCGACCGCTTCAAAGTAGTAGCAGATCTGCGCCAGCAGGCGGCTGATGTTGATGGAGTTAGCCGAGTTCAGGCCAATCGCGCGCTTCAGCTCTTCATCATCAAACGCCTGTTTCACCAGCGACTGGCAGGCATCAAAATCGCCGTCGATAGAGATGGTTTCGATGTTGCCGCCCAGGGTACAGAAGAGTTTCTCCTGCAGCGGACTGATTTTGCCCTGCGGATAGAGGATCACCACGCGCACGTTCTTCATGCCGTAAAAGGCGTGCGCCACGGCCGCGCCGGTATCACCGGAGGTGGCGGTGAGAATGGTGATCTGCTCATCTGAGCCTGAGACATACGACAGCATCTGCGCCATAAAACGGCCGCCGAAATCTTTAAACGCCAGCGTCGGGCCGTGGAACAGCTCCAGACAGGCGATATCTTCGCTGACGGCTTTCACCGGGGCCGGAAAAGCAAAAGCGGCTTTAACACGCTCATGCAGCTGCTGGGCCGGAATCTCGTCACCAATGAAAGCCGAGAGAATTTTGCTGCTGCGGCTGACAAAATCCATCTCCAGCATCGCGTCGATGTCGGTCAGTTCAAACTCCGGCAGTTCCAGCGGAAAGAACAGACCCTGCTGCGAACCCAGACCCTGTTTCACCGCCTGGGCGAAGCTGACCTGCTCGTTGTGATCCTTAAGATTGTAGAGTTTCATGCGTTATCCCAATTGTCGTGCGCCAGCCGTGTCGAGACGGCAGATATGGACGAAGCCTTCATCATTCTGCAGATAGTGCTGGCTCAGCCAGTCAGCCATCCGCTGTGCCGTTTCCATCTGATTGCAAACGGCGAAAAGTGTCGGACCAGAGCCTGAGATACCGCACGCCAGTGCGCCAATATCTTTCGCGGCCTGCCGCGCCTCGGTGAAGCCTGGCAGCAGCCGGGTCCGGTAAGGTTCGGCAATCACATCCTGCATAAGTTTAGCTGCCAGCTGCGGCTGACGCGTATGGCAGGCGTGAATGAAGCCGGCCAGCAAACGGCCATGCCTGATACAGTCCTCTTTGCGGTACTGCGCCGGTAAAATGGCGCGCGCTTCTGCGGTTGAGACTTTAATGCCCGGATAGGCCATTACCCACAGCCAGTCATCAAAGCCCGGCACCGCCTGGCTGATAATGTCATTCTCCTGCAGCATCAGCTGAATGCCGCCGAGGAAGCAGGGGGCGACATTATCATAGTGCACGCTGCCGGAGATCCGCCCTTCCAGCTCACCCATCAGGGTCAGTAACGTGCTGTCGCTGAGAGGCTTGCCGCAAAACTCGTTCATCGCCATTAAACCGGCCACCACCGAGCAGGCGCTGGAACCCAGCCCGGAGCCGATGGGCATGTTCTTCTCCAGCGTCATCGCCACCGGGATCGCTTTGCCGATTTCCTGGCAGAAACGCTGCCAGCACTGGTAAACAATATTCTCTTTCGGATCGGCGGGCAGCTTACTGACAAAACGTCCGGCGTTGGTCAGTGAAAACTGCTCTGCCGCTTCCACGGAGACGCAGTCACCCAACAGGGAGCCATCTACCGGCGAAACCGCCGCGCCCAGCACATCGAAGCCGACGCTGACGTTACCAATCGAGGCCGGTGCGTAAATTTTTACCATGATTAAACTCCCAACTTCCATGACAGCGTCCGCAGCAGGTCGGCAAAAACACCGGCCGCTGTGACATCATTTCCTGCACCGTACCCGCGCAGCACCAGCGGAATCGGTTGATAGTAGCGGCTGTAAAACGCCAGCGCATTCTCACCGTTTTTGACCTTATAGAGTGGATCGTTGCCGTCAACGGCGTCGATCTTCACTTTGCAGATGCCACCCTCTTCAATCACGCCAACATAGCGCAATACTTTGCCCTCATCCTGCGCCTTCGCAACCCGGGCGGCAAAGGCGTTATCCAGCTCAGGCAGACGCTGCATAAACTGCTCAATGTCCTGGATTTCGGTCAGGCTGGCGGGCAGCAGCGGTTCAATCTCAATGTCGCTCAGCTCCAGCTGATGACCCGCTTCACGGGCCAGGATCAGCAGCTTACGCGCCACATCGGTGCCGGAGAGGTCGTCACGCGGATCGGGCTCGGTAAAGCCCATCTCACGCGCCATCGTTGTCGCCTGCGACAGTGACATTCCGTCATCCAGCTGGCCGAAGATGTAGGACAGCGAGCCAGAGAGGATACCGGAGAAGCGCAGCAGCTCATCACCGGCGTTCATCAGATTCTGCAGGTTTTCGATCACCGGCAGTCCGGCGCCGACGTTAGTATCATAAAGGAATTTACGCCGCGATTTGGCAGCGGCGGCGCGCATCTGCTGATAGTAATTCCAGGATGAGGTGTTGGCCTTTTTGTTTGGCGTCACCACATGGAAACCTTCGCTGAGAAAATCAGCATACTGATCGGCGACCGCCTGGCTGGAAGTACAATCCACAATCACCGGATTGAGCAGGTGATACTCTTTCACCAGACGGGTCAGACGACCGAGATTGAACGGCTCTTTCGCTTCGCCTAATGCCGCCTGCCAGTTGCTTAAATCGATGCCGTGGACGTGGGTTAACAGCGCCCGGGAGTTAGCGATGCCGCAGACGCGCAGGTCGATATGCTTTTTCTTCAGCCACGCCTGCTGGCGATGTAACTGATCCAGCAGCGCGCCGCCGACGCCGCCGACGCCGACCACAAACACTTCGATTACCTGATCGGTGGCGAACAGCATCTGATGCACCACGCGAACCCCGGTGATCACTTCATCATTGTTCACCACCACCGAGATTGAGCGCTCGGAGGAGCCCTGAGCAATCGCCACAATATTGATATTGGCGCGCGCCAGCGCCGAGAAGAATTTGGCTGAAATGCCGCGCAGCGTGCGCATGCCATCGCCCACCACTGAAATCACCGCCAGGTTTTCAATGATATCCAGCGGATCCAGCAGGCCATCTTTCAGCTCCAGGTAGAACTCCTCCTCCAGCACCTGACGCGCCCGCGCCAGCTCGCTCTGCGGCACGCAGAAACTGATGCTGTATTCGGAAGAGGATTGGGTGATCAACACCACCGAGATGCCGGTGCGCGACATCGCCGCAAAGACTCTGGCCGCCATCCCGACCATCCCTTTCATGCCAGGACCAGAGACGTTGACCATCGCCATATTATTCAGGTTGGTGATGCCTTTTACCGGGTTCTCATCCTGTTCGCCTTCTGCTCCAATCAGGGTGCCGGGTGCCTGCGGATTGGCCGTGTTTTTGATCAGGCAGGGGATCTGGAACTGGGCAATGGGCGCGATGGTGCGGGGATGCAGCACTTTGGCGCCGAAATAGGAGAGCTCCATCGCCTCCTGATAGGACATCGACTTCAGCAGGCGCGCATCCGGCACCTGACGCGGATCGCAGGTATAGACGCCATCCACATCAGTCCAGATTTCACAGCAGTCGGCGCGCAGACAGGCGGCCAGCACAGCGGCTGAATAGTCTGAACCGTTACGGCCCAGTACGACCAGCTCGCCTCGCTCGTTACCAGCCGTGAAGCCTGCCATCAGGATCATGTTCTGCGGCGGAATCTGACTCGCTTCAATGCGACGGGTTGATTCGGCGATATCAACAGTGGATTCAAGGTAGTGGCCGACCGCCAGCAATTTCTCCACCGGATCGATCACGCTGACCTCATGGCCGCGCGCCTGCAGCAGCGCTTCCATGATCGCAATCGAGAGTTTTTCACCGCGGCAGATAATCGCCGCGTTGACGCTGTCCGGGCACTGCCCCAGCAGGCTGATACCGTGCAGAACCTGCTTCAGCTGCGCAAACTCCAGGTCAACGCGGGTTTTCAGTCGATCGTACTCAAAGCCCGGCTGCGCGTCAGCCAGTCCCTGCAACAGCTCGCTGAAGATGCGTTCGGCGTCGCTGATATTCGGCAAAGCATCCTGACCACTGATGGTTTTTTCAATCATCGCCACCAGATGGTTAGTGATCTTTGCTGGCGCAGAGAGCACGGTTGCAACCTGTCCTTGTTGCGCATTACTTTCCAGAATGTCAGCGACGCGAAGAAACCGCTCCGCATTCGCTACCGAGGTCCCGCCGAATTTCAGCACTCGCATAATATAAACTCTCCTGAATTTAAGCCGAAAAAAAAGCCCGCACTGTTTAGGTGCGGGCTTATTTTCTGTTTTTCCTGTATGCGTCAGCCCGCACCGTTACCTGTGGTAATGGTGGTGGTAATAATTGTGGTGTTCAGGCTGATTTTACGCATTTAGATTTATTTTCTGTCTGTTTTTGTCTGTCCGTCTTGCTTCCAGAAGTAAAGCAAAGCGCACATTAAGTCAACCCGATTTGTCCGGCGGGCAGATTTCCACCACTGCGCACAGCCACCGGTGAAAGCGTAAAACGCTGTTCGATCGGTTGCGATGCAGAAATTCCCTGCGATCTGTTGCTGTAAAATCAGCTTTTTGCCGAGGATTTATCTGTGAGTTTTTTTTCAATATCGTGCAGCAGACGATGCAGCATCGCACTGTCGCGCTGTTCCAGCAGCCCTACCCGCTGATCGATCCAGTCTGACAGCTTCTCATCATCACTGACCTCCAGTTGCGCCAGCAGCTGATGGAAACGCTGACGCAGCGCCTGCAACTGCTGCCCATCCGCCGCAGAGGCTTTTGGTGCCTCAACCTGATTCAGCTTCGACAGCTGATAACAGTAGACCATCACCGCCTGTCCGAGATTGAGTGAAGGATAGTCATTCGCCATCGGGATGCCGGTCAGCAGGTCTACCTGCTCCAGCTCCTCGTTGGTCAGCCCGCTATCTTCGCGGCCAAACACCAGCGCCATACTGTTTACCCACTGGCGTTTCTCCAGCAGTTGCGTTTCAACCTGCTCCGGTGTGGCGTAATAACGAAACTTTGCCCGGCTGCGCGCGGTGGTCGCGACCGAAAAATCGATGTCCGCTAACGCGTCGGCCAGGGTTGCGAAGGTCTGAACGTTGTCGAGAATTTCGCCGGCACCATGTGCCACCCGGCGCGCGGCGGGATCCTGCCAGGCGTCACTGGCAACGATGCGCAGCTGACTGAATCCCATGGTTTTCATGGCACGCGCCGCAGCGCCGATATTTTCTGGCCGCGCGGGCGAGACGAGAATCAGGGGAAAAAGCATATTTATTCCATTGGTCCATTAACATAACGCCATATTAACATGGCTGTTAATGATTCAGTCGCCAGAAGGTAATAAGAAAATCGTGTGTTAACCATGTTAAAACTGGTTAAAAGTGATGGCCTGAATCTTTTTATCCCTGAAACGAGCTTTATTAAAGAAATCATTATTAAACCATTTATCTTCAACGAGATAGAATGTGATTTCCGGCGGGTTTTATTTTGGCCCGACTGCGTAAAAAATGTAACGAAAATGATGCTTTTTGTGAGCTAAACAGGCAATCTGCGAGAAGTTTTTCACAAAAGTGTTAACGTGCTACAATTGCATTTGATATAAGTCAACGAAGCGTTGTTTTTATGCTTATCGGTTGTAGTTGGTGCTGTTAGGTTGCTGTTAATACAGTTAGGATATGCGCCATTATCATTAACGCCCGGGGCATGCAATTTTCATCCTGACTGGCTGAGCTAATACTGTTGTTGACGTTGATAGATGGCTTATCAAAATATGATTTCGTACAACGGTTCAGCGCGGCCCACCGCTCTCGATGATGGAGAACGCCATACCGCTGTACGCCCTGTTTTCAATTTGTTGGCAAATTTTAGGTAGCTAAACATGCAGACCCCGCACATTCTTATCGTTGAAGACGAACTGGTCACGCGTAATACCCTCAAGAGTATTTTTGAGGCGGAAGGTTATGTGGTGTATGAGGCGACTGATGGTGCTGAAATGCATCAGGTGCTGACCGACAATGACGTTAACCTGGTCATCATGGACATCAACCTGCCCGGTAAAAACGGCCTGTTGCTGGCCCGTGAACTGCGTGAGCAGGCCAATGTCGCCCTGATGTTCCTGACCGGCCGTGACAACGAAGTCGATAAAATTCTTGGTCTGGAAATTGGCGCTGACGACTACATCACCAAACCGTTTAATCCGCGTGAGCTGACTATTCGTGCCCGCAACCTGCTGTCGCGCACCATGAATCTGGCCATGCCAGGCGAAGAGCGTCGTCAGGTAGAGAGCTACAAGTTCAACGGTTGGGAGCTGGATATCAACAGCCGCTCACTGATCAACCCGAACGGCGAGCACTACAAACTGCCACGCAGTGAGTTCCGCGCCATGCTGCACTTCTGCGAAAACCCGGGTAAAATTCAGACCCGTGCCGATCTGCTGAAAAAAATGACCGGCCGCGACCTCAAGCCACACGATCGCACTGTCGATGTCACCATCCGTCGTATTCGTAAGCATTTCGAATCAACGCCGGACACGCCAGAGATCATCGCCACCATTCATGGTGAAGGTTATCGCTTCTGCGGCGACCTGCAGGATTAAGCCCCTGTCAGACGCGGCAAATAAAAAACGCCCCTGCGGGCGTTTTTTTTGTCCTTAGTGTGACGGCATAATCAGTGCCACGGCATAATCGGCACGGCGCTGATCGCATTTTTCGGTGAGCCATTAACCACTTTATCGGAATAGGTCAGATAGACCAGGGCGTTGCGCTTTTTGTCGAAGAAGCGTACAACCTGCAGCTTCTTGAAGATCAATGAGGTGCGCTGGCGGAATACCACTTCACCCTCTGCTTTGCCCTGCGCGATTTTATCACTCAGTTCGACCGGACCCACCTGCTGACAGGAAATCGCGGCATCAGAGGTATCTTCTGCCAGACCCAGTCCGCCTTTAATACCCCCGGTTTTCGCCCGACTGATATAACAGGTTACATTTTTAACGTCCGGATCATCGAAAGCCTCAACGACAATCTTGTGGTCAGGCCCGAATATCTTGAATACCGTATCAACAGAGCCAATCTGTTCGGCAAACAGCGGGCTGGAAAAGGTCAGCGTGGTCAGCGCAGCGATCATAAGTCGGAATATTGTCATGGAGTTACCATTGCAAATGGAATAGATGAGAATGTAATGTACTGTTAATCGAGTTAATGACCAAACCAAAACGGGTTGAAGCCCGTACTGATTTAGCACAACCTTCCCCGGAAAACGGCCCACGTCTTTTGAGCAATGAGTGCTAATATTCTTCGAATGCGTTTAGCTGCACCACCAGAGTATGAGGATGTTTTATGGACCAAGCCGGTATCATTCGCGATTTGCTTGTCTGGCTGGAGAGCCATCTGGATCAACCCCTTTCACTGGACAATGTTGCCCAGAAAGCCGGTTACTCTAAATGGCATTTACAGAGGATGTTTAAAGACGTAACCGGACACGCAATAGGTGCCTATATTCGTGCGCGTCGTCTGTCTAAAGCCGCCGTGGCGCTGCGCCTGACCAGCCGCCCGATTCTGGACATCGCACTGCAGTATCGTTTTGATTCACAACAGACTTTTACTCGCGC
The DNA here is from genome assembly GCF_011800485.1 of Pantoea sp. EKM20T. Lineage (NCBI taxonomy): Bacteria > Pseudomonadati > Pseudomonadota > Gammaproteobacteria > Enterobacterales > Erwiniaceae > Pantoea > Pantoea sp. EKM20T. The sequence goes on along the minus strand of NZ_JAALFW010000005.1, from coordinate 373,558 downwards.
ATTCAAGAAGCAGTTTGCTCAGACACCGGCGTGGTATCGCCGCTCTTCTGACTGGAACTCATTCGGTATTCGCCCCCCTATTCGGCTGGACGATGAGACGCAGCCGGAACCGGCTTTCGTCACCTTACCGGAGACGGTGCTGGTAGGACAAACCCAGAACTACACCTGTATTCTGGAGCAGATTTCCAGCTACCGCGACGAAATGCGTATTCATTTCTGGAAGCAGTTCCTGCTGGAAACCGACACGGTGCCGCCGGTACTGTATGGCCTGCATCAGGTGCGCGCCAGCCAGGACAAAGATGATGAGCAGGAGATTCTCTACACCACGGCGGTGCCTGCTGACAGCGCGGTCAACCTGCACTCCGGGCAGAACGTGATTCTGGAAGCGGGCGACTACGTGCAGTTCACCTATACCGGCCCGCGCGTCAATCTGCAGGAGTTTATCCTGCTGCTCTATGGTACCTGCATGCCGACGCTGGGGCTGACCCGCCGTCAGGGACAGGACATCGAACGCTTTTACACCGATGGCGGTAAAAAACGCGCTGAGCCACCGACCGAGATCCGTTGCGAATATCTGATTCCTATTCGCCGCCAGACCGTAGCCAGCTGACGTTAAGGCTGCCGTCATCGCGACGGCAGCCTTTTAAGTAAATCAGCGTTGAAGCTCGTCGAGTGCAGGCGCATCCAGATGGGAAATATCCCCCGCCGTCTCGACAATCCAGCCTTCTGCCAGCCAGGCGCTCTGCTGATAATCAACACGTGAGAGTGAGCAGTTACGCAGACGCAGACGACGTTCCGCATAGGCGGGCAGACCGAGGATCGTGCTGACCAGCGCCCCCAGCGCCATACCGTGACTGACGAGCAGTGGACGGCTTCCGGCTGGAAGATCAAGACAGGCATTCAGCGCGGCGTGCATGCGCGTCGCCATCTCAGTCATCGACTCCCCTTCAGGAATACGGCCCCCTTCGGTACCGTTGACCAGCGTGGCGCGCCACTGCTCTTCTTCCGCGGTTAAGCCATCCAGCGGACGCTTCTCCAGCACCCCCATATTCAGCTCACGCAACCGCGGATCAAGCGTGACTGAGCAACCGCAGGCATCCGCAATAATCTCCGCGGTGCGGCGCGTACGCCCCAGATCGCTGGCAATAATGTGCGTAATGCCCAGATGTTTCACGCGCTCACCCACCTGCCAGGCTTGCTGCTCACCTTTTTCCGTCAGCGGACTGTCGGACTGACCCTGAATGCGACGCTCCGCATTCCATACCGTTTCACCGTGACGAACAAGATAGACCTGTAGCATGTTAGTTTCCGTTATACTGCGACAAAAATCGCTTTAGAGCTTACCCCATCAGGCGTCATTGTTGCAGTCAGTCTGCACACGGAGAGCGCGAAACAACCGGCGCGTACGGAAAGTACGTGAGGATTGTGAGCACTGCCCGGGTTCAGAATGACAAATCAAACAGCCCGATGGACCAGGCGCTTAATCACCTGAGGGTTCAACCAATTATGTACCATGTTGTCGCAGCCACCACCAATCCAGCGAAAATTCATGCGATTGCTCAGGCATTCAACGACGTTTTCGGCGAGGGATCCTGCCATATTGAAGGGGTCGAGGTCGATAGCGGCGTAGCAGCACAACCGTTAACCCATCTCGAAACGCGAACTGGCGCACGTCAGCGCGTGATGAATGCCCGGCAGGTCCGGCCAGAAGCAGCGTTCTGGGTAGCGATTGAGGCGGGCATCGAAGATGACAGCGCGTTTGCCTGGATGGTGGTAGAAAATCAGAAGCAGCGCGGCGAATCGCGCTCGGCCAGTTTCACCCTGCCGCCGGTGGTGCTGGCGGGTCTGCGTGAAGGCCGGGAGCTGGGTGAAGAGATGGCGCGGTTAACCGGCATCGAAAATATCAAACACCAGGGTGGCGCTATCGGGGCGTTCACAAATGGCCTGCTCAGCCGCTCCAGTGTCTATCATCAGGCACTGATTCTGGCGCTCTGCCCGTTCATCCATCCGCTTTACCAGCAGTGATCAGGCGCGTCCCAGACGCGCCTCCAGCCAGCGTTTCAGCTCCGGCGGCGCCTCTTTCAGGCTGTTCGAGCCACGGGTAATGGTCGCAATGCCAACGCCGAGCTCATTTTTCAGTTCGCGCTGGCTCATCTCGCCGTTCATTAACTCTTCGATAATCCGCAGACGGGTGCCGAACGCTTCCCGCTCGTCGGGCGTCATCATCAGTTGCATCAGTGGCAGCGCATGACCATCAGCAAAGGCCTGCTGCATCAGCACGACAAAGCGTTGCCAGCTATCTTGTGCCGGATGCGCATCGGTGGGGGAATCAGAATGGGTCATGAAGAGGCTTCCGTACTCACTAAAGAGTACGGAAGCTTAGCACAGCTAGTAACGGCGATTCCACTCAGCATCTGACAGGATCTTGTCAGGCTTGCCCATGAAGTGACGATAGTAGGCGTCGTACGCCAGCACATTCTTCACATAGCCACGCGTTTCAGAGAACGGGATGGTCTCGATAAACGCGACGGCATCAAGATTGCCCGCACTGGTTTTCTGCCAGCTTCGCACCCGGCCCGGCCCGGCATTGTAGGCCGCCGAGGCGAAGATCCGGTTCTGATTGAACTGCTGATAGACATATTCCAGATACTGGGTGCCGATCTGAATATTGGTTTCCGGATCGAGCAGCTGGCTGGTGTTGCTGTAGCCAGGGATGTTGTACATCTTCACGGTATGCGCCGCCGTGGCAGGCATAATCTGCATCAGACCGCTGGCGCCGACCGGTGAACGCGCTTTCGGATTCCAGGCGCTCTCCTGACGCGAAATCGCCATCGCATAGCTCGGCGGGATCTGCTTCACCGCGGTGTTGCGCTCATAGACGCTCTGCCACGCCAGCGGGAAACGCTCTTTCAGGCTGTCCCACATTTTGGCCGTGATGGTCGCCTGCACGCTGAGATCCCACCAGTCCTGCTCATTGGCGTAGCGTGCCAGCATCTGCTGCTGCGTGTGCGTACGGCTGCCGATCAGATTGCTCCACTCGCTGCGCGCCAGGTTATCCAGTCCCCAGTACATCAGCTCGCGAACGCGGGCCAGCTCCGGTCCCTGCACCGTGGCACTGTCAGGCTTCGGCGCTTCATCCACCTGCAACGGGTAGTCAACGCCCAGCCGCTGTGCGGCCACCATTGGATAGAAGCCACGCGCCTGCATCAGTTTGCGCAGGATCTCTTCCGCTTCCTCTTTGCGATCTTTCTCAAACAGCAGATCGGCCTGCCAGTACTGCCATTCATCTTTCTCTTTGGCTTCCAGCGGCAGACGAGCGATCCAGGTGTTAAGGCCGCGTCGGTCATGCTGAGAGAGTGCCAGTCGTACCCGGCGTTCTACCAGCGCGGTAGACTCGCTGTTCATCACCACCGCATCGCGCCAGCGTGCCTGCTCAGAGGTGAGATCGCTGCCCATCATGCGCCAGACCACAATCTCCTTCAGCGCCTGCTCATCCTCCGGTACCATCTTCTGCGCCCGGACCAGGATCGGAATCAGGCTGCGGGCATTTTCCATGTCCTGCCGCGCCACACGCGTAAAGGCGTAAATCGTCGCCTGGCGGGTAAAGTCGGTTGGCCCGACGGCGCTGGCGAAGGTGCTGACCGTTAACGGGTCCTGCTGCAGGGCCTGTATCGCGTCAGACATGGTCTGATAGTCAGTTGGCAACGTTTTCGCCAGATAGCTCACCAGGCTGTCGTTGCCTGCTTTCATCGCCAGCCGGATACGCTCCAGGATCGTAATTGGCGAAATCTGACCGGACGCCTGCCAGACCGAAAAGAGCTTATCGCAGTCCGCGGGCAGCGCCGTGCCACGCAGCCAGATCTGCTTCGCGCCGTCAAACGCGGCCTGCTGCTGACCGGTGGCCCATTTGGCGTAATACCAGTTACAGCGTGCCTGCACCGGCTTAGGTTCGGTCGGACTGAAGTTCAGCACACCCTGCCAGTCCTGTCGGTAAGCCAGCACATTAATAAAGCGGGTGCTGAGCGAACGCGCGGGTGGCAACGTTGGATACTGGCGAATAAAGTTCTGTACCGCCAGGGTGGTCTCCTGATCGAGATCCTGTGCCAGCAGGCGATATTGCAGATAAGGATAGAGCGGATAATCCTGTAGCGTGGGCAACAGCTGATCCACGGTGGCCATCTGATTGCTGTCCCAGGCCTGTTTAATTTGATGATAACGTTGCCGTTGTTGATCAAGCGAATCGGCCCATGCGCTGCTGGCCGTGCCGGCCATGCAGATCCCTATCATCCAGTTACGCCACTTCACCACGTAAATCTCCTCTGTTGCTGGGGCCGGCGAGTTGCCAGACAGTCTTCATGCTAACCAGGCCACCGGACTCTTGCCATGTTCTTCACAAAATTTACGCATACGAAAGGTAAACGCACCGTCATCGTTCAGCGTGCGCGCCGTAATTGTGCAAATTATCATCAGAAAATCTTATCACTGAACGCATTAAACTGTTGAATCATTGCGTTAAAAAAGTGGCACAGCCTTTGCTCTGTTGAATTCCATCTTGTATACCAGCTGGAATTCTTCGTATGACTTCAACCTTTGGCCTGACGCTTCACGCCTGGCAGCAGCGCTATCAGCAGGCGCCGCAACAGATTACGTCACTGCTGAACGCCCACCTGGCGGCTCTCGACACACACGATAATGCCTGGATCTATCTGGCGACACCGGAGCAGTTAGCAGCTCAGATTGAGCCACTGCTGGCGCACTATCAGCGCGATCCCGGATCGCTGCCGCTGTTTGGTGTTCCCTTCGCCGTCAAAGACAACATTGATGTAGCGGGCTGGCCGACCAGCGCCGCCTGCCCCGCCTTTACCTATACCGCCAGCGAAGACGCGGTAGCGGTCGCCCGCCTGAAAGCCGCCGGCGCGATAGTCATCGGCAAAACCAACCTCGATCAGTTCGCTACCGGCCTGGTGGGCACCCGCTCCCCGTTTGGCGCGGTCAGTAACACCTTTGATGCCGATTACGTCAGTGGCGGCTCCAGCTCCGGCTCCGCGTCGGTGCTGGCGCGCGGGCTGGTCGCCTTTTCACTGGGCACCGATACTGCGGGATCGGGCCGCGTTCCGGCGGGCTTTAACAATATTGTCGGACTGAAGCCGACCAAGGGCTGGTTCTCTGCACGCGGCGTGGTGCCCGCCTGCCGCCTCAACGACACGATTTCCGTGTTTGCGTTGACGGCAGAAGATGCCTTTAGCGTCGCCAGCGTCATGGGTGGCTATGATGCCGGTGACGCCTATTCGCGCATTAATCCGCGCACCGCCCCGGCCAGCCTGCCCGTCCATCCCCATTTTGCGGTACCTTTGAACCCGGAGTTTTTTGATGATGCCGCCGCCGAAGCCGCCTGGGACCAGGCGCTGGAGGCATTGCAGGCGGGTGGCGTGACGCTGCACCCTATCGACTTCACCCCGTTCCGGAAGCTGGCTGAACAGCTCTACTACGGTGCCTGGGTCGCCGAACGCACGGCGGCGGTGGGCGGGATGCTTGATCGCCCGGCGGAGATGGATCCGGTGGTACACGAGATTATCGCCAGCGGCCTGAAATACAGCGCAGTCGACGCCTATAAGGCGGAGTATCTGCGGGCCGAACTGACGCGCCAGATTCAGCAGACGCTGGCACAGTTTGACGCGCTGGTGGTGCCGACCTCGCCCACGATTCATACCCTGGAGGAGATGAAGCAGGAGCCGATTCACTACAACTCGCAGTTTGGCACCTATACCAACTTTACCAACCTTGCCGACCTCGCCGCGCTGGCGTTGCCCGCACCGTTCCGCAATGACGATCTCCCGGCAGGCATCACGCTGATTGCGCCCGCCTGGCACGATCGGGCGCTGGCTGAGTTTGGCATTCGCTGGCAGCAGCAGCTTGCTCTGCCGCTGGGCGCGACCGGCCAGCCCTGCCCTGCCTGGCGCATCAGCCTGCCCGCCTCCGCCGACCATGTCCGGCTGGCGGTAGTGGGCGCGCATCTCACCGGAATGCCGCTTAATTTCCAGCTCACCGATCGCCATGCCGTCTGGTTGGAAGAGACGAAAACCGCGCCACACTATCGCCTGTTTGCCCTGCTGGAGGGCGCGATCAAAAAACCCGGCCTGATGCGTGACGAACAGGGCGCCGCTATCACCGTAGAGCTGTGGGATATCCCGCTGGCGCGCTTTGGTGAGTTTGTAGCGGAGATTCCCGCACCGCTGGGCATCGGCAGCCTGACGCTGGCGGATGGGCGGGTGGTGAAAGGCTTTATCTGCGAAGGCGCGGCGCTGAACAACGCGCTGGAGATTACTGAGACGGGCGGCTGGCGCAACTGGCTGGCATCACAGGGGAGTCACTGATCATGTTCACCACCGTACTGATTGCCAACCGCGGCGAAATCGCCTGCCGCGCCATTCGGACGCTGAAGCGCCTTGGCGTCAAAAGTGTCGCGGTCTATTCAGATGCTGACCGCAACGCGCAGCACGTTAAGCAGGCGGATATCGCTATCGCGCTGGGCGGCGATAAAGCCAGCGACAGCTATCTGCGCATCGACAAAATTCTGGCGGCAGCTCAGCAGAGCGGCGCGCAGGCTATCTGGCCGGGCTACGGTTTTCTTTCAGAAAGCCAGCCGTTTGCCGAAGCCTGTGAAGCGGCGGGGATCGCCTTTGTCGGCCCCACCGCGCAGCAGATTGGTGAGTTCGGCCTTAAGCACCGTGCCCGTGAGCTGGCAGCCAGTGCGGGTGTACCAATGACGCCCGGCACACCGCTGCTTGCGTCGCTGGAGGAGGCGATGCAGGCGGCCGATAAGATCGGCTATCCGGTGATGCTGAAAAGCACGGCGGGCGGCGGCGGCATTGGCCTGACGCGCTGCGCCGACGCCGGTGCGCTCGCCAGCGCCTGGGAGAGCGTACGCCGTCTTGGCGAGCAGTTCTTCAGTGATGCGGGCGTGTTTCTGGAGCGCTGCATCGATCGCGCCCGCCACGTAGAAGTGCAGATTTTTGGTGACGGTAACGGCACTGTGGTCGCGCTGGGTGAACGCGACTGCTCACTGCAGCGCCGCAATCAAAAGGTGGTGGAAGAGACGCCCGCGCCCGGCCTGTCTCCGGCGACGCGTGACGCCCTGCTCGCCTCGGCGGTGCGGCTCGGCGAGCGGGTGAACTACCGCAGCGCAGGCACCGTGGAGTATATCTACGACGTCGACCAGCAGGCCTTTTACTTTCTGGAAGTGAACACCCGCCTGCAGGTGGAGCATCCGGTCACTGAGTGCGTCACCGGACTCGATCTGGTGGAGTGCATGTTGCAGGTGGCGGCGGGCGATGCGGTTGACTGGTCACGTCTGCAGCAGGCGCCGCAGGGCGCCGCCATTGAAGTGCGGCTCTATGCGGAAGATCCACTGAAGAACTTTCAGCCCAGCCCCGGCCTGCTAACCGGCGTAACTTTCCCTGACGGCGTGCGGGTCGACAGCGGCATCGAAACCGGCAGCGAGGTCTCCAGCTTCTACGATCCGATGATCGCCAAACTGATCGTGCATGCCGACACCCGCGATGCGGCGCTGGAAAAACTTCACCATGCGCTGGATGCCACTCAGCTGCACGGCATCGCCACCAACCTCGACTATCTGCGCCAGATTACCGCCAGCGACGCGTTTCGCAGCGGCAACGTCTGGACGCGCTACCTCGACAGCGTGGTGCCTGCCTCCTCCGTGGTGGAAGTGCTGCAACCCGGCACCTTCAGTTCGGTTCAGGACTATCCAGGCCGCCTCGGCTACTGGGATATCGGCGTGCCGCCTTCCGGCCCGATGGATGACTTCGCTTTCCGGCTGGCTAACCGCATCGTCGGTAATCATGACGCGGCGGCGGGGCTGGAATTTACCCTGCAGGGGCCGACGCTGCGTTTCCACTGTGATGCCATCGTGGCGCTGACCGGTGCTGACTGCGACGCCACGCTGGAGGGCGAACCGGTCAGCACCTGGCAGCCGCTGGCGGTGAAAGCGGGAGAGACTCTGGTGCTGGGACGCGCCCGGACGGGCTGCCGCAGCTATCTGGCCGTACGTAACGGCTTCGACGTGCCGGAGTATCTGGGCAGCCGCAGCACCTTTTCGCTGGGCCAGTTTGGCGGTCACGCCGGACGCACCCTGCGGGTTGCCGATATGCTGGCGATCTCCCAGCCTGATCGGGCAGCCTGCACCACGCCTGCCCCGGTCAGCGATCCGCAGCCGCTCGATGCGGCGCTGATTCCGCACTACGGCAGCGAGTGGCGCATCGGCGTGCTCTACGGCCCGCACGGCGCACCAGATTTCTTCACCCAGGCCGCCATCGATGCATTCTTTGCCAGTGACTGGCAGGTGCACTACAACTCCAACCGCCTCGGCGTGCGGCTGGTCGGCCCGAAACCGACCTGGACCCGCGCCAACGGCGGCGAAGCGGGCCTGCATCCCTCCAACGTTCACGACTGTGAATATGCCATTGGCGCGGTCAATTTCACCGGCGACTTCCCGGTGATCCTGACGCACGACGGCCCGAGTCTCGGCGGCTTTGTCTGTCCGGTGACCATCGCCAAAGCCGAGCTGTGGAAAGTAGGCCAGGTTAAACCTGGCGACACCATCCGCTTCCACCCCATCACCGCAGACGATGCGCTGGCGCGGGAAAAAGCGCAGATGCATCTGATTGAGACATTGCGGCCTGAGCATCCGCCCACGTTTTCCGTGCCGTCACTGGCCGAAACCGCCCACGGCTCCGCCACGATTCTGGCCGCTCTGGAGGCCACGACCAGCACGCCGAAAGTGGTCTATCGCCAGGCGGGCGACAAATATGTGCTGATTGAGTATGGCGACAATGTGCTGGATCTGGCGCTGCGTCTGCGTGTCCATCTGCTGATGAATGCGCTGACGGCGCAGGCGGAGCCCGGCGTAGAGGAGCTGTCGCCTGGCGTGCGTTCGCTGCAGGTGCGCTACGACAGCCGCATCATTAACCAGTCCCGGCTGATGTCACTGCTGCTGGCGCTGGAAGCGACGCTGGGCGACGTCAGCACGCTGAAAGTGCCCTCCCGCGTGGTGTGGATGCCGATGGCATTTGAAGACAGCGCCACGCTGGGCGCCGTCAGCCGCTATCAGGAGACGGTGCGCGCCAGCGCCCCCTGGCTGCCCAACAACGTGGACTTTATCCAGCGGATTAATGGCTTAAGCAGCCGCGATGAGGTGCGCGATACCCTGTTCAACGCCAGCTATCTGGTGCTGGGGCTGGGCGACGTCTACCTTGGCGCGCCCTGTGCCGTTCCGATCGATCCACGCCATCGCCTGCTGAGTTCCAAATACAGTCCGGCGCGCACCTTCACCGCCGAAGGCACCGTAGGGATCGGCGGCATGTACATGTGCATCTACGGCATGGATTCGCCCGGCGGCTATCAGCTGGTGGGCCGCACGCTGCCCATCTGGAACACCTTCCTGAAAAATCCGCAGTTCGCTACCGATGCGCCGTGGCTGCTGCGCTTCTTCGATCAGGTGCGCTTCTATCCGGTGAGTGAAACCGAACTGACCCAGCTGCGCGAAGATTTCCGCGAAGGCCGCGCCAGCCTGCGTATTGAAGAGACGCAGTTTGATTTTGCCGCCCACCAGCAGTTCCTCGCCGACCACGCCGCTGAAATTGCAGCGTTCCGCCAGCGCCAGGCCGCCGCCTTTGAACAGGAAGTGCAGCTATGGGCGCAGGAGGAGCAGAACGCGCCGCCGGAGGATGAAACGCGCGCCAGCGTCAGCGAAGAGGAGGAGAACGGGCTACCGGTGCAGGCGGATCTCAATGGCAACATCTGGAAAGTGCTGGTGCAGCCGGGCGACGAGGTCAGCGCCGGGCAGACGCTGATTATCGTAGAGGCGATGAAGATGGAGCTGGCGATTATCGCCCCGCAGGCCGGTCGTGTGACGCGGATTGCCTGCCAGGCGGGCCGTCCGGTCAGTCCTGGCGATAACCTGCTGTGGCTGGAATAAGGAGCGGTAATGACAACGCAACCCCACTCCCCTAAAGCCCGCCCGGAAGCGCTGGCGGAACGGGTTTATCAGGCGCTGAAGGACGATATCTTCGCCTTTCGCCTGATGCCCGGCGATCGCTTCAGTGAAAGCGAAATCGCCGGACGGATGGCGGTCAGCCGCACCCCGGTCCGTCAGGCGCTGTTCCGGCTGGAACGCGAAGGCTTTGTCGACGTCTGGTTTCGCAGCGGCTGGCAGATTAAGAACTTCGATTTCGCCTGGTTCGAATCGCTGTATGACCTGCGCACCGTGCTGGAGTGCGAGGCGGTAAAACGCCTCTGCGCCCTGCCCGCGCCGCAGTGTGCCGCGCTGTTAAACGAACTGAACCAGTTCTGGTGCGAGGCGGAGCCGCTTACAGAGGGCCTGGTGGTATCGCAGCATGACGAGGCATTTCACATGACGCTGGTGGCGGCAGCGGGTAACCCGGAGATGGCACGCATTCACGCCGAACTCACCGAGAAGATCCGCATTATCCGTCGGCTCGACTTCACTCGCGACGATCGCATCTGTGCCACTTATCAGGAACATGCACAGATTTTACAGGCAATTTTTCAGCAGCAGACCGCCGGGGCGCAACGCATCCTGACCGATCACATCGCCGTGAGTAAGGCGGAGGTCAGAAAGATCACGCTGCACCGCCTTCAGCAGGCCCGGCTCCAGCTCACCGAATAACACAACAACTACTCAGGGGTTTCAGATGATGAAAAGACGTTCGTTGATCAAGGCTTTCGCCCTCTCCGCCACCGTTGTCAGCATGGGGTTCGCCTGGAGTGTGCAGGCGGCTGACACCATCAAAGTGGGGATCATGCATTCGCTCTCCGGCACCATGGCGATTTCGGAAACGCCGCTGAAAGATGTGGCGCTGATGACCATTGATGAGATCAACGCCAAAGGAGGCGTGCTGGGGAAAAAGCTGGAGCCGGTGGTGGTCGATCCCGCCTCTAACTGGCCGCTGTTTGCCGAGAAGGCGCGGCAGCTGCTGACTCAGGATAAGGCGGCGGTGGTGTTTGGCTGCTGGACCTCGGTGTCGCGCAAATCGGTGCTGCCGGTGTTTGAAGAGCTGAACGGCCTGCTGTTCTATCCGGTGCAGTATGAAGGGGAAGAGATGTCACCCAACGTCTTCTACACCGGCGCTGCGCCTAACCAGCAGGCGATTCCGGCGGTGGAGTACCTGATGAGCGAAGATGGCGGCAGCGCGAAACGCTTCTTCCTGCTTGGTACCGACTATGTCTATCCGCGTACTACCAACAAGATCCTGCGCGCCTTCCTGCACAGCAAAGGCGTGGCGGATAAAGATATCGAAGAGGTCTACACGCCGTTTGGTTACAGCGACTACCAGACCATTGTCTCCAACATCAAAAAGTTTGCGGCTGGCGGCAAAACGGCGGTGGTTTCCACGATCAACGGCGACTCCAACGTGCCGTTCTACAAAGAGCTGGCGAACCAGGGGATCAAAGCCACTGACATTCCGGTGGTCGCCTTCTCGGTGGGCGAAGAGGAGCTGCGCGGCATCGATACCAAACCGCTGGTGGGTCAGTTAGCCGCCTGGAACTATTTCGAGTCGATCGATAATCCGACCAACGCGAAGTTTGTCGCCGACTACCGCGCATATGCCAAAGCACATAACCTGCCGAACGCCGCCACCGTCGTCACCAACGACCCGATGGAAGCGACCTATGTTGGCATTCATATGTGGGCGCAGGCGGTGGAAAAAGCGGGCACCACGGATGTGGACAAAGTGCGGGCGGCGATGGCCGGTCAGACCTTTAAAGCGCCGGATGGCTTTACCCTGACCATGGATCAGACCAACCATCATCTGCATAAGCCGGTCATGATTGGCGAAGTGGAAGAGAACGGCCAGTTCAGCGTGGTGTGGCAGACCGATCAGCCGGTACGTGCGCAGCCGTGGAGCCCGTACATTGCCGGTAACGACAAAAAACCCGATCACCCGGTGAAGACCGCGCAGTAATCGCGGGTTGCTGATAGATACGCAGCGTCACCCGCTGTGAAGCGGCAGCACGGCACCCCGCCGTGCTGCCCTCCCCTGACGAGGCTCCTTTTATGAATCTATGTCGCTGCTTTTTCAGCCTGCTGCTGCTGATGCCGCTGTTGGCCAGTGCCGGACCGGCGGCTGACTTTGCCGCCGCCAGCCGCAGTCAGCAGGCCACGCTGCTGCAGCAGTGGGCCGCCGCACCGGACAGCCATCGTCTGCCGCTGCTGGAAGCGCTGCATGCCGAAACGGTGGTCATCGACCAGAATAAACAGCCGTTCAGCCAGCAGGGATCCACGCTGCAGCCGCTGGATGCGATGGCGCAGCCCACGGGAAACCTGAAAAAGCTGTTTATGAACAATCGCCTGCGCGTGCTGGTTAACAACGCGCTGGCCGCCCACCAGCTTGTCAGCACTGATACGGCCCTGCGTCTGCGCGCAGCGCAGCAGCTGCAAAGTGAGGGCGTTGCTGACCAGCTGCCGCTGCTGGAGCAGCGTTTTGCCGCCGAGCAGGACAGCCGGGTTCATGCCGCACTCGCGCTGGCGCTGGCGAACCTGCAACTGGCAGATGGCGAGCCGATGGTGCGCCTGCGGGCGGTAAAACTGCTGGGTGAGTCCAGCGATCCCAATACGCAGGCCAGCCTGCAACGCCTGACCCAGACCGCGAATGAGCCGGATACCACGGTGCGGGCCGCCGCGGCGGAAAGTCTGCAACAGATTCAGAAACGGCTGATGTGGGGCGATCTGCTGGGGCAGGCCTTCAGCGGCCTGTCGCTGGGTTCCATCCTGCTACTGGCCGCGCTGGGTCTGGCGATCACCTATGGCCTGCTCGGGGTGATCAACATGGCGCACGGTGAAATGCTGATGCTCGGCGCTTACGCCACCTGGTGGGTACAGAGCCTGTTTCAGCAGTTTGCGCCGCACTATTTAGCCTGGTATCCGCTGCTGGCGCTGCCGGTTGCCTTTCTGGTTACCGCCGCCATCGGCATGACGCTGGAACGCACGGTGATCCGCCATCTCTATGGCCGTCCGCTGGAGACGCTGCTCGCCACCTGGGGGATCAGCCTGATGCTGATCCAGCTGGTACGGGTGCTGTTCGGGGCGCAAAACCTGGAGGTGGCGAATCCGGCGTGGCTCTCCGGCGGCTTACAGCTGCTGCCCAATCTGGTGCTGCCGTGGAACCGCATCGCGGTGATCCTGTTTGTGGTGTTTGTGCTGGCGCTCACCTGGTTGCTGCTGAACCGGACCCGCCTTGGCATGAACGTGCGCGCCGTGACCCAGAACCGCGCCATGGCGGATTGCTGCGGCGTGCCGACTGGTCGCGTCGATATGCTGGCGTTTGGACTCGGCTCGGGGATTGCCGGACTGGGCGGCGTGGCGCTGTCGCAGCTCGGTAACGTCGGGCCGGAGCTGGGCCAGGGCTACATTATCGACTCGTTCCTGGTGGTGGTGCTGGGTGGCGTCGGTCAGCTGGCGGGCACCGTGGTTGCCGCGTTCAGTCTGGGCATTCTCAACAAAGTGCTGGAGCCGCAGATTGGCGCCGTGCTGGGCAAGATCCTGATTCTGGTGATTATCGTGCTGTTTATTCAGAAACGTCCGCAGGGGCTGTTTGCGGTAAAAGGAAGGGTGACTGACTGATGACGCAACCCATCACGCTTCGCGTGGCGCGCACCGCGCCGCGCCTGACCATCAGCATTGGCCTGGCAATTACCGTGGCGCTCCTGGTGATGCCGTTTCTGGCGCTGCTGCCCGCCACGCATCCGCTGGCGATCTCCACCTATACCCTGACGCTGGTCGGCAAAATCCTCTGCTACGCGGTGGTCGCGGTGGCGCTGGATCTGGTGTGGGGCTACGCCGGACTGCTGTCGCTGGGCCACGGCATCTTTTTCGCCCTGGGTGGATATGCCATGGGCATGTACCTGATGCGCCAGGCCGCAGGCGAGGGTTTACCCGCCTTTATGTCCTTTCTCTCCTGGCGGGAACTGCCCTGGTTCTGGACCGGCACCGACTATTTCGCCTGGGCGCTCTGCCTGAGCATGCTGGTGCCGGGCCTGCTGGCGCTGATTTTTGGCTTCTTCGCCTTTCGCTCGAAGATTAAAGGCGTCTACTTCTCCATCATGACCCAGGCGCTGACCTACGCCGGGATGCTGCTGTTCTTCCGCAACGAAACCGGTTTTGGCGGCAACAATGGCTTTACCGGCTTTACTACCCTGCTCGGCTTTTCGGTGACGGCAACCCCCACCCGTATCGGGCTGTTTATCGCCACGGTGCTGCTGCTGCTGCTGAGCCTGGCGATCGGCTTCGCCCTGGCGCGCAGCAAATTTGGCCGGGTGCTGACTGCGGTGCGGGATGCGGAGAACCGCCTGATGTTCTGTGGTTACGACCCGCGCGGTTTCAAGCTGTTTGTCTGGACGCTCTCCGCCGTGCTGTGCGGCCTGGCCGGGGCGCTCTATGTGCCGCAGGTCGGCATTATCAATCCGGGTGAGATGTCACCGGCCAATTCGATTGAAGCGGCGATCTGGGTGGCGCTGGGCGGACGCGGCACGCTGATAGGCCCGCTGCTGGGTGCCGCGATTGTTAACGGCGCACGCAGCTTCTTCACCGTCGCCTTCCCCGAATACTGGCTCTTTTTCCTGGGGCTGATGTTTATCCTGGTCACGCTGTTTCTGCCGCACGGCGTGATTGGCCTGCTGCGCCGGAGGAAAAAATGAGTGATGTCCTGTTTACCCAAACTCAACTGGCGGATCGCCATCGGGTGCAGCGCGATCCGGTGCTGCAACTGGAGAAGATCAGCGTGTCGTTTGAAGGCTTCCGGGCGCTGACCGATCTTTCGCTGCAGATCGGCGTCGGGGAACTGCGCTGCGTGATCGGCCCCAACGGTGCGGGCAAAACCACGCTGATGGATGTGATCACCGGCAAAACCCGGCCCGATGCCGGCCGGGTGATCTACGACCAGGACAGCGATCTGACCCGTCTCTCGCCGGTGGAGATCGCCCGCGCCGGGATCGGCCGCAAGTTCCAGAAGCCCACGGTGTTTGAGGCGTTAACCGTGTTCGAAAATCTGGAGATCGCGCTTAAAGCCGATAAATCGGTCTGGGCCAGCCTGCGCGCCCGCCTCAGCGGCGAACAGCGTGATCGCATTGATGAGGTGCTGAAACTGCTGCGGCTGGGCGGCGAACGCCAGCGTCGCGCGGGCCTGCTGTCGCATGGCCAGAAGCAGTTTCTGGAGATCGGCATGCTGCTGGTGCAGGAGCCGCATCTGCTGCTGCTGGATGAACCGGCCGCGGGCATGACCGATGCCGAAACGGACTACACCGCCGAGCTGTTCCGCAGCCTGGCGGGCAAGCATTCGCTGATGGTGGTGGAGCATGACATGGGCTTTGTCGAAACCATTGCCGACCACGTGACGGTGCTGCATCAGGGTCAGGTGTTGGCCGAGGGTTCGCTGCGCGACGTGCAGGCCAACGAGCAGGTTATCGACGTTTATCTGGGGCGCTGAAATGTTACAGGTTACTGAACTGAATCAATATTATGGCGGCAGTCATATTCTGCGCGGCCTGTCGTTTGAGGTAAAGATTGGCGAAATTACCTGTCTGCTGGGGCGCAATGGTGTGGGGAAGACCACGCTGCTGAAATGCCTGATGGGGCTGATCCCGGCGAAGTCGGGCGAGATTCACTGGCAGCAGCAGCGCATGAATGGCCGCAAGCCGCACCAGCGGGTGCAGGCTGGCATCGCCTGGGTGCCCCAGGGGCGGGAAATCTTTCCGCGTCTGACGGTGGAAGAGAATCTGCTGATGGGGCTGTCACGCTTTCCGGCTGCGCAGGCGCGTGAAGTGCCGGAGGAGATCTACCAGCTCTTTCCGGTGCTGCTGGCGATGAAGTCACGCCGGGGCGGCGACCTGTCTGGCGGTCAGCAGCAGCAGCTGGCGATTGGCCGGGCGCTGGCCTGTCGGCCTCAGCTGCTGATCCTTGATGAGCCGACCGAAGGGATCCAGCCTTCGGTGATCAAAGAGATCGGCGCGGTGATCCGCCAGCTGGCGCAACGGGGAGATATGGCGATCCTGCTGGTGGAGCAGTTTTATGACTTCGCGGCGGAGCTGGCGGACAGCTATCTGGTGATGTCGCGCGGAGAAATTGTGCAGCGTGGCCGCGGCGACACCATGGAAGCAGAGGGTGTGCGCGGCCTGGTGGCAATTTAAACCCGGCTCAGAGTAAGCCGGTCTCGACAGAAAAGTGGCGCTGTTCACCGTGCGCCAGGATGATCAGCGTGCCAGCCTGCTGCGCGGCAAGAAAGCCCTCTGGCCGGCAGGTGGCGGGCAGAATATAGGCCGCCACCTGCTGATCGTGGTTGTGCAGCAGCCAGCGAGTGGCGTGCGGGAACTGTGCGGTAGAGAAGCGCGTCATCAGCGCATAGCCCTGCGGCGAATGCAGCTCAAACTGCACCTCATCGCCATACTGCGGCAGATCGTCCGCGAAGAAGACGATCTCCGGATCGCAAAGTTGCGGCTGATCGAGCTGCTGTAACGCCTGCGGATCGCGCGCCAGCCGATCGGTGTAATCCCGCCAGGCGGGCGTTGGTCGCAGATGCGCCGGGATCGAGCGACGCAGCTGGAATGCCTGTTCGGGGATCGACTGCCGGAAGCGGCCCTGATCGATCCACGCGCTGTTGAGGTGACACATATACTGCAGCGGCATCGGCGCGCCAGCCAGATTAGTGACTGTCATTTCAATCGTCAGCCGGGGCTGATCGGCCGGAATGCGGACGGCGGGTGCGGCCAGGTAGTGATGGCCGAAGCCTTTGACATATTCACACTCCCCTTCCAGCGACAGCGTCTGATCCTCCAGCACCAGCCAGGCGCTGTCCATGCGGGCGCAGGCCATCTCACCGTGCAGCGGATGATCGTCCTCTGGTGAGGGACAGCCGTTGGCCAGCAGTCCCGAATGAAACGCGAAACAGCCATAGGTGTCGATGATCGAATTTGCGGGCAGTGGCTGCTTAAAACTGTGGCCCATGGTCAGGTTGTGATCGTCGAACTCTGCGTCCCAGATCATCTGCCCGAGAAACGGCAGCACGGTCACGCTGCCGCGCCGGTTATGAATGCGCACCGCCTCAATGCCCGCCGGATAGCGAAACAGCTCAACCCGGAAATCATCGCTTTCTAAAAGCACCCAGGGTGTGGTGTGAAACTGTTCACGCGCTAAGGGTAAACGGGTTTTCATGGTAACTCCTCCGCCAGACGACCGGTCGCAACAGGCTGTTTTTTATGGCGCAGTTCGCCATAGAAGTAGAATCCAACCCAGGCGAAACAGAGCAGCGAGACGCCAAATGCCAGCTGCATAGAACCCAGTGAGTCCGAAACCAGGCCCTGCAGCGCCGGGACAAAGGCCGCACCGACAATCGCCATCACGATAAACGCGCCCGCGACTTCGGTGTATTTGTTATCGACCGTCGCCAGCGTTCCCGCGTAGATCGTCGCCCAGCAGGGACCAAACAGCACGCTGACAAAAACGGCGGCGTAGACGGCGGTAAAGTTCGGCACCAGCATCACATAAGCCAGCGTCAGCACGCCCAGCACCGAATAGGCAATCAGCACCTTCTCTGCGCGGAAACGGGTCATCAGGAAGTTCGCCACGAACTTGCCGATAAAGAAGCAGATGAAGCTATAGATCATAAAGTTTGAGGCGTGACGTTCATTAGTCGCCCCCAGCGTTAGCGCCAGACGAATGGTAAACGACCAGACGGCCACCTGCATGCCGACATAGAGGAACTGGGTCACAATTCCGCGTTTAAAGTGTCGGTTGCCAGCCAGATAGCGGAAGGTCTCGCCCAGCGAAGGGCGCGACCTCTCGCTGCTTTCGGGTTTACAGCGCGGATAGCGGGTGAACATAAACAGCAGCATCACCACCACCAGCACCATCACCAGATATTTGTAGGGCTCCAGCGTGTGTTCCAGCATCGTCAGGCGGAACGCATGTGCCTGCTCTGCCGTCATGGTCGCCATCTGACTCTCCAGGCTGTCGCCCTCCTGGAACACCAGATATTTGCCCAGCACGATCCCCATCAGCGCCCCGATCGGATAGAAGGTCTGACTGACGTTGAGGCGCAGCGTGGCGTGATCACGATGGCCAATCATCGAGCTGTAAGTGTTGGCGGCGGTTTCCAGGAAACTCAGGCCGATGGCGATGGCAAATATCGCTGCCAGGAACATGGTGTAGGTCGCCATGTGCGAGGCGGGATAGAAGGCGATACAGCCGGCAATGTAGAGCGCCAGGCCGATCATGATCGCCATCTTGTAACTGGTCTTGCGGATCACCAGCGACGCGGGGATCGCAATCAGAAAATAGCCGCCATAAAAGGCACTCTGCACCAGCGCACTGGCAAAGTCGCTCAGGGCAAATACGCTTTTAAACTGGGTGATCAGGATATCGTTAAGACTCGCCGCACAGCCCCAGAGCGGAAAGAGGCACGACAGCAGAATGAACTGGAACAGCGGCGTTTTATTCAGATAGCCATCAGATTGCTGAACAATTTTCTGTTGCATGGCAGAACCTCAGTTACGGTTGAGAAAGCGCTGGAAACTCTCTGCGTCGGGATAGGCGCGCTGG
This sequence comes from Pantoea sp. EKM20T, assembly GCF_011800485.1. Lineage (NCBI taxonomy): Bacteria > Pseudomonadati > Pseudomonadota > Gammaproteobacteria > Enterobacterales > Erwiniaceae > Pantoea > Pantoea sp. EKM20T. The sequence goes on along the minus strand of NZ_JAALFW010000005.1, from coordinate 354,930 downwards.
GTGCCGCGCCCGGTGACGCTGCAGGCGGCATAGGCAGACGCCTGGGTCATGGCGGCTGCCACATCGCCGGTTTCCACCAGCAGATACGCAAAGCAGCCGATAAAGGCATCGCCCGCGCCGCTGGTGTCTACCGCCTGAACCGGTGTGGCATCCACGCGATGGATCTCGTCGCCGCTCATCCAGACCGATCCCCGGCTGCCCAGGGTGATGATCAGATTTTTAAGGCCGCGTTTCAGCAGCGACTGTCCGGCGAGGATCACCTCTTCATCGCTGCTGACCGGCAGGCCGGTGAGGATCTCCAGCTCGGTTTCGTTGGGCATAAAGAAGTCGCATTTGCAGGCGTAATCAATATCAAGCGTGGCGACGGCCGGCGCCGGATTAAGGATCACTGTGATCTGATGCTGGCGGGCAAAATCGATGGCGTAATAGACCGTCTCCAGCGGGATCTCCAGCTGCAGGATGATCAGCTGGCAGGCTTTCAGCGCCTCTGCCGCGTCGTCGATATCGGCCGGTTTCAGCTGCTGGTTAGCACCTTTGATAATCAGAATGCGGTTCTGCGACTGGTCATCGACAAAAATCGGTGCCACGCCGCTGGAGGTGCCTGGTGCGGTGGTGACGAAGCGCGTGTCCACGCCCTGCTGTTGAAGATTTGCAACGGTGTTCGGAGCAAAGAGATCGTCACCGACCTTGCTGACCATCATCACGTTGCCGCCCATTTTTGCCGCCGCGACCGCCTGGTTGGCCCCTTTACCGCCGCAGCCAATGGCAAAGTCGGGCGCTTCAAGGGTTTCGCCCGCTTTTGGCAGGCTGTTGGTATAGGTAATCAGATCGACCATGTTTGAGCCGATGACCGCAATTGTCATGACCTTTTCTCCCGGATGTTTTTTAAACTTAAAATGTTATTAAAGTAACAATAACAATTCTTAAAGGTTAAATATGTGACAAAAACCACATCCTGCGGCGGTGAGAACAGGCAAAAGACACCATGAAAGGGGATTTTCAGTGTTATTATTGTAACAAGCTAACATCACTGAACGCGGTGGATGAAAGCCACAACCGCCCGCGGTGATGTGCCGATATCACCACGCGCTGACAGTACGGCGGAGGTTTGCGGCCCTCACGGATTGCGGGTAAGATTGACTGCCAGCCTGGCGGATGAGACGCAACTCATTCAAATCTGTGAGGTTTGTCGCGTATTGACGTCGATCCCGGCGTCTTTCCTCCGCACTGCAGGATAGGGAACAGAGAGATGACCATGGAAACCCGGCGCGACGAACGCATTCACAAGCTGACGCAGGCGCTGAAACGCACCGACAAACTGCATCTGAAAGATGCGGCCCAGCTGCTTGGCGTCTCAGAGATGACGGTTCGCCGCGATTTAACCGAGCCGGGCTCCAGCGTAGTCCTGCTGGGCGGCTATATCGTCAGCGATCCGAAAAGTCATGCCAGCCACTATTTTGTCAGCGATCAGCATGGCCAGAATGCCGCCAGAAAGCAGCGGCTGGCACAGGCGGCCGCCAGCCTGATCAATGAGAACGATACGGTCTTTTTTGACTGCGGCACCACCCTGCCCTACATCGTGGATGCGATTCCCGACACCCTGTCGTTTACCGCCATCTGCTGCGCCATGAATACCTTTCTGACCCTGAAAGAGAAACCGGCCTGTAACGTGATTCTCAGCGGCGGTGAATTTCATGCCGACAACGCCCTGTTTACGCCGATTGGCGTGCATACCATCCTTGACGATCTCTGCCCGACGCTGGCCTTTATCTCTGCAGCGGGCATCGACAAAGATCAGGGCGCGACCTGCTACAACACCAATGAGCTGATGATGAAGCATCACGCCATGCTGCGCGCCCGAAAGTCGGTGCTGGTGGCTGACAGCAGTAAATATGGCAAGGTGCTGCCTGCCCGCATCGCCGAGCTGCAGCGCTTTAATCTGCTGGTGAGTGACAGCGCGCCCGATCAGGCGTTGCAAAACTGGCTGGCCCAGCAGGCGATCCCGCTGCGCCTGCCCTGACGCCTCTTTCTGACATCCTCTCCTGACTCTGTCAGCGATTGAGTGTGGAAATCAGTCAGTTATGCCTGGATCGCCCGGCATCGGCTCCGCCACGCTAATATTCGCCGCCCCCCGGCTGGGATTAAACGGTGAAAAAGGCTAAACTTCGACATCATTCAAACGACCAACAGACCCAGAGGCTCAAACCAACGTGGCTCAATTCGTCTATAGCATGCATCGCGTCGGCAAAGTGGTTCCGCCGAAGCGACATATCCTGAAAAACATCTCGCTCAGCTTCTTCCCTGGCGCAAAAATTGGCGTACTCGGCCTGAACGGCGCGGGTAAATCTACCCTGCTGCGCATCATGGCCGGCATCGATAAAGATATCGAAGGGGAAGCGCGTCCGCAGCCAGGCCTCAAGATTGGCTACCTGCCGCAGGAACCGCAGCTTAACCTTGAACACACCGTGCGTGAGTCGGTAGAAGAAGCGCTGTCAGAAGTCGTTGGCGCACTGAAGCGTCTCGACGAAGTCTATGCGCTCTATGCTGAAGAAGGTGCAGACTTCGACAAACTGGCCGCTGAACAGGGCCGTCTGGAAGAGATCATCCAGGCTCACGATGGTCACAACCTGAATACCCAGCTGGAACGTGCTGCCGATGCGCTGCGCCTGCCTGACTGGGACGCGAAAATTGCCACCCTTTCCGGTGGCGAACGTCGTCGCGTCGCCCTCTGCCGCCTGCTGCTGGAAAAACCAGACATGCTGCTGCTGGACGAACCGACGAACCACCTGGACGCCGAATCTGTCGCCTGGCTGGAGCGCTTCCTGCACGACTTCGAAGGCACCGTCGTCGCGATTACGCATGACCGTTACTTCCTGGATAACGTTGCAGGCTGGATTCTGGAACTTGACCGCGGCGAAGGGATTCCGTGGGAAGGTAACTACTCCTCCTGGCTGGAGCAGAAAGATGCGCGTCTGGCGCAGGAAGCCTCCTCTGAAGCCGCTCGTCGCAAGTCGATTGAGAAAGAGCTGGAGTGGGTGCGCAAAGGGCCAAAAGGCCAGCAGTCTAAAGGCAAAGCCCGTCTGGCACGCTTTGAAGAGCTGAACAACACCGACTACCAGAAGCGTAACGAAACCAACGAACTGTTCATTCCGCCAGGTGCCCGTCTGGGTGACAAAGTGCTGGAAGTCAGCAATCTGCGTAAGTCTTATGGCGACCGTGTGCTGATTGACGATCTCTCGTTCTCGGTACCGAAAGGTGCAATTGTCGGGATTATCGGTCCGAACGGCGCGGGTAAATCAACGCTGTTCCGCATGATGTCTGGTCAGGAACAACCTGATTCCGGTGAGATTGTACTGGGTGAAACTGTCAAGCTGGCCTCTGTGGATCAGTTCCGCGACAGCATGGATAACGCCAAAACCGTGTGGGAAGAGGTTTCCGGCGGTCAGGACATCATGCGCATCGGTAACACCGAGATGCCAAGCCGCGCCTATGTCGGCCGCTTTAACTTTAAAGGCGTCGATCAGGGCAAACGCGTAGGCGAACTGTCGGGTGGTGAGCGTGGTCGTCTGCACCTCGCGAAGCTGCTGCAGGTTGGCGGCAACATGCTGCTGCTCGATGAACCAACCAACGACCTGGACATTGAAACCCTGCGCGCGCTGGAAAACGCCCTGCTGGAGTTCCCGGGTTGTGCCATGGTGATCTCGCATGACCGCTGGTTCCTGGACCGTATCGCCACGCACATCCTGGATTATCAGGATGAGGGCAACATCGAATTCTTCGAAGGTAACTTTACCGAATATGAAGAGTACAAGAAGCGTACTCTCGGCGCCGAAGCGCTGGAGCCGAAGCGCATCAAGTACAAGCGTATGACGAAGTAATGGCAGGCTGATTAATATTAAAAAGGGAAGCGGGCGCTTCCCTTTTTTGTTTTTTTAAAGCGGCGTCCATTGTTCAATATGCCCTTGATGCTCATCATCGTGTGTTTTAAATAAAATACAGGTTAATTTACTTTTTTTATCAAAACCAATGATGATATTATCACCAGGCACTGCGAGTTCCATTACCGGATTACCTTCATAATAGAGCCGAAATTCAGACCGGCTTTCATGTGACTCTCTGGCATCATACCAGGTGACTGATGCACTGCAGCTGACATCGCTGCCCCTGAGTACAAAGTCTGCTTCAATCTCTTTATTTTCGTTACCCAGAATATTTTTAAGGGCTGTTACACCATTAAACTCTCTTTGATCATAAAGTTCACTTTTTGATAAAGTTTTAATACAAGCACTTTTCAAATTTTGAGCTTTCATAACATTTCTCTTCCTTTGAGAAGAACAGGAAGTGCCATCATAATTAATGCAATGTAATTTTCTGTTACAGGTATCAAAGTTACAGGTTACGGTTATACCTTTTATTTTAAGTTCAGCGATAAAACTCCCTGAACACCGGTGACTGCAGCGCGAACTCAATAAACCGCGCCAGCGCAGGTGAATTCAGTTTACGGCCCGGATAGACCAGCCAGAGCTCATTCCCCTCGATTTCCCATTCCGGCAATACCGGCACCAGCCGGGGATCCGCCATCGCCCCGTCGGTCAGAAAGTGCGGCAGCAGCGTAATGCCCGCATCGCCCAGCGCAGATTCGCGCGCATAGAGCAAATTGTCCGTGAGATGGCCTGGCGGCAGCAGCCAGCGATAGAATTCGTCATCGCGCTGCAACACCCATTCATTCCAGGCACGATGCGCTATACAGCGGTGGGCCGACAGCTGCTGTGGATGAACCAGCGGCGGATGCTGATCAAGATAGCGCTGTGATGCAACCAGCAGTCGCGGGCAGTTGCCTATCCGGCGGCCAATCAGCGAGGACTCCTGCGGCTGACCGGTGCGCAGCGCCACATCAAAGCCCTCCTGCACCAGATCACGCATCTCATCGGAGATCGAGACATCCAGCGTCACATCGGGATAGAGACGTAAAAACGCCGCGTTACAGCGCGCCAGCAGCGTGGCACCAATCCCCGCCGGGCTGGTGATGCGCAGACGCCCGCTGGGGTTTTCGCGCAGGCTGGCGATCGCCTGATCGGCGCGTTCACTGGCCTGCATCATCTCCTGGCAATGCAGCAGATAGCGCTCACCGGCAAAGGTCAGATTGAGCTGGCGGGTGGTGCGGTTCAGCAGACGAATCCCCAGCCGCTGCTCCAGCTGGCTGATGTGCTGACTGACGCTCGATTTTGGCAGCCCTGCACGTTCTGCCGCGCCGGTAAAGCTGCCGCACTCCGCCACCAGCGCAAACAGTGCCATATCCTGCCACTGGCGAAATGCCATTGTTCACCTCAGACGAACACTCTATGAAAGATTGTCCATCTTATCACTGCTAAAATCAGGTTCTACACTTAAAGCCTGTTCCGAATCATCAGCCAGTCTGCCACGGACAGCGTGGCACAGCCCCTGCGGAGTGTGAGCACTCTTCAGGGCCAGAATGGCAACCACCAGATCCAGGCTTTTAGCCTGACTAAACAGGAAAAATGTATGTCTATTCGCGCTATCGCAATTAATCCGGAAAGTCCTGAAAACTTCACTGAAATTTTCCCTGATACCCCAGCGCCAGGGGAGTATGACCTGCGGGTCGAAGTCAAAGCCGCGTCGGTCAACCCGGTCGATACCAAGGTTCACAAAGGGGCGAAGAAGAACGGACTAGAGCAGCCACGCATCCTCGGCTGGGATGCCAGCGGTGTGGTGCTGGAAGTGGGCAGCAAAGTCAGCAACTTTAAGCCAGGCGATAAAGTTTTTTATGCGGGTGACCTGACCCGTCCTGGCAGTAACAGCACCGAGCAGCTGGTTGACTCACGCATTACCGGTCACAAGCCAGAGAGCCTGGACTGGCCGCAGTCCGCCGCGATCCCGCTGACGGCCCTGACCGCCTGGGAAGGACTGTTTGAGCGACTGAACCTTGAGTCAGCAACGGAAGATCAGACGCTGCTGATCGTGGGCGGCGCAGGCGGCGTCGGATCGCTGGCGATCCCGCTGGCGAAACTGCGCAGCAAGGTGAAGATCATTGCCACCGCTTCGCGTGAAGATTCCGCGCAGTGGTGTCGCGATCGCGGCGCCGATCTGGTGATCAACTACAAAGATATGATTGGTGAGCTGGAAAAACAGGGCATTAAGCAGGTCGATTATATCTTCTGCCTGAATGATACCGACGGTCACTGGGAAACCATGGCAAAGCTTATTGCCCCGCAGGGTCATATCTGCACCATCGTGGAAAATGAACATCCGCTGTCGATGGATCAGCTGAAGCTGAAGAGTGCCGCACTGCACTTCGAGCTGATGTACACCCGCAGCATGTTTAACACGCCGGATATGGCGCGTCAGGGTGAGATTCTGGATGCCGTCTCGGCGTTGCTGGATGAAGGTAAGCTGCAAACCACACTGAGCGAGACGCTGCACGGCTTAAGCGTTGAGACCTTAACTGCCGCCCATCAGCGCGTGCTGGAAGGCCACATGCGCGGCAAAGTGGTGATGGTGTATTAATCCGCTGACCCGGCTGCCCTGCGGCAGACCGGGTTACAGCATGCGTTACGGCTGGGCGTTTTTCTCGCCCAGCATCGCTTTCACCAGTTCAATGCAGCGCAGGAAACGGGTGTCATAATCATCTTCCTGCACGTGCAGGAATTCGATGTTGTTTTCCCGCAGCATCGTCACCAGCATCGACTGAAACTCGCGTCGATCCACGGAACTGCCCAGGCTGCGCAAGCCATCCGCAACCCACGGCACGTTGTTCTCCAGCAGAATCACCAGATCAAAGCGATATTCATCGATCAGTGCCTGCACAAACGGATGTTCACGCCCTTCATACTTCAGACAAAACGCCTGCGTGGTGACAAAGTCGGTGTCGATAAACGCCACTTTATTGGCGTATTTAACCGCGAAATCGATGTACTGCGCCTGGCCCAGCGCGATCTTGTCGTAATCTGAATATTGCAGCGCCATTTCATCACCGCCCAGGTGGGAGAAGACATAGTCGCGGCCATATTCCCAGGCACTGGTGGTATTGAAGATGTTGGCGAGTTTATTCACCAGCGTCGATTTACCGCTCGACTCCCCGCCGAGGATCGCCACGGTGCGCACAAAGAAAGGTTTCACTTCGGTCGGGATATAATCCCAGAAGCGGAAAGGATCCTGACGGATCTGCGCGCCGCTGATGCTCATAAAGGATCGGCTGGGATCGACCAGTACGGTCTGAATGCCAAGATGCTGCTGATACATCTCCGCATCGGGCGCTTCGCTGGTGTAGATGCAATCCGGCGCAATACCGTGCTCGCTGAGAAACGCGCTGACGCCCTTACTCCAGACATCCCAGCCGTGCGGATAGGGCTCAATCCCCTCCTCATCAAAGGCGTGAATGCGGATATTTTTCTGATACTTAAAGGTCTGCAGCAGCCAGCGCAAGCGATCGCTGACCGTGGGCTGTTGTGACATCGCGCTGTTCTCAAACAGTTCGCGGTCACGTGGCTCGTCGTAGCCCATAATGATATGCAGCTCATCGACCTGGCTACAGGCGCGCTGAATCAGATAGATATGGCCGGTGTGCAGCGGATAGAATTTACCAAACACCACGCCGACCGTTTTATCGCGGCGCGGAAACTCCAGACCCAGAAAACGGTGCAGCGCCTCCAGCTTTTGCGCGCTGGGGCTTTTGATTTTGGCATTGAGCAACTGGCTCAGATAGCCTTTGGTCATGCCGCTGGCATCAGCGACCTGTTGCAGCGTGTGACCCTGCTGGCGAATGGCCGTTTTCAGATAATCAAACGACGACATGTCGTGCCTCCTGCATCAATGCGGTTAAGGTGGGAGCGGCCTGCCAGCGGCTTTTCGCTGGCGGCCGCAGGCGCGTTACAGATCGTCCAGAATCGCCAGCGCATCGGCCAGCTTCTTCGCGCTGAAAACCTGCATCCCGGCAATCGGTTTTTTCGGTGCATTCCCTGCCGGCACTATGGCGCGTTTGAAGCCATGCTTCGCCGCTTCAGCGATGCGCTCCTGACCGCTGGGCACCGGACGGATTTCGCCCGCCAGTCCCACTTCGCCGAAGATCACCAGATCCTGCGGCAACGGACGATCGCGCAGGCTCGACACCATCGACAGCATCAGCGCCAGGTCAGCACTGGTTTCAGTGACTTTGACGCCGCCGACCACGTTAACGAACACATCCTGATCCGCCATCTGCAATCCGCCATGACGGTGCAATACTGCCAGCAGAATCGCCAGGCGGTTCTGCTCCAGACCCACGGCCACGCGGCGTGGATTGCCCATCATGGAGTGATCGACCAGCGCCTGAATCTCCACCAGCAGCGGTCGCGTTCCCTCCCACAGCACCATCACCGAACTGCCCGAGGTGATCTCTTCGCCGCGCGACAGGAAAATAGCTGACGGGTTGCTGACTTCACGCATGCCCTGCTCGGTCATGGCAAACACACCCAGTTCATTAACCGCGCCGAAGCGGTTTTTATGACTGCGCAGGGTGCGGAAGCGGGAATCGGCATCGCCATCCAGCAGCACCGAACAGTCGATACAGTGTTCCAGCACTTTCGGTCCGGCCAGGGAGCCATCTTTGGTGACGTGACCGACCATGATGATCGCCACGCCGCGCGTCTTGGCGAAGCGCGTCAGGTAAGCGGCGGTTTCACGCACCTGGGCGACGCTGCCCGGCGATGACTGGATCTCCGCCATGTGCATCACCTGGATCGAGTCGATCACCATCAGTTGCGGCTGCTCCTGTTCGGCGATCAGGCAGATCTGCTCAATGCTGGTTTCCGACAGCATATTCACATTTTCGGTGGGTAATCCCAGACGATGGGCGCGCATTGCCACCTGCTGCAGTGACTCTTCGCCGGTGACATACAGGGTTTTCATCCCCTCTGACAACCGGCACATCACCTGCAGCAGCAGCGTGGATTTGCCTGCGCCGGGGCTGCCGCCAATCAGAATGGCGCTGCCCGGCACCACCCCGCCGCCCAGCACCCGGTCAAACTCTTTGAAGCTGGTCGAGAAGCGCGGTAACGCCTCCAGGCTGATTTCAGAGAGCTTCTGCACCCGGCTGGTTCCGGCGCTGCCAGCATAGCCACTCAGGCGCTCGTTACGCGCAGCCGCGGGCGAGGCGGCAATGCGCACCTCGGTGATGGTGTTCCAGGCGTGACAGGCGCTGCACTGCCCCTGCCAGCGTGGGTAATCTGCGCCACATTCGTTACAGACAAATGCGCGTTTTGCCGCTTTGGCCAAATCAATACCTCAGTTAACGCTCTTCGTGGATCAGGCTGCCGGTGAGGATGCAGAACACCCCCATTAAATCGGCATGGCGAATGGTGACCGCAGTCTGCTCATTCACCTTAGGTTTAGCATGGAACGCAATGCCCAGCGCTGAGGCTTTGATCATCAGCAGGTCATTGGCACCATCGCCGATCGCCACCGTCTGTTCCGGCGCGATGTCAAAACGCTGCGCCAGCTTCTTCAGGGTATCGGCTTTGTATTGTGCGTCGACAATCGGTCCCAGCACGTTGCCGGTCAGTTTGCCGTCGCGAATTTCGAGTTCATTAGCCACCACCGCCGACAGATGCAGCTTGTCGCGCAGGTATTCGGCGTAGTAGGTAAAGCCGCCAGACGCGATGGCAACCTGCCAGCCCAGCGCCTGCAGCTTCTGCGTCAGGGTGGTTAAGCCAGGCATCAGCGGCAGGGCATCACGCACCTGTTTCAGAATATTGGCGTCCGCGCCCTGCAGCGTGGCCACGCGCTGACGCAGGCTGGCGGTGAAGTCGAGTTCGCCGCGCATCGCACGTTCCGTGACTTCCGCCACCTGCTCGCCGCAGCCCGCCAGTTTTGCAATCTCGTCGATGCACTCGATCTGAATCGCGGTGGAGTCCATATCCATCACCAGCAGGCCTGGCGTTTTGAGATGCGGGATTTTGCCCAGCGGCGCAACATCCAGTCCGGCGTCGTGCGCCAGCTTGCTGGCAAACGGCGTCAGCGATCCCGCCAGGCGAATCACCTGATACTCATCGACGTTCCAGGCGCTGACGATCACCATGGCGGCACCCAGCTGGTGCTGGTAATCGGTCAGCCGCTGCTTATCCAGCCCGCGGCCATACAGCAGCCAGCCGGTACGGCCAGCGCGATAATCCAGCGGCATCACTTCATCACCGCTAAGAGAAAGGGGCAAACCCGGCCAGAGGGAGACATCGGCGGGAAGATCGCACCAGGTTAAACGATTTGGCATCAGAGCTCCTGTAGGGACAACAAAACCACGCAAGAGGCTACCTTGTCTGCGCCGCTTCTGGCAACATAATCTCCAGGCTTTCTGTTGTGATATGACCCGGATGATTAATGGCTAAAACCGCACTGAAATTTCGCTTACATCGTACCGTGATCGTTCTCATCTCGATGGCGCTGCTGGTCGTGCTGATGCAGGGCGCATCCTGGTTCAGCCTCGGCCATCAGGCGGCGCGTTCTGAACAGGTCGAGGAGCTGGCGCATACGCTGACCAGCCAGGTGGCGTTCAGCCTTAAGCCGTTGATGGACAACAGTGAAAATAACCGGACTCAGATAGAAGCCATTCTTAATCAGATGACGGCTAACAGCCGTATTCTGGATGCATCGGTCTATGACGGCGACGGCAGCCTGGTGGCGCACAGCGGTGAAAACATCAATGTCCGCGATCGGCTGGCGCTCGACGGCCAGCGCGCGGGCAGCTATTTCAACCATCAGATTGTGCAGCCGCTGGCCGGAAACGAGGGTCCGCTGGGCTTTTTGCGCGTGACGCTGGATACCCACGTGCTGGTCACCGACTCACATCAGGTCGATAACACCACCAATATTCTGCGTCTGATGATGCTGCTGGCGCTGGCAATTGGCATTATTCTCTCACGCACCCTGCTGCGCCACCGCCGCACCCGCTGGCAGCAGTCGCCTTTCCTGCTCACCGCCAGTACACCGGTGAAAGAGGATCGGGATGAGGACGACGAGAAGAAAGAGTAACGCTCCGGCTGCGGTAAAGATAAAACAAGAAAGGCCCGCTATGCGGTAATGCCAGTCAGTTAAGATTAGATTTGTAAAGGCTGTCACGGTCAAACGTGGCAGCTTTTTTTTTATGGGCGAGCGAGCCTCAGTGCGGGCCAGCGCAGGCTGGTGCCGGGCAGGGGCAGGCAATCCGCAGCGCTGAACAGAATGAGTCTGCCAGGAGAGCCCGCAGGACGCGGGCGAAAGGCGGGGCGGCACAGGATGTGCCATCCCCGGCGGTCCGTCAGGCAGAGGAATGAAGTGAAGGAACCGCGCAGCGGCGCGAGGACCGCCAGCCCCTGCCCGGCACCAGACTGCGTTATCACCTGTCGCTTAACTGACTGACATTACCGCTGTGCGGGCCTTTTTTATGGGAAAGATGCTGATTTGCGAGGCGTCTTGCGTTAGCCGATGAGCAGCGCTTCCAGCTCGCCCAGCGATTTGACCTGCCAGGTGGGCTTAATATGTTCCGGCAATGGCCGGGTGCCATGATCGAGCCAGCAGGTTTTAATACCGGCATTCATGCCGCCCAGAATGTCTGACTCTGGCGTATCACCCACCATCAGCACCCGCTCACGATCCGGGTTGCCCATCAGATTCAGTGCGTAATCAAAAATCTCTGGCGCCGGTTTTGGCTGGCCGACCTGCTCGGAGATTACCAGCGCCGAGAAGTAATCACGGAAACCGGTGCGCTCCAGACGCGTCTGCTGCAGCGCAGTAAAACCGTTGGTGATGATGCCCATTTTCACCCGGCCATGCAGCTGATTCATCAGGCTGACCGCGCCCGGCAGCGGCGTGCAGATCTCTCCCATTGCGCTGAGGAAGCCGCTGTTGAGGATCTCCGGCGCAACGCTGAGCTTTTCGCTCCAGTGATTGAAACGCTGAGTCTGCAGCTGTAACGCGGAGATAGCACCGTTCTGATAATCGACCCACAGCGGCTTGTTTATCGCCTGATAATCGCTGTAATCCTGGTCGGTGAACTGCACGTCATAACCGGCGAACAGGCGCTGCAAACCGGCATAGGCGTCGAAATGAAAAAGGGTATCGTCGGCATCAAACAGGATGCAATCCCAGTTATCAATCATTAAAGCTCCTTAACACCGCTACGGCGTCAGTGCCATGAGAATGGCATCTTCACGGCCGCTGGCGGTGGGATAATAGTTGGGGCGACGACTGACCTGATTGAATCCAAGCTGCTCATAGAGCGCGATGGCGGGCAGGTTCGAGGCGCGCACTTCCAGCCACAGCGTCAGTACGTCGCGTTTGATCAACTCATCGATCAGATGCTGCAACAGCTGGCGGCCCAATCCCCGGCGCTGAAAAGCGGGATCGACCGCGATGTTAAACAGCGAGGCTTCGTCTAGTACCACCTGCGTAATCGCAAAGGCGGCCATTTGGCCGTCAACGTCGAGACGTAAATTGATAAAGCGCTCGCCCTGATTGCTGGCAAACGTCTTTTCACTCCAGGGAAACGCGTGGCTACGACACTCAATGGCGAAGGCCTGCGCCAGATCGTCAGGGGTGAGTAAAGAGATGGCTGTCATGGTTACACATCTGTTGCCAGAGCGCGCGTTTGGCGACGCCGCTGCTGATCAGTTCATTGAAAGAGGCGCTGGTTAATGCCACGCCATTGAAAGTCTGTTCGCTCTCTACGCCGAGCAGCCAGCCCGCGCAGTTCAGCGTCTCCGGCAGCATTTGCAGCTGATCCGGTGTCACGGTCATTACCTGAGCGGGTTGCAGATTGAGGGCATGCAGCACATCGCGCATCAGCGGTTCATGCAAACCGGGGGGCGCGTCAGCGACAATAATTAACTGCGTGTCCGGTGCCAGCGTGACGGCAATTTCGCCCTGAAGCACGCGCGGGCGGCGCAGTTGGTACTGCGTAATTCCCATTTGCTGTAAAAGCCAGTCGCGCCTGGACGTCATGGTGTTACCTGTTCTGCTGCCTGAATGCGACGCTATGCTAGCAAACCCATCGAACATGCGCCAACAAACCACTATAATCCCCGCTCAGATCTTACAGGAGCCCTACATGTCTGCTTTTACCCCGGCCAGCGAAGTCATTCTGCGCCACAGTGATGAATTTACCGCCCGCCATGTTTTATTTGCTGGCGATCTGCAGGATGACCTGCCCGCTCAGCTGGAAACCGCCTCGTCGCGCGTTCACACCCAGCAATATCATCACTGGCAAAACCTGAGCCGCCGTATGGGCGAGCAGGCGCGTTACGGAATGGTTGCGCAGGCCGAAGATGTGCAGGGCTGCGATACCCTGGTCTACTTCTGGACCAAGAATAAGCCGGAAGTGCAGTTCCAGCTGCAGAACCTGCTGTCGCTGCTGCCGGTGGGCTGCGACGTGTTCGTGGTCGGTGAAAACCGCAGCGGCGTGCGCAGCGCCGAAGGCATGATGGAGTCGTGGGTGAAGCTGGAGAAGATCGACAGCGCGCGTCGCTGTGGTCTCTACCACGGTCGCCTCGACAAACAGCCTGAATTCGATGCCAGCACCTTTGGTCACCAGTATCAGCTTAATGGTCTGACGATTCATACCCTGCCTGGCGTCTTCAGCCGTGACGGTCTGGATAGCGGCAGCGCCCTGCTGCTGTCGACCTTTACCCCGCACACCAAAGGTAAAGTGCTGGATATGGGCTGTGGCGCGGGCGTGATTGCCGCCTCGCTGCCTGCCCGTTCGCCTAAAGTGCGTCTGTGGCTGTGTGACGTGCATGCAGCGGCGATTGAAGCGAGTAAAGCGACGCTGGCCGCCAATGGCATCGAGGGCGAAGTCTTCGCCAGCAACGTCTTCTCTGACGTAACCGGTCGTTTCGACATGATTATCTCTAATCCGCCCTTCCATGAAGGCACTCAGACCAGCCTCGACGCCGCACAGGCGCTGATTCGTGGTGCGGTGAAGCACCTGAATACCGGCGGCGAACTGCGTATCGTTGCCAACACCTTCCTGCCCTACCCGCAGGCGCTGGATGAAGCCTTCGGCAGCCATGAAGTCATCGCGCAAACCGGCCGCTTTAAAGTTTACCGTGCCGTCTATGGTCGCGGTGCCAAAACGCGCTAAGGGTTTTTCCTGCCGTTAACTGCTTTGCCGGGCTGAAAACGTTGCTTTTTACAGCGATCGTTTCAGCCCGACGAAATAGTTGTTGACGCAAAGAGTAAAATCTCTAGAATGCGCCTCCGTGGTTGTAACATTCTCAAGGTGTTACGGGTATGCGAAGGTGGCGGAATTGGTAGACGCGCTAGCTTCAGGTGTTAGTGTCCTAACGGACGTGAGGGTTCAAGTCCCTCTCTTCGCACCAAAATCACAAGTTTCATATCGCGAGCACTGCGCGAAGGTGGCGGAATTGGTAGACGCGCTAGCTTCAGGTGTTAGTGTCTTAACGGACGTGAGGGTTCAAGTCCCTCTCTTCGCACCATTGCGGTGATATGAACAGACAACTCGATGCGAAGGTGGCGGAATTGGTAGACGCGCTAGCTTCAGGTGTTAGTGTCTTAACGGACGTGAGGGTTCAAGTCCCTCTCTTCGCACCAACGTTGTCATCTTCAGGCCTTTCCCGCTCATCTCTTCTGTTCCCCTGCGGTTTCGCTTTACCCCCTGCTCGTTTTACCTTTTCCAGTTGTTCTGTTTTCCGGTCGCTTTATCTTTTCCAGCCGCTTTACCCCGTGCGCCGGTTGTACCCACTCCGCTTATGTTAATTCAGATGAAAATTCACAGAGACAGCCGCCAGTCCGCCCGCTAACGCCAGACAGGATGGCAGCAGCAGATAGTGACGCAGCCGCTGGTTAAACAGCATCACGACAGTCAGCAGCAGCGCAACCGTCATCACCATCCGCCACTGGCTGAAGCTCGGTTCCCATAAGGCGAACAGCGGCAGCGCAATGCACGGCAGCAACACGCCCCACGCACTATCCAGCTTTTTACCCAGTGCCCAACTGACTCCCCACAGGCCGCAGGCCGCGATAATCGCTATCCCCATGACACAAACCTCAAATGATAAGCATTCCCATTATCATATGACAGTTTTGCCTGCACTGCAGCCTGTTTTTGTCACGCCCGGCAACGAAGATGACAGACCAGTTGGAAAATGCTAGATTGCGGCCGATAACACCTTTAATAACAGCAACAGCAATAATTTGCTCATTGTCTGGCAGAACCTGATTTTGCCGGCGTGCGCTTTGGTATTTCAGGGTCGTCACGAGTACTTATAATGAAATTACAATCCTATGAAGAGCTGAAGCAGAGTAAATACCGGCTTTCAGTGATGCTTTTCCTGTTTCTGAATATCGCCGTTTCGCTATTTCATCTGCTGCCAATAATGAGCAGTGAGCAAAGTGAGACGACCCTGCCGGTAATGAGTGTCGCGGCCTTTAGCGGCATTATGTTAATTTCCCTTTTAATATGGCCTAAAGTAAAACTTCCCCTGTTAAATCCTGTGGCGCTGCTGCTGGGAATGCTCTGGGCCTGGCATATTAATTATCGCTTTCATCAGGTGTTCTATTTTGATGGGGGCTTTCTTATTATCAGTTTGATCAGTGTGTTATTTATCAGTGCCATCGCCCTGAGCGATTATCTGGGGGCTTTTTGTCTGCATGTCACGCCACCGGTGCTCACCGTATTGCTGCTCGACAATGCACAGCACCTGCCGCTGATCCTGCTGACCATTACGCTGCCGCTGATTGGTTTCTCACTACAGCATCTGATGCGCCGCCGTGCCGACAACTTTACTCTGCGCCTGATGCATCAGCTCTACGAAGAGAAAGAGACATTCAGCGACCTCAGCATGCTCGACCCGCTGACCGGGCTTTATAACCGTCGTGGTCTTAAGAACCGGCTGGATAATATTCTGGAAAACCATGCTGGCAGCCACTATGTGCTGCTGCTGGATATCGATCACTTTAAGTCTTATAACGACAATTACGGGCATGCGATGGGCGATCAGGCGCTGGCGCGGGTCTCTGTCGCGATTCGTGATGCGGTGCGTTCACGCGATGTTGTCACCCGCTATGGCGGCGAAGAGTTTCTGGTATTGATGACCAATGTGAACAGTTCCATCGCCATGAAACTGGCAGAGCGAATCCGTCAGTACGTGCTGGATTTAGAAATCCCCCATCTTTTCAATGAAACCGTTTCAACCCACGTCACCATCAGTGCCGGCATCGCGCCTATTTATGATAATGAATTTGACCTGGCGGTCGCCAATGCTGACAGCGCATTATATGTGGCTAAAAATCAGGGCCGGAATACCATTCTCGCCTGGGAAGATTTACCCCGAAAACAGCATCACGCCGCCAGTGAACATGCCTAATTAAACGTAACGCCATCGGTAATAACGGAGGCTTCGGCGCGATATGCCCGGCTCTCTGCTGCTCTGTCCGATCGGATAACTGACCTCAAACCCGCCGTTTTCCCACCCGCAACGACGATTTTTTACACGACTTGTAGAGTTAATCAATAACGATTATCATTTGCTTTCTTATCTACACTTTTCGCGAGTCGTCATGGCAACCGTTTCAGCTCAGGAACAGCGTTTTAACGCTCAGTCGATGATCTTCCGGCAGAATGACCGTCCACTGGCGGAAAGTCTGCATGAGCGGCTGCAACAACAGCGCAGCTATCTGCTTGAATCGACGAAGCTCAGCCAGCCTGCTCCGCGCGACACGCTGACCCTCGCCGCCTGGTCACAATCAGAAGCCTTTACCCCAATTATTCAGCGCTACAGCGATTATCTCTATCGCGATCATCCTGATGCGGTTCGTGAAGCGAAACCGGTGCTGTCACTCTGGGCGCAATGGTATTTTGGCCTGCTGCTGCCAACACTGATCATGGCATTGTTGCAGGAGTCGCGTGCGCTGGACTGCTCGCCAGAGCATATCCGCGTCGGTTTTCATGAGAATGGTCATCCGGCCACTTTCTGGATCGATGTGCAGGAGGATGAAGAAGCGCGCTACCTTAACCCTCAGCAGCGTATCGATCGGCTGATTCAGCAGCATCTGATCCCGGTGGTTAATGGTATTACGCAGCATGGTGATATCAACGCCCGACTCATCTGGAACAATATGGGCTACTCATTCCAGTGGTTCCTGGGTGAACTGAAAAGCCAGATCGATGAGTCGCTGGTGCTGCAACTGGAGCAGGCGCTGTTCTTCAACCAGCGGCTGCTGGATGGCAGCGAAAATCCGCTCTACCGCACCATGATCCCACGTAATGGTGAACTGGTCCGTCGCAGCTGCTGCCAGCGTTATCGCATTCCCGATGTCGAACAATGCGGCAACTGCACCCTGAGCGGCAGCTAAACAGACTTAATTACGCTGAATTCTCCGTTTATCTCGTTTACAGGCACTGAGGCTTGTGGCAATTTTTACGCCTTCGATCAGCCTGGAGAGAAAGATGAGCCTGGAGTCCGTGCGCCAGTTCTTCGCCGAACACGCCCCTGAAATTGAAATTATTGAACTGGCCGAAAGCACTGCGACGGTCGGGATGGCTGCCCGCGCCCATGGCGTGACGCCAGGAGAGATTGCCAAAACCCTGTCACTGAAAGTGAAAAACGACGTGGTGCTGATTGTGACACGAGGCGATGCCCGGCTGGATAATCGCAAGCTGAAAGCGGCGCTGGGGGCGAAAGCGCGAATGCTGAGCGTGGACGAGGTGATTAACTGGACCGGCCATCCGGTGGGCGGCGTCTGTCCTTTCGGTCTTGAGAATCCGCTGACCGTTTACTGTGATGTTTCACTGCGCAGTTTCGAGGAAGTCCTGCCCGCCGCCGGCGCTATCCACAGCGCCGTTCGCATTACCCCACAGCTGATGGCTGAACTGACTAACGCCCGCTGGGTCGATGTGTGCGAAGCAATGTAATGCCGGGTATCAGCTCACACAAGCCCTGCACCTTCTGCCCGCGTCCTGATGCGGCTGACAAACTGACGGATACCGTCAGCGTTTGATGGCCACCGCGCCCTTCTGGAAACCGATCCGCTGCCGCCAGCACGCGGGCGAGTTAATCGCCCACGACATCAGGATTTCAGGCGCTTAAATGCCTGTTCAATAATCGATAACAGCAGCGTGTTATCGACACGATGCAGCACATGTACCGATGCGCCGCACTGCTCAGGCACGCCGACAGTGAGCCGAAGGGGCTGACGATAACGCCAGCTTTTGCCGCGCGTCGCACCGGGACGCAGTTCGATATCCACCCGGTAATCGATGCCTGAAGCGACCCGCTGATTCAGCAACCAGGCGACCACCAGCGCATCGTGGATCCAGCATCCCGCCAGCTGCCGGGTCGCCATCGAATAGTCGATCCACGGACGCAGCGTGTCGCGCACAAATTCGGTCAGTGGATGATCGACGGCGGTCAGGCGGGTCAAATCCTGCTGGGTCAGCAGCGTCTGCGTGGTGACATCCATCGGAACCAGCGTTACTGCTGCACCACTGTGCAGCACCTGATGGGCCGCTTCCGGATCCAGTCCAAAATTGGTATCTTTGATATAATCATCCAGCGTAAACACGCCGCCCATGATGACAATTTCTGCCACAGCGTCGGCCATGGCGGGATAGCGCTGCATTGCCAGCGCCACATTCGTCAGCGGGCCAATCGCCACCAGGGTAATCTCGCCCGGATTGTCGCAAATCAGTTTGCCGATAGCGTCAGCAGCATCAAACGCATCCGCCGCGACATCCGCTGGCTGGCGCACGCCCTGCCACATCTTACCCAGTGCAAGCTGATTGACCCGGTTATCCAGCGTCTCGCGCCACGGCGCAGGATCTTCCTGTAGCGCCTGCGTCGCACCCTGGATTACCGGGATAGATAATCCCAGCCGGACGATCAGATCTTTGGCGACGCGCGCGCCGACTTCACATGGCGTGTTACCGGCCACGGTGGTGATCAATTCCAGCGACAGTGCAGGTGAAGCTAAGGCCAGCGCAATCGCCAGCCCATCATCGGTGTTGGCACCCGCGATACCGTTGCCGGGATCGCAGTCAATAATAATTCTTTTCATATTTTTATAGGCTAACTCTGGCTTTGCGGCTCACAGCCGCAGGATTCACCGATTTCAAGGTAGTGTGGAAACTCCCTTAATTGCGCTTCGCTCTGTCCCTCTTTCAGCATATGAATCGCAGAGCGAGCCATCTCACGCAGTGGCTGGCGCACGGTCGTTAATGTCGGGACGTGAAACGACGAGTGATTGGTACCGTTAAAACAGACCAGCGCCACATCCTGCGGCACACGAATCTGATGTTCGGAAAAGGCGCGAAGCGCGCCAATCGCCTGACCTTCGTTGCTGGTAAACAGCGCACGAGGCACACGACCCCGGGCGATCATGGTTTGTGCCGCAGCGTATCCGCCCTGTGGGGTGTAGCTGGCGGGAAACATCAGCGATTCATCAATCGGCAGCCCGCGATCCTGCATGGCATCACGCCAGCCCTGAATACGATCCTGCGCGTTAAGCATATCGACCGGGCCGCTGATTATGCCGACCTGCTGATAACCATGACTCAAGAGATGTGCCGTCACCTGCCAGGCGGCCTGACGCTCATTGACCCGCAGCATGTTAACGCCCGGCTGAGGCTCAACCCGCTCCAGCATGACCAGTGGCGTACCGCTGGCTTTAATCAGGTCAATGTAAGGATGGCGATCGACGCTGTTGTAAAAGAGTCCATCGACCTGCCGATTCAGCAGTCCCTGAATTAACTCCAGTTCGCGCTTGCGGTCATCACCTGCATCACCCAGCAGCATGACGTGGCCGTGATTCATCGACTCCTGCAACAACACGTGCGCCATTGACGCCACAAAAGGATTGCCGATGTTGGGCACCACCAGTCCGAAGGTTTTGGTGTTGCCGGATGCCAGTGCGCGTGCTGCCGCATTTGGCCGGTAACCGGTGGCTTTAATCGCCTCCAGTACCCGCTGACGGGTCGCCTCGGCGACCGGACGAGGCCCGTTATTGATGACATAACTGACAACTGCCACTGAGGTGCCTGCCGCTTTCGCAACTTCACTGCGGGTCACTTTTCCCGTTAACGACTTAGGCACATCACGTTCCTCCATAAAAAAACAGGCCGCTTTACACGGCCTGCTGCTTTTCGCGCTATCCTGGCAGATGGCATCCTCAGGCAAAGCTAGATGGCATCTTCAGGCAGATTGAGATCCCGCCCTCGCGTTTCAGGCGCGACAAAGGTGGTAAAGAACCCAATTGCGGCCATCGCCGAGAAATAAACCGCAATCGGCCACCAGTGACCGGTATAAGAAAGCATAGCAGCGGCAATAAGTGGTGCGGTTCCGCCGGACAAAATGGAACCCAGTTCTTTAGCCACTGCCATTTTGGTGTAGCGATGATGAACGCCGAACATCTCCACGCCCCATGCCGCCTGCACACCAAAAATACCCAGCGACGCCAGCGCCATACCGACCACGATAACCGGGATCACCAGCATCGGTTCACGCGTGTCGAGCAGCGTAAAGGCGGGCCAGGCGTAGAACATCAGTAACAGACAGAACACGCGATAAACCACCCGGCGACCAAAGCGGTCAGAGAGCCAGCCCGCTAAAGGAATGATCAGGAAACCCAGCAACGACGCGAGGAACACCGCAGTGGTTGGTACGGACTTGTCGACCATCAGCACCTTCGCGACGTAACCGACGATGAAGCCCTGCGCCAGATAGGAGGGGCCATTTTCGCCGATACGCAGGCCAACCATGGTCCAGAAGGCACGGGTACGCTGGAAGAAAGGCCGCTGATCCACCACCGGAGCGGCCAGTACGCCTGCGCGTTCCGCTTCCATCTCCGCTTTTCTGCGCTCAAACACCGGCGTTTCGCGCAGATGACGTCGAATCCACAAGGCAACCAGCGCAATCAGTGCACTGCTGAGGAACGGAATACGCCAGCCCCACTCCAGCAGGCTCTGCTGATCCATTTGTACCACCAGCAACCAGACCAGCGAAGCCAGCAGTGTGCCGCTGTTAGAACCCAGCGCGATCACGGAGGAGATCAGTCCGCGACGCTCTGTGGGCGCATATTCACCCAGCATCACCGTGCCGCCCGATAACTCCGCGCCAGCGCCGAAACCCTGCGTAAAGCGCAGCAGAACCAGACAGGCAGGAGCCCAGACGCCAATAGAGGCATAGCTCGGGATTAAGCCGATCAACGTCGTGGAAGCGCCCATCAGAATGATGGTGGAGATCATCACCACCTTTCGGCCTTTGCGGTCACCGAGCCAGCCGAAAAAGAGTGCGCCGATAGGCCGGGCAACAAAGCCGACTGACCAGGTAGCAAAGCTGGAGAGCAGTGCCATGGCAGGGGTTGATTCCGGAAAGAAGACGTCGCCGAAGATAATACCGGCCGCCAGACCATAGAGCGCGAAATCCGCGTACTCCATTGCCGTTCCGAGCCAGCATGAGAAAGTGGCGCGCCAGAAATCTTTGCGGCCTGAAGGGGTGTTAAACCGCTCATCGGCGGCTGAAGTGGATGACAGTGATGCCTGCTGATTAACGGAGTTGTGTGCCGTCATAACCCTATCCCTGAATGAGTATGCAGATCGATAAACGCCCGTCCATGGGTCGATTCCCTGATAAAAGCGGAAATTCCCCGGTGACGACGTTCAGTTGACTAACCATGATGAAAGGTTAAAGGATTCCCTGGTGTTGGAATCTTGTTCTTCGCCCCATTTCGCCGGTGTATTTTTCACCGGTCGCTTAAACTTAGCGAATGTAACTTAACAATCGATGGGCCTACTGTGCATCGGGCACCGTGAGCAATCACTGGGAACCTAGTGTATCTACGCGCGTAGATAAATCAATAGATCCTGATGAAAATTATTAGTAAAACTTCACTATCACATCCCGTCATCACGCATTTTTAGCGCAAATTCAGCCAGTTACCCGCAACACATCGCCTGAAAAAAATTACCATCGACTATAAGTTACCATTTTCTCTTATGATTAAGCGTTATAAGACTAATTAAAATCCTTTCATCGGGCTCTGTTGTCGCACACGCCTGTGACCATGAGATGACAGGTGTATTTATTCTGAAAAATCGCTGTAAGCGCAGACAATACGTTACCCTGACAAAAAGGGCGGACAGAGATGCTATGAAAATTATCCTGATGCGACACGGTAAACCTGACCACCAGGCTGCGGGTCGCCAGAGCGTGCAGGCACTGGCAGACTGGTGCGAAGCCTACGATCTGTCACAGGTTAGTGACGGACCGCCGCCGCGCAGCATCGAAATTGCCCGTCAGGCTACGTTTATTGTCTGCAGTCCCCTGCCCCGCGCGCAATCCTCCCTGAGCCAGCTCGGTCTGCAGCCCCATGAGGTTGATGCCGTGTTCAGCGAAGTCGCCGTGCCACTGCTGCGAACCGGCGCGGTGCAGCTGCCTACCCTGTGCTGGCTGGCCCTGTTGCGGCTATTGTGGTTCTGCGGGTATGCGGGTGAAGCGGAGTCGCTGCAACATGCGCGCAGCCGCGCCTCCGCGGCGGCAGAGAAGCTGATCGATCACTCACGGCATGGCACGGTGCTGCTGCTGGGTCACGGCATCATGAACAAGATGATTGCGCGCGAATTACGTAAACGCGGCTGGCAGGCGGAGAAGCACGCCAGCAGCCGCCACTGGAGTTCCGCGATCTATCATCGTCCGTTTATCTGACCGATTGGAAAATAACCCAGCACCTCACAGCCCGTTCCGACACGCGGCGTAGCAATCACTTTACGCTGCGCCAGATCGATCACGCTCAGCGTGCCATCATCCTGATTGGCAATCAGCAGCTGTTGCCTGTCTGGCGTAAAACAGCCGTCCATCGGCATGTTACCTACCCGGATGTCGCCCAGCGGATTCAGCAGATCGTCAAACAGCGTCACCAGCGGTTCCTGATCCCCTATCGCCACCAGCTGCTCGCCATCGGCGCTGAAGCGTACCACCTGACAGGGCCGCTCATGACCCGGCAGCGTCAGGCGCTGGCGAATGCGGTGGCTTTGCCGATCGATCACATAGAGCAACGGTGCATCAGCGGCGCTGGCGACCAGATAGGGGTGCTTCGGAGAGGCAGCGATGCCCGCAATCGGACCGGGCAGCAGGATGGTGTCGATGACCCGCCCCTCTGCTTCACAGAGATCCACCACGGTGATGGTCGCATCCTCTTCGTTATCGGTGAACAGCTTGCGGCCGCTGGGTGACAGCGTCAGGCGATGCGCGTTGTGAGAAGGAATTGGAATGATTTTTTCCACTTTGTCGCTCTGCGGATCGATCACCGCCACTGCGGCACTCTGCTCACAGCAGAGATAGACTTTGCCATCGCGGCCCAGCTGCCCGCTGTGGGGTGCCCGCAGCGGCGACAGATCGATAAAGCCGCTGATCTCCCGACGCTGTAAATCGATAATCGCCACTTTGTGACCCGGATGCGGGTTATTACCATGAACGCCGTCGCCAAAAATGGGTACATAGGCTTTACCCCAGGGGGCCAGCATCAGGAGTTCATGCGGCCGCGGTGGAAAAGCGTTCAGTTCCCGCTCGACCGCGAAGGTTTCCGGATTAAGAAACAGGACGCGATTGCCCTGCTTATCAACCGCCAGTAACCCGTAAGATTCACTCTGCATGCGCGCTCCTTTCTCAGTAAGTTCTTCTTAAGCGTAGACAATCCTCTTCAGGCTGTCTGATTCCGCGGATTGATGAGCCGGGCTTACACCACCAGTTAAGTACAATAGCCACTGTTCCTGTGGCCCGGGCCGCAGGATAATGCGCAGGTTAAGAATAATATTCAGATATTCCTTAACTGCGTTTATTCCCGCATTTAAATAAATGATTAACAGTGACGACATTATTATTTTCATAACGTGACCGGATTATTTCCGTATTATCCTAAAGTCAAAAAAAGACATAGCTAATGTTTAAATAATGTTTTATTAAAAAGGTGCAGTGCAATTAAACAGCCGTGAGGAAACTATCGCGCGCTCCAGCACTGCGTCGCCACCAGGGAAAACTATTCATTAATTCCCGCACTCATCGGGATTGCAGCCAGTTTGCAATGTCGGCCGTTCCCGCCGTTGGCGGAACGGGCAGAGCCTGCACTATGACGGGAAAATAAAAATAACAGGTGTACCATGACTTCACATCGCCAACGTCCAGCGCATAAAATCTGGCGTAACTGGAAAAGAATATCGTTCAGTAGCCAGATGTTATGGAATAGAAAACAGCAGAGACTCTGTCAGGCACCGGAATATGATCCGGGTCAGGAAGATAATGTCGTATTGATCGCACAGCAGAAAGATCTGCCGGAGATTCCAAAAATCGTCTGGATGGTCTGGCATAACGATCACCTGCCTGCCTCAATGGCGCTGAATATCAGTAAAATCCGGCGGGACAACCCCGACCACCAGGTTTATCTGATTACGCAGCGCACCCTGTCGCAATGGCTGCCCGATCTTAACTTTATCTCTTCCGATCTGACGCTGGCACATAAAAGTGAAATCATCCGGCTTGAGCTGATTCACCGTTATGGCGGCATCGGCATCGATTGCAGCACATTGCTGTTTGAGAATCTCGCCTGGGTGCATCGCGTTCACGAAGCACGGTCAATGGATCTCATTGGTTACTATGGTGAGCAATCGACGCTGAATCTGCTTGCGCCGGTCACCGAGAGCTGGTTTCTTGCTGCCGCCCCGCAAAATCCGTTTATCCGCGAATGGCTGAAACAGCTGGCGCCGGTTAAAAACGTCGGTATCCGCAACTATTTCCATGAGCTGAAGAAGCGTGATGATTTTCCGCTGATTGTGCAGAATATGGAGAATCCGTCTCGTCAGCTCCTGTCGCTGGCGCAGCAGGTTGCGATGCGGGAATACCGGCGGGCGAATCTCTATCTGCGTAAAAGTGAAGCCAGCGCCTGGTTCTATCAGCGCCTGCATGCCGACAGCAGCAGCGCCTTTGCGCAGTCTGTGATGTTTCAGCAGCGGCCACAGACGCCGCCACCCATTATAAAATTAACCGGCAACGAGCGGCTGCATCTCGACTTCAATCTGCGGCTTGGTTTATATAACCGCAGCAGCCTGATTGGCGAGATGATGCACACCACGCCACCTGCGCTGGCATTGCCTTCAACGGTCAAAGCGCGCGCGTAGCCAGTGTGTAAACGTGGTGACCGCGCGGGGCACCTGCGCCGCCCAGGGTCGTACGATCCACAGGCGGGCGGCAAAGGCCTCAACCGGCTGCCACGCAGGCAACACCTGCTGCAATGACCCTGCTGCCAGCGCCTCCCGGGCGCTGAAATCGGGCAGCATAGCGATCCCTAACCCCTGCAGGGCCGCATCGCGTATCGACTCGCTGTTGTTAGTGGCAAAGCAGCCCTGAATCCGTATCTGGACCTGTTCGCTATCCGCGGAGGTGGTAAATCGCCAGCGCGGTGATTCGACGCCGCGTGGATAGTAAAGGCAGTTATGCTGCGCCAGATCCTGCGGCGACTGCGGTATCCCCTGTTCGTTGAGATAGGCGGGTGATGCCACCAGTAATGTCCGCGTGTCACACAGCGGCAGTGCCACGTGGGTTTCCGGCAGGGTGTCGCTGTGTCGAATGGCCAGATCAAATCCCTCGCTGCTCAGCGACACAATGCGGTCAGTCACATCCAGTTGCAGACGCACCTGCGGATAATCACGCAGAAACTCACCGATAATCGGCACCAGTTGCTGACGGGCAAACGCCACCGGTGCGGTAATGCGCACCAGGCCACGCACCGGCCCGGCGGTGTCCCGCACGCTGAAAAAACTCTGTTCGATGCGGGCAAAAGGCTCGCGTAGCTCCTCCACCAGCTTCTCACCGGCAGAGGTCAGCCGCACGCTGCGCGTAGTGCGTTGTACCAGCAACACACCGGCCATCTCCTCCAGCTCTTTGATTTTCTGACTCATCGCCGCCTTGCTGACGTCGAGCCGCTCTGCCGCGCGGGTAAAACTGCCCTGCTCTGCCAGTACGGTCAGCCAGTGCAGATGATCCCACAGCGTATCCGTTTTCATCTCTTTCATCTTGATTGTTCACTATAGTGAATAATCATTTCAGGCTACGCGCTTTTTCCCGCCGGATAAAGGGGTCACCATAGGGTTCTTAATCACCGGGAGGAATCCGCTATGCCACTGCTGCAATTTGATGTTATCCAGGGTCGTTCAGAATCAGAGCTTCGTACACTGCTGGATGCGGCACACCGCGCCGTGCTCACGGCCTTTAAGGTGCCGGAACGCGATCGCTACCAGATTGTTCAGGAAAACAAGCGCTATCAGATGGTGTTCCAGGATACCGGACTGGGATTCAGTCGTAGCGATAATCTGGTGATGGTGCGGGTCTATACCAGCCCACGCAGCAGTGAACAGAAACAGCTGTTTATGGCCGAGCTGGCGCGTGAGCTGCGTGAGCATTGTGGTGTGCAGGGCAACGATTTAATGATCAGCTTTATCACCAATGACAAAGGTGACTGGAGTTTTGCCGACGGCGAAGCACAATATCTCACCGGCAAACTCTGAAAATCGCCCTGACTTCTGCTCTGCTGACGGTGCGCGCCAGCCACCGTCACGCCTGATAACCTCACTTCTGAAATGACAATAAACCAATCTGCTCTTCACCGCACAAATCGGGCCGGATATGTTGCAGCCGGATTACAGCCAATATAGATTGTCGAAAAACCATCCCCCGAAGGTGGCCGGTTGCGTGAAGCCTCGCGTAGCCCTGAAGAGAGGATTTGCCGTTGTCCGAATTGGTGTCCGTCGCGTTGTTTCTGGCCGCTATTGCAATCTATTCCTGTAAAGCCGGGCGTAACAAATTCTGGTTTATTGTCGTTCTTATTCTGCTGGTACTTTTCGTTGTGCTGAACGCCACCCTCTATGCCAGCAACTATTTTACCGGTGACGGCATCAACGATGCGGTGCTTTATACCCTGACCAATAGCCTGACCGGCGCGGGCGTCAGTAAATATGTGGTGCCCGCGATTGGCCTGATCATCGTGCTGTTTCTGCTGTTCTGCCTGCTGTCGTGGATTCTGCGGCGGCGTAAGCGTCCGCATCACATGGGCTGGTCGCTGCTGGCCGCCGCCTGTGCACTCGGCTCGGTGCAGACCACCCCGGCCTTTCGCCAGGTCGCGACCCTGATTGTGTCGCATACCCAACTGGCAGATTCTGACTTCGACAACTTCTATAAAGTGCCGCGTAATCGCATTGAACAGCCGCACCTCAACGTGGTTTATATCTATGGTGAAAGCTTAGAGCGCACCTATTTTGACCCTATCGCCTTTCCCGGCTTAGCGCCGGAACTGAGCCGGCAGAAAGAGCAGAGCATCGACTTCAGCGAAACCGAACAGCTGCCAGGTACCGATTACACCATTGCGGGCATGGTCGCCTCACAGTGTGGCATTCCGCTGTTTGCCCCATTTGATGGCAATGCGTCCGCGTCGCTCTCCAGCTTCTATCCTCAGAACGTCTGTCTGGGCGACATCCTGAAAAACTCCGGCTACCAGAACTGGTTTATTCAGGGTGCCGATCTGCGTTTCGCCGGGAAAGATGTCTTCCTGAAATCACACGGTTTTGATCCCGCTAACCTTTATGGTTCGCAGGAGCTGAAAAGCCGCGTCGCCGATCCCACCTACCGTAATAACTGGGGTTATTACGACGATACGGTAATGGATGAGGTGTTTGAGAAGTATCAGGAACTCTCTCAGGCCGGTAAACCTTTTGCGCTGTTTACGCTGACCGTCGACACCCATCATCCTGACGGATTTATCTCACGCAGCTGCGATCGCAGGAGCTACAGCATTGAGGGCAAACCGAATCAGTCATTCAGTGCGGTCGCCTGCTCGCAGGAGCATGTGGCGCGCCTGATTGCGCGCATTAAAGCGTCGCCGTGGTTCAAAAACACCGTGATTGTGGTGAGCTCGGATCATCTGGCGATGAACAACACTGCGCATCCGTGGCTGGTCAAACAGCCTCGTCGCAATCTTTTCATGGTGATCCGTGGTGACAAGCCGCAGGCGGAATTGATGGAGGCGAAGCGCAGCACGCTGGATAACGGCGCCACGCTGCTCGATATTCTCGGCGGCGATAACGCGATTGGCCTGGGCCGCAGCAGCCTCTCATCGCTTTCACTCTCCACCCAGTTCGACGATATGAAGAGTAAGGTGGCGAGCTGGAAGCCCGACATTATCCAGCTGTGGAACTTCCCGAAGAAGATAGACAACTTCACGGTGGATCAGGCGAAGAATATCTTCAGCTTCTCGGGGACCACCTTCAAATTGCCGATTCTGTTCCGCATCAGTGATAAGCACGTTGAGCCGATGCCGGAGGGGGAATATTCGGCACCGCTGCGCTATCAGCTGGCGGATTTCGCCTCAGCCGATAAATTCCTCTGGGTGGATCGCTGTTTTAAAATGGCGCGACTCTGGCAGCCTTCGCTGGCACTCTCCGGCGATCTCTGTGTGGCGATGGGACAGCTCGGCGGCACGCCGTCGGTGACGCATGTCGACAAACCGCAGTGGAAAGGCAAAGTCCGTTTCCCCGAGGGCGCTATCAGCGATGCGCGTTACCAGCAGAACCTCGCGCAGATCCGTATTGAAGATAACAACATTCGCTACAGCGCCGATAGCTTCAGGCTTGACGTGCCTGGCGCACCGGAGAGTGTTAAAAGCTTCAGCGGCATCTCACGGCCAGAGAGCTGGGGACGCTGGTCTAACGCTAATCTCGCGCCCGAGGTTCATATCGACTATATCGATGCGCTGCCCGCGAAGTTCGATCTGGTGATCACCGCGCGTGCGTATGGCCCCAACGCGCACCGGGCGATTCCGGTGCGGGTCGGCGATCAGCAGCAACTGCTGTCACTGAGTGAAGAGATATCGACACATACCCTGCATTTTGATAACCCAGGCGCCAGCCATCGTCTGGTTATTGCACCGCCTGAACCGCAGCTGAGTAACACCGGCAATATCACCGGTCAGGATCCGCGCAAACTGGGCATCGGCATGGTTGAAATTAAAATCGTGCCACAGCCCTGACGCCCGCTTTTCTCTTTCCGACTCTGCGGATTTCCGCAGAGTCGCCTCATCCTGCCATCAGCTAAATGTTGCGAGACAGCCCGCACTCTGCTGCACGTTACTTGTTGTACTAATTGATATTTTTCGGCGAGACGCGCAAAATATAACCGGCTTAGTGGCGATACGTCTTTTGCCTGTCATGATGCCGTTATCGCTGAAGTGCACAGGGAGGTGTCGTGATGACAAGCACAATGATGAGTACCCACAAAGCCTTTAAAGCGCTGCAACAGGCAGGGATCGACGATCAGCAAGCGGAGGCGATGGTGGAGGTGTTTACTGATATGCAGCAGAGGCAGCCAGGCGGACAGATTGGAAAGCAACTCGGTCAGATTCAGACCAAAGCCAACCATATAGACATTCGGCTCGGCCAGCTTACAACCAAAGTCGATCAGATAGATGGGCAGCTTGGTCAGCTCACAACAAAAGTACATCAGATAGACGAGCGGCTTGGCCATGTTGAAAGAAAAACGGACAAACTGGCCATCCGTTTTAATCAGTTAGAAGCCAAGGTGGATAAGCTGGATGTCGCTCTCAGTGAAATGAATTTCCGATTAACTTCGGCTGTGGACAGCCTCAGAAATGACGTTGTTACTCTGACCACCGATATGCGCTGGATCAAACGGTTATCTATTCTCATGACCACCACCCTGCTGGCGGCGGTCCTGAAAGATATTGTAATGTGATCCCGTTATCACCCGGTCAGAGTCTGTCGCGCAGCGCCTCCAGCTTTTCGCGCTGCTGACCGTCGGCGGTAAAGTTCTCCTCCGCCAGCCAGCGCTTCAGGCCCTTTTTCACCTGCGGCCATTCGCTATCGATAAGCGAGAACCAGCTGGTGTCACGTGAACGCCCTTTGTAGATGATTGCCTGACGGAAATCGCCTTCATAACGAAAACCGAGACGTGCCGCTGCCTTACGGGAAGGGGCATTACAGCTATCGCATTTCCATTCATAGCGGCGATAACCCAGCGTCTCAAAGGCGTAACGCATCAGCAGGAAATGCGCCTCCGTTGCCATGCGGGTCTGCTTCAGCCGGGCCGAAAACATGACATGCCCGACTTCCATCACGCCATGTTCCGGCTGGATGCGCATTAACGACAGGCTGCCTACTGCCTGGTCGGTGGCGAGATCGATCACGGCAAAATGCAGCGGATCACGACTCATTTCAAGCTGTGCGGCATACGCCTGCCATGCCGGACGTTCGGTAAAGGGACCGGCAGGCAGGTAAGTCCAGTCACGCCCATCTTCAGCCAGCGCCCATGCCTCAAACAGTGCCTCAGCATGACGCGCCACACTGAACGGCTCCAGCCGACAAACTTCGCCAGTAAAAACCTGATGCTGGGGCAGAGGTCGGGGCTGCCAGTCTGGCATTGGCTCACCGACCGGCTGTCCGAACTGATTGGTATGTTGTGACATGTTGTCTCCTGGCTACAGATAGAGGTCAGTAGATTGCCACGATGCTGGCGGATTATGCACCTGGATTATTAGAAAAGGGTTATTCCGGCGCAGGCCGATGGCGGCTGTTGAAGCATCACATGAGGAGTCGTAGGAGAGGCAGAGCAGGAACAATCGCGGCGGGCAGGTGAAATTTCTGCTGGGAGCTAAAAAAAAGCCGGTCATCACGACCGGCTGATTTTAACCGCGCTTATTTTAACCGCGGAAGAAGATATCGCCCGATTTACCCATGACGATTTTGCCGGTGTCATTAGTAATAAGAATGTAATTGGCGTTGATATAGGCCCAGTGGGTGTTTTCCTGCGGAGCAGGCAGATTACGCTTTTGCCACTCATTGATGGTGTACGTTTTATCGGTGTACTTCTCTGGCACTGTGTCACCGATTTGATACTGTTTGTAGTCGATGATGATGGTGCTGAGGTCGTAATTAGGGTGCGCGCCGTTGGAAGGTGCTGGCGTGGTCGGCGTAATACCATCATTAGATTGTGAGCTGGTCGGCGCCTGGCTTTGCGCGGCACCGGCATCCGGCTGAACGCTGCCCGTATCAGGCGTAGCGGGCTGCGCATCCGGATTAGCAGGCTGAATCTGCGGCGGTGGCGGAACGGTATCCGTTGCTTCGCCAGCGGCTTGTACAGCGGGGATCAGGCTCAGCGAGCCAACCAGTAATCCCATTGATAAAAGTACACGTTGAGTCCTGCGCATAATGATTTCCACGTTGAATTTTGACAGTCAGGCTAAAGACAATGTTTATCGCACTTCAGTTCCGGCGCACTGACGCTATGTGTAAGGAAAAACAGCGCTATTCACTTTACTGCACACAGGCCAGGTAGCGGATCACTGTCCGACCACTTTATCCTGAGTTGCCAGATCGACCAACAACGCAATGCCTAAATAGTTACTCCAGTTAAAGCCGTTCTGCAGCACCACAATCGCATTGCCGTTACGTTTATCGTAGCCGATAAAACTGGCATAGCCGCCGATATAGCCCACCTGATAGGTGATCTGCTGCCCTTCGAAAGTGTCGGTCACCCAGGCGATATTCTGCGCCTGCGCGCCCTGCTGATACCACGCCTGATCTACCGCCGCGAAAGCCCGGTCCCGCGCAGCATCACCGGTAGCGCTGAGATGTGCGCGCAAATAAACACTCAGATCGCGCGCATTACTGTAGAGACTGGCCGCGGCCACCATGTTGCCGTGAAAATGCCAGTCAGGCGTCAGCGTGCCGCGGCGAATAAATTTCGGCTGATCGCCTGCATGGCCCAGCGCACGCAGCGGATAGCCCGCCAGCGTTTCCGGTACAAAACTGCTTTGGTTCATCTTTAACGGTGTGAAGATAAGCTGCGACGCCAGCGTCTGAATGTCCTGATGAAAACGCGTGCGCAAGATATAACCGAGCAGCGCATAGCCGAGGTTGGAGTAGTGTGGCATGCGTACCGCAGGTGCAGAGAAGTCCGCCAGATAACTCAGCAGCTTGTCGCTATCAAGATTGCCATAGAAGTTCTCGCCGGTGTCCAGATAACGTACGAACTGCTGCAGCATCGTCAGATCCATATCCTGTCGCGGCAGACCCGAGGTGTGCGTTACCAGCTGCAGCAGCGTGATGCGCTGCGCGTCAGCGCTGAGGCGAACGCCTTCCGGCAGAAGATCGGCCAGTGTATCGCTCCAGCGCAGCTTACCCTGATCAACCAGCTGGATAATCACTTCTGCCGTCACGCCTTTACTCAGCGATCCCAGCGCAAACAGGGTATCGGGCGTGATCGGATAGCGATGCACACGATCGGTGACGCCAAAAGAGTAATAGCGGGTCGGGCCACCGCGATGAATGACCGCAATGCTGATGCCGGGAACCTGCTTCTGTTGCATGTAATGCTGCACGATGTCGTCGACATTTTCATGAAAGGTGGCGTGTGTCAGATAAACGCGGTCGCCCACCGGGGCGGAGGTTTGCGACAGGGTTCCACATCCCGCCAGCAGGAAGATAAAGGCTGGCATGAATCGCGTCATTAATCTGCTGATCCACTGGCCGCCAGGGGTCAGCCGTGCAAGGGAGACTGCAACAGCCGGCCTGCCAGTAAATCCATTTTTCATATATTAATCATTAACTTATTATTATTTAACACGCAACTGTCTGGCTGGAGCGCAAAAATGTACCATAAAGTGCTGTGGGCTATCGCCTGCACAACGGGATGAAAGTGGTGCTAAACGCGGTTTAATCACCGCAGCATGCCCGAACAGGGTTAGCTGTGTTGCAGTCCACAAGGGTGTACACTGCTGCGGTTTTAAGGCTCAACGCCGCTGAAATTTTTGAAATGCCCGGGAGGCAACCGCATGAAAGAAGGCCCACTGTCCGAAAAAGAGCTGCAATGGCTGGAAGATATGCTGGAAAAATATGGCAGCGAAGCATCGATTATTGATGTCTCCGAGCTCGACGGCCTGCTGACTGCCGTACTCTCCGGTCCCGTCACCGTCGAGCCAAGCCAGTGGCTGGTGGCACTGTGGGGTGGCGAGAAGCAGATCCCAAAATGGAGCAACGAGCGTGAAATGACGCGCTTTATGTCGCTTTGCTTCCAGCATATGAATGATGTGGCTGACCGCTTATCTGAATTCCCTGAGCAGTTCGAACCGCTTTTTGGCATCCGTGAAATGGAAGGTCTGGAATTTACCGTGGTGGAAGAGTGGTGCTTCGGCTACATGCGCGGTGTCGCGCTGACCGACTGGACTGCCCTGCCGCAGGACCTGCAACCCGCGCTGGACGCCATCGCTCTGCACGGCGTGGAAGAGAATCTTGAAAAGATCGATGCCATGACGCCGGACGAGATGGAAGCCAGCATTGAAGCTATACGTCCTGCTGCGCTGGCGCTGCACGATCACTGGATCTCCCAGCCAGAAGCGATCCCCGTTCCCCAGAAGCCTGTCGCGGCAGAGAAACTGCCCGGCCGCAACGATCCCTGCCCGTGCGGCAGCGGCAAAAAATATAAGCAGTGCTGTCTGCACTGATCGGCTCCTTAGCCTCACGATCTGCCGGGCGGCGATTCAGCCCGGCATGCTTCTCTCACGATCCACGACAGTTTGACCTGCATCATTCTACCCACTCCCTGACCTGAATAGACTGCTCACGACTTGAACAGCTTC
Source organism: Pantoea sp. EKM20T (assembly GCF_011800485.1). Taxonomy (NCBI): domain Bacteria; kingdom Pseudomonadati; phylum Pseudomonadota; class Gammaproteobacteria; order Enterobacterales; family Erwiniaceae; genus Pantoea; species Pantoea sp. EKM20T. The sequence continues at coordinate 321,261 of NZ_JAALFW010000005.1, read as the reverse complement.
GTGCTTATCGCTAAGGTAAGCGCGATTTTACCCGCCAGGAATAAACATGATCACCATCGCGCTTATTGACGATCACCTTATCGTCCGCTCCGGCTTTGCCCAGTTGCTGGGCCTGGAATCGGATTTCCAGGTCGTAGCGGAATTTGGTTCTGGCCGTGAGGCGCTGGCAGGTTTACCGGGCCGGGGCGTTCAGGTCTGTATCTGCGATATTTCGATGCCGGATCTCTCCGGTCTGGAGTTGCTGAGCAAGCTGCCGACGGGCCTGGCCACCATCATGCTGTCAGTCCATGACAGTCCGGCCCTGGTGGAGCAGGCGCTTAATGCCGGTGCGCGTGGATTCCTCTCTAAACGCTGTCGTCCCGATGAACTGATCGCGGCGGTGCGCACGGTCTCCACAGGCGGCTGTTATCTGACACCAGAGATTGCGATCAAGCTGGCCGCTGGTCGGCAGGACCCGCTGACCCGACGCGAACGTCAGGTGGCGGAAAAACTGTCACAGGGCATGGCGGTAAAGGAAATTGCCGTTGAGCTGGCGCTGTCACCGAAAACCGTACATGTCCACCGCGCGAATCTGATGGAGAAGCTCGGCGTCAGCAATGATGTGGAGCTGGCGCGCCGCATGTTTGATGGCTGGCAATGAGCCCCTGTGTTTCGCGGCTGATCTCCATTGTCGCCAGCTTTTTCATCTTCTCGGCGGCCTGGTTCTGCCTGTGGAGTATCAGCCTGCACCTGGTGGAACGCCCGGAGCTGGCGGTGCTGCTATTCCCGTTTGGCCTGCGTCTGGGGCTGATGCTGCAATGTCCACGCACTTACTGGCCGGTGTTGCTGGCAGCTGAGTGGATCATGCTGATCTGGCTGGCGAAGGTGGTCGCGCTGGCGCATCTGCCGCTGTTAATGGCGGGCAGTGTACTGACGCTGCTGCCGGTGGCGCTGATCTCCCATTACCGCCATCAGCGTGACTGGCGCACGCTGCTGAGCCAGGGCGCGGCTCTGATCGCCGCAGCGCTGCTGCAGTCCCTGGCGTGGGCGGGACAGCAGGAGATGCTGAACGCCCTGCTGTTGACGCTCACCGGTGGTCTGACGCTGGCCCCGACCTGCCTGGTCATCTGGCACTACCTCACCAGCACCCGCTGGCAGCCGCTGGGACCGGCGCTGGTCTCGCAACCGGTCAACTGGCGCGCCCGGCATCTTATCTGGTATCTGCTGCTGTTTGTCATCAGTCTGTGGTTGCAGCTTGGCCTGCCCGCTGAACTGTCGCGCTTTACGCCATTCTGTCTGGCGCTGCCGATTATTGCGCTGGCCTGGCACTACGGCTGGCAGGGTGCGCTGATCGCGACGCTGATGAACGCAATCGCGCTGATCGCCAGCCAGACCTGGCACGATCATCCGGTCGATCTTCTGCTTTCGCTACTGGCACAAAGCCTGACCGGCCTGCTGCTGGGTGCCGGTATTCAGCGGCTGCGCGAGCTGAATCAGTCGCTGCAGAGTGAGCTGGCACGCAACCGACGCCTGGCGGAACGGCTGGTCGAGACAGAAGAGAACGTGCGCCAGGAGGTGGCACGCGAACTGCACGATGATATCGGTCAGACGATTACGGCAATCCGCACCCAGGCGGGCATTGTGCAGCGCCTGGCGCCGGAGAATGGCCGGGTGATCCAGAGCGGCGTCCATATTGAGCAGCTCTCTCTTGGCGTCTACGATTCAGTGCGGCGACTGCTGGGACGTCTGCGACCCCGTCAGCTAGATGACCTGTCACTTGAACAGGCAGTTCGCTCCCTGATGCGTGAGATGGAGCTGGAGGATTGCGGCATCGTCAGTCACCTTGAGTGGCGTATTGATGAGACGCTGCTGAGCGAAGCGCAGCGCGTCACGCTGTTTCGCGTCTGTCAGGAGGGGCTGAACAACATTGTGAAACACGCCAGCGCCAGCGCCGTGATGCTCAAAGGCTGGCAACAGAATGGTCGCGTTTTGCTGGTGATTGAAGATGATGGCTGCGGTCTGCCGCCAGGTTCCGGTCAGCAGAGCTTTGGTCTGGTCGGGATGCGCGAACGCGTGAGTGCGCTGGGCGGATCGCTGACTATCTCCTGCACCCATGGAACCCGCGTCAGCGTGCATCTGCCGCTGCGTATGGCCTGAGGAACCACCGTGTTTAACTTTCTGAAAACGCCCGCTAACGCCGCTCCGCTGCAGGACAAAAGTGAGATTGACAGCCGCTATCGCTACTGGCGACGGCACATCATGTCGACCATCTGGATCGGCTATGCCCTGTTCTACTTTACCCGCAAAAGCTTCAACGCGGCAGCGCCGGAAGTGATCGCCAGCGGCGTGATGATGCGCACCGATATCGGCCTGCTGGCGACGCTATTTTACATCACCTACGGCCTGTCGAAGTTCTTCTCCGGCATCGTCAGTGACCGCTCCAACGCCCGTTACTTTATGGGGCTGGGGCTGATCGCTACCGGCGTGGTCAATATCCTGTTTGGCTTCTCGACCTCACTGTGGGCCTTTGCGCTGCTGTGGACCATCAACGCCTTTTTCCAGGGCTGGGGCGCGCCGGTCTGCGCGCGCCTGCTGACCAGTTGGTATTCACGTAACGAGCGCGGCGGCTGGTGGGCATTATGGAACACCGCGCACAACGTTGGCGGTGCGGTTATCCCGATCGTTATCGGCGCAGTGGCGCTGCACTATGGCTGGCGAATCGGAATGATGATTGCGGGCGGTTTAGCGATTCTCGCCGGACTGTTTCTCTGCTGGCGTCTGCGCGACCGGCCTCAGACTGTCGGCCTGCCCGCGGTAGGCGACTGGCGACAGGATGAGATGGAGATGGCGCAGCAGCAGGAAGGCGCAGGTCTGAGTCGCAAAGCGATCCTGACCCGCTACGTGCTATTCAACCCCTATATCTGGCTGCTGTCGTTGTGTTACGTGCTGGTCTATGTGGTTCGCGCGGCGCTCAATGACTGGGGAAATCTCTACATCTCCGACACGCTGGGGGTAGATCTGGTCACGGCCAACTCGGTAATCACCCTGTTTGAGCTGGGCGGTGTGATAGGCGCACTGGTCGCGGGCTGGGGCTCGGACAAGCTGTTTAACGGCAACCGTGGCCCGATGAACCTGATTTTTGCAGCCGGGATTTTGCTTTCCGTCGGCTCACTGTGGCTGATGCCCTTTACCAGTTATGTGATGCAGGCAGCCTGCTTTTTTACTACCGGTTTCTTTGTCTTTGGCCCGCAGATGCTGATCGGCATGGCGGCAGCCGAGTGTTCCCATAAAGATGCGGCAGGCGCGGCAACCGGCTTCGTCGGCCTTTTCGCCTATCTTGGCGCGTCACTCTCCGGCTGGCCGCTGGCGTGGGTTATCGACGTCTGGCACTGGAGCGGCTTCTTTGCGGTGATTGCCACGGCGGCGGGGATATCCGCCCTGCTGCTGCTGCCGTTTTTAAATGCTCAGGCACCGCGGCCCCTGCCTGAAGCGTGATACGCCTCTCCTTTTTGCCCCGAGTGGGGCAAAACTAAGAAATTTTCCTGGTTTCGCCTGGATGCTGTCTCAGGCCAGTCTGGCGGCAGGTTTTTACAATGCCAGCCATTCGCTGCCTATTGCAGCTATTCCAACCAGGAGAATCCCCTTCCATGCTGGCATTCCTCAAACAGGTGCGCAGACCGACGCTGGATCTGCCCATCGAACTGCGGCGCAAGATGTGGTTCAAGCCGTTTATGCAGTCCTATCTGGTGGTCTTTATCGGCTACCTGACCATGTATCTGATCCGCAAAAACTTCAATATCGCGCAGAACGATATGATCACCACCTACGGACTGAGCATGACGCAGCTGGGGATGATCGGTCTGGGCTTCTCCATCACCTATGGCGTCGGTAAAACCCTGGTCTCCTATTATGCTGACGGCAAAAACACCAAGCAGTTCCTGCCGTTTATGCTGATCCTCTCGGCCATCTGTATGCTGGGTTTCAGCGCCAGCATGGGCACCGGATCCGTCAGCCTGTTCCTGATGATCGCCTTCTATGCCTTAAGCGGATTCTTCCAGAGTACCGGCGGCTCCTGTAGTTACTCCACCATCACCAAATGGACGCCGCGCCGCAAACGGGGTACTTATCTTGGCATGTGGAATATCTCCCACAACCTCGGCGGTGCCGGTGCGGCGGGCGTTGCGCTGTTTGGCGCCAATGTGCTGTTCAACGGCCACGTAATTGGGATGTTTATCTTCCCGTCTATTATCGCGCTGATTGTTGGTTTTATCGGCCTGCGCTACGGCAGCGACTCTCCGGAGTCTTATGGCCTGGGCAAGGCCGAAGAGCTGTTTGACGAAGAGCTGAGCGATGAGGACAAAGAAGCTGAAGATGAGTCGATGACCAAATGGCAGATCTTTGTCGAGTACGTACTGAAGAACAAGGTGATCTGGCTGCTCTGCTTCGCCAACATCTTCCTCTATGTGGTGCGCATCGGGATCGATCAGTGGTCAACGGTTTACGCCTTCCAGGAGCTGAAGCTCTCTAAAGAGGTGGCGATTCAGGGCTTTACCCTGTTTGAAGTCGGCGCACTGGTGGGCACACTGATGTGGGGCTGGTTATCCGATCTGGCCAATGGCCGCCGTGCGCTGGTCGCCTGCGTCGCGTTAGCGCTGATTATTGCCACGCTCGGGATCTATCAGCATGCCAGCAACCAGTATGTCTATCTGGCGTCGCTGTTCGCCCTGGGCTTCCTGGTCTTTGGCCCGCAGCTGTTAATCGGCGTCGCCGCGGTCGGCTTTGTGCCGAAAAAAGCGATTGGCGCAGCGGATGGTATCAAAGGCACTTTCGCCTATCTGATTGGTGACAGCTTCGCCAAACTGGGCCTGGGCATGATTGCCGACGGCACGCCGATATTTGGCCTGACCGGCTGGGCGGGCACCTTTGCCGCACTGGATGCCGCCGCCATCGCCTGTATCTGCCTGATGGCGCTGGTTGCGGTGATGGAAGAGCGTAAGATTCGCCGCGAGAAACGGCTACAGCGTTTGAAGATGGCGTAAAGATAAAATCTGGCCCGGCGTAAGCCGGGCTTTCCCGCCAGGTTCTGCCCTCAGCCATTGATGTAGCCCCACCAATCTGATCACTGCCAGTCAGCCCGCCAAACCCTCCCATCCCCTTTCACTTATTCTTTCACCTCGTCCCCGATTATTTAAGAAATTCACTGTCAGGTGGTCAGCCTGACCTCCAGGTTGTGGCCATGTTTTAATATTTACATGGCATAGTGCCTTTGCTTAGATGATAACTGACAAGGCGAATAACAGATTAAGCGGAACCTGATGATGATGAAGGCGCTGACTGAACGGCAACTGACGATTATGCGACAGCTTATTTCTCATAACAGTTATGTGAGCCTGCACGCTATTTCAGAAAAAACGTCTATTACACCCAGAACTCTACGCCGCGATATTGCAGACATTAACGAAAAACTTTCTGACCAGGGAATCAATCTCAGCGGAAAAAGTGGGAGAGGGATCACAATTAAATTCGCTGATGCGCAGTCGGAAATAGCCGCGCGCCGGATTTTCTCTGTCGAGGTGGATGATTTCAGCAGCAACTTCAGGATGCTGAAAATAGCATCGGATTTATTAATGCTTTCACCAAAAAGTTCCTCCATCAGTGAACTGGCGGATAAATATTTTATCAGCCGCGCCTCGATAGTGAATGATTTAAAAACATTAGAAGCATGGTTACATCAGTTTGATTTAACCTTATTAAAAAGCCGTGTCGGAACCAGCATAAAAGGCAGTGACCATAATATTCGCATGGCGATGAAAGCGCTGGTGTTAAAATCGATTTATAACCGTCAGGACATGATGGAAAGCCGTCTGGATGAAAGCACGCTGCAGGAGCTTTCAGAGAAGTTTGGTCAGCAGGCTGTCCATTTTACCCTGCAATTAATTAATTTTATTGAACAGCAACTGCAATATACGATAAGCGATCCTTACTACATCAATTTATTTACGCATATTCTGGTGCTGATCCACCGCAGTCACTCGCCGATGCACAGGACCGACGCCCGCGCGGTGTCGATGAACCGGGTCAGCGACCATCACGCCTGGCAGGTGTCACTGGCGGTGATAGAGCGCATTGAGACCGCCTACAACACGGTACTGGTGGCCGAGGAGTCTCACTCCATCTATCAGTATCTGGTCTCCTCCGGTAAGGCGGGTGGTGAGTCACCACAGCACGATGACTCGCTGATTTCGGAACGTGAAACCCGCTTTGCTGAGGCGCTGATCGCCCGGGTGGCGCAGCGCATCAACATTGAAATCACCACCGACCAGAACCTGCAGGCGTCATTGTCCTCGCATATCAAGCCGATGCTGAACCGCCTCAGATATCACATTCGGATTAAAAATCCGCTGCTGCATGATATCCAGACCGAGCTGGGTACGGTGTTCGCCGCCGTTAAAGCGGTAATCAGCCAGCTGACGCAGGAGTACAGCCTGGATGAAATCAGTGACGATGAGGTGGCTTATCTGACGGTGCATATTCAGGCAGCCATCGAAAACAGCATCAAGGTAAAACGGGTCTTGCTGGTCTGCTCCAGCGGTCTGGGCACCTCGCAGCTGCTTTACGGACGGATTATCCGCGCCTTTCCCGACTGGAAGATTATCGACATCGTGCCAGGGAAAAATATCGCTGACTCCCTGAAACGACATGAGTGTGACGTGGTGATTTCCACCATCCGGCTGGAACCGCTGGAAAAACCGGTGGTGTATGTCTCGGCCCTGTTCTCGGCGAAAGATATCGCACGGGTAACAGAATGTCTGGTATCGAATTCGATTAATTAATGATAATGGAGAAGCAAAATGACGACAGCCGTGGCTATTAACGAAGTATTAAAAGAAGAGTGCATTATTCTCGATGTCGATTGCCAGACCAAAGAGCAGATTATTTCTCAACTGACCGACCTGCTCTGCCAGACCGGGGCCGTCACCGATAAAGTCGCTTTCCTTAAAGATGTTTATCTGCGTGAGGAATTAGGCTCCACCGGATTTGAAAATCATATTGCTATTCCGCACGGTAAATCTGCGGCCGTCGCCAAAACCCGCATTGCCGTGGGTCGTTTACGCCAGGATATTCCGTGGGAGACCATCGACGGCACTAAAGTCCGGCTGGTTATTCTGTTCGCAGTAAAAGAGTCCGATAAAGATGTGGGCCATATCAAAATGCTCGCCAAAATATCCATTGCGTTAGGCGATGAGGATGTTGTCGAGCAATTACTTAATGTCCCGCATCGCGAAGAGATGTTTCATTTACTGTTATCCCGATCGGGAGCCTGAATAAACCGGAGAGCAGCATGAATTAAAAAATAAAGGAGGTATTCCAGGTTGTAGCCATCCCTTCAGACCGAAAAACATAAATATAAAATTTTCACTGGAGAACATTTATGAACATTATTGCCATTACCGCCTGTCCTACAGGTGTCGCCCACACCTACCTTGCCGAAAGTAATTTAAAAAAAGCGGCTAAAAAACTGGGCCTGAATGTATTAGTTGAAACCCAGGGCGCGATTGAAAGCGAATATATTTTCAGCGAAGACGATATTCATCGGGCGGACGTCGTGTTAATCGCCGCAGATAAAAAAGTTGAGATGGCACGCTTCCAGCATAAAAACGTGATTGAGGTGCCCGTTACCCGTGCCGCGAAGGACGCTGAAGGCCTGTTAAACGCCATTGTTAACGGCGAACTGGCTCCGAGGCTGGTAGACGCTGCGCCGCAGGCCAGTGCATCTGAACCGGCTAACAGTGCCCGTGAGGCGTCCGGTTCCCGTTCCTGGATTTCAGAGATTTATGTGCACCTGATCACCGGCGTGAACCTGATGATCCCGTTTGTGGTGGCGGGCGGCATTCTGATCGCACTGAGTTTTTCATTCGGGATTACGGCGGCCACACCAGGGGACGCTAATTTCAGCCCGATAGCGAAGATGCTCTCTGACATCGGTGGCGGTTCGGCCTTTGCCCTGATGCTACCGATTCTGGCGCTGGGGATCAGCCAGTCTGTCAGCGGCAAAGCGGGCATCGTGGCGGGCGCCGTGGGTGGGATGATGGCGATCCACACCGGCTCCGGCTTTCTCGGCGCGCTGATTGCCGGCTTCCTGGCCGGATACATCACGCTGCTGATCAATAACCATATCCATCTGCCCAAAGCGGTCGCCGGACTGAAACCTATTTTAATCGTGCCTCTGTTAAGCGTGCTGCTGACCGGCGCACTAATGGCGCTGCTGATTGGTGAGCCGATCAAAATGCTGCTCGGCTGGCTGACCGACTTCCTCAGTTCGCTGGGTAACACCAATGCGGCCATTCTCGGCCTGCTGTTCGGCATGATGGTGGCCTTTGATATGGGTGGCCCGCTGAATAAAACCGTCTGTATGTTTGCGATTGGCCTGATGTCGAGCGGGGTCTACGGGCCGATTGCCGCCTGTATGGCGGCGGGCATGGTGCCACCACTGGGCATCGCGCTGGCAACCACCCTCTTCCGCCGCAAATTTACCGAGCAGGAGCGCGAGACCGGCAAGGTCACCTACATCCTCGGTCTGTCATTTATTACCGAAGGCGCGATCCCATACGCGGTCGCCGATCCGCTGCGCGTCATCCCGGCCATCGTGGCGGGCTCCGGATTAGCGGGCGCCCTGTCAATGATGCTGGGCTGTGCTTCCCGCGCTCCGCACGGCGGCATTTTCGTCATCTTCATTCCTAACGTGATCAGCAATGTCATGGGTTATCTGTTTGCGATTGCCGCAGGCAGTTTGCTGACAGCGCTGATCCTGCTGTTCCTGAAAAAAGATATCTCCGTTCCTGCATAACAAGGATAAAACCTATGCTTTACAACATGAAAGATCTGCTCAGCGTTGCCCGACAGCATCAGTTTGGCGTTGGCGCGTTTAACATCGCCAGCGCGGAGTTTGGACGTGTGGCGGTTGAGACTGCCGAGAGACTGGATTCACCGCTGATTCTGGAGATCCATCCTGAAGAGATGGCCTTTACCGGCCCGGAATTTATCGGCTATCTGCGGACGCTGGCGATTCAGGCGCGCGTGCCGGTGGTGATCCATCTGGACCATGGCCGCTCGCTGGAAGAGGTGATGAAAGCGATCTACGCCGGTTTTACCTCGGTAATGATTGATGCCTCTTCTCATCCTTTTGAGCAGAACATTGCGCTGACGAAGAAGATTGTCGAGATAGCGCACACGATTAATGTCTCTGTGGAAGCGGAGCTGGGCACCATCGGTGTGGCGGAAGGCAGCGGCGAAGGCGGCAGTAACGAGATTCTCTATACCGATCCGCAGCAGGCCGAGACCTTTGTGCGCGAGACCGGCACCGACACGCTGGCGGTCGCCATCGGCACTTCGCATGGCCTCTATCCCAAAGGGAAGCAGCCGAAGCTGGATATCGAGCGCCTGCAGCAGATCCGTAAGGTGGTTGATATCCCGCTGGTGCTGCATGGCGGTTCGGGCAACAAAGACAGCGAGGTCGCGGAATCGATCCGTTATGGCGTCGGTAAAATCAATATCTCCAGTGATATGAAGAAGGCGTTCTTCGTGGCGCTGGAGCAGGAACTGAAGCTTGGGAGTCACGAGCCTAATTCCCTCTTTGTTAAACCGATGCAGGCGGCGAGTGAAGTGGTCGCGGCGAAGATGGCGCTGTTTAGTTCGGTGGGGAAAGCGGCGTTGTATCGGTAAGGGGTTGGTGGGGGGATTGGTTGCGAGTTGAGTATGGGAAAGGCACTGATGGATCGGTGTCTTTTTTGGGTTTTGAGAAGTGAGCTTTAAATAAGTATCAGGTCAGTAAGCAACAGCCATCAATGAAAAGAGATCTGCTCATCGCTCTTCTTTTGTATGCCAGAGATCCACGATGTAGATGGCATTATCACGAAGTTCGTAGTGAATCTCGTAGTCATCCAGTATCACCTTTCGAACTTCCCGAGGTTCATATCGAACCTGCTGTATGCCGATTGCTGGGTGTGCCTTGAGGCCAGCACTGCCGGTTATCAGGCGGTCTAAGACATCATCAGCATGCTGGCGGCTGTACTGAAGAGCAAAACGGTAGATGCGTTCCAGGTCATCCTGAGCTTTAAGCCGTCCAGTAAATTTCCATTTATCAGCTTTTCTTTAAACGATTACCAAATTCAACAAGGTCAGAGTGACTTACTACACGCCCGGCATCTACATCGGCAAGACCAGCCTGAATGCTCTGATGACGCCGTTCCCTTTCAGCCAGCATGGTGGTCAACGCTTCCTTGATGATCCAGCTTTTAGAACGATCCAGCTCCACAGCCAGATTTTCTACAGCATTAGCCAAATCGGTGGGTATTTGTGCGCTAATGGTCTGTTTTGTAAGAGAACCCATAGTGATCACCTCTTTTAATAACAGTTAATAACTTTTATTAAGTCTAACTTGGGTTTGTCTATAAAAACATCAGAGCTTATTTTGCGGGCAGCATCCTGAGGTTTGTTTCGCACTAATTGTCACCTATGGACTGGTCTGATAAATGACTATGCGATCTCACTATATTGGGCGGACACGAACCTGTTTCAATGTTTACGAAACCGATGGACGGGCGATCGTCCTCGTCAGTCGGGTTCTTGCTGGCAGAGCATTTGATTACAGCAGAGTGGCTGGGTCGGTGAAGGATTAAGGGTGATAAGGTTTAGTTACTTCCCGACTGCAACGTCAGCTGGCGGCGCTGAAAGAATAGCGCAGCGTTTATCCAGCAGCGACTCAACGGAAGCCCGATTGCCCTTATCCCAGCCGCGCCGGGTAGTTAGCAGGATAAACCCTTTCTCTCCCGAAAACGTCGCCGGAATGAGCGCCACACCAGACTCTGCCAGCTGCGGCGGCGACAGCCGGAAATGGCGTGCTACGGAGGAGACAGGATAGATCCCCATCGCCGTCGGCTGCATAACGCGACGGACGTAGTAGGTGTGGTTCAGCAATCGGTCGGGCAAGGGTCGCCAGTCATTATTAATAAAGGGGCGCTCGGCCTGAAGCTGGCGATAGACATCTTCCCGCAGGCAGGTCAGATGAATATGCAGTTGATTCTGGCTGCGGCCATAAGCGGAATTCAGCGCCATGCCGAGGCGATCCTCAGGCACTTTAGCGCCATAGGCCGCCATCAGACGATAACGCATTAACCAGGCGTAGCCGAAATAATCGGGACGTCCGGGGCGCGACAGCGCAATGCTCTCAATGCCGGACATCGCCACCGTAGGCACCAGAATAAAGTGCAGCCTGTGGCGAGGATTCTGGATGATGCTGTAGCCCTGCGTGTTGTCCTGCGGCAGATAGATTTGCTGGCAGGGAGCCGGATCGCGACGATAGTGATAGTTATTCATGCAGAGGTCATGCGTGACCGTCCACAGCGCGTCAGAGCGAGCGCATCCCGCCAGCAGCAGCACGATGACCAGCGACAGAGAACGGCATCGCCACAACAATTTCCCGTTCAGGCTACTCAATTATTCAGAACCCTGGTCAGCTCAACCTCATGGGTTGTGGGATTAAAGTACAGATAGAACTGATCCCCATCCAACTGATCAGGCCTTGCCCATATTTCCTTCTCGCCCAGACTGCGATTTTGCTTCATGTATCCCAGCTTTTCGAGATAAGCCTGCAGCGATGCAGTATCTGTAGCCCCCTTAAATATGATGCTATTTGAAGGTGAGTAACCGTCGCCAGGGTGCGCTTCAAAATAGTAGTTGTCCGTTATACGCGGCGCGTTTTCAATGTCCTTGTCTGTCAGTGTGTGATAGCTGAAGAAGTCATTTTCTTTATAGACAGTCGTTTCATCAGAGCCCGATGCAACAAGCCAGACAAACAAGCCAATGAGAATGAGGACGGTGGCAGCCACAAGTGCGGACCACTTAAACAGGTTTTTCATTGCCTCGCCCCCATGAATAAGAGTGATGTCCCATCATTGGTAACTACCTTAACTACCGCAGATGTGAAGTCGTTAAGCCTGGCCTGATGACATGCGTGCGTTTATGAGAATCAAAGGGCCGTTATGCCCCTATTCTTTTGGATAAGAAAAATCAGCAGTGACTAAATGCGACGCTGATTTATCAGATTGAACATCATAGGCGAAATAGTAACGATCTCCAGTTGTGAACTTAAATCCAAACACAGGAAGGCACTCACCTTTTGGAATATAAACAGGTTTGTCATCAAAAACCTTGTGAAGGGAGTTGCTTTTATCGCTGTTGATTTGAATGGCAGTAATCCTTTCTTGTGGCTCCAGTGGCGACACCACACAAACTTGCTTGTCTTTGATAAATGCCGTTGTAGATTCGCGCTCCACCATTCGGTCGCCAGGCCCAGGGCATCCCGTTAAGAGAAATACGACACCCAGCATCATCATGTTTTTCATGATTAACGCCCCTTCCCTGTTACGATTTTCTGAGAAAGCGTGGGGACATCCTGCAACATATCATTGCCCCTGTACATCCCCATGCCCCTGGCCTCTGATAGAAAAACCACTTATCAATCCCATAAACCAGTAGTAACCAATAGTGAGCTAAAATAGAGGCTTGCTGTTCAGGAGAGTAATCAGATTACCGGCCTACTTACACGACCTGATGTGCCTCCTGCTGATTAACACTCGCTTGTCATCACCTATATGGCCAGTGAAAGCGCAGACGTTAAGCCGGCTGCAGGGTTGACCTGAACGTTTGCCATCAGGCCCTATGTCCGAAACCCACAGGGGTTAGCGCAGCAGAACTGACGACCCGGTAACGCCGGGGAGCCGAAGGGGAGCATAAGCATCAGGATTTAAAAACCGTCAGCAGTCAGATACTGACTCGGTGTCTGTTTAATTACGCCTGCCAGCATGATTTTTGTTATGAAAAATGCTGCTGTCGGTTCACTCCAGTCAGCAATAACTTAAAATCGCGAATCATTATTCGAATGTTCCTGCTGTCCCCGCAGATTTTTGTGAATCCCGATAATTCATCTGTAGTCTTGTAAGCTGGTCTTTCCATCCGTTTTGTAAAGCAAAAATATCCAGGATATTGCTGGCAGATGTGATTTGCACTGTCCTTTAACTGGTTTAAAATACGATTAGCAACAGCTAACGAAGCGGATTATACTGGTTTATCCACTCATCCCGGAGGTAGAAACTGACGTGAAGGATACATACTACAATGATACAAGAATCAATTTGTTAATCCAGAATGAACTGAATGCATTCTTTGAGGATTACAAGGGTATTATCTATGCCTACGCCATTATGAACAAGAAAGACCCTTCACAGATGCGTATTATTAATAACAACCCTGAGTGGTTCGATATATACCTTGAAAGAAAGTATCAGTTTATTGATCCTGTCATCATTCAGAGTTTACGTTGTGTTGAAGATTTTTTTTGGGAAAACAACGTCATTCTGTCAGGCGGCTACAATCTCACGCGAATTTTCAATGAAAGTTTTCAATATAATATTTTCCAGGGGCAGACATTCCCTCTGCATGACTACCTGAACAACCTGGCTTTGCTATCCATTATCAGTCAGAAAGATTCTGGTATTGACATGGAAAAAAATCGTTCGAAAATAGTTAGTTTTCTTATTAAATTGCATCAGAAAACGCTTAACTTATACAGTCAACACCATCAGAAAAAGAACGTTTTTTTGTCACCGCGTGAGCGCCAAATACTTAAGTGGGTCGGCGCCGGGAAAACATACGCCGAAGTTGCGGTCATTTTATCTATTGCGGAACGCACCGTAAAATTTCATATGGGCAACGTCATGAAAAAGCTCGGAGTGAATAACGCCACACATGCGGTAAAACTAGGGACGGAGCTCCGGCTGCTGGACAACTGAGTCAACATTACTGGTTAAAGATGGCGTAAATGCCGGGACATCTCACGAAGCCAGCCACTGGCTTTGTCCCTGGTGATAATATCTTCCACGATGCTCATGCTGGCAGGCATGAAAATGTAGTAGATAACTTCCCCTTTTTCAGAAAGGCCTTTCTGAATAACTTCTATTTTCCAGTTCGCATGGCGAAATATTGCATACATGCCGCGACTTGCCACAGCGTACATCCCCCGATAGTTTCTCTTCATGCAATAAAAAATCATTGCAAGGAATAATACTTTACTGGCGGGCAAGCCATGCAGGCCTGCAGAATCACGTCTTTCTTTATCTAAAAACAGCCGGCTAATCTCACAACAGGGGATATCTGTGGGGAGACCACTTATACCCTCGAAATATTCATGAAAAATTTCGCTCATCATCGTCGGCTGTGTCGAATCTATAAACCGTGCACCACATAGCAACTTCCCGTTATGCATGCCCAGCAGGTAAGTCGTATTTTCGTTGTCAAATTGATCCTTTTCCATGCCGTCAATACATTCGACTTTCCAGTCGAGCCTCTCACGAAATGTTTTTTTTCTGAGCCGGTAGAGTTCGGTTGATAATTCTGGCGGAAATTCATCGTAATCACGCAAAAAAAACTCAATAGCAGAATTCATTCATTCATTCCTGATAATCACACATGGGAACCATTACCCCTGTCTTTTAAGACAGCTTTTATTACACCTGCGCAGACCCTATACTTAAAAAAGTACCTGACCACCGGGCACTCACCATGCTTAGCGGTCAGGAGGTCAAAGACCAAGTCAACACCAGGGAAAACCCACCCGCGATTATCTGATATTTCAGGTACCGGGTACAGAGTGCAATAAGCGCTCAAACGATAATTATATTAAAATACGAAAAACATCAATTAACTATAGTTTAATTATTGCCCTTTATAATTTTAAGGGGCAAGCTTTCCTGTTGCATTGACTAAAGCAACTATTATCTAATCTGTGATACAGGTTAACCGGGGGTTTCCCCGTCTGACACTTATCAGTTGCTGAAGACATGGCCACCAAACTGTTCAGCCGTTATACGAAGCCCCTCACTATTATCGTTACAGATACCGCCAGCAGTGAGTAACGGCCGACGTTTTTGATGTTAAGCGTTCCGTAGGTTCTTGGCTGGCTATCTCCCGCCTCCCTCGCGGAACTGCCTTAATGAGGTTGGTGCAGGTTTTCCGTCAGAGCGTAAGTGATCGCGCTTACTCACTGCAGTGATTAAACGCACCGATAATGTTTCCGCTCCACCGAATCTGAAGGCATTTTCATTGCCGAAAATTAACTTACCTTTGTCAACAATGTAAAACAGCCCGGCGGACAGAACAGACACATCATTCAGGCATACCACATCACCACACTCTATCATGGCTTTTAATTGTTCCTTTGACCGCTCTCCGTGTCTGGAAAGCGTTCCGGCAAGGGGATACCTGGATTGTGGTTTGATATTGACGTTATAGCGCTGGTGATGTCAGCGATCATCAAACTGGTAGTCCTGTCCGGCGTGGCGCCATGCAGCAAAAGGGCTTATGATACGTTCAAACGATTCCGGCGAAAGATTATTCCTCGACAGACAAATAAGACGGTTTTCTGGCAGGCTCAATCCCGTATAAACATCCCTGTGTTTTCTCTTTCATTCCCAGGGGGATAATCGGACTGCAGGAAAGTAAATTAAACAATCAGGCAACGAAAATCCGATGTCCCGGTGGTGGATACACCAGAAAACAGTGAGCAGGTTACAATGCAACTCAATCAATTGCGCATGCACGTATTTTTTGGCAAGAAAATCTAAGAGTTAGCCGTACATGTTATAATAATTTAATGCACAATGTGAGCGAATTTACATGATTCAATTTATAAGTAATTTTTTTACTTCTGCCAGAGCTAATTCACATCTTATAAAATCATTGCTTAGTGTTAAGTCGCTTCTCAATGACTCTGACTATAATCTGATAACCGATGAGCGTTATCATTGTACAGATCACTAATAGCGCAATCCCCACGAAACCCTCAATATCGCGTTGATTAAATAGCTTTGCTAACTCTGTCCAAAACTGCTGCTCTCCTTGTGTCGATGGATCTGACGGTCTTACCAGAAGGAACGTCATTACAAACAAAGATACTGCGATAAGGATTCTAAACCCCGCTGGGACACGTTTTGCTTCCATTTAAAACCACCTCAATTGTGCCAAAAGACATTAGTCCATTACGTAATTTCACTTGTGAAGTAGAGAGTAATGCTTGCCGAATAGCGATGAAATCAGTTCTGTGTTGCAAAGTGATACAACCTAAAGATACACCAAGAGGCCCGCGAGGATGTAGTCTGAAATTCCCTCGCTCTACTTTACGCATCCTGATAGTTAACCGCTCCCGATACGATGTCGGGAGCGGTTTTACACTCAGACGACTTTCTGTTTACCGGCAATAACCTGAATAAACTCCTGAACCTGCTTTTGTTTCCGCGCCGACAACTTGCATACCTGGCGCAGAGACTGCATCAGTTCGCTCTCCTGCCGGGCGGTGAGCACAATACAACCTTCCATTACCTTTACATCTACTGCTGTGCCAGTGGCAAAACCGGCAGCTTCCAGCCATTGTCCTTTCATGGTGATGGCGGGTATCCGGCTGTAATCCGGATAGCGGCTTGCATAGCTAACGGTTAATTTCCGGTTATTTGCTGGCGAGACTTCTGGTTCAGACAGTTGTGCAATAGAATGGGCGTCAGTCATGATTACTATTCCCTATAAATAGTGATTGTGATTAGCGGCGCGGGTGTGTTGGCGCACATCCGCACCGCGCTAAATACCTGTATATATCATCAGGAAAGAGAAGAAAGTCCAGCTAAAAACAGAGTGAAATAAGTAAGTTATAAAATCATTTTAATATAAAGCGTAAGTTTTTTCTGGCAGGAAATAATAATAAGCGCACCAGAAAGGTGCGCAAAGAAAACAACAATAAGAATTTTTTTACACGGAGATTTTTTAACTGTACTGACTGCACATTTGGATTTAATTTTTTCTAGCAACGCTAGCAACGCTAGCAACGCTAGCGACGCTGTAGACAGCCTATCAGATTTTAAATACTTTTCATCGATTAATGCGCGAAGTAAAAGCTACAAATTACCATTTATTCGATTACTGAAAAGTACAGCTACGCCCCTTTTAAAACGTTCTCAAAATCTGCACTATTCAAGTCAGGAGTAGCGCAGAGCATATCCCTGGCTAATGCCCGACGACGCTGAAGGAGTTCGTCTAGTGTTTCTTCGAATGTTTTTATTTCAGAATCCCTAACCGTCGGGTAATAGACAAAAACCTCTTTAGTTTGTCCAATTCGGTACGCCCTGTCAGTTGCCTGATCTTCCTTAGCTGGATTCCAGCAGCGCGTGAAATGAATAACATGGTTAGCTTTCTGGACGTTAACCCCAAATCCAACTGCGACTGTAGAGAGAATAATTACACCAAAACCCGGCTGGGACTGGAAATCATCAATCAATCGTTGGCGACTATATTGGCTCTGACTTTTAGTACTGGTGTCGCCATTGATGATAACCGGACGGAAGCCAAACCGCTGCTGAATCGCATGCTGTATCTCGCGTTGTAGGTCTCGTAGTTCAGTGAAAATAATCACCTTGTCTTTACTGGTGTGCTTAATTTCATCAAGCGTTTTCAACATCCAGTTAAGCTTTGGTGACCCTTCCCTATAGCGAGGCTCTGGGTTAACAACTGCTGGATGCGCACAAATGAGCTTGAGTCGATGTAATAACCCTAACATCCCTGTACCAGCCTGTTGCATACCCTCACTTAACGCTTGTTGCTGTTGCCAGGTGGCGATAGAGGAAAGATACAACTGCTTTTGAGGTCCGCAAAATTTTAGCTGTTTACAGTTTGTCACTTCAATTTTTTGCGGCAGATCACGTGCAACCTCTTCTTTGGTTCGGCGTAAAGTCTGTGGTTCTATCAGCGCCCGCAGGCTTTCCAGCCGTTCCGTATCGCGGCCATCTTCGTTCTCGATGGGGCGAACATAATGTTTACCAAATTCATTTAGTGCCCCTAACAATCCTGGCTGGGCAAAATCAAATAAGCTCCACAGGTCGACAAGTGTGTTTTCGACAGGCGTTCCTGTGCATGCCACTTTAAACCTGGCTTGTACCGCGTTGGCCGCATGTGTAATTAAAGCAGCTGGGTTTTTTATTTTTTGTGCCTCGTCGCACACCATAATGGACCACGGCTGGCGTGCCAGAGAAAACTCCTGGTCGCGAAGCATTTCGTAGGTTGTCAGTATGATTTTCGCCTCACCCTGCCAGCCAGGTTTAAGCAGGTTTTTGATCCCCTGAGACTGCAGATGAGCAGGGATAGTCTGTTTGGGATATTTCACCGCTTTAATGGTCTCGCCATACAATTTCAATACCGGTATTCCTGCGGTATAGAAGAAATTGTCCAGTTCACGTTCCCAGTTATCTAAAAGAGAGACTGGAGCAACAATGAGACTTGGCGGTTCTTGCGGGAATTTTTCAATGAACCATACCAGAAAGCTCAGAATTTGCAGCGTTTTCCCAAGCCCCATATCATCTGCCAGCAGGCAACCTGCGGTTTCCTCCGGAGAGCGAAGGAAGAGTTGCTGGAGCCAGGCTACGCCTTCACGCTGATGGTCCTTGAGCCGAATATGCTCTTTAAGGCTCAGAGGAATTTCAGGTTCTGAATGACGCGCATTGAGAAGTGAATTGCGGCGCTGTTTAATGTAGGCCGCTTCTTCAATATTCTGCTCAATTTTGAGTACGGCTCGGGCTTCTTGATCGGCAATGTTTCCCTGGGATTCATTTGCCGTATTCTGTTGTTTTTCCCAGTTTTTACTGAAGATTTTAGCGGTATCCAGCGGTAATTGACTGTCATTCCATGGCGCGGTGACATGCGTTTCACCAGCAGCTTCTGCCAGAGTAATTCTCTCCTGCAGTTCACCAAAGTGGTGAAGGTTTTCAGGTTGCCAGCCAGCCAGTGTTTCGACTGAAAACGCGGAGAAATCGATGTCATCAGGAAGCCAGTCTTCACTCTGCGCTTTGGTCAGCCAGGGAGAAGAGATTTTTTCAAATTCACCGATGCCAATCACGCGATCGCCATATTTCGCAATATCCAGCACATCGCTAAATTCTTTTCCTTCAATTTCTTGCTGCCAGCGAGTTAGAAGGGCCTGGCAATCGTGCCACTGCTGTTCAGTGAACCGACTTAATTCCAGCTCATAACCATGCCATGACCCTGCAGGCATCTGTGCAGCGAAGCTGATACCCAGAGCCTGAACAAATTTATCCAGCTCCCATGGGGCGGAGAAGAGGAATGACACCTCCGGTTGTGGTACTGGCGAGACCGGCTCCAGAACTAACGTTATATCCTCTATTTTTTGCTCATCATTTTGGCGAGGCTGAAGCTTGAAATGATGAAAGAAAATCCTGGCATCAAACAGCGCCTGTTCATGTTCTTCAGGGGCAATAACACCGGCGGCATCTTCACCAAGGAAGGTATAAGGGTTGCGAACAAAGGAAAGCGCTTCACTTCCGGCCACTCGACGGCCTGGGATCGAGTGTATTGAATTCAGGACTTCTTTCACTTCGGGAGGGATGATGACGTGGCTGAGTTCGCCATTCTCGCCGGGGATACGATAGCTATCGTGAACCTGCGAATTCTTGTCAAAACTGCCCAGCCAGTTAGCAGGCTGGTCCTCGAAATGGGGCTCAATTTCGATAACAGCAGTATCGGCAACCGTTGCTTTACGCAGCCGTAATGACAATGAAGTTGGTTTGACGACATGCGTTTTTTCTAAATAATCATCAAATTTTGCGGCTGCTTGCTTCGCACATTTGCGGATAGCGGCCCATCCCAACTGGTTAGTGGTTTCACCAGGAGTCTGATTTTGCTGTGCACTGAGTTGTTCTGTTGCCTGTATGAGTGCCCAGTTTTGCCGCGATAACAGGGATTGCTGATTTTCATGGGTTAAAATGGCACCGGTACGACTGAAACGGATCGGCTTGCGGGCTGGAAGCGTGGCCCATTCAGCAATCCAGACGCGAAAATCGCTATCGCTTAACGCACCTCGTGAACTCAGACTTGCGCGTAAAGGCAGTACGTCAGGTACACCGATAAGAGGCAGGCTGCTGGCATGTTCCTTATCCTCCAGCAGGCGATATAGTGCGTCCCAACTCAACAACCACCGGTCTGTAAGTGATATCAGATAGTCTTCTTCAGCCAGTTGTTCAAGCCAGGATGCCAATGCCCAAAGCTGCGAATTATCAACCAACAATAGCGGAAAGCTGAGTCCGTTTTCCTCAACCTGGTATTGATTCTTTAGGTGGCGTTCTATCTGCTGACGGTTTCCCGCCAGTTTACTTAACAGACGTTTCAGCATTATTTGATCCAATAACGATGTGGTTCTTTTGTCACAGGCGCAAAACCTAGTCGTAACAATTCTCTTTCTATTGCGTCATCAGGCATTTTAAGCTGTACGGACAGCACTCCGCCTTTTTGTCGATTATCGCTGACGATACATGAAGCATCTTCAACCAGATGCTGTATAGCTGTATCTCGCAATGGGTTGATGATTTTGATGTCGGACATAGAGGCGGGAGAGGACGCTTTTTTATCGACAAACTTGACGGGTTCTTCTGCCATCCACCGAATGCCCAACTTGCGTAGCTCATCGTCGTATTTCAACATCCAGCCGGTTATACGGACTTTGTTATATCCTTCAGCACGAGGTGCATGGGGCAGCCTGAGCGCGCAGCGTCCCTGATCTTTTAAATGAATATTGATATCAAGCGTGCGTGATTCAGGATTAAACGGCGAGTGACCTATTCGATAGGCATACATCGCATTACCTGTCCCGGAAAACTCAACGAACAGATAATCGTTGATCTGCATAATCATGGCGTTATCAAAGCTGCGTCCGCCTCGTAAGTAACTCAAACGTCCCTTATTCTCTTCGCGGAATTTCACGAAATCGCTGCCCCGATCTTGCCAGGCATCAGGTCCCATGACGATACGGGTAAATCCCATCTGGTTAGCGAAACGCAGCCAATAGTGCAATCGTGCCTGATCAACATCGCCATTACCCCGCAGCAATTCAAAGAAATGCATCAGATCTTGTTTAGCCAGCCAGCCCCGGACCATCGCAGCCACTGGCTCAGAGACATACTGATGCCATTTATTCTGCTGGCTTTTTAGTTGCGGATTATCCCAGTATTCCAGCGCGGCCTGCTTCAAAGCTGAATGAGCCTGATCACGATATATAGAATGGTAATAGCGAGTCAGGATCGCAGTTATGATGTCATCACGGAAACGTACCCACTGGGCAGCCAGGCCTAACAACCAGCTAATTTTGTCCAGAAACTGGGGATCGTCGAGCGTGTCCAGTTGCGCCAAAAGCACTGTGAAAATACGTTTCCACAACCAACTGCTATCAGGAATTTGCGCGATTTTTTCTAATGATGAGAGTGAATTGTTATCCCCCGCAAGTAACTGTCTGGAGATCACGCCTCCTGCCTGAGGAGTAAAAATATCGTGATAAAACTCAATGGTTTTCATCCACGATTTTTCTCGTCGTATAGCTGCTTTCACCACCAGGTAACCCTGAGCTATATGATTACGCAGTATGCACCAGTGTGGATTTGTCTCAGGTGATGGGTTCTGGTAAGCAAAATAGCTTGAACAGAGTGCGGCCCAGTCTCGGCGTTTTAGGGTTTTAGTTTCAAGCCGCTTTTTGATTGCATTGTTTACTTCAGGGAAAAACGCATCATCCTCAAGCAGTATTGGCCGATCTGGATATGATGGGTCATTATCGGCGAGCCCATAAAACACCATCCGCCACTCTCGCTCTGTTAGTTCTTGTGCAAGGCGAAGGCGACGCAGGGCCGCCAGCCGCATTTCTTGCGGCGGTGAAGGGATTTTATCTGCCTTATCAAAACGCTTTTCCATGTCGAGAGCAGCGGAGGCCAGCGCTTGGAAATCGTTATGCAGATAATGGTCATCCCGTTGTCCGGAAGAGAGTCTCGAGGCAATGCGTTGAGAAAGAGAACTTAGTGCAGGCGTCATAGTGGCATTACCAGCTGGCAAACTTCTTTATTAACCACCGAAGGGAAATCTAACTCATTGAGTCCATCACGTTTATCCTTAAGCCCAAAGAACTGCATGCGTAACTCAACACGGCGGCTAGCTTCCTTGCTCTCTTTCGCATTATTAAACGAAACGCCACCTGCCAGAAAAAGCTTACGAATCTGGATTTGCTGCTCTGTAGAAATGCTGTTTTGCAGAGGACTGCGGCTATCAAGCAAACTGCACATAACCCACTCAGAGCGCTGAAGGGAAAGATGTAAGTTGTAAAGATACGAACCATCGGTATCGGTAAATCCTTCAATGACGATCTGCTTAAACCACTTCTTGCCTTCTTCACTATCAGCTGCATCCAGCACCAGGGGGACGACATCCTGCAACGCTTTTTGCCCTTCAGCGTTAAGGAAAAACCGGTTGTGATCGAAACGACCTGCCTCGCCGAAGCTGATACGGTTATCGTGGCAGTCGACCACGATGGTTTTGTTCACATTTCGGGCATGAAGCTCAAGGCGTTCACATAATCTGGCGATATCCTTTCCCCTGACTTTTTCCCCTTCCTCCGCACGTTGAATACGCTGTGTGACAGAACTCAATGACGCTACCATAACCACCAAAAACAATACCATCATGGCCGTCATCAAATCGGCATAGGAGATCCAGAAGGGTTTCTCTGCTTCATCGCTGCGGCGTTTCTTAACGCCAAATGCATTTCCAAACATCAGCTGTCACCCCTTAGGCACGAACGCGTGACAGGACATCATCAAGCTCGCTGACGCTCTCTCCAATCTGTTCAACAGAACCCGCGAGCAGAGTAGAGGCCTTCGCCATTTCGACGTCCAGTTTACCCAGCGTTTTATCCAGGCTGCGCAAAACACCTTCAGAGAAGTCTTCAAACCCTTTCCCGAGCACATCACTGACATTTTCCATAAAAGCCTGTGCTTCACGGTTATAGCCCTGCAGACGCTCGCCATGTAGCTGAAGATCGGCGATGAATTTGTTGCGGGTGGTTTGTTCAGACTGCGTATTTGCGGCGAGCAGCTCCAGCATGGCAATGGATTTGCTAACAGCTTCCCGGTTGTTACGATAATCAGCCACAACAGAAGTAAGTTCGCTGGTGGCAAGGGAGAGTGATGAACCGGCCGATTGCGCTTTATTCAACACGTCAGCGGTAAGGTGGTTTGCTTCCGACACCCGATCACCTGCATGTTCAAAGCGTTCGGCAGCCAGACGCATTTTGTCCGCGCCGTTTTGCATATCCTGAATTTGTCGGTTGGTTAGTTCTGCGAGCAAGCGAAGTGTTTCTGTCGTTCCCTGATGCTGGTTGGCAACAGTATCGATCAGTTGTTTAATCTGATCGTCTACATCACTCATCACACGTTGCGTCTGTTCGTGCAGTGACTGCTGATTCGCTTGCTGAGTCGCTGAAATCTGTTGCTGACCCTTATCAATCTGCCCAAACAGGCTACCCATTTGTTCAGTAAGCGACTCGACAGAGGCTGCCATTTTTTCCATTGTGGCGCTTTGTCCCTGCTGCACTGAATTCTGAATGGCTTGAATAAAGGCGGTCATATGTTCTGCCTGGGCTTTTTCTCGCGCCTCACTATCAGCGAACATTTTTTCCAGTTGGCGAGCCATTCGTTCACCGGCACCTTCACCTTCCGCGCCAATTTTAGCCACCGAGGCCTGAAGGCTGGTGAGCATGTCATTCATGCCAGCCTGCATAGCTTGCTGGCCAGTTTTCATCTCTGATAACAGTTGCTCAATGAGCTGCGCGCTGCCCTGGCGGGAATCATCGCTCACCTGACGCATGTCCTGTAATAACGTGGCAAAACCGGTTTGCATTGTTTGAATAGCGCCAACGGTTTGCCCCATCATGTCGTTCAGGTTTGTAAACTGCTGACCAAAGGTGGTATCAAGTTTCGCCATAAATGCGGTCAGCACATCCTGGAGCATATTCTGTACCATGCCACTTTGATCGCCGCTGGCGGTCTGAACTGCACCCGCGATTTTTTCCAGCGGTGACTTTAGACTATTTTCAATTGCGCCACTGACCTGGTCGGCAAACTGTGCACCTGATTCGCGGTAGGTGTTGCTTAATGTATTCGCCAGGCGTTCATTTTCAACTTTCTGGCTCTCGGCGAGGTGCAGCAGCATATCGCGAAGATCGGTGACCAGACTCTCTTTCAGATGACGCGCCTGGGTTGCGCTTTCGTTGCTGGACTTTACCAGTGAGGCGAGATATTCCTCACCTACGCCGCTGATATAGAGCTTGTCGATGGAAGCGGTAAACTTTTCCAGATGTTTGTAGCATTTCGCCAGAGAGAACTTCTCCAGCCAAGTGACTAAAATGGAAGCGAAAATCGCGACGGCAGAGCCGAGGAAGGCGTATAGCACATCGTGCAGCAGGTTATTGACGCTGCTGGTGACCTGCTCCGGCGTGCTGGGGTCAAAGTGATTCAGGCCAATCATTAGTCCATAGAATGTCCCGATAATCCCCATGCCAGTAAGTATACCGGGAAGATGTTTAAAAAACTCGGTGTTGAGTGGAATATCCACCAGCTGCTGCTCAGAGAAAAAGCTTGCGCTTGGGGCAGTAGCGCGAATTTTGACAATTTTTTCTTCACTACCGACCAGCTCATATTGCGGGTGAAGAGAGTCAGCAAACTCGTTCCAGGCATGTTTTAGCTCGGGCTGTACAAATAAACTTTTCAGATGCTGAAGTTGATCTTCAGGTTCATTGTTTTCAACGTTATTAACTGACTGAGTATATTTTTTCAGACGTTTAACAATCACAACTGATTTGAAAAGATAAAAGATCATAAAACAGATAAAAGAAACAAAGACCAGACTGATGACAGTTAGTGGCACCATATAAGGTTGCACAGATGTTAGCGCCAATAAAATGGAATTAAGCCAGGACATAGTTTTACCTGTTAGATAAAAAAGACGACAGGATAACCATCGGCAACATTTTGATTACCTTTAATCAAAATCGACGCGCGGCTACCCACTTTTAACATTCTTCAAATTTATCGTTTCGATGCCACAGGACTGGCCTGGATGCTCAAAGAATGAGCTGGGTTGCAAGTCACAAGGGCTGAAGTCGCATACGGAACGGCGGTTTAGTTTCCTATTATTCACCTCTCAAATGCAAACTTCTTTATGCGGTGGCGTTTGTAATGATTGTCGTTCCGGGTATCATTTTGCGAACTGCATTCCAAATCTGCATTTGTAATAAGCGTGACTGCTTTTCGCTACGATCTACCCCGAGGATTTCATGAACAACCCTGAACGACAGTTTCTTACTGAGCTGGATAACAAATTCTGGAAGGCGGCTGACAAGCTGCGCGCCAACATGGATGCCGCCAACTACAAGCATGTGGTACTGGGGCTCATCTTCCTGAAGTATGTTTCAGATGCCTTTGAGGCTCGCCAGCAAGAGCTGATCACCCTGTTTCGAGATGTCGGCAATCCTGACAACATTTATGCCATGTCGCGCGATGATTTCGATTCTGATGAAGAATATGCCCAGGCTATCCGGGACGAGCTGGAAATTGAAGATTACTACACCGAGAAAAATGTTTTCTGGGTACCGAAAGCTGCCCGTTGGGAAATGCTGAAAAACAAAGCCATGCTGCCGACCGGCACGGTACTGTGGGTGGATGAAACGACCGGGCAGGAGGTCAAGCTGCGTTCTGTTTCCTGGTTGGTGGACAATGCGCTGGATGAAATTGAAAAAACCAACCTGAAATTAAAAGGTATTCTGAACCGCATCAGTCAGTACCAACTGGGCAATGAAGTGCTGACTGGTCTGATTAACACCTTCTCTGATGCTAACTTCAGCAACCCGGAATACAACGGTGAGAAACTCAGCTTAAAAAGCAAAGATATTCTCGGCCACGTTTACGAATATTTTCTCGGGCAGTTTGCGCTGGCGGAAGGCAAACAGGGGGGCCAGTACTATACCCCTAAAAGTATCGTGACCCTGATTGTCGAAATGCTGCAGCCCTACAACGGGCGCGTGTATGACCCGGCGATGGGTTCTGGCGGGTTCTTCGTCTCCAGCGACCGCTTTATTGAAGAGCACGCCGGCGAGAAGAACTACAACGCCGCCGAGCAGAAGCGCAATATTTCCGTTTACGGCCAGGAATCCAATCCAACCACCTGGAAGCTGGCGGCGATGAATATGGCCATTCGCGGCATTGACTTTAATTTTGGTGCCAAAAACGCTGATACCCTGCTGGACGATCAACACCCGGATCTGCGCGCCGACTTTGTGATGGCCAACCCGCCATTCAACATGAAAGAGTGGTGGAACGCGAAGCTGGAAAACGACGTACGCTGGAAATATGGTACTCCACCGCAGGGCAACGCCAACTTCGCCTGGATGCAGCACATGATCCATCACCTTGCGCCGAAAGGCTCGATGGCGCTGCTGCTGGCCAACGGTTCGATGAGTTCTAACACCAACAACGAAGGTGAAATCCGTCGTAACCTCATCGAAGCGGATCTGGTGGAATGTATGGTGGCGCTGCCAGGACAGCTGTTTACCAATACTCAGATCCCGGCCTGTATCTGGTTCCTGACCAAAGATAAATCAGGCGGCAACGGTAAAGCTCACCGTAAAGGCGAAGTGCTGTTTATCGACGCACGCCAGATAGGCTATATGAAAGACCGCGTGCTGCGTGATTTCACCCGCGAGGACATTGCCAAAATTGCTGATACCTTCCACTCCTGGCAGATGGATAAAGATTACGAAGATGAGGCCGGGTTCTGCTTCTCAGCAACGATTGAAGATATCCAGAAAAACGATTTTTTGCTGACCCCGGGGCGCTATGTCGGCGCTGCCGAGCAGGAAGAAGATGGCGAACCCTTTGCCGAGAAGATGGCCCGACTGACTGCGCAGCTTAAAGAGCAACTCGAAGAGAGTTCGAAGCTGGAAGCGCAGATTAAGGTGAATCTGGGGAGGCTGGGTTATGAGTTCTAAGTTTCGTAAAGTCAAATTAAAGGATATTACAACTTTTAAATATGGGAAAACCATTAGGAAGCAAGATATCCAATCCTACGGTGAATACCCTGTTTTTAGTGGTTATCAAGTAGTGGGTTATCTTCCTGACTATATGTATAAAGAAGAGCAGCTCATAATAGTATGCCGAGGCGCGGGGGGCACTGGTGACATAAAAATGAGTCCCAGCTTTTGCTCCATTACAAACCTGGCAATCATTATAAGCTGTGATGAAACAGTTATTGATAAAGGTTATCTATACTGGAAATTGCTTTTTTCTGATACTTACTCACTAAGAACGGGTTCCGCTCAACCTCAAATAACAATTAATAGTCTAGAATCCTTTGAGATTGAGATTGAAACTGATGTGAGTAGACAACGAAAGATAGCATCAGAATTATTTGATATAAATAATAAAATAAGAAACAACTTTGTTATAAACCAAATTCTCGAACAAATGGCGCAAGCCCTGTTCAAAAGCTGGTTTGTTGATTTTGAACCGGTAAAAGAAAAAATAGCTGTGCTGGAAGCGGGCGGCTCACAGGAGGACGCGACGCTTGCGGCTATGACGGCGATCTCCGGAAAAGATGATGATGCTCTGGTGGTTTTTGAGCATGAGCATCCTGAGCAATATGCTGTGTTAAAAGCCACGGCAGAACTGTTTCCGTCTGCGATGCAGGATAGTGAACTAGGGGAAATCCCAATGGGGTGGAATGTCTTACCATTAGAAAGTGCAACCTCATTGATAATTGACCATAGAGGAAAAACACCAAAAAAACTCGGGGGCGACTGGTCAGAAGACGGTTATCCAGCAATATCTGCAAAAAACATAAAAAATGGTCGATTAGTACGACATGACGCCATTAAATATGTTGATGCAGAGCTATATACAAAGTGGATGAGAAATGTGCTTCTTTCTGGTGATATTTTGATGACCTCAGAAGCTCCACTCGGTGAGTTACTATACTTAGCAAAGAATTCTAATTATTTATTAAGTCAGAGGCTCTACGGAATTCGAGCCGATAATAATATTGTATCGGGTTGCTATCTTTATTTATGGTTGCAAAGCGCTCGCGTCAAAGACGATATCAATGGTCGAGCTACAGGTTCTACTGTGGTTGGAATTCGTCAATCCGAGCTGAAGAAAGTAAACGTTATGGCTCCCAAAAAGGCTTTGATTGAGTCATTTTCTAGTTTGGCAGCTTACTATTTGGCAAAGATTGAGTCTAATGAGAAGGAAAACATCGTACTTGAAAATCTCCGAGACACCCTTCTCCCCAAACTCCTCTCTGGCGAAATCACCCTGCCAGAAGCCGAGCAGGCAGTAAGAGAGGTGGAGAGTGTATAAAGTCGATACACCCACTAACAGCCTGCACTCCCTACAGGAAGTCTCTTTCAGCAGCCTGGGTTTTACCGAGAGGGGCAATCTGCAGGAATGGCTGGCGCAGAATCCACAAGCGCTAACTCGCGATAATGATGATGAGCTGCTGATTATACAGAAAGAATTCGCCGGATTTGACGATACCAAAGAGCGCCTTGACCTGCTGGCTCTAGACAAAAAAGGTAATCTGGTGATCATTGAGAACAAGCTTGATGATTCTGGTCGCGACGTTGTCTGGCAAGCGCTCAAATATGCCGGGTATTGTGCCAATGTGCGCAAAGAGCAAATTCTGCAGATCTTCCAGCTTTATCTGGATAAATACGAGCCAGAGGAAAATCGTCCGGCGGCAGAAGTGCTTGCTGAATTCCTCGAATATGAAACGCTGGATGAAGTTTTAATCAACCAGAGCCGTACACAGCGAATCATCATGGTTGCGGCCAGCTTTAGCAAAGAGGTGACCAATACCGCTCTGTGGCTGATGCAGTTTGGTCTGCGTGTACAGTGCTTTAAGGTTAAACCTTATAAATTTAATGACGATGTATTCGTTGATATCCGCCAGGTGATTCCTACGCCAGAAGCTGAATCCTACATGATCGGCATGGCGCAAAAAGAGGCGGAAGAACAATCTGTTAGCGGCGGGGTGAAACCCGTTCAACTGATGCGAAAAGCCTTCTGGACAAGGATGCTGGAGCGCCTCAAATCCAGCACCTGTAACTTATATAACAATATCAGTCCATCCACCGATCATTGGCTTAGTGCAGGTTCTGGTATTAGCGCCGTATCCTATAGCCTGATTTTCAGTAAAAAAGAGATTCGGGTTGAGCTGTGGATTGCCAAAGCCTCCGCAGAGAGCAATACCTTTGCTTTTAACTGGCTGCTTGAGCGCAAAGAGGTAATTGAAAACGCGTTTGGCCATGCGCTTAAATGGGATCCTTTGCAGGGTAAAAAATCGTGTCGGATTTCCTATGCCAGCCCGGCTATCAGCCTTGATGAAGCTAACTGGCCTGAAATGATCGACTGGCTGCTGGTAAACCTTACGGCGTTTGAAAAAGCATTCGCTCCCTTTATTGCTCCACTGAATATGGCGCTCAAAGAGATTTCAAACGCGCCGGAAGAAATGGAAGAAACCGAGACAGAGGAAGCCTGATGCTGAGCGAAGACGATTTAGAACAGCAAAGCCTGCAATGGTTTGCTGAATTGGGCTGGGAAGTACTGCACGGACCAGATATTGCGCCTGATGGCAGTAATCCGCTGCGTGCTTCGTTCCACGATGTGTTTTTACGTCCAGTGTTACTGGAGCAGTTGCAAAAGATTAACCCACACCTCCCGGTTGCCGTGCTGGATGAAGTGATACTACGTATCGCTCATGCGCAAAGTCCGGATCTGGTCGTCAGTAACAAAACCTTTCATCACCTGCTGCTAGACGGTGTGCCGGTGCAATACAAGCAGGACGATAAAGTTATCCACGATAAAGCACTACTGATGGACTTTAACCAGCCGAAGAATAACCGCTTTACGGTGGTCAATCAGGTTGCTATCCAGGGAACGAAGCAAGTACGTCGCCCGGATGTCATCAGTTATATCAACGGCCTGCCAGTAGCGGTAATCGAGTTAAAGAGTCCAGTTGATGCCAATGCCGATATCTGGGCAGCATTCAATCAGCTTCAGACCTACAAAAACGAACTCAGCGACCTGTTTATCTGCAACGAAGCGCTTGTGGTCAGCGACGGTTATAACGCCCGTATTGGCTCTCTTACCGCGAACGAAGAGCGCTTCCTGCCGTGGAAAACGTTGACCAATGAAGACGACAAACCGCTATTTGAGTGGCAGCTAGAAACGGTTATTAAAGGGTTTTTTAACCGTGAACTACTGCTCGACTACATTCGTTATTTCATTCTGTATGAAAGCGATGGCAAACGACTGATTAAAAAGATTGCCGCTTACCACCAATTCCATGCAGTGCGTGAAGCAGTGGCAGCGACAATTGTAGCCTCTACTGGTAAATACGTACCGCTACGCAGCAACATCACGCCAGGCAGTAAAAAAGCGGGCGTAGTCTGGCATACGCAAGGTTCAGGTAAGAGTATTTCGATGTGCTGCTACGCTGGTAAACTGCTGCAACAGGCGGAAATGAACAACCCGACCATCGTGGTAGTAACTGACCGTAACGATCTCGACGGACAACTTTTTGCCACGTTCTGCCAGGCGCAAGATTTGCTTAAGCAACAACCGCTACAGGCGAACGATCGCGACCAGCTCCGCGAGATGCTTAATGCCCGCGAATCTGGCGGAATTATTTTTACCACCGTGCAAAAATTTGCTCCGCTGGACGACGAACAAACTCATCCGGCGCTCAATCTACGCGGTAATATCGTCGTCATTTCCGATGAAGCTCACCGCAGCCAGTATGGCCTTAACGCCACGCTGAATCGGGAAACGGGCGCCTATAAGTACGGTTACGCTAAACATATGCGCGATGCGTTACCCAATGCATCGTTTATGGGCTTTACCGGAACACCGGTATCTTCCGAGGATAAAGACACCCGCGCAGTGTTTGGTGATTACGTCTCTATCTACGATATTCAGGATGCTGTGGAAGATGGCGCAACTGTGCCTATCTACTATGAATCACGTCTGGCAAAACTTGACCTCAACCATGAAGAGCTGGAAACACTGTCTAATCAGGTGGATGAGCTAGTCGAAGACGAAGAGACCGATCAGAAAGAGAAAACCAAAGGCGACTGGAGCCGCCTGGAAAAACTGGTAGGCTCTGAACCGCGCATTAATCAGGTGGCTGCCGATTTAGTTCAGCATTTTGAGGCCCGTAACGCAACGATGAATGGCAAAGCAATGATTGTTGCCATGAGCCGTGATATTTGCGTTAAGCTGTATGATGCGCTGGTGGATCTACGCCCGGAATGGCACAGCGATGATGTTGAGAAGGGTGAAATCAAAATCATCATGACCGGCTCAGCTTCCGATAAAGTAAATCTCCAGCCTCACATCTATAATAAGCAGACTAAAAAACGCCTTGAAGCACGGTTTAAAGATCTTTACGATCCGCTAAAGCTGGTGATTGTGCGCGATATGTGGCTTACCGGGTTTGATGCACCATGCTGTCATACCATGTATATCGACAAGCCGATGCGCGGGCATAACCTGATGCAGGCTATTGCACGCGTCAACCGCGTCTTTAAGGATAAACCAGGCGGTTTGGTGGTGGATTACATCGGTATCGCCAATGAACTAAAACAGGCATTGAAAATCTATACCGATTCTAAAGGCAAGGGACAGACGACTGTCGATGCCCGTGAAGCTTTCGCTATTCTGCTGGAAAAGCTGGATGTAATTCATGGGATGTTTGCTAAAACACCCACCGATGCCGGGTTTGATTACACCGGTTTTGCAGAGATGCCCCAACGATTTTTACTCAAAGCCGCAGACTACGTGCTGGGCCTTGATGACGGTAAAAAGCGCTTTTTTGATGTTGTGCTGGCAATGAACAAAGCATGGTCACTATGCAGCACACTGGATGAAGCTCAATCTCTACAGAAAGAGATAGCATTTTTGTCTGCGGTGAAAGTGGCAATAATCAAGCTGACAACAACCGACAAGAAATTCAGTCAGTCAGAGAAAAATACGCTACTCGGTAAAATTCTCGATAACGCTATTGTTGCGAACGGGGTAGATGATGTGTTCGCACTGGCAGGTCTGGGAAAGCCAAATATCGGATTGTTGTCAGACGAGTTTCTGGAAGAAGTGCGTGAAATGCCGCAGCGCAATCTGGCAGTGGAACTGTTGGAGAAACTGCTAAATGACGGCATTCATGCCCGTACTAAAAACAACGTGGTGCAGGAGAAGAAATACTCAGATCGCCTGAAAGCCGTGCTGCTCAAATACAACAACCGCGCCATTGAAACTGCCCAGGTCATTGAAGAACTGATCCAGATGGCAAAAGAGTTTCAGGAAGCAATGGCGCGTGATGAGTCGCTGGGGCTAAACCCGGACGAAATTGCATTCTACGATGCACTGGCGGAAAACGAGAGTGCAGTGCGAGAACTGGGTGATGATGTTCTTAAGAAACTGGCTATCGAGGTTACGTTGAAACTTCGTAAATCAACGACCGTTGACTGGCAGGTTCGGGAAAGCGTACGGGCGAGATTACGGATTCTGGTACGTCAGACGCTGCGTAAGTATAAGTATCCGCCTGACAAAACACCCTATGCCGTTGAACTGATACTGAAACAAGCTGAAGTCGTATCGAACAGCTGGACTAATTAGGCAGTGCTATTTAATCCAATATGGAGGCGCAATGAAGGTAAGTGATTTTATTTTCCAATTCAAAATAAATGGTTTTTCGGGAGAGGATGCACTATGTCGCACCCGAATATTTGCTAATAATAATAACCTATTTGCGTTACTAACGGACTTAGGTGATAAAAGCGGCCCAACCAGTGTAACTAATTCTGTAGAATATATCCGCGAACAGCTAATCGACAAGGGCTTTATAGATGAAAACACAGTTATCATCGAGCATTATGAAGAACATTTTTCAGGTTATGGTACTTTTGATATTGTTACCTTCGACAAAAAAAATTATCCGTCATGGAAAAAAACAACATTAAACAAAACACAGGCACTGTTTAGTTGTTCTCATGAGGAATTACTTGACAAGACATTAAAAAATAAAAGGCTTTTTAAACAAATAGAAAACCTTCATAATAAGATCTATCCTTTCACAAAAAAAACTCATGTTGAAGATAGCAATGTAATTACTAAACGACTCCAATTAGCAGAGAATTCTATAAAAAAGGACGAAATATTAGACTTCATTCATTCAGCCCCAAGTGAACGTGAGCTGGCTAATTTTTTAAAAAGAGACTTGTCTTTTTTTGCAAAATATTACGCACAACCAACTGAGGAATATATTATCATACCGGAACTAAGCGTTGCTGATGGTTTTGTTGATTATGTTCTTCTGTCTGGTCGTTCACGAATGGATGTTACTTTCATAGAAATAAAAGGTGCAAACTTTAACCTTATGAACCAATCTGGTTATAGTAATTTGTCGCAGAAGACAAATGAGGCAATACAACAAGTAAGAGATAGAATAACCGCTGTTTATCGAGATTATCCTAAATATAGAAATTATTTCCATGAAGTTAGAGAAAGCATTGAAAATAAAAGTTACTTTAAAACTTCATTGGTTGGCCCCAGAGGTAAGTTGTCCGTCGACCCCGATAAAGATATAAATATCAGAAGTGTTGTGATTGCTGGTCGCTCTATCAATGATCTTGAAGAAAGTAAGCAGCGCCATAATGTAGAGGTCACTTCGTCTCCACCTATCAGGTTAGAAAGCTGGGATAGTTTAATCAATAAATATTAGGTAGCCTGTTTCAGATTCATTTATCCGTTAAAATGGTAATAGGGAGACATGATGATAGAATCAGAATTCATAAATGGTTATTTTAGCGTAAACGAATTTATGTAGATTGGCTCCTAATAATTTTTTTGAAAAAAATGCCACAAAGAGCTTTGTGTCATAAATCCCAGACACAAAAAAAGCCGCCCTTGAGCGACTTTAATTTCCATACCTGGTGCCGAAGGCCGGAATCGAACCGGCACGCCTCGCGGCGGTTGATTTTGAATCAACTGCGTCTACCGATTTCGCCACTTCGGCACTGAAGGGTATGCGGAAAACGTTGAGGATTATACCGTTACCCCCTGTTTCCGCAACCCTTATCGGCAGGCAGAGGTGCAACTGCTGAAAAAAACGTCTTTTGGGTTCTCAGGTTCACCTGCCTACATCCTTGTCAGAAATTACTCTCTCACCCTCGCCCGCTGTAAAGCAGTCGCTTCAGCCATCATGTTTCACTGGCATATCAAAAGCTCTAACCCGAAACAGCCTTAACATCCGTTACCAGCGTAGGCAAATCCCAGGTTCCGCCCGCATGTATATAACGGCACATGCCGGTCCCGCCGTCGTAGCTTTTGCGGAAAGCCTTGCCGTCCCATACCCAGCTCTCCTGGCTCATGCAGTCGCCGATGCCGCGCCCTTTCTGCACACTGGTAATCTCGCCCTTGTCATAATCCGACCCGGAAATGGTCACCAGCTCAGGCTTGCCTTTGAGTTGGTTATCAATGACCCAGTAGCCATATCCTTCGTTATAGGCGGCTCGCCAGCAGAGCGCTGAAAGCAAAGCATGGCTGTCGTCCAGTGGCGTAAGTGTGAGTCCATCGGTTTCCGGATCGCTGTTTTCTGCAGGTGAATACAGGCTGTCGCACGTGTCATCGTCATTATGATTGACCGTTGAAAGCAGTCGGGTTTTCAGCGCGTCCATTTCCGGAGCGGTCAGCAAACGGGGTTCGCCGCTGAGGGTTTTCGCTGCCTGAATAACCGGTGCGGGTACAGCCTTAGCTACACTGCTTTCCGGCTTATTGCCCTTTTTGGTGAGCGCACCTGGCGTGCCGATACGGCCCTGTACGTCGTCCGCTTTCAGCAGCACGGCATAAGCGCCCTCGCCGGAAAGCAGGAAAGGCTTTGTTCCGCCTTTAAATTCGACTTTACCGTTACCTTTGACGGCACTGATTACCGCAGAGGTCTGGCTGGCCGAAAGCCGCCAGTTGTCATCAGCCGCGACAAGATCACCTGCTGATTTCCCGTCTATCCACAGCGTCAGCTTTTCCGCCGGTTTGCTGTCATCTTCGGTGTCGCCCAGCGTCGCCTCTCCCACTGTCTCCGTTCCAGGTCCAGCGGCACGGGTGAGCAGGATGGAGCCGGATGGATCCTCTTCTTTGGCATAACCCGCAATGCGACAGGTCAGGGTGTTATCACAGACAACTTCCCAGTCTTTGTGCTCAAGCGTTTTTCCGCTCTGGGCGGCCTGAGCCGACAGGGAGAGCGTCGCCAGCACGAAAAGCATCGGTTTACAGTTCACTTTATTCCCTCAGGTTGTATTTCTGATATCAGCACAGGTATCACTCTTTCACCATCGGTGTGAAGGAACCCAAAGCTATTGTTAATCGCCGCCAGGCTTTGAAAAAAGGCTACGCCCCGTCCTGGGCGATGCGCCTATCGTGTAACTCTCTCTTTTTTGTTAAGCGCTTCAACCAGCACGCTATGCAGCTGGCCGACAGAGAGATCGCGGATGACAGGCGCAGGAATACCGCGCAGTCGTCTGCAAAGATAAACAATGCCAAAAAAATCGATGCCTTCACTATGGAAAAGATATTCGTTTTCTTTCAGAGAGAACGCCTTCCTGAAACCACCTTCTTCTGCAGAAAAGCTCACGCCGAAAACTTTTTCGGCCTCCTCCAGCAATTCAACACCATCATCGCCGGTAATCCCCAGATCCTTTTCCAGCCAGGTATTTTCATCGATTATTTCACGTCTGCATCCTGAAAAATCGCGGACAAAAGCGATAACGTCCGCCATTGAGGGTTCCATATCATTGCTCATGCTAAAGCGCTCCGCGCTATCCTGCCAATTTACAGTCGCCCTAATGTCATTTCCTGCACCTCGGACGCTGGATTGGCCTCTTTCACGGCGGCAAGAAAACCGGCAAAATCCCGATTAAAAAGGGTGTAGTTGTTCAGGACTCTGAACTCCCTTTCGGTGCTATAAGACCCGGTGACATAACGAACCAGCCATACCCGGCGACTGCTGACTTCAGTTCCGGTGACTTTTATCCTGATAATATTTTCCAGCGGAACTTTGCAAAGTGTTTCGCCTTCACGCTGCTGATACAGGAAGTCGCTGTCATAGTAATAATCTTCCGTGTTCATGCCCAATTTTTTCAATATCGGAGTGTTAGCCGATATCTTTTTCATCTCGCCAGGAGAAGGAGGGAGCCCTTTTTTAAAGGGCAAAGGCTTGAAGCAATACCAGATGAGCAAAATGAAGAAAGCTAACGACAGCAGTGAGAAAATAAAATAAACAAACTGATGCATTTAAATGAACCGACCTGTTCGGATAGCTCCTGATTATATCGAAGAAGATATGACGCCGTTATCCGTTTTTACCGCACTGCCCGATCATCTTTCAGTGCAGTACGATCTGTCTGACGAGTGCCAGTTCCAGACAGCGCTGCGCACCTGCCGCACAACTGAGTTGCCTGAATAAATCCGGCTATGGCCCAACGTTTTAGCCTGAGCATCCTCCCTCTACTAACCTCTCAAGCTGATGTTGTCTTGATTGTCTTACAGCGCCTGTTCGCCCTTAGAAACGCCCAAACTCCTCCCCACCTTTACGGTTTACATTTACCGGCATTTGTTATGTGATCCTGTTACGTGATTTTTTCGAGCTGTCTCGCAAAACAGGATCCTGCATGCGCTTTTACCAGGCCGATCCCCGCCTTGAAAACTACTGGCGCGGCGTTATCCTTTTTGGCAAAAATGTCGCCTCCTATAAATTTGCGCTTGCTCATGCGCTTTATGACCTGAAGCAGCCGGACAACGACCTGATTACGCTGGAAGCGCTGGCCGTGCCTTTTGTGCGGCATTTGTGTGCCCACCTGCGCCATGCACCAAAGCAGATCACCAGCAAAAGCAGCGAGTTTCTGGAGGCATGCAGACAATTCAACGCAGGCGAAATCAGCGAAGAGCAGTTAATTGCTATTACCGTTAAGCGCGGGTTCGCTAACGTCATCGATGCTTTTCATAATGTGAATCACGCCGAGATCGACAAACGCTTTTTCCTGGATGAACGGCGAAGCCATAAAGGCATTAGGCTTACGGATAACTTTTATCAGCTGACGGAAAACGAACAGTTTGCCAGTCTGAAAGCGGAAACGGATGCCAGATGGCGGCTGGTAGAAGAAGCCTGGGCGATGAACGTTTCACATAACCTGATTGCGGTTGATTATGACGATAATGACAAGATGCTTTTCAGTCGCCAGAGCGGTCGGCGCGTCACCATTACCAGCTGCCGCAGCAGCCTGAACGGCTACCAGAAAGGCCGGTGCTTTTACTGCTTCCGTGCCATTGGCGTGACGGGTGGCGAAGAGAACCTGGCGGATGTCGATCACTTTCTGCCGCTGATGCTCAGCGAGCAAATCGGCAACCTCAACGGCGTCTGGAATCTGGTGCTGGCCTGCCAGACCTGTAATCGCGGTGCCCAGGGTAAATTTGCACGTATTCCCTCAATAACACTTTTGCAGCGACTGCATGATCGAAACGAATACTTTATTAACAGTCATCTGCCACTGCGGGAGACGTTAATCCGCCAGACCGGCGCAACGCCGATGCTGCGGCACCGCTTCCTGCAAAACAGCTGGGATACGGCAAAATTTTCTCTGCTCCACGAATGGCAGCCAGCGGCACAGGGAGACAGCCTGTTTTGAACAATGAAGATTATTACCGGCAGAACGCTCAGCGGTTTTTTACCGATACGGTAAGCGTGGATATGTCTGCGCTTTACCCGCCTTTTATTGACTGCCTGCCGCCGGGTGCTCGCATTCTCGATGCAGGCTGCGGTTCAGGCCGTGACGTTAAAGCCTTCAGCGAAATGGGTTTTATCGTCGAAGCCTTTGATGCCTCGGCGGAGCTGGTTGCGCTGGCCCGCCAGTTATCCGGAAAGCCTGTAGAACAGATGCGCTTTCAGGATGTTGATGCGGTTGAAAGATATGACGGTATCTGGTGCTGCGCCTCGCTGCTGCATGTTTCCGAAGCTGAACTACCCGGCGTCATGACAAAACTGGCCATGGCGCTGAAGCCTTGCGGCGTAGGGTATCTCTCTTTTAAATATGGCCGCGGCGAACGGGAAAAGGACGGACGCAGATTCACAGATATGGATGTGGCTGGATTACAGAAACTCATAGATGGGGTAAACACACTCGGCGGTGACATTCTGACTACAAATAAGATAGGGATAAAAAGAGAGGCTGGCTCTGAGGGCATAATGGGGAACAGGTTCGCTATTGAAACAGAAAAAACCTGGCAGACCGGTGATGTACGAGCGGGACGCGGCGACGAAGTCTGGCTGAATGCGATTATCAGGAAAAAATAACGCAAAAGAGCCAACCTCTCGGTTGGCCCCTTCTTGCATCTTGCATGCTCAGCATCGGGCATCAGCGGTGCCCATCAGCGCCTGTTGTTGTCAGGATAAGCGCCTCAATGCGAGTGGTCGTGCAGTTTGTTCCCGACCTTATCCTTCACTTCGCTGGCTTTCTCACTCACCTTCTCAGTCAGGCTCTCTTTGTGGTCACGGTTATGTGCACCTGGTGACTGCGTGCCTGCTGCGGCGGTCGCAGGTTTTACCCCTGCGGTTGTACCCGGCAGTTCGCGCTCCAGACCACCTCGTGCATGGTCGATATCCACTTCCTGACGACGCACCGTGTCGTTAATCGTCTCGGTACGATCGCTGCCGTCGGTACGTACCACTACTTCTTCTTTCACGTGGGTCGTTTTGTTGATTACCGGCTGCTCATGGGTCTCAGCGACCTCGACGGTTTTCTCGGACCAGTCCACTTCACCAGCCAGCGCGGGTTCATTCACCGAACGGCGGAAGATGTCAGCGTGCTGCTCATGCAGCGAGATGTCTTCAGATACGGTATCGGTCACGGTATAGCGGCGTACGCGGGTGGAGCCTTCGCTCACCAGACGTTTACCTACTTCCACCTGCTCTTCGGCAAGACGCAGAATGTCAGCTTCGCTCTCATCACCGGTCAGTGAGGTGCGTCGCGGTTCAACCTGGCGGTCGTTGGTCTCACCGGCAAACTGCTTGCCTGCCGTCGTCGGGTTGATGCCCGGCGCGGTGGTGCCATTCTCAACTGAGCTTTGCATACGTGACGGAACGTCCACCGAGTCATGAGAATGGAGAATGGTCATGGCGCGAGCCAGCTTCTCCTCTTCGGTGCGGATGGTCAGCACTACGCCGCCCTTGTCCATCGCTCTGGTGTAAACATCGGCCTGCTCTTTATCAACGGAGTGACCAAACAGACGCTGCCAGATGCTTGGATGGCGGATAGAGTGTCCTTCCTCCTGTAAACGTTCTCCACTGATAAGACTGATGTCCCGATCAGAAAAGCCTGCTTTCACGAGATTTCTTTTCGCGGCCTCTGCCTGATTTGCAGAATCGAACAGTGTTACGATTTTTTCATGTGCCATGATAGGTTCCTCTCTGTTAGCTAATTTGATCGTCATCTCTTTCAACGTTCACCTGCTGCTCACGTCGGGTCACCACTTCCTGAAAAGGAACATTCTCCTGCACTTTTCGGATGTGGATCTCCTCTTTAAGCACCAGCTTTCTGACGATTTGGATTTCTTCCTCTACTACCGGGACAATCAGTACACCGTTCTCTTCCCTGATTTCGGGCATCGTTTCAACGGGTTGCGCTTTCGCTACATGCTCAACCTCAACCTTCTCCCGGTTAAGCAGTGTACTGATGACCTCGTCATGCTCAGTTGTGGAACGGGTAACACGGACATGTCCATCCACAATCTTTTGCTTCGTCAGGGCTATTTGCTCTTCAGCGAGTTTAAGCGTGACCTCTGCATTATTATTGTGCTCTGGCTGTCCAGCCATAATATCGCTCCCGTTAAATTAAATATCTGCCACAACTGCCTGACACAGTGATTAAGCATGAACACTCTGGCTGATTTCGCAAGCCGGAATAATAAAAAATTCCGCTAACTCAATTTAATTACGGTACAAAAAACCGCATCAAAAAACAGCAATCTGGCTTAAATCACCGCTACGATAAAAATAAAAAATAACTAAAATACATTAAGTTATATTAAGATGATTTCGCAGGTAAATATTACCAGACCAGACGCAAGCGCTTAGAAAACACGCTATAAGCAAAGCGGTAACTTTAATTTAAACCAGGACGATT
The DNA here is from genome assembly GCF_011800485.1 of Pantoea sp. EKM20T. NCBI lineage: Bacteria > Pseudomonadati > Pseudomonadota > Gammaproteobacteria > Enterobacterales > Erwiniaceae > Pantoea > Pantoea sp. EKM20T. Next base: position 281,081 of record NZ_JAALFW010000005.1, on the reverse strand, counting down.
CCTGATAAACATCGTGAGGATATTAAATAATGTTTCCGCGGGATGTGCTTATTACTGCCTTCAGTTAATCACTTCACAGAATAATAACACCCACAAGCATCTGAATATTTTATCGCTCTTATTACAGAAGATTCCCAAAGTGCTATTTAAGACGCTTTTTATAAAAGGAAGTCAGGAACTTTCTGCCCGTCAGCCTTTCTTAGGAAAACTGAATAAGCACATACCGAGGTTGAAATGAAGCAAGCACAACGCAGTGCGTGGGGATGGGGACTGGCGGCACTTCTGGTCGCAGGCAGTGCATCAGCGGCAAGCTGGCAGGATCAGCTGAGCAGTGCAGCATCGCAGCTCAGCCAGCAGAACAATGGCAGCACCACCGGCACCACGCAGCAGAATGGCGGCATGTCGCTTTCTACCATTACCAGCATGCTGGGCGGCGGCGATAAAGCGGTCAGCGCCAACAGCATGACCAACGCCGCCGGTGTGATGCAGTACTGTGTCGAACATAACGTGGTGAAAAACAATGTGCAGTCGGTCAAAGATCAGGTGCTGAGCAAGCTCGGTCTGAACACCACCACCTCGCAGGAACAGAAAACCGACTACACCCAGGGCGTGGCCGGTCTGCTGAATACCGGTAACGGCCAGCAGTTGAATCTGCAAAGCCTGAGCAACTCGCCGATGGGTGAGAAGCTGAAAACCAAAGCCTGTGACGTGGTGCTGAAGCAGGGCAAAAACTTTATCTCCTGATCTCCTTCCCTTCTCTCTCCCCTCTCTGCTCTGAGGGGAGCGTTAAACGCCCCCCATGCTGTGACGCCTGACATTCCCTTAACCTGGGGTTGAGCGCTATAGTGTTGTTTTGATTTCTACAGGACAGCACGCATGAAAGGCATCAACATCGCACTTTACTTCGACCCCGATCAGATTCAGGCCTGCGTTCACGAACAGGACGACAGCTATGTCACCAAAAAATTCGAGTATGACGATGGCGTGATTGAAGAGATCTACCAGTGGCTGGAGCAGTACGAACCCAAACGTACTCACATCTGCGTGATTGAAAACGAAACCGCCGAGCTGCTGGCCGATGAGCTGGTCGACAGCGGCTTTCGCGTCCACCAGGTCACCATGCATCAGCTGCTGAGCTGGTTCGCTACCGAGCCGCCTTCCACGCCAGACGGCACGCCAATGCGCGCCATGCTGCGCTTCCTGGAAGATGAACATCCGCGTGAATATGAGTCGCGCACGCCACAGACCGAAGCGCTGATGGAGATGTTCGACGAGCTGGACGCGCTGGAGATGGTGGATGACGCCGACGATGAAGACGCGCTGCCAGGCGATCTGCTGCGCGCCATGAAGAAGCACAAAATCACCGCCAGCGCTGCGGCCCAGCGTCTGCTGCCGGACATCAACGAGCGTATCCGCGAACATCTGATGCAGTATCCCGAACTGATGACGCCTGAAATCCTGCAGGACTTCTTCCCTGAACTGCTTGAGGCGCTGGAGCGTCCGAAGCACTAATCACCACGGAAAAGGCGATTTGTCATGCTGGAGTTAATTAAAGCAGTCAGCCTGGGGCTGGTGGTGATCCTGCCGCTCGCCAATCCACTCACCACCGTGGCGCTGTTCCTGGGGCTGGCGGGTGAGATGAACTTCCAGGAGCGCAACCGACAGGCGCGCCAGGCTTCAATCTATGTCTTCGCCATCATGATGGTGGCGTGGTATGCGGGCAGCGCGGTGCTGAATACCTTCGGCATCTCCATTCCTGGCCTGCGCATGGCGGGCGGCCTGATCGTCGCTTTTATCGGTTTTCGGATGCTGTTTCCGGCTAAACCTGCCGGCCATTCTGTCGAAGCAAAGCAGAAACTGGATGAGCTGGATGAAGCCAAAGAGCCGGTGAATATCGCCTTTGTGCCGCTGGCGATGCCGAGTACGGCCGGGCCGGGTACCATTGCGATGATCATCTCCTCTGCCTCGACGGTAAGAAGCGGCGTCGACTTTCCGGCCTGGGTCATCACCGTCGCGCCAGTGCTGATCTTCCTGCTGGTGAGTCTGATCCTGTGGATTTCACTGCGCAGTTCGGGTGCCATCATGAAGCTGGTGGGTAAAAGCGGCATTGAGGCGATATCGCGCCTGATGGGATTTTTACTGGTCTGTATGGGCGTGCAGTTTATCATTAACGGCGTGCTGGAAGTGGTGCGCACCTTTCACTAATCCGGGATTTCCCCTCTCCTGACGGGCAGAGGGGAAAGCTCGATTACTTCAGCGTTTTACGCACTTCAGCAACCTGATCTTTGCTCACCGCTGGCGCGGTGTTGCTCCAGCCCTGACGAATAAAGGTCGCCAGCTGCGCCACCTCTTCATCACTCAGACGCTGACCAAAGCCTGGCATCGCCAGTTTCGACGGGGCCTTCGCAGTGGAAGGCTGCTGTGCGCCGGCCAGGATGGTGTGGATCAGACCGGTTGGATCCTTGGCATTGACGATCGTCGCCTGATCCAGCTCCGGGAAGATCCCCGGGGCGCCTTTGCCGGTCACGAAGTGACAGGCACCGCAGTTATCCAGATAGAGACGCTCGCCTTCGCTCAGGTTCTTCGCCGCGGTCAGCTTCGCTTCCGTTGCCTGCTGCGCCTGCACGTTGTACGCCTGCAATGGCGGGTTGCCGCCCAGGAACTTCAGGTAGGCCGCGATGGCTTTCAGATCGGCGTCGGTCATGTGTGAGCTGCTGTGCTCAATCACCGAGGTCATCTCGCCGCCCACCGCCGCTTTATCGTTACGGCCGGTCTGCAGGTAGTCCACCACTTCCTGCTCGCTCCAGCGTGGCAGGCCACGCAGTGACGGCACATCCCAGTTATTCAGGCTGCCGCCTGCCAGGAATTTATCGTCACCGCTATCCAGCGCTTTCTCGTTCATGCCCAGACCGCGCGGCGTATGGCAGCTGCCGCAGTGGCCCAGACTCTCCACGATATAGGCACCGCGGTTAACCTCTTCAGAAGCGCCACCAATCGGCTGGAACGGCTTATCCGAGGCGAACGCCCAGTTCCAGAAACGCATGCCCCAGCGCTGGCTGAACGGGAAGCTCAGATCGGTTTCCGGCGGCTGTTCTGCACTTGGCTGCACGCCTTTCATGAAGTAGACGTAAAGCGCGTGGATGTCGGCATCACTGATTTTGGCGTAATCAGGATAAGGCATCGCCGGATAGAGATGCGAACCGTCCGGTAATACCCCTTTGCGCACCGCGTCAGAGAACTGCTGCTCGCTGTAGTTGCCGATGCCGTGCTGCTTATCGGGCGTGATGTTGGTGGAGAAGATGGTGCCAAGGTTCGACTCAATCGCCAGCCCGCCGGAATAGTCAGGCTTGCCAGGCAGTGAGTGGCACGCCATGCAGTCGCCCAGCCGCGAGAGATATTCGCCCTGCTTAATCAGTTGCGCTTCATCTTCGGCGTGAACTGGCAGCGCAAATCCGCTGGCTAACAGCACCGCGTTGGCAAAGATAAAAGATTTCAGTTTCAGCTTATTCATGCGCTTATGCCTGTACCAGTGGGCCGGGATTTTTCAGATACTGATCTTTGATCGCCTGTGCCGCCATCAGGGTGATCGCACCGATGGTATCGGTCGGGTTCGCCTGGAAGTTCTGCGGGAAAGCGTTACCGCCCGGCACAAAGACGTTATGCACGTCCCAGCTCTGCAGATACTTGTTCAGCGCCGAGGTTTTCGGGTTATCGCCCATTACGGCACCGCCCACGTTGTGGGTAGAGACATATTTGGTCAGATCGAAATCCGCGCCCATTGGCAGGAAGCTCATGCTCATGCTGTCAGGGTTCAGCTCTTTCGCGATATTGCCGACGATGCCTTTCAGGTGCTGCTGAAGTTTCAGCTCATTCTCTTTCCAGTTGAAGGTCATGCGCAGCAGTGGCAGGCCACGGTGATCGTTGTAGTTCGGATCGAGATCCAGATAGATATCGCGGTAAGACTGACAGGTGGTGGTGATGCTGATCTTCATCGAATGACCGTACCACTCCTCCAGACCTTCCTTGTATCCCATGCCCCAGGTCGGCGTGCCTTTTGGCAGCGCGGTGCTGATCGGCGTACCGGTCGCCTGTGAGCTGTGGATCTTCGCGCCACCCAGGAAGCCGAGTGATGGGCCGTCGAAGTTGCCTGGCGAGATGTCGTTGAACATCTGGCCGGTCGCGCCCGCCGTAGCGTACGGATTGAAGTTTTTATCTTTGAAGAACAGCGTCGCGCCGCCGTTGGACAGGAACGCGTAGTTACGCCCTACCACACCTTCTTCGGTAATCGGGTTGTAAGGCTTGCCGATGCCGGAGAGCAGCATCAGACGCACGTTGTAGAGCTGGAAGCTGCTCAGCACCACGATTTTCGCTGGCTGGAAGCACTCGTTGCCCTGTGCATCGATGTAGATCACGCCTTTTGCGGTTTTCTTATCATCGTTCAGCACGACCTTGATCACTTCCGCATTCACTTCATAGGAGAAGTTCGGCATACGCTTCAGTGAATCCATTACGGCGGTCTGCGGCGACGCTTTGGAGTAGTTCAGGCAGGGATATTTACTGCAGTAGCCGCAGTAGTTGCACGGCGCGATCTGGTTGCCGTACGGGTTTTTCCACGCACGCGACACACAGGCCGACGGGTTCGGGAACGGATGGTAACCGAGTTTGGTCGCCACCTCTTTGAACATCACGTTGTTCAGCGTGTCATCCAGCGCAGGCAGCGGATAAGGCTCAGAACGCGGGCCTTCAAACGGATCGCCGCCTTCCAGAATTTTGCCGCGCAGGTTGCCGGTGTTACCCGACTGGCCGCAAATCAGTTCGAATTTATAGTAGTAAGGTTCGATCTCTTCCCAGTTGAACGGGAAGTCCATCACCCGCATATCATCCTGCAGAATGCCCGGCTTGTAAGCCTCGTCGACATAGGTCTTCAGTTTGATATCGGTTGGTGTCGGACGGATCAGTACCGCCGTCCAGTGCAGACCGGAACCGCCTACGCCGGTGCCCGGTGCAAACGCACCCCATTTACGGGTTGGCAATGCCGTCTGGCTGCTGTTGTAGCGGACGGTGACCGCCACTTCGGCGGGGGTGGCAAACACTTTATTGCGCACCGCATAGGCGTATTCATCCGCCGGTTTCGGGTAGGCGAACTCGTCATAATCGCGATCGCCGCCGCGCTCAAGGGCGCGCACATCCAGACCTGCCAGTGCCAGCTCGATGCTCATCAGCGAGCCTGCCCAGCCGAGGCCGCAGACCACGACGTCGACTTCTTTTTTAGTAACCTGTGCCATGATAATCCTGTTTCAAATACCTGATGTGGACGCGCCCTACGCGCGTTCGCCCTTCACACTGACCGGACCCAGCGGATAAGGAACGTTGTGCTGTTTCACCCATTCGGTGAAGCTGGCACGCGCGCCGGGGAAGCCGATGGCGATCCAGGCTTTCATGCCTTTATTACCGCCGTACATCGGGTCAGCAAGGTAGCCATGCTTGGTATCGGAAAGCAGCTGGCTGAAGAGATGCGCAGGCTTAAGATCGGCTTCGCCCAGTGCAGCAAAGTCGATCTCGTTTTTGTTTACCTGGGTCAGCACCGCATCTTTCTCTTCCAGCGTCAGCGCATGAAACGCTTTCTGATGGGTGTTCTGCGACCACTGATTAATCAGCCGGATACCGGTCTGATACATCTGCTGTGGGCGGAACGGGATCTGGTAACCCATGGTTGCGGGCGCCTGCGTATTGAACGGCCCCTGCATGTAGATTTCGCTGCCAAACGCTTCGCTGTGCAGCTGCTGATCGATAAAGATCGGCACGTTAGTTTCCAGCGCGCCCGGCGCTTTGCCTTTGCCGCCTGCCGGAATCAAACGGTCAGTGGCGGCCAGGATAAACTGCCACTCATCGGCACTAAAAAAGATCGGTTTGTAATCGGCTAACTCCGGTGCGGCCATCTCTGCCGCCTGTGCCGCAGTAATGCCTTTGAAGACCAGTTCACTTAATGGCAACGCCAGCAGTGAACCGAGCAAAAATTTACGCCTGGTGGTGGGTTTTTCTAAAAGCATATCCGCACGACTCTCATCTGCTAAATACCCGCTTTATTTGTTATGAAGCTGAAAGGCTGAGTGCAGGCGGAAAATTCCCCGCAGAGATCAACGCACGCGGCACAGACGACGGCAGAACAGACAAGGGCAGGTAGAATTATGGTTCGGTGACTAACGGAACTTATCGGTTAATAACCTGGCAATCTTAGGGATATAAATATGTCTGGATGTAAAAATTGAATTTAAGATGTGTCTTAGTAAAAGTTTATCATGGTGTTGCGAAAGGGTTGCGGAGAGGTAAAAGATTTACAGCGCGGGAATCGGGGGTAAAACCGCATAAACATCGGGTATTTAACTCTTTTAACGCAGGAATGAGGGTTATTATTTTCGCTCTGTCATCATCACGCCAGATAACCGATAAAAAAATATCATACTTCCATACAAGAGAATGATTCTCACCGTTAACACTATAGTGACTTTGATAGTCATACAATCAGACTGTGCGCAATTTGTGATCGGCTGAGTAAAACCGGCTTTATTCCGCCCGCTGTAAAATGACAATAAAATAATTACTGACCGTCATTATCTTATTTTGTCTCTTTGCCTGAATGACTACGCTAATAATTGTGCAAAGCTCATAAGAAACCCGCATTTGGAGATTATCCGGCGCCCGATAGAGTAGAGCTATCAACGACTCAGGATAACCCTCCATGCGAAAAACACTCTTGTCCCTGTTTACGGCTCTGGCACTGGTTCACCCGGCACACGCCGCCACGCCTGGCGACACGCTGGTAATTGCCGTTCCGCTTGATGGCATCATCAGTTTCGACCCGGCGGAAAGTTTTGAGACCGTCAGCAACAGTAGCCTGCGCAATATCTACCAGACGCTGCTGGAGCCGGATCATCAGAATCCGCAGCAGCTCTCGCCGCTGGCTGCCACGCGCTGGCAGGCAGGCAAAACGCCTCATAGCCTGGTGTTTGATCTTAATCCGCAGGCCCGCTTCGCCAGTGGTCATCCCGTGACCGCACAGGATGTGGTCTTCTCATTAACCCGTGCAGTAAAACTCAATAAAGCGCCCTCTTTTATTCTGGGTGAATTTGGCTGGACGCCAGAAAACATCGATCAGCAGTTCACGGTAATTAATGACCACCAGCTTGAACTGCGCTGGCCAGCGGAGATCGGCAGCGATCTGGCGCTGCGCCTGCTGACCGCGCCAGTCTCCTCCATCGTCGACAGCAAACTGGCGCAGCAGCACGCCAGCAACAACGATTACGGCAATAGCTGGCTGAAGGTGCACTCCGCCGGCAGCGCCGCCTATGCCATCAAACAGTTTGTCCCGCTGCAGGCGCTGGTGCTGGAAGCCAATCCCAACAGCATCCGGAAGCCGCATCTGAAGCGGGTATTGCTGAAAGGTGTGGCCGATCCGGGCAGCCGCCGTCTGCTGATCCAGCAGGGTGATGTGGATGTCGCCTATCAGCTCGGCCCGGATCAGATTACCGCGCTGAAGAACACCGCCAATGTGCGTATTGATGCCTTCCCTTCCAGCCTGGTTTACTACCTGGGCTTTAACACCCAAAGCCCGCAGCAACCGGCGCTGGGGAATCCGGCGTTGTGGCAGGCGGCGCGCTGGCTGGTTGACTATGACAGCCTGGCGAACCAGCTGCTGAAAGGTCAGTACCGCATTCATCAGAGCTTCCTGCCGGACGGCTTCGATGGTGCGCTGAACACGACACCATTCCATTACGATCTGAAAAAGGCGCAGGCGATACTGCAAAAAGGTGGCATCAAACCTGGCACCCATATCGCGCTGACGGTGGTGAACCAGCCACCTTACATTGATGTGGCGCAGGCACTGCAGGCCAGCTTTGCCAAAGCGGATGTGCAGCTTGATATCCAACCGGTGGCGGAATCGGAGCTGTGGAGCAAAATGCGCAGCCAGGACTTCCAGGCCATCTTTACTTACTGGGGCGCGGACTACATCGATCCCAATACCAATGCCAGCACCTTTGCCTATAACGTGCCGGGCGGCGGCAAAACCCTGGCGTGGCGCGTCGGCTGGACGATTCCGGAGCTGAGTGCACAGACCCGCGCCGCCGCCGGAGAGAGCGATGCGGTGAAACGTCGCAACCTCTACACCGGGCTGCAAACCCGCATCCAGCAGGATTCGCCGTTTGTCATGCTGTTACAGGGCGCAACCCAGGTGGCGGTGCGCAGCAACCTCAGTCACCTGCAGCAGGGCATCGGGGTCAGCCTGCTCAATTTTGAAGAGGTGCAGAAGTAAACCACTGTTGCAGGCCGCTGCTCTTCGGGCAGCGGCCTTTTTTTGGTGAATAGTTCTCCTCCTGTGCCGCTCCGGCTTGCTATCCTTCAGGCATAACCCAATGCCTGAGAGTGGAAATCATGACTTCCCCGCTACTGATTGCCCGTACGCCAGACGTCGAACTTCATCTGTTGCCGCAAATGGCCAACCGCCACGGCCTGATCACCGGCGCGACCGGCACCGGTAAAACCGTTACGCTGCAGAAACTGGCTGAATCGTTCTCCGCCAGCGGCGTGCCGGTCTTTATGGCTGACGTTAAAGGCGATTTGACCGGCGTGGCGATGGCTGGCCAGTCCAGCGAAAAACTGCAGGAGAGGCTGGCGAAAATCGGCGTCACCGACTGGCAGCCGCAGAGTAATCCGGTGGTGCTGTGGGATATCTTCGGCGAGAAAGGTCATCCGGTTCGCGCCACCGTCTCCGATCTCGGGCCGCTGCTGCTGGCGCGACTGCTGAATCTGAATGAGGTGCAGAGTGGCGTATTGCAGATTATTTTCCGCATCGCCGATGATCAGGGTTTGCTGCTGCTGGACTTCAAAGATCTGCGCGCCATGACCCAATACATCGGTGACAACGCCAAAAGCTTCCAGACCCACTACGGCAATATCAACAGCGCCTCGGTCGGCGCCATCCAGCGCGGGTTACTGACGCTGGAGCAACAGGGCGCGGAGCACTTCTTTGGTGAACCGATGCTGGATATTGCCGACTGGATGCGTGTCGACAGCAACGGCAAAGGCGTCATCAACATCCTCTCTGCTGAGAAGCTCTACCAGATGCCGAAACTCTACGCCACCAGCCTGCTGTGGCTGCTTTCGGAGCTTTATGAGCATCTGCCGGAAGCGGGCGATCTCGATCAGCCAAAGCTGGTGTTTTTCTTTGATGAGGCGCACCTGCTGTTTACCGACGCGCCGCCGGTGCTGCTGGAGAAAATAGAACAGGTCATGCGGCTGATCCGCTCCAAAGGGGTCGGCGTCTGGTTCGTCACCCAGAACCCGGCGGATATTCCCGATCGGGTGCTGGGCCAGCTCGGCAACCGCGTTCAGCACGCCCTGCGCGCCTTCACCCCCAAAGATCAGAAAGCGGTAAAAACCGCCGCCGATACCCTGCGCGCCAACCCAGCGTTTGACAGCGTCGAGGCGATTCAGGCGCTGGGCACCGGCGAAGCCCTGATCTCCTTCCTGGATACCAAAGGCAGCCCGTCGGTGGTAGAACGCGCCATGGTCATTGCGCCCGGCTCACGTATGGGTCCGGTCACAGGCGATGAACGCAACGGGCTGATCAACCATTCACCGCTCTATGGCAAATATGACAGCGAAGTTGATCGCGAATCGGCGTTTGAGAAGCTGCAAAAAGGGTTTCAGGCCGCCAGCGATCAGGCCAGTGCGCCCCCGGCGAAAGGCGACGACGTCGCGGTAGATAACGGCATTCTCGGCGGGCTGAAAGAGATCCTGTTTGGCCGAACCGGCCCGCGCGGCGGCAAGCACGATGGCGTGGTACAGACCATGGCGAAAAGCGCCACGCGCCAGATTACCAATCAGATCATCCGCGGCGTACTCGGCAGCCTGCTGGGTGGTCGTCGCCGATGAAACCGGCTCTCTGCTAAGATCAGGATATGGATAAACAACACGAACTGAAACGGACGAAACGTCTGGCGCTGCTGCTGTTACTGCTGGCTGCAATTACCTTTATCGTTACGCTTTTTCTGCCGCCCGGCTTCTGGGTCAGCGGCATAAAAGCGATTGCGGAAGCTGCGATGGTCGGCGCGCTGGCGGACTGGTTCGCGGTGGTCGCACTGTTCCGGCGCGTGCCGGTGCCCTTTATCTCGCGTCATACCGCCATCATTCCGCGCAACAAAGATCGTATCGGTGAAAACCTCGGTCGCTTTGTGCAGGAGAAGTTTCTTGATACCGACTCGCTGCTCAATCTGATTCGCCGTCACGATCCTTCCAACCTGCTGGCGCAATGGCTGAATGCGCCAGGCAATGCTGACCGCATCGGACGTCATCTGCTGCAGGTCATGCGCGGCTTCCTTGATCTGACCGATGATGCGCGGATCCAGACCTTCATGCGCCGCGCAGTACATCGCGCCATCGACAAGGTCGATCTCAGCCAGACCAGCGCCCTGCTGCTGGAGAGCCTGACGAAAAACAACCGTCATCAGGCGCTGCTGGACGCGGCAATCGAACAACTGCTGAAGCTGCTGCACAAGCCCAGTACCCGCGAGTTTATTGCCATGCAGCTGGTGCGCTGGCTCAAACGCGAGCATCCGATCAAAGCCAAAATGTTGCCGACCGAATGGCTGGGCGAGCACAGCGCCGAGCTGGTGGCAAACGCGGTCGATTCCCTGCTGGATGATGTGGCGCTGGATCAGGGCCATGAGCTACGCCTCGGCTTCAATCGGGCGGTCGACAAACTGATCGTTAAACTGCAGAACGACCCGGAGATGGCTGAACGTGCCGAGGAGATCAAAGGCTGGCTGAAAGAAGATGCCTCGTTTAACCGCTACATCGGCGAGCTGTGGAATGATATGCGCAACTGGCTCAAAGCGGATCTCAGCAGTGATGACTCACGGGTGCAGGAGAAAGTGCGCGGTGCAGCCTTGTGGCTGGGAGAAACCCTGGCGGCCGACCCGGCGCTGCGTGACTCGATGAATCAGCATCTTGAACAGGCCGCACGCAGCGTTGCGCCAGAGTTTGCTGGCTTCCTGACGCGCCACATCAGCGACACCGTGAAGAGCTGGGATGCACGCGACATGTCGCAGCAGATCGAACTCAATATCGGCAAAGACCTGCAGTTTATCCGCATCAACGGCACGCTGGTTGGCGGCACCATCGGGCTGATCCTCTACCTGTTGTCGCAGCTGCCCCAGTTACTCCCGCTGCTGAGCGGATAACCGCCTGGTTAGCCGGATTGGGGTGGATAGAGGCCAAACTCGGTGATAATGGCGCTAACAAAGCTGCGGATTCTCACCGTCTGGCGGCGACCCGCCGGGATCAGCACATGCATGGGTCGTGCTGGCCCGGCATAATCGGGCAGCACCTGGACCAGCCGGCCCTGTCTGATCTCTTCAGAGAGAATGGTAGCCGGCCCCAGAGTAATGCCATAACCCTCCAGCGCCGCATGCAGGAGCGCTTTCCAGTCATTCGACCGCATGCGCCCCTGCGGATGTACCTCTTCAACCTTACCGGCCTGGCTGAATACCCAGCGGCAGGGTTTTGATGGCGACCAGATGCCATAAACGAGACAGGCGTGGTTCACCAGCTCTGCTGGCGTGGCGGGAACACCGTGCCGCGCCAGATAGGCTGGCGACGCGCAGGCTATCAGCCGGTAGGGCTGCAGTGGATGGGCGATGATCGAACTGTCCGCCAGCGCACCAATCCGGATCACCACTTCATAACCCTCTTCAAACGGATCGACCAGCCGATCGCTGAGTTCAAGATCGACCTGCGTTTCCGGAAACCGGTCAAGATAGCGGGTCACAAACGGTGCCAGGCTAAAAGAACCAAACGTGACCGGGGCGCTGACCTTCAGCGTACCGGACGGCCGCTGCTGCATATCCAGCGCGATCGCATCCGCTTCCTGCACCTCTGCCAGCACGATTTTGCAGCGTTCGTAATAGTTGCGGCCCACATCCGTCAGGCTTTGTCGTCGGGTGGTGCGATGCAGAAGCAGCGTACCGAGATGCTTCTCCAGCATGGCGATATGCTTCGCCACCATCTGCGGTGAGATTTGCAAATGCCCGGCTGCGGCGGCAAACGAGCCCGATTCCGCGACGGTAACAAACACGTTCATGCTGGTAAGCCGATCCATGATTCCCTCCTGTTGGTTGTTTATATTGCGTCTGTTTGTCGATTTATTCACCTCCTGTTTTTAATTAAGGTCAGTGCGTGAAACTCATCGAGGAGAAACGTATGAAAATAGGCATTATCGGCGCAGGCTTTGTTGGCCGGGCGATTGCAAAACTGGCGATTCAGGCGGGACATCAGGTGATGCTCAGCAACTCGCGCGATCCACGAACGCTGTTCAGCCTGAAGCCGATGATTGGCTGTGAAACCGGCACCGCCACCGAGGCCGCAGAGTTCGGCGACGTGGCGGTGATTGCCGTGCCGCTCACGGCAACGGAACAACTTCCGGCCACAGAATTGCGGGGAAAAATCGTGCTTGATGCGGTCAATTACTATCCCGACCGCGATGGCGAAATTGAAGAGCTGCTCAATGGCCGCATCAGCACCAGTGAACGGCTTGCCCGCCTGCTTCCTGACAGCCGCGTCACCAAGGCATTCAATGCTATCCGCATGACCGATCTTGAAACGCAGGGCCTGCCGCCGGGCGATGCCAACCGGCAGGCGTTACCGCTGGCGGGGGATGATAGCGAAGGGAAAGCGACCGCCACGGCATTATATGAAGTTTTTGGATTTGATGCGGTGGATGCGGGAGCATTAGCGGAAGGCTGGCGTTTCGAGCGTGCGACGCCCGCCTATTGCGTAGCCCTGAACAGAGAGCAACTCACCAGGACACTGAAAGAGACGACCCGGCACTCCGCATAAACAGGGCATCAGCGCAGAATAAAGCCGCTGAAACCGCATCTTCCAGACGGAGACCAAACGTAAAGCGATGGAAGCCTGCCCTGAGCCTGAACACCGGTCACAAAAAAGGCCGCTTGCGCGGCCTTTTCTTTTACTGCATTCATTGCGCTTAGCGCCGCTTAATCAACATAAACATACTGATAGCGAAGAACGCAAAACTCGGCAGAATCGCCCCCAGAATCGGCGGCAGACCGTAAACCAGACTCAGCGGACCGAAAATCTGGTCCAGCACGTAGAACAGGAAACCAAAGCTGATACCGGTTACCACACGCACACCCATCGACACGCTACGCAGCGGACCAAAGATAAACGACAGCGCCATCAGCATCATCACCGCCACCGACAGCGGCTGGAAGATTTTGCTCCACATATTCAGCTGATAACGTCCCGATTCCTGGCCGCTCTGCTTCAGATATTTGCTGTAGCTATGCAGACCGCGAATCGATAACGCGTCAGGATCCAGCGCAACCACACCCAGCTTGTCCGGCGTCAGATTGGTTTTCCACTCGCCACTCAGACTCTGTGAACCGGTAATCTGCTTAGGATCGGTCAGGTTAGACTCATCAACCTGCGACAGTATCCAGCGCTTCTTAGCCGCATCCCAGGTCGCCGTCGCCGCGTAACGCACACTCTGCAGACGACGCTGATCGTTAAAGCTGTAGATGCTCACGCCATCAATTTCGTTGTCGCCTTTAATGCGCTCGATAAAGATAAAGCTATTGCCATCTTTCGCCCACAGACCGTTCTGCGTCGACACAAGTGCGCCACCGTAAAGCTGCTGCGCCCGGTAGTTACGCGCCATCTGCTCGCCCGAGGGCGCAACAAACTCGCCAATCGCCATGGTCAGCAACACCAGCGGAATCGCCGTTTTCATCACTGACAGCGCAACCTGCATGCGGGTAAAGCCCGCCGCCTGCATCACCACCAGTTCACTGCGCTGCGCCAGCGCGCCCAGTCCCAGCAGTGCGCCCAACAGAGCCGCCATCGGGAAAAAGATCTCAATATCTTTCGGTACGCTAAGAAGCGTGTAGTAACCGGCGCTCAGCGCGTTGTAGCTGCCCTGTCCGGTCTTGCGCAGCTGATCGACGAACTTGATGATGCCGGAAAGCGACACCAGCATGAACAGCGTCAGCATAATGGTATTGAAAATGGTTTTACCGATATAGCGGTCAAGTACGCGAAACATCAGACCGACCCTCCGCGGGTAAAGCGGGCGCGAATCCGACGCATCGGCACCGTATCCCACAGGTTAAGGAGCACCGCCAGCACCAGATAGCTGATATTCACCACCCACATCCAGAGCGCCGGATCGAGCCGCCCTTTCGCGCCGCTCGACTTCAGCGAGCTCTGCAACAGGAAGAAAATCAGATAGAGCATCATGGCGGGCAGCATCGACAGCACGCGCCCCTGACGTGGGTTCACCACGCTGAGCGGCACCACCATCAGCGCCATCACCAGCACCGAGAACACCAGCGTCAGACGCCAGTGCAGCTCGGCCTGAAACTCAGGTGTCTTATTCGCGAACAGGTCGGTCAGGCTTGCCTGTTCTGCATCGTTAGGATCGAGCGTTGCCGCTTTATAGCCTACGATGGCCTGATAATTGGTGAAGTCGGTGATACGGAAATCACGCAGCAGAGCGGTGCCCTCAAAACGGGTGCCTTTATCCAGCGTCACCACCTGCGAGCCATCTTTATGCTGCTCCATGTGACCGCTGTCAGCCAGCACCACCGACGGTCGCGCGTTACCCTTTGGCCGTAACTGCGCCAGGAACACGTTACCAAAGTTGTTGCCCTTCACATCCTCGACAAACAGTACGGCGCTGCCGTCACTGGAGGTCTGGAACTGTCCGGCGGCCATTGCTGCCGCGCCCGGGTTCGCTTTGGCGTTCTGCGTCACCTCATCCTGATAGCGGGATGACCATGGCCCCAGCCAGATGACGTTCACGGCCGCCACTATCGAGGTAAACAGCATCAGCACCATCGCTGCTTTCACCAGGACGGTCTTACTCAGGCCGCAGGCATGCATCACGGTAATTTCACTTTCCGTGTAGAGCCGCCCCAGCGTCATCAGGATCGCCAGAAACAGACTTAAGGGCAGTATAAGTTGTGCCATTTGAGGCACACCGAGTCCTAACAAGGTCAGAACGAGGTTTGTCGGCACTTCGCCATCCACCGCGGCACCCAGGATCCTGACTAACTTCTGACAAAAGAAGATGAGTAGCAGGATAAACAGGATAGCCAGCTGGCTTTTGAGCGTTTCCCGAACCAGATATCTAATGATGATCACGCTTAGTACGCCTGTGAAAACTTGTCTTTTTGCAGGAAAATCGCTAGTTTCAACGCTTATCAGCCATTTTTCTTCATCAATGGCCGTCGCCGTAGCTAAATTTGTATGAAAAACGCGTCCGGGTGGTGAAAAAACAACATCTTGTCACCCTGATTCATTATGACCTCCAGCAGCAGAATGTCATGCTGCGACGATGAATAAATGGGTCATGAGCGCGCTACATTCTAGCGGCAGCAGCGGCCGTTGTCTTTAAGATTCAGGAGAGTGCATGGAGTTCAGTGTAAAAAGCGGAAGCCCGGAAAAACAGCGCAGTGCCTGCATTGTCGTTGGCGTTTTCGAACCGCGTCGTCTGTCACCGATTGCCGAGCAACTGGATAAAATCAGCGACGGCTACATCAGCGCCCTGCTGCGCCGCGGCGAGCTGGAAGGAAAAGTGGGCCAGACACTGCTGCTGCATCATGTGCCAAATATCCTGTCCGAGCGTATTCTGCTGATTGGCTGCGGTAAAGAGCGTGAGCTGGATGAACGCCAGTACAAGCAGGTCATTCAGAAAACCATTAACACGCTCAACGACACCGGCTCAATGGAAGCGGTCTGCTTCCTGACCGAGCTGCATGTCAAAGGCCGCAACACCTACTGGAAAGTGCGTCAGGCAGTAGAGACCTCCAAAGAGGCGCTCTACAACTTTGACCAGCTGAAAAGTAACAAAGCGGAACCACGTCGTCCGCTGCGCAAGCTGGTCTTTAACGTGCCGACCCGCCGTGAACTGACCAGCGGCGAACGGGCGATCCAGCATGGATTAGCAGTCGCGGCCGGTATGAAAGCGGCTAAAGATCTCGGCAACATGCCACCTAATATCTGTAACGCCGCCTATCTGGCGTCACAGGCGCGTCAGCTGGCGGATGCCTTCAGCAAAAATGTCACCACCCGCGTCATCGGCGAACAGCAGATGAAAGAGCTGGGCATGAACGCCTATCTCGCTGTCGGGGCCGGTTCGCAAAACGAATCGCTGATGTCGGTAATTGAGTACAAAGGCAATCCGGATGCGGAAGCACGTCCGATTGTGCTGGTGGGCAAAGGGCTGACCTTTGACTCCGGCGGCATCTCCATCAAGCCTGCCGACAGCATGGACGAAATGAAGTATGACATGTGCGGCGCGGCCGCCGTCTATGGCGTGATGCGTATGGTGGCAGAGCTGAATCTGCCGCTGAACGTGGTTGGCGTGCTGGCGGGCTGTGAAAACATGCCGGATGGCCGGTCGATGCGTCCGGGCGACGTGCTGACCACCATGTCTGGCCAGACGGTTGAGGTGCTGAACACCGATGCCGAAGGCCGCCTGGTCCTGTGCGATGCGCTGACCTATGTTGAACGTTTCGATCCGGAAGTGGTGATTGACGTCGCGACGCTGACCGGTGCCTGCGTGATTGCGCTGGGTCATCACATCAGCGGCCTGCTGTCGAACCACAATCCGCTGGCGCATGAGCTGATCAGCGCCTCGGAGCAGTCAGGCGATCGCGCCTGGCGTCTGCCGATGGCGGATGAGTTCCAGGAGCAGCTGGAGTCCAACTTTGCCGATATGGCGAACATTGGTGGCCGTCCCGGCGGCGCGATTACCGCCGCCTGCTTCCTGGCACGCTTTGCCCGCAAATATAACTGGGCACACCTGGATATCGCCGGTACCGCCTGGCGCTCCGGCAAGGCCAAAGGCGCCACCGGACGTCCGGTGCCGATGCTGTCGCAATTTCTGTTGAATCGGGCAGGATTGAACGGCGACGATTAAGCGCCCTCTTTTCTGACAGCAAGGGCGGATATCATTCCGCCCTTGATCTTCTGATGAGCAAACCGATGAAAAACGCAACCTTCTACGTGCTGGAAACCGATGCAACGAGCGATGGCCTTAGCGCCGTTGAAGCGCTGGTGTGCAATCTGGCGGAAACACGCTGGCGGGCCGGAAAGCGGGTGTTGATCGCCTGCGAAGATGAACAGCAAGCCATTCGTCTCGACGAAGCGCTGTGGCAACGACCGGCAAACGCCTTCGTGCCGCATAACCTGGCGGGTGAAGGCCCGCGCTACGGTGCGCCGGTTGAGCTGGCATGGCCACAGCGTCGCGGCAGTTCACCGCGCGACCTGCTGATTAGCCTGCTGCCCCACTTCGCAGATTTTGCTACTGCTTTCCATGAAGTGATAGACTTCGTTCCTTACGAAGACACGCTCAAACAACTGGCGCGCGACCGCTATAAAGCGTATCGCAGCGTTGGATTCCAATTGAATACGGCAGCGCCACCACAGCCGCAAACGACATAGCAGAAATGGAAAAGACATATAACCCGCAAGATATCGAGCAGCCGCTTTACGAGCATTGGGAAAAGCAGGGCTACTTCAAACCGAATGGCGATACCAGCCAGGAAAGCTTTTGCATCATGATCCCGCCGCCGAACGTCACCGGTAGCTTGCACATGGGTCACGCCTTCCAGCAAACCATCATGGACACCATGATCCGTTACCAGCGCATGCAGGGGAAAAATACCCTGTGGCAGGCCGGTACTGACCACGCGGGCATCGCCACGCAGATGGTAGTTGAGCGCAAAATTGCGGCTGAAGAGGGCAAGACGCGCCAGGACTATGGCCGTGATGCGTTCATCGACAAAATCTGGCAGTGGAAAGCAGAGTCCGGCGGCACCATCACCCGCCAGATGCGCCGTCTGGGCAACTCCGTCGACTGGGAGCGCGAGCGCTTCACCATGGACGATGGCCTTTCCAACGCCGTGAAAGAGGTGTTTGTTCGCCTCTATAAAGAGAACCTGATCTACCGTGGCAAACGCCTGGTGAACTGGGATCCAAAACTGCGTACCGCAATCTCCGATTTGGAAGTGGAAAACCGCGAGAGCAAAGGCTCGATGTGGCATATCCGCTATCCACTGGCTGACGGCGCAAAAACCGCCGACGGCAAAGATTACCTGGTGGTCGCCACCACGCGTCCGGAAACCCTGCTGGGTGATACCGGCGTCGCCGTTAACCCGGAAGATCCACGTTACAAAGATCTGATCGGCAAATTTGTGATGCTGCCGCTGGTTGGCCGCCTGATCCCTATCGTTGGCGACGAACATGCCGACATGGAAAAAGGCACCGGCTGCGTCAAGATCACCCCGGCGCATGACTTCAACGACTATGAAGTCGGCCGTCGTCACAAACTGCCGATGATCAACATCCTGACCTTCGACGGCGATATCCGCGACCGTGCTCAGGTGTATGACACCAATGGCGAAGCCAGCGATGCCTGTTCCGATGAGATCCCGGCGGCTTTCCAGAACATGGAACGCTTCGCGGCGCGCAAAGCGATTGTTGCCGCTGTCGATGAACTCGGCCTGCTTGAAGAGATCAAACCCCACGATCTGACCGTGCCTTACGGCGACCGTGGCGGCGTGGTTATCGAGCCGATGCTGACTGACCAGTGGTATGTGCGTACCGCACCGCTGGCGAAAGTCGCGGTTGAAGCCGTTGAAAACGGCGACATCCAGTTTGTACCGAAGCAGTACGAAAACATGTACTTCTCCTGGATGCGCGATATTCAGGACTGGTGTATCTCCCGTCAGCTCTGGTGGGGTCACCGCATCCCGGCGTGGTATGACGACAACGGTAACGTCTATGTCGGTCGCACCGAAGACGAAGTGCGGGCTGAGAACAACCTGGCCGCCGACGTCGCGTTGCGTCAGGATGATGACGTGCTGGATACCTGGTTCTCCTCAGGTCTGTGGACCTTCTCCACCCTGGGCTGGCCGGAAAACACCGAAGCGCTGCGTACTTTCCATCCGACCAGCGTGCTGGTCAGCGGCTTCGACATCATCTTCTTCTGGATTGCCCGCATGATCATGCTGACCATGCACTTCATCAAAGATGAAAACGGCAAACCACAGGTACCGTTTAAAACCGTCTACATGACCGGTCTGATCCGTGATGAAGAAGGTCAGAAGATGTCGAAATCCAAGGGCAACGTGATTGACCCGCTGGATATGGTCGACGGCATTTCACTGGAAGCGCTGCTGGAAAAACGCACCGGCAACATGATGCAGCCACAGCTGGCGGAGAAAATCCGCAAACGTACCGAGAAGCAGTTCCCGGACGGCATCGAGCCATCAGGCACCGATGCGCTGCGTTTCACCCTGGCGGCGCTGGCCTCTACCGGTCGCGACATCAACTGGGACATGAAGCGACTGGAAGGCTATCGCAACTTCTGTAACAAGCTGTGGAACGCCAGCCGCTTTGTGCTGATGAACACCGAAGAGCAGGATTGCGGACAGAATGGCGGCGAAATGACGCTGTCGCTGGCAGATCGCTGGATCCTGACCGAGTTCAACAACACGGTGAAAGCGTACCGTGAAGCGCTGGATAGCTACCGTTTCGATATCGCGGCTAACCTGCTGTATGACTTCACCTGGAACCAGTTCTGCGACTGGTATCTGGAGCTGACCAAGCCGGTCATGAACAGCGGCAGTGAATCTGAACTGCGTGGCACCCGTCATACGCTGGTTCACGTACTGGAAGCGCTGCTGCGTCTGGCGCATCCGATCATTCCGTTTATCACTGAAACCATCTGGCAGCGCGTGAAGGGGCTGAAAAATATCAGCGACGACACCATCATGCTGCAGCCTTTCCCGCAGTACGATGCGGCGAAAGAAGATGCCGAAGCGAAAGCGGACATCGAGTGGATGAAGCAGGCGATCGTGGCGGTGCGTAATATCCGTGCCGAGATGAACATCGCACTGAGCAAGCCGCTGGATGTGCTGCTGCGTGACTGCTCGCCTGCGGCACTGCGTCGCGTTGAAGCTAACCGCAACTTCCTGTCGCGCCTGGCGCGTCTGGAAAGCCTGACCATTCTGCCTGCGGGCGAGAAAGGTCCGGTGTCTGTGACCAAACTGGTTGAAGGCGCAGAGCTGCTGATCCCGATGGCGGATCTGGTGGATAAAACCGCTGAGCTGGAGCGTCTGGCGAAAGAGCTGGTTAAGCTGGATGTGGAAATCGAGAAGATCGAGACCAAGCTGGCGAACGAAGGCTTTGTTTCGCGCGCCCCGGAAGCGGTGGTGGCGAAAGAGCGCGAACGCGTAGCGGACCTGCAACAATCAAAAGCAAAACTGATTGAACAGCAGGCGGTCATTGCGGCGCTCTGATTGATTCCTCGCGCTGAAAAAACCCCGCGCTCTCGCGCGGGGTTTTTTATATCATTTTTTCGATGACACCCTTCCCGTCCTTGTTTCAGCAGCAAGATGATCATGACTCTTTTCTAATACAGACAGGCATCTTTTTTCCGGGTCACTTTCTGACGTTAACTGAGTAAGCGCCGTGCGGGCTTTTAAAAAGTACGCATCTGTTTCATCCGGAGTCGGCTCAATAAATGGCATGCCGCATAGCTTATTAACATTGCCTTGATTAACGTATTTCATTACCGCGCCAGGATTTTCAGGTAAGGCATAGGCCATCGCGATGTCCAGACCTTCCTGAAAAGAGGTTGCGCCTAAGAATGGCGATCGATTAAGAATGGGGTAAAGTTCAATCCAGCGTGTCCGGCCCTGAGAAAGATATTCTGTTATCTTGTCATAATCAGCATCTGAAAGTGAACTGCTGTCGTTATTGCGGGATGCCGTAATCACTTTATCTGACAAAACATGTTCTGCAGAATTGAACCTTCCTGATGAACAGGAGACGGAAAACAATGCTAATAGCAAAATAATGAGCCATTTCATTTCACTATTAACTCCCTGTCGCCGCTATCCGCAATACTTTTTCTTACATTGAAAGACGCGACAATACAGCCATTCGAAGCGGTACCAAAGCCGTTATCTCCATGAATAAGAAATCCGGCGCGACCACACATATTGTTACCCGCATAAGGTATAAGACGGAGAACAAACCGTCCGGCTGTAGGATGCTTTGCCATAGGACTGGCAATCTTATACTTTCCTGCTGGCAAAGGACCTTTGTTCACCTCACATGCTAATGCAGGATCGTCTTTATATCCTTCAGCCCCGGCATATAACGCATCGAATTTATAGACACCATCTCGTGTAAAAGATCGCTTTCTGACGTCATAGACCCATGTCATACACGCTCCTTAAAATGACTCACAGAATTGCTGCGCCATTGATAGTTGAATTATGTGCGTTCCTTCCATGAATCGGAGTGCTGAATATTGCCATCACAGTATTTCCAGGTGATTTTTTCGTAGCGCAGCGTTACTGACTCAAGATGGTTCATATTTTCAATGGATTTGATGTTATGCATGAGTGGATTAACCGACACCACTTTCACTCCTTCAATGAACATATTGAAGTACTCCTCTTCCTGGCCAGCGTGATTAATACGGTACCATTTTATTTCAGCTGACCTGAGTGTTTGCCCGGAGGAGACTGCTTTATAGAGATAAGGGCTGGATGAGTCGAATTCTTTTTCGAATTCTAATGCACTATGAACACGCGTCCCTGTGAGTTTACCGGTGTGAGGATCGACCGGTATGCTCAAACCATGCATGAAACTAAGTACTTCAATACTTCCTTCTCGATGTTGGACGTCAACTGATCCTTTGATATCTGCGCCACCATCATCTTTCAGCCATAGGTAAGCTGGAATTGCCATGAAATCAATCCTTTAATTAGCGTTAAAGGTATTAACTTACAGGAGTAGCAGTCAGCATTTTTGATTCACATCAATTAAGACAAACAAATTGATTGTGAAGTAATCAGCACTATTAAGACCAGAAGATAGAAACAATTCCTTATTACTGAACATAGTAAGGTATAAATGATAAAACAGATTTTCAAGTGACATTAAAAAACATGACGCTTTTAAAGCCTCCCTGCATTGTCAGGAATATTGCTTTTACATGACGATAATGTTACTTCTGGTAAATGTCTAACCGATTTACATAGCTCAACTCCCACATGATTTCTGACTCTCAGCACCTCCAGGTGCGGCCGATTACTGCCGCCGATAATCCGCATATCGCCCAGGTGATCCGCGACGTTTCCGCGGAGTTCGGCCTGACGGCTGACAAGGGCTACACCGTTTCCGATCCGCAGCTCGACCAGCTGTTTGAGCTCTACAGTGCCGAACAGAGCGCCTACTGGATTGTTGAGTATCAGGGCAAGGTGGTCGGCGGCGGCGGTGTTGCGCCGCTCGCCTGCAGCGCGCCCGATATCTGCGAACTGCAAAAGATGTACTTTCTACCAGAGGTGCGCGGTCAGGGTCTGGCTCGCGAACTGGCGCTGCGGGCGATAGAACATGCACGCAGCCACGGTTTCCGTCGCTGCTATCTGGAAACCACCGCCAGCCTGACGCGGGCTATTAAACTTTATGAGTCACTCGGCTTTGAGCATATCGATAGCGCGATGGGCTGCACAGGCCATGTCGACTGCGAAGTGCGTATGTTGCGGAAGTTATAAGCCGCGCTCTACGTAACTCATATCGTTGATGGATTCAATCACGAACTCTCCGCTGTCGGTATAGCGCAGCCGGGTTACGCTCGCATTGTCCAGCGTCTGGTTTAACGACGTATCGCCAAGCGCCTGCAGTAGCGCTGTAATCGCCAGGCCATGCGTGACCACCAGAACGTTACCGCCGCCCTGCTGCCGGGCCTGCTGCGCTATCTCAGTCAGACTATCGACCATTCGCTTCGCAACCTGCTGGTAGCTTTCGGCCATGCCTGCTGATTTAATGCCTCTCAGTGCCGGCGTGCCTGACGCTTCCGCCTGCCGGATAGCGTCTATGATCCTGTCGACATGAACCTTGCCTTTGCCATAGGCCTCCATTAGCGCCGTATCGGATGCAAATCCCAACTGATGGGCGGCATCGTTCAACATATTATTATTCAGATCGCCCTCATACAGGCCAAAGCCCACTTCCCGCAATTCCCGGCGTTCGTTCAGCGGCAGCGGCGTTTTCCATGCCTGCATCACAAGCTGCGCGGTTTCTCTCGCTCTGCCAGCATCGCTGGACCAGACGGCGATAAACGGGATCGTCTGCAGACCGCGTCCCAGCTTTTGCGCCACCTCTACCCCCGCTGGCGTTAGCGGAGTATCTGCCCATCCCTGCGCGCGATGCACCGTGTTGAACATCGTTTTACCATGCCGCGTAACGTAGAGAGTGACATCGGCGGCAAAGGCTTCGCCTGCGACAGCCCCAACCACAATAAGAATCAGCAACGCTTTAAAAATTCTTTTCATCGTATTTTCCTTATCTGAACAGATTTAATTTATATTCAACCGCGATCTCTGCAGAAAGGCTGGGAGAACGCATATATTTCCCTTGCGCATTAAAAACCGGGGTTTCTTTATTATTCTTATATGACCAGCCATAACCGAATAGCGTAAAGACCGATAAATCCTTCAGGACCGGATGGGGTTCGATGAAGCGGTTTATGAGCGCGACTTCCCCCGAACGTATACGCGTATTACGATAATTAAACTGTCCATAGTTAATCTGAAATCCGCTAAAAATGCCTTTTGAAATTTCAAATTCCGTCTGCGACACCAGCGCCAGTTCTTTATCACGGGTATAATCTTTTCCGGCAGAGGTCAGGGCGTTGAAACGCCCACGGGTATTTTTTGTCAGCGGGCGCACATAATATCCCACCGCATTATGTTTGGGTGCCGAAGTCCAGGCGGCAGCGAATTTCTGTGTCCATCTGTCGTTAATCCAGTCTGCTTCACCGACATAGTGCCACGCGTGGTTATCGTACGATCTTTTGCTGGCCGCCATGCTTTTATAATTTTCCAGCCCCTGACTGCCATAAATTTGAGAGGACAAGCGCCAGTCCGGCGAGAGCGAATAATTCGCTTCGATAACATGACGCCGCTGGTAGGCTTCCGCTTCGCCAAATGCGTAGGCGAGACGTCCGCGATCACCGGTATAGCTCAGTGCGCCGGTATAGATCGCATTAATTTTTCGTCGGTCCTGGGTTTGCAGGGCAAGACTCTCCGGCGAGTCGTGGCGAAGCGTTTTGGTCACGTAAGCCAAATCCAGCCGTATCTTCTGCACGTTCAGCGCGCCGCTATAGCCTGAGTAACTGTTGCGTGACAAGCGGTCCGTGGTGGTCAGCACGCCGATGTTTTTTAACTCCTGCCAGCCCGCTTTTCCTTTAAATCCCGCATTCGCGTCCCCCAGCTTCACTTTCAGATAGCGTTCACCAAACTTGCTGAAGCCGTGCGCGTCAGCTTTTTGCTGATGACCGCCGCTGTCGTAAAGCAGGCCGCGCGTGGCAAAGTAGTCGCTGGCTCCCAGCCTGATCGCTCGGGTATAGGTTGCATCGAAACCCAGCCAGTCCCACTGATAGCCGGAAAGAAAATTCAGGCTTGCCGCCTGTCCCCAGGCATTATGAACAGCGGCAGGCTGCGCTTCATTTTCCTTGAGATACTTCCAGTGATTACGCAGTCTGAGATCGAGTTGCGAATCACGCAGGAAAGCATTGTCAGAGAACGATAATGCGTCGGAAAAGTCAGCCCATGCGCCAGGTGGCTGCAAAAACAGTAAAATAAATAACGGAATACCGCGCTTTCCCCTCATGTTAATGACTCCTTCCATTAAATGCTTATTAGCAAAACTGGCCGGGCGAAAAAAGTCGCTGATTCTTTTCCCCGGCTATAGCCGGTGCAAAAAAAAACCTGATTCACAACCCTCTCTGGCAAAGAGGCGTTATGAATCAGGTTTTGCTTGAAAAATAACAATCCTAATCCGGCAAGAACACTATAGTTATTCCGCAAAGAAAAAACAGAAGAGATAAAATATTTTGTGAGGGGTCACTCAAATTATATTTTTCGGAGGTAACGCGTTCATATTAGATTAACAGTTAATACTTATCTTTTTATTATTAATAAAATCAACCCGGTTCAATATAAAAAATAAACGGCCATCGTAAGAGCGCCGTTTACTCTAATCAGAACGCCGGTACGCCGCTGTGAAAGCGTAATTCGTTGTCGGGTTCGCTAATTAACCGCCCTTCTGTTGCCCCAATCACCTGCACCCGCGGCGTGATATCTCTGGTGGCAATCTGCGCCGCCAGGGTTAAATAGTCCTGATAATGCCGCGCCTCTGAGCGCAACAGCGACAGATAGAACTTCGCCAGTTCGTCATCAAGATAAGGTGCCAGACTGGCGAAACGCTCGCAGGAGCGCGCCTCGATGTAAGCGCCGCATATCAGCTTATCCACCAGCGTTTCCGGTTCATGGGTGGTGACTTCGCGCAGCAGCGATTTGGCATAGCGGCTGGAGGTGATCTTCTGATAGACCAGCCCGCGCGACTGCATAATTTCCCACACCTGATAGAAGTGATGCAGCTCCTCTTTAATCAGCAGCACCATCTTCTCCACCAGCTCATCCGCCCACGGCAGCGCATTGCGCACGATGATACGTTTTGTCAGGTTCTTATGGGCGTTGATAAAGTCGCTGTCGCCATCTTCGCGGAAGATAAAATCTTCATAAGGTTTCAGCCACGCCAGAATGGCGTCGCCACTGGGTTTGTCGGCAACATATTTGCGGATCAACCACACCGCGGTCTGCGCGGCTTTCAGTTCGCACACCAGATGGTCGGTTAACAGCAGGGTCAGATTTTCCGGCTTGCGCGCCTCATCAATCCAGGCCTGTGGCGTGCGGCAGTGCAGAAACTGATAGATAGGTTCAAGTAAGGGTGCGTAGTTCATGATGTTAAAACAGGTGGCAGGGGTGACAGGCGGAGAACTCTCCGCCCCGGCTACTTAGTGGCGAATACCATCATCATCTTCATCTTCGATGGCGTCGTCATCTTCATCTTCGGCATCGGGATCTTCAAAATAGGTGCCCCAGCCGTCGTAATCGACGTTGTACTTACCAATCAGGTTCACCAGCTGCTCAACCTGCACATCGATCAGTTCAGGCTTCAGGGCGGATTCGCTGATGATGTCGACGCACATCACGGTGGTGCCATCTTCCAGCTCCAGCTCTTCCGGCTCGGTCACTTCATAACCCAGCTTGAACGCATCAACGGCCGCTTTTTCCAGCGAATCAAAATTATTGCATGAGAGATGGTGCTCGATGGTATAGAGCGCATCAGGATCGCTGCCATCCTCCAGCAGCTCTTCAATAATCTGCCGCGTCTCTTCCTGCTGCTCTTCCAGTAATGCTTCATATGCCATGACGATATCCTCTCTGAGTTCGGCAATAATCAATTATTTTCCCATACTGCCCGTCGCGCCACTACACAAAACGAAAAGTTTATTAGCCCTGCACTTGAAAATGCATATTCATACGGTTAGATTGAATTTTAATTCACTTTAATGATTACCGGAGTGTTGTATGAGTCAGCTGTATCAGCGCCATTTCCTCAGGCTTCTGGATTTTACGCCCGCCGAAATTGATCATCTCCTCTCCCTTTCCGCTGAATTGAAACGCGCGAAAAAAAGCGCCCAGGAAGTGCAGCATCTGAAAGGTAAAAACATCGCGCTCATCTTCGAAAAAGACTCAACCCGTACCCGATGCTCTTTCGAAGTTGCCGCTTACGATCAGGGTGCAAACGTCACCTATCTTGGCCCGAGTGGCAGCCAGATCGGCCATAAAGAGTCGATGCGCGACACCGCGCGGGTGCTGGGCCGGATGTACGATGGCATTCAGTATCGCGGTTACGGTCAGGAACTGGTGGAAACGCTGGCGGAACATGCCGGTGTGCCAGTGTGGAACGGCCTGACCACCGAGTTTCATCCGACCCAGCTGCTGGCCGACCTGCTGACCATGCAGGAGCATCTGCCGGGCAAAAAACTCAGCGAGATGACGCTGGTTTATGTAGGTGATGCGCGCAACAACATGGGCAACACCATGCTGGAAGCCGCCGCACAGGTGGGGCTGGATCTGCGTCTGGTGGCACCGAAGAGCTGCTGGCCAGAGGAGCAACTGGTGGCGCAGTGCCGCGCAGCCGCGCAGCAGACCGGCGGGAAAATCACCCTCACCGAAGATATTGCCGACGGTGTGAAAGGCGCTGACTTTATCTACACCGATGTCTGGGTGTCGATGGGCGAAGCCAAAGCGGTGTGGGCCGAGCGTATCGCGCTGCTGCGTGACTATCAGGTGAACCGGGCGATGCTCGGTCTGACCGGCAACCCGCAGGTTAAATTCCTGCACTGTCTGCCCGCCTTCCACGACGACCAGACCACGCTGGGCCAGCAGATGGCGGAACAGTACGATCTGCCCAACGGCATGGAAGTGAGCAACGAGGTGTTTGAGTCACCACACAGCATTGTGTTCGACCAGGCTGAGAACCGGATGCACACGATTAAAGCGGTAATGGTGGCCACGCTGGGCCAGCGCTGATCGACCAGCACCGCGCAGCTGAGGACGCTGAGTCGCGTCTGCTCATACCGGCCTATTCATCCGCCTGATCTGGCCCGGTCTCTGATCGGCTAAGCAGGCGCAAACGTTTTCCTCTTGCTGACCCACCGCGAACGGGTATAATGCGGCCCAATTTGCCGGAGGAAATATGCTACAGCACAGCGGACAACTTGACGCTCAATCACGCCTGACCGCAGGCGGTGCTACTGTTTCTTTCGGTCATCGACCCGATCTTAAAAAAGCCCCTTAAGCAGGGGCTTTTTTTTGTCCGCAATCCGGCCGCGCAGAGGAGACAGCTATGGCTAACCCGCTATATCGCAAGCACATTATTTCAATCAACGACCTCAGTCGTGAAGAGCTGGAACTGGCGCTACACACCGCCGCGAAGCTTAAAGCCCATCCGCAGCCGGAACTGCTCAAGCACAAGGTTATCGCCAGCTGCTTCTTTGAGGCGTCGACCCGTACCCGCCTGTCGTTTGAAACCGCCATTCATCGCCTTGGCGCGTCAGCGGTGGGCTTTGCTGACGGCAGTAATACGTCGCTGGGCAAAAAAGGCGAAACCCTGGCCGACACCATTTCAGTGATTAGCACCTACGTCGATGCGATCGTGATGCGTCACCCGCAGGAAGGCGCGGCGCGGCTGGCGACCGAGTTCTCCGGCGGCATCCCGATTCTCAACGCCGGTGACGGCGCGAACCAGCATCCGACCCAGACGCTGCTTGATCTCTTTACCATTCAGGAGACGCAGAGCCGTCTTAATCAGCTGAATGTGGCGATGGTCGGCGACCTGAAGTATGGCCGCACCGTCCACTCCCTGACCCAGGCGCTGGCGAAGTTTGACGGCAACCGCTTCTTCTTTATCGCGCCCGATGCGCTGGCGATGCCGGCCTATATCACCGACATGCTGGATGAGAAGAATATCAGCTGGTCACGTCACGACAGCTTTGAAGAGGTGATGCCGCAGCTCGATATCCTCTATATGACGCGGGTGCAGAAAGAGCGGCTCGATCCGTCAGAATATGCCAACGTCAAAGCGCAATTCATTCTGCGCGCTGCCGATCTCGCTACGGCGCGCGACAATATGAAGGTACTGCACCCGCTGCCGCGCATCGATGAAATCACCACCGATGTCGATAAAACCCCGTATGCCTGGTATTTCCAGCAGGCGGGTAACGGCATCTATGCGCGCCAGGCTCTGCTGGCACTGGTTTTAAACAGCGAACTCGCCCTGTAAGGAGATACCCCCATGACGCAGGACAACAAACTGCAGGTCGAAGCGATCAAACGCGGCACGGTCATCGACCATATTCCGGCGCAGATCGGCTTTAAATTGCTCTCTCTGTTCCGGCTGACCGAAACCGATCAGCGGATTACCATTGGCCTGAATCTGCCATCGGGCGAGATGGGCCGCAAAGATCTGATCAAGATTGAGAACACCTTTCTCACCGACGATCAGGTGAATCAGCTGGCGGTCTATGCGCCCCATGCCACGGTCAACCGCATCGACGACTATGAAGTGGTCGCGAAGATCGCCCCGACGCTGCCGGACCACGTTGAACGGGTGCTGACCTGCCCGAACAGCAACTGCATCAGCCGCAGCGAGCCGGTCTTCTCCAGCTTTGCCGTGAAGCAGCGCGCCGACGATGTGCATCTGAAGTGCAAATATTGCGAAAAAGAGTTCGCCCGCCATGTGGTGCTGGGTCACTGGTAATCGCCCTGCCCGACCTTATAATGGGCAACACCGGCGGCATCGCCGCCTGACGACGTAATCAAAGGAGCAATGATGTCTCGTGAAATCAGTACTGAAAAAGCCCCTGCCGCTATCGGCCCCTATGTTCAGGGTGTCGATCTGGGCAGCATGATCATCACCTCTGGCCAGATCCCGGTGGATCCGGCGACCGGCCAGGTGGCGGATGACGTTGCCGCACAGGCGCGTCAGTCACTGGAAAATGTGAAGGCGATTGTTGAAGCAGCGGGTCTGAAGGTCGGCGACATCGTGAAGACCACGGTGTTCGTAAAGGATTTAAATGACTTCGCCACGGTCAATGCGGCTTATGAGGCGTTTTTCACCGAGCATGAAGCGCACTTCCCGGCGCGTTCCTGTGTCGAAGTGGCGCGTCTGCCAAAAGATGTGAAGATCGAAATCGAAGCGATTGCCCTTCGTCGCTAATCTACGTTGTTAACATCTATTGTTAACGAGGGCGCCCGCCTCTCTCCGGCTATCCCGGAGAGAGGCGGTGAATCGCTTAACGCTTAGCCGGACGCCACAGCCACAGCAGCGCTATCGCCAGCGCAAACAGCACGCCAAAACCGACGCCCGTCGCCACCGCAGGTGCACCCGCCTTGATCGCCAGCGTATAGAGCCCCAGCATGATCAGCATGGCGCTGTTCTCACCCAGATTCTGCACCGCAATCGCATTACCTGAACCGACGCTCTCTTTGCCCCGCGCCTGCAGCAGTGCATTCAGCGGCACCACAAAGAAACCGCCCAGCGCGCCAATCAGCATCAGCACCAGATAGGCATTCAGCAGAGAATGCTGCAGCGCGAAGACGACGACCATCACACCAATCAGCACACCGGCTGGCATACAGCGACGCACCGTTTCAAGCGTCACCAGCTTCGCCGCCGCCGCCGCCCCAATCACAATCCCGATCGCCACCATGGCATTCAGGGTCGTTGGCGTGGTGTTGTCACTGATGCCCAGCGCCACCGGCACCCACAGCACCAGCAGAAAACGCAGCGTCACGCCTGCGCCCCAGAACAGGCTGGTGCCGAGCAGCGAGAAGCGCGTCTCCGCATCACGCCATAGCAGCGCGGCAGCACTGAAAAAACTGCGTACCATCATACCCAGCTGCCAGCTCTGACCAGGACGCGCCGCCTGCAGTTTCGGGATAAACAGGTTGGCCACCACGGCAATGCCGTAGGTCAGTGCACAGATCCCGAGCGCCGCCAGCAGATGCCAGTCAGCCAGCATCCCACCCGCCACTGAGCCGAGCAGAATGGCGGCGATGGTCGATCCCTCCATCAGCCCGTTGGCTTTCACCAGCTTCTCGCCGTGAGTGATCTCACCGAGGATGCCATATTTAGCCGGAGAGTAAGCGGCTGCGCCCGCGCCCACCAGGGTATATCCGAGGAAGGGGTTGAAGCCGAAGCAGATCACCAGCGCGCCCAGCAGCTTCAGGCTGTTGGCGAGCATCATCACCCGCCCTTTTGCCATGCTGTCCGCGACCTGACCGACAAACGGTGCCAGCAGAATGTAGGCTGCGACAAAGAGCATCTGCAGCACCGGCTGACTCCAGTCGGGATAGAACTGGCTTTTCAGCACGGCCAGCGTGGCAAACAGCAGCGCGTTATCGCCGAAGGCCGAAAAGAACTGGGCGATAATCACGGCGATCATGCCGCGTGACATCAGCGGCGCATTACGATCAAGGCTCATGCCTGCTCCTCTTCCGCCATTTTTTTCAGCGTGACGTAATCGGGTTTACCGCTGCCCAGCTGCGGCAACTGCTTCATCACCCGGATATCACGCGGCAGCGCCAGTTCTGGCGCACCCAGCTCGCGGGCCGCATTCTGCAGGCTGTCGCGCGCCAGTTCAGCGTCGGTGGTGAACAGCACCAGCGCCTCACCACGCTGACCATCCGGGCGCAGCGAGGCGGCATGTTGTTTGTCCGGCGACGCTTTCAGAGCGATCTGCTCGACGATCTCCAGCGACACCATCTCACCGGCAATCTTCGCAAAGCGTTTGGCACGTCCCTGAATCTGGCAGAAACCGCCGTCATCAAAGCTGACGATATCACCCGTGTCATACCAGCCCGCTTCCTGATTGCCTTCGCCATCGTCGGCGACCGGCACTTCCAGCACGCCTGGATTCTCAACCCGCAGATAGCCCTTCATCACGTTCGGTCCGCGCAGTTGCAGCCGTCCGCCCTGCTCAATGCCCGGCACCGACATCAGCCGCGAATCCATGCCCGGCAGAATGCGTCCGACGGTGTGCGCCTTCGCCGCCATCGGCACGTTAATCGCGACCACTGGCGCGCATTCGGTTACGCCGTAGCCTTCAAGAATGCGAATGCCATACTTCTCCATGTAGAGCTGACGGGTGTTCTCCTGCAGCTTCTCCGCCCCCGCCACCACATAGCGCAGGCGGGCAAAATCATAGGGCGCGGCAAAGCGCGCGTAGTTGCCGAGGAAGGTCGAGGTGCCAAACAGCACGGTGCAGTTGCGGTCATAGACCAGCTCCGGCACGATGCGATAGTGCAGCGGGCTGGGATAGAGGAACACCTGCGCGCCGGTCATCAGCGGCGTAAACAGCCCGACGGTCAGACCAAACGCATGGAACAGCGGCAGCGCCGACATAAAGCGGTCGCGCGGGGTGAAGTCGGCGATGGTGCGGATCTGTTCAACGTTCGCCAGCAGGCTTTTATGCGAATGCACCACCCCTTTAGGATTGCCTTCCGAGCCGGAGGTAAACAGTACCATCGCGGCGTCTTCCGGCTGCTGGGGCAGCTGTGCGCGATGCGGCATCAGCAGATGGGCGACGATCCACAGTTTGTCCTTACTGGTCACGGTATCTTTCAGATCTTCCAGATAGATCCACTGCACATCATCGAGCCCCTGTGGCAGATGCCACAGGTTGCCTTTGTCCAGGAACTGGCGCGACGTGAAGACCGTTTTGATCTGCGCGGCGGTCAGTGCCGCCCGCATGCCGTTCACGCCCGCCGTATAGTTGAGCATCGCCGGAACACGTCCGCGCAGGGATGCCCCGAAAATCGCCGCCGCCGTGACGGTGGTATTGGGCAGCAGCAGTCCTACCACTTCGCGCGGCTGGCTGTAGCGCTCCAGAATACGGCCCACGCCCAGCGCCTTCTTCAGCAGTCCGTTGTAGCTGTCGGGTTTGAAATTGACATCTTCGATGCAGCGCTTAAACGCGCCATAACGCGTACGCGCCGCCAGAAATGCCTCAAACAGGGTTTCACGCGGACGCACCGCCATGCGCGCTTCCATCATCACATGATGCAGATGCTCACCGGCCAGCACGCGCCGATCGCGCGCCCGTTTCGCCTCCGGCATCGGAATGCGGGTGGCGGGCAGAATCGTCAGGGTGATGCGCGGGAACAGGCGACGTTTAAACACGCCCGCCAGACGACCAAACGGCGTGTACTCTGCGCCTTCAATGCGCATCGGCACCACATTCGCGCCCGAACGCGCCGCGACAAAACCCGCCCCGCTGTAGATCTTCATCAGCGATCCGGTGACGGTAATACGTCCTTCCGGGAAGATCACCACCGGACGGCCACTGTCGATCAGCCTGACCAGCTGTTTGAGCGCCATGGGTTTGGTGGGATCGAGCGGCACATAGTCGATAAAGGGTTTAACCAGCCGCATAAACCAGCTTTCGCTGATGGTCGAATAGACCGCATAGACCGGCTTAATCGGCAAAAATAGCGCCAGCAATATGCCGTCGAGAAACGACATATGGTTCGGCGTGATCAATACCTTCTGCTTATGCAGTTCGGCGACGTCGCCACGCAGTTCGACCCGCCATAACAGGCGAAATATCAGGCGCAATAGTGTGAAAACCATGCCGGCTCCTTAGCATCGTGAAAATAGCCCCTCACGATGCAGGATTTGACGCGGTTCGACAACAGAATTATCGGTAACCTGACGCCGCCTTCAGGGTGCCTGCCAGCCACCGCCGAGTGCCGCAATCAGCGCCACACTGCTGACCCACTGCGTGCTCTGCAGCGTCAGCAAACTCTGTTGCGCACTCAGGCGGCTGTTTTCGGTGGTCGCCACATCCAGATACGTAATAATGCCCGCCTCATACTGCAAACGCGTCACCCGCGCCGAGGTCTGCGCCGCGTCGGTGGCGCGCTGCTGCGCGGCGATCTCACCCTGCAGCGTGTTCAGCTCCACCAGCTTATCTTCCACCTCCTGCATTGCGGTCAGCACCGTCTGACGATAGGTCGCAACGCTGGCATCCCAGCCCGCTCGTGCCTGATCGACCTGTGCTGCGGTCGCACCAAAATCCAGCAGCGTGCCGCTCAGCTCCGGCCCCAGCGACCAGACGCGGTTCGGCAGCGAGAAGAGCGAATGCAGCACGGAAGAACTGACGCCACCGCTGGCGCTCAGGGTCAGGTCGGGATAGTAACCGGCCACCGCCACGCCCACCGCAGCATTGGCCGCGGCCATGTTACGTTCGGCGTAAGCAATGTCGGGACGGCGCTGCAACAGCTCGCCCGGCAGGGCTGCCGGAATCGCGGGCAGCGTGGCCGTCAGCGGCGCGGCGGTCAGGCTGAATTCAGCGGGTGCTTTGCCGATCAGCAGCGCAATGGCGTGCTCCATCTGCGCGCGCTGCCACTGATAATCCTGCGCCGAGGC
The DNA here is from genome assembly GCF_011800485.1 of Pantoea sp. EKM20T. Taxonomy (NCBI): domain Bacteria; kingdom Pseudomonadati; phylum Pseudomonadota; class Gammaproteobacteria; order Enterobacterales; family Erwiniaceae; genus Pantoea; species Pantoea sp. EKM20T. The sequence continues at coordinate 247,139 of NZ_JAALFW010000005.1, read as the reverse complement.
GCTGGCGCTCTCCCGCTGCAGCTGCGCCTGAGCCAGGGTGGCACGCGACGCGGTGCCCGCCTGATACTGGCTGGTAATCACTTTCAGATAGCGCTGATAAGCATCAACGCTCTGCTGATAGAGCGCGATTTTCTGATCCATGATGCGCAGCTGGAAATAGTCCTGCGCCAGCTCAGACTGGGCGCTCAGGGTGATATTGGCCAGTTCCGCCGCGCTGGCCGAGGCGCTGGCGCGGTTCTCCTCCAGCGTGCGTCGCAGTTTGCCCCACAGGTCCAGCTCCCAGCTGGCACTCAGCTCCGCCTGATGGCTGCTGCTGGTGGTGCGAACGCTGCTGTCAGTCGCGTGGCTGCCGCTGCGCGTCACGCTGCCGTCATAGCCCAGCGAGGGAAACAGCGCCGCACGTGACTCACTCGCCAGCGCCTGTGCCTGCCGGTACTGCGCGGCATAATTCGCCACGTTCTGGTTCGAGATGCTCACCTGGTTCAGCAGCCCGCTCAGGGTGGCGTCGTGATAAACCGCCCACCATTCGCCTTTACTTTGCGCATCAAGCGGCGTCGCCTGCTGCCAGCCTCTGGCCTCTTTATAGTGGACCGGCACAGACACCGCGGGGCGCTGATAGTCGGGACCGACGCTACAGCCGCTCAGCAGCATCACAACAAAGGGGATAAGCGGTTTCATGGATCAGGATTCCGTAGGGCGCAGACGACGCCATTGACGTTGAGTGGCACGGCCCAGACGATCGAGCCAAAGATAAACAACCGGCGTGGTAAACAGCGTCAGCAGCTGGCTGAGCGCCAGTCCGCCCGCGATAGCGATGCCCAGCGGGCTGCGCAGATCGGCATCACCGCCGCTGCCCAGCGCCAGCGGCAACGCGCCGAAAAAGGCGGCCAGCGTGGTCATCATGATGGGCCGGAAGCGCATCAGGCACGCCTGGGTGATCGCCTGCTGTGGCGACATGCCCTGCCGCCGTTCCGCATCGATGGCGAAATCGATCATCATGATGGCGTTCTTTTTCACGATGCCGATCAGCAGGATAATGCCAATCAGCGCGATTACCGTGAGCTGCGTGCCGGTCAGCAGCAGCAGTAACAGCGCGCCGACGCCCGCTGACGGCAGGGTCGAAAGAATGGTCAGTGGATGGATGTAGCTCTCATAGAGCACGCCGAGCACGAGATAGACCGCCGCCAGCGCCGCCAGAATCAGCCACGGCATGGTCGCGGTCAGCTGAGAAAAGGCGGCGGCGGTGCCGGCAAAACCGGCATGAAGGGTCGACGGCAGGCCCAGCTTCGCCATCGCCTGTTTTATCAGTTCCTGCGCCTGTTCCAGTGACACTCCCTCGTTGAGATTAAACGCCAGGGTGCTGGTCGCGGCCTGGCCCTGATGCGCCACCGACAGCGGCGCGTTGCCGCCGCTGAAGCGGGCAAAGGCGGAGAGCGGCACGCGGTCACCGCTGTCGTTAATCACATAAAGCTGCTGCAGCGTCTCAGGATTGGCGGTGTCGCTATCCTGCAGTGACATCACCACGTGATACTGATTCAGAGTGTGATAGAGCGTGGCGATCTGCCGCTGGCTGAACGCATTGTTCAGCAGCGTATCCAGCATGTTCACGTTGACGCCCAGCCGGGTGGCGCGATCACGATCGATGTTCAGCTCTACCTCCTGGCCGCCGGTCTGTGAATCGGAGTCCACGCTGTTAAGCTCGGGGATCGCCGCCAGCGCCGCCTGCACTTTCGGCGTCCAGGTGCGCAGCAGATCGAGATCGTCCGCCTGCAGGCTGTACTGATACGTGGCGTTGGCGCTGCGTCCGCCAATGTGCAGGTCCTGCGCCGCCATCAGGAACATCTGCGCCCCGGCGATGTGACTGGTTTTGCGCGTCAGCCGGTTGGCCACCTCGGTGGCGGTCGCATCGCGCTGATCAAAATCTTTAAGCCGCACAAAGAAGTTGGCGCTGTTGCGGGAGCCAAACATCCCGCTGCCCATCGACGACATCACACTCTCTACCGCCGGGTCTTCCTGAATGATCTGCGTGAACATCAGCATTTTCGGCTTCATCGCCTGGAACGAGATGTTCTGATCGGCGCGCAGCGCACCCATCAGCAGCCCGGTATCCTGATTGGGGAAGAAGCCCTTCTGCACCACGGCGAAGAGAAAAACATTCAGTAGTACGGTCAGCAGCAGGCTGAGCAGCGTCAGTTTCTGATGGCGCATCACCCAGGCCAGCCCGCGCCCGTAGGCGGCCAGCAGGCGATTCAGCTGGTTTTCAATCAACTGATAAAGCGGATGCGGCCGCTGGCTGACGGGCGGCTTTGGTTTCAGCAGGCGGGCGCAGAGCATCGGCGTCAGGCTCAGCGAAACAAACAGCGAGATCAGCAGCGACACGGTGAGCGTCACGGCGAATTCGCGGAACAGCCGCCCGACAATGCTGCCCATCAGCAGGATCGGGATGAACACCGCGATCAGCGACACGGTCATCGACAGCACGGTAAAGCTCACCTCCTGCGCCCCGCGCAGCGCCGCCCGCAGCGGGCTCAGCCCGCGCTCAATGTGACGGGTGATGTTCTCCAGCACCACAATCGCATCATCCACCACGAAGCCGGTGGCGATAATCAGCGCCATCAGCGACAGGTTATCCAGGCTGTATCCCAGCAGATACATCACCGCGCAGGTGCCGATCAGCGACACCGGCAGTGCCAGCGCCGGAATGATCACCGCCTGCAGATTGCGCAGAAAAATAAACACTACCGCAATCACCAGCAGCACCGCGATCAGCAGCGTCTCTTCGGTGTCATACAGCGAGGCGCGCACGCCAGGCGAACGGTCAACCACCACCTTCAGCTGGCTGTCAGCGGGCAGACTCTTTTCCAGCTGCGGCAACTGCGCTTTTATCGCGTCGATGGTTTCCAGCATGTTGGCACCCGCCTGACGTTTGATACCGATCATCACCGCCGGTGTGGCATTCAGAAACCCTGCCTGATAGCGATCTTCCACCGAGTCATAGACCGTGGCGACGTCACGCAAGCGCACCGCGTTGCCCTGCTGATAAGTGATGATCAGATCGCGGTAGCTGGCCGCCTTCTCCAGCTGGCCGTTGCTGTCCACCAGCCACGACTGGTCACTGCCCTGTAAGATCCCTTTAGGCAGATTGGTAGTGCTGTTGGCGACGGCGGCACGCACCGTCTCCAGCGAGATGCCGTAATGGGTCAGCTTCAGCGGCTGCAGATCAATCCGCACCGCCGGTAAGGCGCTGCCCATCAGCGACACTTCGCCGACGCCCTGTACCTGCCCCATCGCCTGTTCGATTTTGCTCTCCGCCAGATCGTAGAGCTCGCCTGGCGTGCGGGTGGCAGAGGTCAGCGCCAGCATCACTATTGGCGCGTCTGACGGGTTGGCTTTGCGATAGGTCGGCAGCGAGGCCATTGCGCTGGGCAGCAGGCTGCGCGCCGCGTTGATTGCCGCCTGAACGTCGCGCGCCGCGCCATTGATATCGCGGTCCAGTTCAAACTGCAGGATGATGCTGCTGGAGCCCTGCGAGCTGCTGGAGGTCATCTCACTGATACCGGCAATCTGCCCCAGCGAACGTTCCAGCGGCGTAGCGACCGTCGCCGCCATGGTTTCCGGGCTGGCGCCTGCCAGGCTGGCGCTGACCATGATGGTGGGGAAATCGACCTGCGGCAGTGGTGCTACCGGCAGCAGCCGGTAGCCCAGCGCGCCGAGCAGCAGGATCGCCAGCGTCAGCAGCAGCGTCGCCACCGGACGAAAGATAAACAGCCGGGTCAGATTCATTGCCCGCTCCGCGCCCGCTGCTGACGGCGTTTCACCCAGGCGTGGCCGCGCTGCGCCAGCCCATCAAACAGGAGGTAGATGACCGGCGTGGAGAAGAGTGTCAGCACCTGACTGACAATCAGCCCGCCGACAATCACCAGCCCCAGCGGCTGACGCAGCTCTGCCCCGGAGCCGGAGGCCAGCATCAGCGGCAGCGCACCCAGCAGCGCCGCCATCGTCGTCATCAGAATCGGGCGGAAGCGCAGCAGGCAGGCCTGATGAATCGCGTCGCGCGCGCTGAGCTGCTGATGGTGTTCCGCCTCCAGCGCGAAGTCGATCATCATGATGGCGTTCTTTTTCACGATGCCGATCAGCAGTATCACCCCAATCAGCGCAATCAGGCTGAATTCGGTGCCCGCCAGCAGCAGCGTCAGCAACGCGCCCACCGCCGCCGACGGCAGCGTAGAGAGGATGGTCACCGGATGGATAAAGCTTTCGTAGAGGATGCCGAGCACCACATACATGGTGATCAGCGCCGCCAGAATCAGCCACAGCGTGTTGCCGGTGGCGCTCTGAAACGCCGAGGTTTCCCCCTGATAACGCAGCGTGGTGCTCTCCGGCAGATGCAGCTGCTGCCGTACTTCCGCGATCGCCCGCTGTCCATCCTCCAGCGAATAGCCCGGATTAAGGTTGAAGGAGATCATCACCGCCGGAAACTGATTCAGCCGCATGTGCATCAGCGAACCGGTGCGCTGGTGGATGGTGGCGATAGAAGTGAGTTTGACCATGCCGCTGCTGGTCGGGCTGGCGCTGGTGTCAGAGGCTGAAGTGGACGTCGACGAAGACGAAGACGTTGACGAAGACGTTGACGTTGATGAAGCCGTGCTGGTGGATGACGACGCCGAACTGCTGCTGCCGGACGATTGCAGCCAGACATCATCAAACGACGCCGGACCCTGCTGGTATGCCGGAGCCACTTCCAGCACCACCCGATACTGATTCGACTGGGTGAAGATGGTCGAGACCAGCCGCTGACCAAAGGCGTTATAGAGCGCGGTGTCCACATCCGAGGCAGTAATGCCGAAGCGCGCCGCTTTATCGCGGTTCAGCTCAACGTAAGAGACGCGCCCCTGATCCTGCAGGTTACTCACCACGCCATTAAACTCGGGCCGCTGCTGCAATGCCGCCACCAGTTTCGGCGACTCGCTGACCAGATTTTCGCTGTCGGCATCATCGAGGGTGAACTGATACTGACTCGGCGAGACCTGATCGTTGACGGTGAGATCCTGCGCCGGTTGCAGATAGAGCCGGATGCCCGCCACATCGGCGGTCGCCTGTTGCAGTTGTTTAATCACCTCACCCGCTTTCACATCACGCGAGCCAAACGGCTTAAGGTTGATCTGTAACCGCCCGCTGTTAAGGCTGGTGTTGGTGCCGTCGATGCCGATCGTCGATGAGACGCTCTCCACCGCCGGGTTTTTCAGGATCCGCGCCGACAACGCCTGCTGCCGCGTTGCCATGGCGTTAAACGAGACATCCTGCGAGGCGACGGTAATGCCCTGAATCAGCCCGGTATCCTGGGTCGGGAAGAAGCCTTTCGGCACCATTATGTAGAGCAGCGCCGTCAGCCCGAAGGTGGCCAGCGCCACCAGCAGCGTCAGTTTCTGATGGTTCAGTACCACGGTCAGCAGCCGATCATAACCGCGCACCAGGGCATCAAACAGTTCGCCGCCCTTGCGGGCAAACGTCGACTGCTGTTCTGGCGGAATGTGGCGCAGCAGATACGCGCACAGCATCGGTGTCAGGGTCAGCGATACCAGCATTGACACCAGAATCGCCACCGCCAGGGTAATCGCAAACTCCCGGAACAGTCGCCCGACTACATCGCCCATAAACAGCAGCGGGATCAGCACCGCAATCAGGGAAAAGGTCAGCGAGATAATGGTGAAGCCAATCTGCCGGGAGCCTTTCAGTGCCGCTTCCATCGGCGACTCACCCTGCTCCAGCCGCCGGGAGATGTTCTCGACCACCACGATGGCGTCATCAATGACAAAACCGGTGGCGATAGTCAGCGCCATCAGCGACAGATTATTCAGGCTGAAGCCCGCCAGATACATCACACCAAAGGTGCCGACCAGCGACAGCGGCACTGCCACGCTCGGGATCAGCGTGGCAGCAACGTTGCGCAGAAACAGGAAAGTCACCATCACCACCAGCGCAATCGACAGCATCAGCTCAAACTGGACGTCGCTGATCGAGGCGCGAATGGTCTGGGTGCGATCGGAGAGAATGGTCATCTTCACCCCCTCCGGCAGTGCCGCCTGCAGCGCGGGGAGCTGCGCCTTGATGTTGTCCACCACCTGGATCACGTTCGCGCCCGGCTGACGCTGCACGCTGATTACAATCGCGGGCTGGTTGTTGGCCCACGCCGACTGGAAGCTGTTTTCCGGGCCCTGTTCAATGTGGGCGATATCTTTCAGGCGCAGCGCCGCGCCATTCTCATAGCTGAGGATGAGGTTGCCGTACTCGGTTGCGGTGCGCAGCTGGTCGTTGGCGTCAATGGTCACCGAATGATATTTCCCGTCAAAGCCGCCTTTGGAGCCATTGACGTTGCTGTTGCCAATCAGCGTATTTACCGCCTCCAGCGTCAGATGATGCGCCGCCAGCGCCTGAGGATTCATCTGCACCCGAATCGCCGGCTGGTGGCCGCCCGCCAGCGTCACCATCCCGACGCCGGAGATCTGCGACAGCTTCAGCGCCACCCGGGTGTTGACCAGATCCTGCACCGCGGTCAACGGCAGCGTGCTGGAGCTCGCCGCCAGCGTCACCACCGCGCTGTCCGCCGGATTGACCTTTTTGTAGGTCGGCGGATTGGGCAGGTCGTCGGGCAGCAGGTTATTCGCCGCATTGATCGCTGCCTGCACCTCCTGCTCGGCGACATCCAGCGACAGATCGAGGCTAAACTTCAGGGTAATGATCGAGGAGCCGCTGGCACTGGTGGAGCTCATCTGGCTCAGCCCCGCCATCTGCCCTAACTGGCGCTCCAGCGGTGAGGTGACCGACGATGCCATCACATCCGGGCTGGCACCCGGATAGAGCGTGGTGACCTGAATGATCGGATAGTCGACCTGCGGCAGCGCCGAGGTTGAGAGGAATTTCCAGGCAAAAATGCCGGCGATCAGCACGCCGACCATCAGCAGAATGGTGGCGACCGGACGCAGAATAAACAGGCGCGACGGGTTCATTTCGACACAGCACCCGCAGCGGCGGGCGTCTCATCAGCCAGCGACACTTTGCTGCCGCTGGTCAGACGATCGATCCCTTCCGTCACCAGCCGATCGCCCGGCGAAACACCGCTGAGGATCGCCTGCTGATCGTCTCCGAAAGCGGGACCGGTGGTAACCGCTTTGCGCGTAACGCTGTGATCCTGATTGATCACAAAGACAAAACTGCCGTCGCTGCTCAGCTGCAGCGCCTGGGCCGGGATCACCGTCGCGCCTTTCAGCACCCGGGTCTGCAGCCGCAGATTCACAAACTGATTGGCAAACAGCGACTCATCCTGGTTAGCGAACACCGCTTTCAGCGCCACGGTGCCGGTGGCGGTGTCGATCTGGTTGCTGATGAACTTCACTTCGCCGCTGCCGAGCTGATGCTGGTTGTCCTGATCATACAGCGTGGCGGGCAGGCTCTGTCCCTGATGCAGCACGCTGACCAGCGTCGGGATTTCGCTTTGTGGCACGCTAAAGGTCACGGCGGCGGGCTGCATCTGGGTAATAGTCACCAGGCCGGTGCTGCTGGCACTCTGAACCATGTTGCCGGGATCGACCTGACGCAGGCCGACGCGCCCGCTGATCGGGGCGGTGATCCGGGCATATTCAATGCTGAGTTTCGCACTGGCGATCTGCGCCTGATCGGCGGCGACGGCACCGCGATACTGCCCGACGGTGGCAATCTGGCTGTCCAGATCCTGACGCGCCAGTGCATCCTGCGCCGCCAGTTTGCGGTAGCGCGCCAGCGTCAGCTCCGCACTTTTCAGCAGCGCCTGGTTTTCGCTGAGTTCGCCCTGATACTGGTTCAGCGTGGCCTGAAAGCTGCGCGGATCGATCTGCGCCAGCAGCTGCCCGGCGCTGACTTTCTGCCCCTCAGTAAAGAAAACCTGCTCCAGCTGGCCGTCAACGCGGCTGGTCACCGTGACGCTGGCGTTGGGGATGACCGTGCCGAGCGCATTCAGCCACACCGGCACATCCGCCGTGCTGGCGACACCGCTGTGAACCAGCGTCGCCCCTCCGCCCATCATGCCATGCGCACCCGGTCTGCCCGACGGCATCCCCTCGCCCGGCCCGTGACCTGCCGCCAGCAGACGCCAGATAACCCCAGCGACAATCGCCGCCACCAGCAACAGGAGCAGCCATTTAAGCCCAAAGGAACGCGTGGGGCGAGAAAGGTGAGTCATCGTCGAACTCTTCAGATAAGCAAAAAAAGAAATCCCGGAACGTGCGGAATGCGGCAGTGAGCGGCGGCGAGCAAAAAAGCGCCAGGCTTCACGGCGGCCATTATCAGTGAAAGGCGACGCGCCTTTCTATTGGCAAACTGTCAGGGTTTCGTTAAGAACGATGTTGATTTAGCGGGGGTTTTTACAGCGGTAACGGCAGGCTCAGGCGAGCAGGCAAAAAAAACCCACGCATCTGCGTGGGTCGGTGTAATAACAGGGTCTCACTGCCGAAGCGGTGTTGTTTTCACACCCATCAATACCTCTGGGACTGCTATCCTCGCACTGATTGACCGCGCGGAGACAGCAGGAAAACGCAACCGAATTCGGGGAAGTGCAACGAGGTGTGAATATCCTTCACGCCTCGCTTACACTCTGATTTGTCTAAGATTTATCTGAAGGAGTGGCCGCCGGTTTGGTGTAGATGGCATCCGGTGCAATATTCATGTGTTTCAGTACCGGTCCCATGATATTGCCGAACACCGGCGCAGCAACCGAGCCACCGAAGTGATCGCCCGCCGTCGGATGGTTGATCATCACCACCAGCGCCACTTCAGGATGGCTGGCGGGAGCGAGACCGGCGGTGTAGTTGACGTAGCCGCCATCATACTTGCCGCTGGTGCCCATTTTTTCCGCCGTACCGGTTTTGGTTGCCAGACGGTAGCCCGGCACCGCGGCTTTCAGCCCGGTTCCGCCCGGCAGGACGTCACTCTCCAGCATGTGCACCACCTCTTTCACCGTTTCCGGGTTGGCGACCTGGCGTCCCATGACCGGTGGCGTAACGCGGGTGATCGACAGCGGACGGTAAATGCCATAGGAGCCGAGCGTGGCGTATTCGCGGGCAATCTGCAGCGGCGTCACACGCAGGCCATAGCCAAAGGAGAAGGTGGCCCGCTCGATATCTGCCCAGCGGGTGCGGTGCAATGGAAAGTAGCCGACGCTTTCGCCGGTCAGCCCTAAGCCGGTCGGTTTGCCAAGGCCGAACGCATGATAGGTGTTGACCAGCGCTTCGGCGGGCATTGCCAGCGCGAGGTGTGACACGCCGATGTCGCTCGATTTTTGCAGAATGCCGGTCATGGTCAGGCGCGGCCAGTGGCCGACGTCGCGGATCAGGTGGCCGTTAACGCTGTAAGGCGTGGTGTCGATCACCGAATCCGGGCGCACCAGGTGGCGCTCCAGCGCTTCCATCACCACTAACGGTTTGACGGTCGATCCCGGTTCGTAGCTGTCATTGATGGCAGAGTTACGCATCTGCGCGGGCGTTGCCCCTTCATAGTTGTTGGGGTTGAACGACGGATAGGAGGCCATCGCCAGAATCTCGCCGGTGTCGATTTTCACCAGCACGGCCGCACCCGAGTCCGCCTTGTTGATCAGTACGCCGTCGCGCAGTTTGCTGTAGAGCGTGTACTGGTCATATTTGTCGATGCTGAGCTGTACCGTCGGCGGCTGGGTCGGCGGCTGATAGTTGATCATCGCGATGATATTGCCCGCGGCATCCTGCCGATAGACCTCTTTGCCCGGCTCGCCCTGCAATACTTTATCAAAGCCCTTTTCCAGTCCATTCAGGCCGACGTTATCCGCCCCGACGATGCCGATCAGCGGCGCAGAGGCCTCGCTCATCGGATAGAAACGGCTGTCGTCATAGACTTCGCTGATGCCTTTCAGCTTCAGCTCTTTAATATCTTTGGCGATGCCCAGCTCGACTTTACGCCCCAGATAGAGGAAGCGACGTTTCGGGTTGGCGGTGATCTGCGCCGCCAGCTCTTCGGGACGGGTGTTAAGCGCCGCCGCCAGATAGGCCCATTTGGCACTGGTAAAATCGGGGTTGCTCTCCAGCACACGCTGCGGATCGGCAATCACGTCGCGCGACGGGACGCTGAGCGCCAGCGCTTCACCGTTACGATCCAGCAGCGTGCCGCGACTGGTCGGCAGCGTCACGGTACGCAGCGATCGCTGATCCGCTTCGTGCTCCAGCATCGGCTGATTCAGGAACTGCAGGTCCGCGACGCGCGCCAGCAGCACCACCAGACAGGTCGTGACACCCAGGCAGATCAGTCGGAAACGAAAAGGGTTAAACGGCGCTTTTATCTGGTCTTTTCCCAGTAGTTTTTTAATCCGGGGCATGGCATTCCGCTGCGCAAAATAAAGAGAAAGGGGCTGGTGCCAGCAGTTATAAAGAAAGCGCTGGCCGTATAACAGGAAAACTGTGTATCAGTTCGTTATCGGCAGCCGATTTCTGGCAAAAAAAAACCTGCGCATCTGCGCAGGTTGGTGTAATCAAGAAAATCTATTGATGTTCACCCATCAATACCTCTGGGACCCTGAATGTAGCAAGAGGGATCGATCGGCTGCCATCTCTCAAACGCAACAGTTACCGGCAAAATGTAACCAGCCATGAGATCCTTACGCTATTGTGCAATCCTGATGTTTTTTGATTTCCACCAGGCAGCTCATGGCGTTTGGCCCCTGCGTCAGCGACGAGGTGCCGATGTCGAGCGTCAGCACGTTGGGGTTACCCGCGCGATCGTGCGGCTGCCACGCCTTGCCAAAGCCGGGATCAAACCAGGCGCCGGTGGCGATAATCACTACGCCCTGCGTCACGCCATCGGTGATCCGCACGCCCGCCAGCATCACGCCGCGTGCGTTGCTCACCTCTATCTCGTCGCCCTCCACCAGCCCGCGCGCGGCCGCATCCTGCGGATGCATGTAGAGCGTTTCGTGTCCGGCGGTTTTATTGCCCTGCACCGTTTCTGTCGCATCCAGCTGACTGTGTAACCGGTCGGAAGGCTGAATCGAGATCATGTGCAGCGGATAGTCGCGGCTGACCGGCGAACCGAGCCACTCCTGCGGTTCACGCCATTCCGGATGGCCGGCGAAATCGTCCAGCTGGTAGTCTGCAATGGTCTGGCTGAAGAGCTCGATTTTGCCGCTGGCGGTTTTAATCGGATTGGCCTGCGGATCGGCACGGAAATCATCCATAAACTGATAGGGTTTGCCCCCTTCGGGGATCTCCACAAAGCCGCGCTGCCAGAACTCCTCAAACGACGGGAAATCGATGCCTTTACGCTGATGCGCGGTCGCACACTGCTGATAAAGATGGGCGATCCACTGCATCTCGTTGCGCCCTTCGGTGAAGGTATCGCGGTAGCCGAGGCGCTCCGCCAGGTCAGCAAAAATATCGAAGTCGTTGCGCGCCTGATGCTGCGGTTTAATCGCCTGATGCATCGCCAGCACAAAGCGGTCGCGTGAGGAGCCGCCGATGTCATTGCGCTCCAGCGTGGTGGTCGCAGGCAGCACAATGTCCGCCATCTGCGCGGCGGGTGTCCAGACGATATCCTGCACCACGACCGTATCGGGCCGCTGCCAGCCCTCCACCAGCCGGTTGAGCTGCTGGTGATGATGGAAAGGATTGCCGCCCGCCCAGTGCACCATGTGAATGTCGGGATAGTGCAGGGTTTCGCCCTGGAAGCGGTAAGGCTGGCCGGGATTGAGCAGCATATCGCTGATCCGCGCCACCGGAATCGACAGCCCGGAAGGATTGGGGCCGGTGCTCATCATCGGAGCCGGACCTTCCTGGCGCGGGTTGCCGACGCTGTTCATCGAACCGTGACCAAAAGAGAAACCGGCGCCCGGCAGGCCTGGCTGGCCGAGCATCGACGACAGCGCAATCATCATCCAGTAAGGCTGCTCGCCGCGATGGGCGCGCTGAACGGAATAGGAGCAGGTAATAAAGCTGCGCTTGCCGGTGAGCTGCTGCGCCAGCTGCACAATGCGATCGGCCGGGATGCCGGTGATACGGCTGGCCCAGCCGGCGGTTTTCGCCACGCCGTCGGTTTCGCCCAGCAGATAGGCGCGCAGCTGCGGCCAGCCGGTGCAGTGGCTGGCGAGAAACGCTTCGTCAACTGCACCGCGCTGGGTGATCTCATGTCCCAGCGCCAGCATCAGCGCCACGTCGGTGTTGGGGCGAATCGGAATCCACTCGGCGTTAACAAATTCCGGGCAGTCATCACGCATCGGGCTGATGTTGATCACCGGCGTGCCTTTGGCCGCCAGCTGCATCAGCGCCGGTTTCAGGCTGTGCTGCCCTGCGCCCCCCGAGGCGACCTGGGCGTTTTTCAGCGCCAGCCCACCAAAGGCGACAAAAATTTCGGCATGTTCCACCACCTGCGGCCATTCGGTGACGCGCCCGGTCAGCGGCATGTAGGTGCCAATCACATAGGGCAGGAAGAACTGCGCGGCGCCCCAGCTGTAGTTACCCTGCTGATCAACACCGCCGCCGCCCTGAAAGTAGAAGCGACGAATCAGGGTGCGGGCATGGTTAACACGTCCGGCCGATGACCAGCCGTAGGAGCCGTTGAAAATGCCCGATGCGCCATAGCGCTCGCGAATGCGGCGATTCTCCTCCGCCACCAGATCCAGTGCGGTTTCCCAGTCGACGGCAACAAAATCCTCCCGGCCACGCAGCGTACGGTCGCTTTTTTCGCGTGACTTCAGCCACGAGCGCCGCACCATCGGCTGACGAATGCGTTTGTCGGAATAGACCAGTTCAGGAATGGTGTGGATCATCGGTGACGGATCGGCATCGGCGAAGAAAGGTTCGCAGCCAATCAGGCGATCGTTTTCAGTAACGGCGGTAAAGGCGCCCCAGTGCGCCAGATGTGGCACTTTGGTTTTCATCGTTGTTTTTCACGGTAGCCAGGTGGGAGATTGAGCATAGCATGGTGCGACGCCTCAGCAGAAGACGTGCAGCAGTGACCGTTTTTACCCCTTTTTGCGACGACGCTGGCATTCTGTCGGGTTGATGTGTCCGCCCTTTTCCGTAACACTGATGCGATGTGTAAACGTTTTCCCCAAAGCAGGTCAACGCATGGCTACCATAAAGGATGTTGCGCGACTGGCTGGCGTTTCTGTCGCCACAGTCTCCCGTGTAATCAATAATTCTCCCAAAGCCAGCGACAGCTCCCGACAGGCCGTAGGTCAGGCGATGGAGCAGCTTCAGTATCACCCGAATGCCAACGCACGTGCGCTGGCGCAGCAATCGACCGAAACGCTCGGCCTGATTGTCGGTGACGTCTCCGATCCCTTTTTTGGCGCAATGGTTAAAGCCGTGGATGAGGTTGCAGGTGACACCGGTAACTTTTTGCTGATTGGTAACGGTTACCATAATGAGCAAAAAGAGCGGCAGGCGATTGAACAACTGATGCGTCACCGCTGCGCGGCGCTGGTGGTTCACGCCAAGAAAATCCCCGATGCAGAACTGGAAGTGCTGATGAAGCAGGTGCCTGGCATGGTGCTGCTGAACCGGCTGATAAAAGGCTTTGAAAAGCGCTGTATCGCGCTCGACGATCGCTACGGCGCCTGGCTGGCAACCCGTCATCTGATCCAGCTTGGCCACCAGAATATCGCCTTTATCTGCTCGACCCACACTATCTCCGATGCAGAAGATCGCCTGCAGGGTTACTACGATGCGCTGAAAGAACATGGCCTGCCGTGCAGCGATCGGCTGGTCACCTGGGGTGAACCGGATGAAGTGGGCGGTGAGCAGGCGATGACGGAACTGCTGGGTCGCGGCAAGAATTTCACCGCCGTCGCCTGCTACAACGACTCAATGGCCGCCGGCGCGCTGGCGGTGCTGAGCGATAACGGTGTTCGGGTGCCGGAAGAGATGTCGCTGATCGGCTTCGATGATGTGCTGGTTTCGCGCTATGTGCGACCGCGCCTCACCACCATCCGCTATCCGATTGTCACCATGGCGCAGCAGGCGGCCCAGCTGGCGCTGGCGCTGGCCAACAATCAGCCGCTGCCGGAAGTGACCCACATGTTCAGCCCGACCCTGGTGCGCCGCCACTCGGTCAGCGGCCCGGCCTGAGGACGCTATGGCCGGTTTATCCGGCCGCAGCGTTTACTGAAAGGCGCGCAGCAGCGTCTCCAGCGGCCTGACCAGCGCAATCACTGTTTCATCCTGTACCTCTGCGGCGGCATCCAGTGTCGCACGCATCTCCGCCACTTCACTGGCACCAAATGCCTGATTGCGAACGTAAGCATTAACCAGCGCGAGGCCCATGGTGCTCAGCTCATCAATCTGCTGCACGCTCTGTGCCAGCGGCTTCAGCGTTGCACTGGCGTTAATGATCGGCAGCACCGCGCTGGTGTTAGCCTGCCAGCGCTGCAGCGGCGCGCGAACCGCAGAGGCGGCAGCCGGATTATTACGATTGGCGATTAACACGGCGACCTGCTGCTCCAGCTGACGTACCGCCTCACTCTCAGCGGGCAGTACATCTGCCAGCCGGTTCAGGGGTTCATGGTAGTCGTAATGGCCCGCCTGAAACTTGAGATGCTGGCGCGTGTAGTATTGCGCCGGTTCCAGCACCTCGGCCAGTACCCGCAGTGGGGCGATGTCATGCCCACTGGCCAGCCGCATCATCTGCTGCTCCGTCTGCGCGTGTTGCAGCGTTCCGACCGACACGCTGCTCCAGCGATCCATCGCCGCCAGCCGCGAATACATCGAGTCGGTATTGGTGACATCCTGTGCCGACCATAACCGCTCGGCCACCACGAAGGCGCGCGGCCACAGTTTGGTATCAATAATCTGGCTGTTGATGTTTTCCGCCCACAGCGCCGCCTCGCCACCCAGCAGATTTTGCTGCACCTGCTCAGGTGCGGGCAGCGCGGGCGCGATGCCCGCAGGCGTCTGCGCCAGCCGTTGACCGCTGGTGGGATAACGCACGTTGCCTACCTCTGCATAACCTTTAAGAGCGTTCTGTTGCAGCGTGAACACCGGCTGGAACGGCCCCATCCAGCTATCCACGCTAAACCGCACCTGCTGCGTCGAGAGCCAGTTAATCTGACTGACCATCCGGCGGGCTTTGCCATCGAAGTCGATAAAACCGCGCCAGCCTGCTTCTCCCTGTATCAGCGTAAAGCTGCCCTTCACCGGGCTGCCTTTCAGCCGCGGCATGGTGAATGACCAGCTCTGCGCCTGGTCGCCTGGCCGCAGACGATCCTGGCCGTTGAGGCCCTGTGGCGTGACCTCATTGCGGTAGTGATAGCTGGCAGGCTGAGGCTGATCGAGGTAGAAAC
This sequence comes from Pantoea sp. EKM20T, assembly GCF_011800485.1. NCBI lineage: Bacteria > Pseudomonadati > Pseudomonadota > Gammaproteobacteria > Enterobacterales > Erwiniaceae > Pantoea > Pantoea sp. EKM20T. Next base: position 231,808 of record NZ_JAALFW010000005.1, on the reverse strand, counting down.
CGGTGGAGAGGATGCCGCGGTAGTTCTCTTTTGCCAGCGCGCTCAGCGCATCCTGACCCTGCCACGACTGGATCAGAATGCTGCGCGGCAGATCGGGATGGGCAATCTCATCCCAGCCCACCATCTGACGGTGATGGGCTTCCAGGATCTTCTCTACCCGCTGATTGAAATATGCCTGAAGCGCATGGGCATCTTTCAGATCGTGATCGCGCATAAACTGCTGGATAGCAGGCGAGTCGTTCCACTGTGTCGGATCCACCTCGTCGCCGCCAATGTGCAGCCAGGGGTCGGGGAAGATCGCCGCCATCTCACCCGCCAGCGTGTCGATCACCTGATAAACCTGTTCGTTGCTGGGATCGAGCAGCGGTTTAAAGACGCCCCAGCCGCGCTCCATCTGCCAGGGGCCGGGTGCGCTAATCAGCTCTGGCATCGCCACCGCCAGCGCGGACGCATGTCCCGGCATATCCAGCTCGGGCACCACACGCACCCCGCGATCGGTGGCATATTTCACGATCTCCCGCATCTGCTGCTGGCTGTAATAGTTGCCATCGCTGGCTTTCTGCTGCAGCTGGGGATAGTGGCTGGAGGCGAAGCGCCAGCCCTGATCGTCAGTAAGATGCCAGAGAAAGACGTTCATGCGCGCGGCGGCGATGCCGTCGATCTGACGTTTAAGCGTCTCCACCGGCATAAAGTGACGCGCCGTGTCGATCAGCACGCCGCGCCACGGAAAGCGCGGATGATCGTGGATGGTGACGTAAGGAATGGTTGTCCCCTGTGCGCCGTTTTGTATCAGCTGCAGCAGGGTTTCCATGCCGCGCATCGCGCCGAAACGGCTGGGCGCGGTTAACAGGACGCCGTCGCCATCGACCTGCAACTGATAGCTCTCATCGCTATCAGGCAGCGGCTGCGGATCCACCGCCTTCGCAATGACGATGCGGATAGTCGGTGCTGCTATCGGCTGGGTGGCGGGCAACAGCGGCCAGCCGGTCTGATTACTGATCCGCTCCAGCCAGCGCGCTTCAGCACCCGCCAGATGATCGCCAGAGATTTGCAGCGTCAGCTGCGGCGTCAGGGTAAGCGTGCCGCCGCTGGCGGGCTGTTCCACCTGTTGCGGCCAGGGCATCAGCGGCAGCGAACTGGCCAGGGCGATTGGGCTGAGGGCCGGGAGCAGGAGCAGGAGCAGGAGCAAAGAACGGGGTAACCACATTGGCGGGCATCCTTGTAACGTCAACGTTTTGACAGGGCAGAACGTTGATTAAAGTTGCTGCACGCCAATCCGCCAGTGGATCCTGCAGGAAACCTGAACCAGCACCCGATTTTTTACATCAGCCAGAGTTTTCCAGCGGGTTAAGGCTTCCTTGTTTCAGGTCAAATCTGATCGCAATAATTCTCAGCAATCACTACATGTAGCGAATAGAATCCTTTCGACCCCTATATGTAGTTTATGGAGAGAGAAATGGCGACGGTGGTAATCAAGCGTGATGGATGCCGGACAGGCTTTGATGCGCAGCGTATTGAGCAGGCCGTGGCGGCGGCGGCAAGGGCAGCCGAAGTAGAAGACGCAGCCTGGTGCGCGCAGGTCGCTGAGCGCGTGGCATTGCGGCTGGCCGATCGTCCGGAAGTGGATATCCGTGAAATTCAGTGTGCAGTAGAAGAGACGCTGATGGCGGGTCCTTACCCTCAACTGGCCCGCGCCTACATTGAATACCGCCACGATCGCGATGTCGCCCGCGATCGTCAGAGCCAGTTACATCACGCCATTCGTGGACTGGTCGATCAGACCAATGCGGCGCTGCTGAACGAGAATGCCAACAAAGACAGCAAAGTGATCCCGACGCAGCGCGATCTGCTGGCCGGGATCGTGGCAAAACACTACGCACAGCAGCAGATCCTGCCACGCGATGTGGTGCTGGCGCACGAGCGCGGCGAGATCCACTATCACGATCTCGACTACTCCCCTTTCTTCCCGATGTTCAACTGCATGCTGATCGATCTGAAAGGCATGCTGACCAACGGTTTCAAAATGGGCAATGCTGAAATCGAGCCGCCTAAATCGATCGCCACCGCTACCGCCGTGACGGCGCAGATCATCGCGCAGGTCGCCAGCCATATTTACGGCGGCACCACCATTAACCGTATTGATGAAGTGCTGGCCCCGTTTGTTGAGCAGAGCTATGCCCGGCATCTGGCGATTGCTGAGCAGTGGCAGATCCCGCAGGCCGAGCAGTATGCGCGCCAGCGTACGGAGAAAGAGTGCTACGACGCCTTTCAGTCGCTGGAATATGAGGTGAATACCCTGCACACCGCCAACGGCCAGACGCCGTTTGTCACCTTTGGTTTTGGTCTGGGGACGGACTGGGCGGCCCGGCTGATTCAGCAGTCGATTCTGCTTAACCGGCTGGCCGGACTGGGTAAAAATCGCAAGACGGCGGTGTTCCCTAAACTGGTGTTCAGCATTCGCGAAGGCGTCAACCGCCGGGCGGGCGACGTTAATTACGATATCAAACAACTGGCGCTGGAGTGCGCCAGCAAGCGGATGTATCCCGACATCCTCAATTACGATCAGGTGGTTAAAGTCACCGGCTCGTTTAAAACCCCAATGGGCTGCCGTAGTTTCCTTGGCGTTTATGAAGAGAACGGCGAGCAGATTCATGAGGGCCGCAACAATATCGGGGTAATCAGCCTGAACCTGCCGCGCATCGCACTGGAAGCGGGCGGTGATGAAGCGCGCTTCTGGACGCTGCTCGATGCGCGACTGCAGCTGGCTAAGCGGGCGCTGATGACGCGGGTGGCGCGGCTGGAGAAGACCAAAGCGCGCGTGGCGCCCATCCTCTATATGGAAGGCGCCTGTGGCGTTCGGCTGAATGCGGATGATGAAGTCGGTCCTATTTTCCGTAATGGCCGTGCGTCGCTGTCGCTGGGCTATATCGGCCTGCATGAAACCCTGAATGCGCTCAGCGGCGGTCATCAGCATCCTTACGATGACGCGGCTCTGCGCGCCAAAGGCGTGGAGATCATTGCTTACATGCGCGATGCCACCGAGCGCTGGAAAGCTGAAACAGGCTATGGGTTCAGCCTTTACAGCACGCCAAGCGAGAATCTGTGCGACCGCTTCTGCCGTCTTGATGCGGCGCAGTTTGGCCTGGTGCCAGGCGTTACCGACAAGGGCTACTACACCAACAGCTTCCATCTTGACGTTGAGAAGAAGGTCAATCCTTACGACAAAATCGACTTTGAAGCGCCCTATCCGCCGCTGGCGAATGGCGGATTCATCTGTTACGGCGAATACCCGAATGTGCAGCACAACCTCAAGGCGCTGGAGGATGTCTGGGATTACAGCTACGACCGCGTGCCCTATTACGGCACTAATACCCCGATTGATGAGTGCTACGAGTGCGGCTTCAACGGCGAGTTCACCTGTACCAGCCGCGGCTTCACCTGTCCGAATTGCGGCAACCACGATCCGGCGCGCGTCTCCGTTACCCGGCGGGTCTGCGGCTATCTGGGCAGCCCGGATGCGCGACCCTTTAATGCCGGTAAACAGCAGGAAGTGCAGCGTCGGGTGAAGCATCTGTCTGAAGGACCGCTGGGATGATGCATATCCATCGCTACTATGATGTGGATATCGTTAATGGACCTGGCACCCGCTGCACGCTGTTTGTCGCTGGTTGCGAACATCAGTGTCGCGGCTGCTACAACCAGAGCACCTGGCGGCTTGATTCCGGCGTGCCCTTTACGCTTGCGATGGAGGAGCAACTGCTGGCGGATTTGCAGGACACCCGCATTCCGCGCCAGGGATTGTCGCTGAGCGGCGGCGATCCGCTGCATCCGCATAACGTGCCGCACATTCGCCGTCTGGTGAAACGGGTGCGACAGACGTGTCCCGGTAAAGATATCTGGCTCTGGACCGGTTACCGGATGCAGGAGCTGAATGCGGCGCAGCGCGCTGTACTGGTCTATCTCGACGTGCTGATCGATGGCCGTTTTGTCGAAGAGGAGAAGGATGCCACGTTGCAATGGCGCGGCAGCCGTAATCAGATTATCTGGCAGTTACGCTGAGTGGCGCGGAATTTCGCCAGACTCAATGATATTGACGCTCTCACTCCCCGGCGTAAAAGCCTGCTGGTGCAGACAGCGTGCCACGTCGTGCGCGCTGACCGCCCGCCAGTTGCCAGGCAGCAGCGAAAACAGCGGTCCCGCCAGGCTTTCGCCCCGGCGCTTCTGCGCGCGATCCCCAAGCAGCAATCAAGGCCGCACCAGCGTCAGGCGCGGCCAGCCCTGATGGCGCAGCGCATTCTCCATTTCGCCTTTGACGCGATTATATAAAAACGGCGAGTGACGACTGGCCCCGTGCGCGCTGACCACCAGCATCTGCTTCGCCCCCAGACGTAATCCGCTTAACCCGCTGTCCACCACCAGGGTGTAATCAACGTGGATAAAAGCCTGTTTACTGCCCGCCTGCTTACGCGTGGTGCCCAGGCAGCAGAACACCGTGTCCAGCGAGCTTTGCAGCGGCCCGAGTACATCGGTGAGATCGGCCTCAACCGGATTCACCACCTTGTTCATCGCGGGCAGTGGCCGACGGGTTGGCGCGATGATCTCATCGACGCGTGGATCCTCAATCAGTAAGCGCAGCAGATGCGACCCGACTAAGCCGGTGGCACCGGTCAGTAATACGCGATTCATCTCAGATTCATCCTTATTTCACTGCTGACTGGTTAAAAGATAGCTGATCTTAACGGGCTGGCTTGCGTTCTCACTCTCAGCGACCAGGCTTATAGCGTTATCCGGAAAGCGCGTCTCGCGCTCCACATGCTGAAGGAGGAAAAAATGAGCAAGAAAGTGGCGGTTTTAATTACCGATGAATTTGAAGACTCAGAATTTACCTCACCTGCGGAAGTTTACAAACGCGCTGGTTTTGAGGTGGTTACCATTGAGAAACAAGCCGGTAATGTCGTTAAAGGCAAGAAAGGCGAAGCGGAAGTGACCATTGATCGCAGCATTGATGACGTCAGCCCGGCTGAATTTGACGCCCTGCTCCTGCCTGGCGGTCACTCGCCCGATGCCCTGCGCGGCGACGATCGTTTTGTTGCTTTTACCAAAGAGTTTGTTGCCAGCGGCAAGCCAATCTTTGCCATCTGCCACGGGCCACAGCTGCTGATTAGCGCTAACGGCGTGCGCGGTCGCAAGATGACTACCGTTAAAGCCGTTGCCATTGACCTGATCAATGCCGGTGCCGACTTCCATGATAAGGAAGTGGTAGTAGACGACGATAAGCTGGTCACCAGCCGCACCCCGGCCGATTTACCGGCCTTTAATCGTGAATCCCTGCGGATCCTCGAAGCGCTGTAAGCCGCGACGCCCTTTTCTGCTGAAAAGGGCGTTTCTATTTCTCCCGCTGCCAGGCAATTTTCTTGCCGAATCCCAGCGCATTATCCGTCATCTTCACCTCATCCAGCACAATCTCCCACAGCGGTGCCGACACTTTGCGTGAGACCGGAAAACGTTTCTGATAAGCGGCTCTGGCGACCTTCTCTGTTGACTCTTCCAGCCGTTTGACCCGGCCACGATACTGCACGCCTTTAATCAGCAGCACGCTTCTGGGCTGGCCATTGACGGTGCCCGCAACCTGCGGATTCTGCACCATTAACTCACCGTGACGGGTATCGGGTTCCGTCATGATCCAGAAGGCCATGCGCGTCTCGTCAAAGACGTAGTAGCAGTTAGCGCACCACAGTTGATCGTCGGCGGTACAGCAGAGTGAAAGCACATGCTGCTTTCTCAGATAGCGAACCAGATGGGCGTGATCGGACAAGATAAACTCCTGGCGGTGCACCGGAGAGTGAAGCGCGCTACACTGCCCGGCACCTTTTTTTGGGAAATGATTGCGATGAGTCAGCTGTGGCAACTCTACATCGTCCGTACGGCGAAAGGGAGCCTGTACACCGGTATCACCACGGATGTGGTGCGCCGGGTCGCTCAGCACCAGAGCGGACGCGGCGCCCGCGCGCTGCGCGGCAAAGGTCCACTGGATCTGGTGTTTCACTGTGACGCGGGCGATCGCGCCAGCGCCTCCAGGCTGGAGTATCAGGTCAAGCAGCTGACCCGCCAGCAGAAATTACTGCTGGTGGCGGGCCAGCCTGGCTGTCTGGAGAGCTGGCTGGGTATTACGGCTGGCGATTAAAGGGTTCGGCGAAGTCGATCTGCCCTTCCGCCCCGTCATAAGCGTTATCCGCCAGACGGTAGACCTGGAACGTTGCCTCTGTGCCCGGCCAGCGGCTGCGCAGGCCGTGGCGTGCCGCCGGTTCAAAACCAAAACGGTTGAACAACGCGGGATCGCCCAGCACCACCACCGCGCTGTAGCCAAATTCATTAAGCGTATCCAGCCCCTCGTAAATCAGCTTGCTGGCAATTCCCTGACCGCGCAGCGTCTCATCGACGGCCAGCGGTGCCAGCCCAACCCAGCCGCGATCTTCACCCTGAACGCTAACCGGACTGAATGCGGCATAACCCAGCACCTGTCCCTCGTCATCCGTCGCGACCACGCCTAAGGTCAGCAAGCCATCTTCACGCAGCGCCTGAGTCAGTTCCGCCTCTGCAGAGGTACTGAAGCAGCGTCTGAGCAGCGCGTCGATGCCTGCGGCATCCACGCCAATTTCACTACGAATCAACATGCAGCACCTGCGCGCGCCTGTGCGGCCTTCGCGTCCTGTTTCATGCCGGCGTCGACAAATGCCGCCATCTGCTCAATTGCCGTGCGTAACGCGGTGGGCATAGCCTCGGGTTCAATAGCATCCATTACGTTCTTCACCTCAAGTCCCAGTTCAGTGTCACCTTCAATCACCAGCCGGCGTTGAAAGAACAGCATGTCGGGATCTGCTTTACGTGCTGCCACCAGCAACAGATCATTGGCATTGCCCCGAAACCAGACATCCGCTTCGGACTGTTGCAATACCGCCAGTCGGCCGTCCTGCAGCGTGGTTATCCATTGCAGATTGAGATCGGCAATTTCAATACCCAGCAGGCGACCATCCAGAAAGTCTAACTCACCTTCAGCCAAAGCATGACGAAATTGCCAGTTTAAGAGTTGTTGCAGAAGCAACTTTTTGACCGGGAATGGGGTGAACGCAGCGGGTAACCCTAAGATTTTAGGACCGTTTTTCACACAATGGGCATGTATCCGCTCTAACACTTTCGTCACTCCCTTCAGAAAATTTTACGTATATTGCCATATCCTTTTCTGCGCGCCTCCTCTGAGATCAATAAAAACCGCTGCCATGAAGGGAAAAAAAGCGCCGCCGGACGGATGAATTTGAATTTCACTGCCCCAAATCAACACGCTGCCCGGACCAGATGCCTAGACTCGACGCCCATCTGCATGTTGAGAGGAATATCTATGGAACTGCTCTGCCCGGCAGGAAACTTACCCGCAGTGCGCACCGCTGTAGAGAATGGCGCTGATGCGGTGTATGTGGGGCTGAAAGATGACACCAATGCCCGTCATTTTGCGGGTCTGAATTTCACCGATAAAAAACTGGCTGAAGCCGCGCGCTATCTTCATCAGCATCGTCGCAAACTGCATGTTGCGATCAACACCTTTGCCCATCCGGATGGCATGGGTCGCTGGCAGCGGGCGATTGATGTGGCGGCGCAAAACGGAGCCGACGCGCTGATCCTGGCGGATATCGCCACGCTGGAGTATGCCGCGACGCGCTATCCACAGGTTGAACGCCATCTTTCTGTACAGGCTTCGGCGACCAATCTGGAGGCGATTCGCTTTTACCATCGCCACTTCAATCTGCAGCGTGTGGTGCTGCCTCGCGTGCTGTCGATTCACCAGGTTAAACAGCTGGCACGCAGCACACCGGTGCCGCTGGAGGTGTTCGCCTTTGGCAGCCTGTGCATCATGGCTGAAGGCCGCTGCTACCTCTCTTCCTGGCTGACCGGTGAATCGCCTAACAGCGCCGGTGCCTGCTCCCCGGCGAAGTTTGTGCGCTGGCAGCAGACGCCGCAGGGCATGGAGTCACGTCTTAATGAAGTGTTGATCGATCGCTACGCCCCGGACGAAAGCGCGGGTTATCCGACACTTTGCAAAGGACGCTATATGGTTAACGACAAGCGTTATCACGTGCTCGAGGAGCCCACCAGTCTGAACACGCTGGAGCTGCTGCCGGAACTGCTGCGGGCAGGCATCGCCTCGGTGAAAATCGAAGGCCGTCAGCGCAGCCCTGCCTATGTCGCTGACGTGGCGCGCGTCTGGCGTCAGGCAATTGATCGCTGCAAGGCGCAGCCGGAACAGTTTGAAGTCGCACCACAGTGGATGCAGACGCTGGGCGATCTCTCAGAAGGTTCGCAAACCACGCTGGGTGCTTATCACCGTGAATGGCAATAAGGAGTCATGATGCAATATGCCCTTGGGCCGGTGCTCTGGTACTGGCCGACCGATACGCTGGAAGATTTTTACCAGCAGGCTGCCCGCAGTAGCGCGGATATTATCTACCTTGGCGAAGCGGTGTGCAGTAAACGTCGCGCCACGCCCTATGCCCGCTGGATGGCGCTGGCCCGTGAACTCGCGGCCAGCGGCAAACAGGTGGTGCTGAGCACGCTGGCGCTGCTGCAATCGCCCTCTGAGCTGAAAGAGCTTCAGCGTTACGTAGAGAACGGTGAGTTCCTGATTGAAGCCAATGATATCGGCACGGTAAACATGGCCGCTGAGCGTCATCTGCCCTTTGTCGCGGGCCCGACGCTCAATGTTTATAACGCCGACACGCTGCAGCTGCTGGTCAAAGAGGGCATGACGCGCTGGTGTATGCCGGTGGAGATGTCACGTGACTGGCTGCTACAGCTGCTGGAGCAGTGCGAGACGCGGGGTATCCGGCAGCAGTTTGAGGTGGAGGTGCTGGGCTACGGTCATCTGCCGCTGGCGCTCTCAGCGCGCTGCTTCACCGCCCGCTCGGAAAACCGCGCGAAAGATGACTGCGAAACCTGCTGTATCAACTATCCGACAGGCCGGCGCGTCAACTCCCAGGAGGGGCAGCAGGTGTTCGTCCTCAATGGCATTCAGACCATGAGCGGCTACTGCTATAACCTGGGTAACGATCTGGCTGGTATGCACGGCCAGGTCGATTGCATACGGCTCTCGCCGCAGGATGTGACGACGCTGGCAGAGATCGACCGTTTCCGCGCCAATGAAAACGGTCAGGCTCCGCTAATGGTCGCAAAAGGCAGTGATTGTAATGGTTACTGGCGCAAACTGGCGGGCATGACGCTGGCATCCTGAATAAAAGCACATACCGGCTATATTCCTGCTGAGGTTAGCAGTTTTAATATAAGGAATGATGCGTAATACTAAATGGTGCAGGCCTTAACTTAACGCCTGCGCCATACAACGGGAGTAGTCATGTCTGATAAAAAACCTCTTCGCCTGTCCGTGCTGGATCTCGCGCCGATTCCACAGGGCGCGACCGCTCGGGATGCGTTCCATAATTCGCTGGCGCTGGCGCGTCAGGCTGAAAAACTGGGCTATCAACGCTACTGGCTGGCTGAACATCACAACATGACGGGGATTGCCAGCGCAGCCACCTCCGTGCTGATTGGCTATCTGGCGGCGAATACCGAGACTCTGAAGCTGGGCTCCGGCGGCATTATGTTGCCTAACCATGCGCCGCTGGTAATCGCCGAGCAGTTTGGTACGCTGGCCTCTCTCTATCCTGGCCGTATCGATCTCGGCTTAGGTCGCGCGCCAGGTTCTGACCAGCGCACCATGATGGCGCTGCGCCGTCATCAGGCCAACATGCACATCGACACGTTCCCCGAGGATGTGGCTGAACTGATTAGCTGGTTCGATGCCGAAGCGGATGCGCAGCCGCCGGTGCAGCCGGTACCCGGTCTGGGCCTGCAGATTCCGGTCTGGCTGCTCGGCTCCAGTCTCTACAGCGCACAGCTTTCAGCGAAAATGGGCCTGCCGTTTGCGTTTGCCTCCCATTTTGCCCCTGACCAGCTCTTTCAGGCGCTGCACGTCTACCGCGAAAACTTCCAGCCATCGGCGCGTCTCGACAAGCCTTATGCCATGGTCTGCATTAACGTGATCGCCGCAGACAGTGAGCGTGATGCGCGCTTCCTGTTTACCTCGCAGCAGCAGCAGTTTATTAACCTGCGTCGCGGCAAACCGGGCCCGTTACCGGCACCGGTTGAAAACATGGATAATCTCTGGTCGCCCTCAGAACAGTATGGTGTACAGCAGGCGCTCAGCATGTCGCTGGTCGGCGATACGGACAAAGTGCGTCATGGGCTGGCCTCGCTGATGCGTGAAACCCAGGCGGATGAAATTATGGTCAATGGCCAGATTTTTGATTCCGAAGCGCGCCTGCGCTCCTTCGCCATTGCGATGGAAGCGGCTAACAGCCTGTAATCAGTTCTGCGGTGGGCGCAATCTGTCCGGGCTCACCGCCAGCTGACGACTATCCCTGGCCGGAGATTGCCCATACAGGCGGCGATACTCCCGGCTGAACTGTGACGCGCTCTGATACCCCACCCGATAGCCTGCCGTACCGGCATCCAGCTTTTCCACCATCATCAAACGTCGCGCCTCATTCAGCCGCAGTTGTTTCTGGTATTGCATCGGCGTCATGGCCGTCACGGCTTTGAAGTGATGATGCAGCGAAGAGATGCTCATGCCGACACTGCTGGCGAGCCGATCGATCTTCAGCGGCTGATGAAAATTTTCCCGCAGCCAGCGGGCAGCCTGCGCGACCCGGTTGCCCGGCCGCTCAGCCAGCGCCATATTCAGGATGCGCGAACCTTCCGGCCCGGTCAGCAGCCGATAGAAAATCTCCTGCTCAATGAGCGGGGCCAGCGCCTCAATGTCCTCAGGGTGGTCAAGCAGGCGTACCAGCCGGATAACCGCATCCACCAGCAAAGGTGAGACCTTATGCACGGTGACGCCGCGTTCACTGTCTGGTGTCACCAGCGGCAGCGTCGGGGGAAACTGTTCGAGGTAGCGCATCAGCCGGGATTCATTGATGGCAATACCAATCCCCAGATTGGGTTTTTCCGGCGTGGCGACGGTGACGCAGGCGCGCACCGGCATATCCAGCGTCACCAGCAGCAGATCGCCCGGACCATAATGCAGCACCTCATCACCGATATGCAGCGCCTTACCGCCCTGTGCCACCAGGGCAAAACTGGCCCATTGAGCAAAGTGCATTGGCTCAGTCGGTGCTGAAACCCGGCCAAAAAACAGGCAATCTATGGCGCTGGAATGCCGCCCATCCTCCGGAGCATGACGGGCAATTAACTGCGCCAGCCCCTGCCACTTCTCACTCTCTGTCACTGTGTTCTCCCCTCCCGCTATCTGTGCTGATATTACCTGACGCTGAGCGGAATACCTGGCCCGTTGCGTTACTTTTGCAGGATCGTGCAAGAAGCTTGCAGGATTGCACTACCCGATTTTCGGCACCAGCGCGCATAGTCTTTCGACGCAATCATTACGGCGGAGAACAACATAATGAAGGCACTGCAGAATAAAATCGCGCTGGTAACAGGCGCCTCAAAAGGCATTGGTGCGGCGATTGCCATCGCTTTTGCCGCGGCTGGCGCCCGCGTCGTGGTCAATTATCGTCAGGATGAAGTGGGAGCGGCTGACGTGGTCAGCGATATCGTCACCCTGGGCAGTGAAGCCGTGGCGGTACAGGCAGATATCTCTCTCCTGCGGGATGTGGAACGGCTCTTCGCCACCACCGCAGAGTGCTTCGGCGCGCCCGACATTGTGGTGAACAATGCGGGCAGCTTTCATCACGGCGAGTTTTCGGCGCTGACGCTGGAGGAGATGCAGCAGCAGATTAACGTTAACCTGCTGGGTACGCTGATGGTCTGTCAGCAGGCGATTCATCACTTCCCGGCGCACGGCGGCAGCATTATTAATCTCAGCGCCCTAAACAGTAAAAACAGCACGCCGGGTTCCGTGCTCTGGGCGGCAACCAAAGGCGCAGTGGATACCCTGACCCAGGGACTGGCGCGCGAGCTGGGCGCAAAGAACATCCGGGTTAACGCCCTGGCACCAGGCATGATTCTGACGGAGGGATTACTGGCCGCGAAGAGGATGAGCCCGCAGCTCAAAGCGCAACTGCTGGCTGCCACGCCGCTGGGACGCTTTGGTCTGCCGGAAGATGTGGCGCAGGTTGCGCTGTTTCTGGCCTCTGAAGAGTCCGCCTGGGTCAGCGGCGAGCGTGTGATGATCAGCGGCGGTGCCTGACAGGCATAAAAAAAGGGAAGCCATTAGCTTCCCTTTTTGTTACGACGCTAAGTCGTTATACATCACGACGACGTGGAGCGGCGGCTGCGCCCTCTTCACGACGTGGACCACGGCTACCTTCACGGTTGAAAGTACGTCCGCCGCCTTCACGACCACCTTCACGGCGTTCAGAAGAGAAGCGACGACCACCTTCACGGTTAGCTGCGCCCGGACCGCCTGCACCTGGACCGCTGCGACGCTCACCGCCAGCACCAGCTGGACGACGGTCACCACGGCCTTCGTTCGGCTGTGCATCACCCAGTAACTGCATATTCATCGGCTTGTTCAGAATACGGGTACGGGTAAAGTGCTGCAGCACATCGCCTGGCATGCCTTTCGGCAGCTCGATAGTTGAGTGGGTACCGAACAGCTTGATGTTACCGATGTAACGGCTGCTGATGTCGCCTTCGTTAGCGATAGCGCCAACGATGTGACGAACTTCAACACCATCATCGCGGCCTACTTCGATGCGGTACAGCTGCATTTCGCCAACATCACGACGTTCGCGACGTGGACGATCGCCATCACGGCTTTCGCGGTTTTCACGCGGAGCACGAGAATCGCCACGCGCTTCACGGCTGTCACGACGGCCATCACGCTCGTCACGATCGCGGTATTCGCGACGTGCCGGACGCGGTGCTTCTGGTGGCAGAATCAGAGGACGTTCGCCCTGTGCCATCTTCAGCAGTGCGGCTGCCAGTGTTTCCAGATCCATTTCGTCTTCTGGCTGCATTTTAGCCAGCAGAGCACGATACTGATCCAGATCGCTGCTTTCCAGCTGCTGCTGAACTTTAGCAGCAAACTTAGCCAGACGACGCTCACCCAGCAGTTCTGCATTAGGCAGTTCTACCTCAGGAATGGTCAGCTTCATGGTACGTTCGATGTTACGCAGCAGACGGCGTTCGCGGTTCTCAACGAACAGCAGCGCACGGCCAGCACGACCAGCACGACCGGTACGGCCGATACGGTGAACGTAAGATTCTGAGTCCATCGGGATGTCGTAGTTAACAACCAGGCTGATGCGTTCAACATCCAGGCCACGGGCCGCAACGTCGGTTGCAATCAGAATGTCGAGACGACCATCTTTCAGGCGCTCAAGCGTCTGCTCACGCAGCGCCTGGTTCATGTCACCGTTCAGCGCGGCGCTGTTATAGCCACTACGTTCCAGCGCTTCTGCTACTTCCATGGTTGCGTTTTTGGTACGCACGAAGATGATGGCAGCATCAAAGTCTTCTGCTTCCAGGAAGCGAACCAGTGCGTCTGTTTTACGACCGTAAGCGGTCCAGTAGCTCTGGCTGATATCAGGACGCGTGGTCAGGCTTGACTGAATACGCACTTCCTGTGGATCTTTCATGAAGCGTTTGGTGATACGACGAATCGCTTCCGGCATGGTTGCAGAGAACAGCGCGGTCTGATGATCGGCTGGAATTTGCGCCATGATGGTTTCAACGTCTTCGATGAAGCCCATGCGCAGCATTTCGTCTGCTTCATCCAGCACCAGGCCACGCAGGTTAGAAAGGTCTAACGTGCCGCGTTTCAGGTGGTCAAGCAGACGGCCAGGCGTACCCACAACAACCTGTGGTCCCTGACGCAGTGCGCGCAGCTGCACGTCATAACGCTGGCCGCCGTAAAGGGCAACCACGTTCAGGCCACGCATGTGTTTAGAGAATTCGGTAACTGCTTCAGCAACCTGTACCGCCAGTTCGCGGGTAGGTGCCAGCACCAGGATTTGTGGCGCTTTAACAGTAGGATCAATGTTATGTAACAGCGGCAGAGAGAACGCCGCGGTTTTACCACTCCCGGTCTGCGCCATGCCTAACACGTCACGGCCCGCCAGCAGGTGAGGAATACACTCAGCCTGGATTGGGGATGGCTTTACGTAGCCCATGCCATTCAGTGATTCAAGGATGTCGGCGTTCAGGCCAAGGTCAGCAAAAGTGGTTTGAATATCAGTCATGTAGTACACGTGCCTCTTAGATTGCGGCGGCCAGTCTACATAACTCGTCGTGAAAACTTTCAGTCATTTTCATCAAAAAGTGTGAACCGGCTCAAATTAAAAGTTTTGACGAACAGAAAAGCCTTCATCCTTTAAGATGATGACTTAACAGGTTTTACAGGCAAATTAAGTTCGTCAGCTATTGCTGGTCAGATTCTGATAAATCGTCTTGTGCCTGGCCGAGTTGCGCCAGTTCCAACAATGCGTATCGGTGTTCAACAAAGTTATTGACGTTGTTGGCCACCGCCAGTTTGAACAACGCTTTCGCGTCGTCCTTCTCCCCCAGACTTAGGTAGTACTTACCTAAATAGAAGTTGGTTTCACTGAGATGTTCAGCGAGCGAGGTGTTATCCGTTGCGTCCGCCTTGAGACTTTCCATCAACGTTTTCTCGTTGATATCTCCAAGGTAGAACTCGACAATATTCCATCCCCATTGATCTCTGACCGCTTTGTCGTGACGCTGTTGAAGCGCGACTTTTGCCTTGTCGACATCCATCTCACGTTCAACGAGATAGAGCCACAAACTGCGGAAAGGATCGTTAGGATCGTCTTGATAAAACGCCAGCAGATCATCTTGCGCTAACTTGTATCGACCGCCGTAATAGAGGGCGATACCACGGTTTAAATGCGCATAGTTGTAAGTTGGATCAAGCTCAAGTACAGAATCAAACGCTTCATAGGCGGCATCAAAGTTGCCCGCCTGCGTTAAATATATGCCTAAGTAGTTAAACACTTCGGGCATATCTGGTCTTATAGACAGCGCTTGCGAAAAATCGTTCCGCGCTAATGCCCGCAGACCTAAACTATCATACAACACTCCGCGCTCATATAACAGCTGTGCGCGTTCATCATCGGTGAGAGCGCGACTGGCAAGAATTTGTTCCATGCGCGCCAGTATCACTTCCTGCTGCAGTGTGGGCTGTAAAGGCACTGCAAGAACTTCGTTCTTACGCCAATTGGAGTTGCTGCATCCTGCCAGCGTCAAAGCTGTCGCAACAAAACACCAGCGCAGAAAAGGCTTCATTTCCCACTCCCGAATACAAACATTGGGATAACCATCCTGTCATCCGCCTGCTGTGCACAAGGATTCCCGCCCTCGCGATGATACAAACGCCCCTCTCTGCCAGGCAGAGAGGGGCAAATCAGCAACGACTTATTCAGCAGCGTCAGGCGTGGTCACCGCGACAGCTTCTTCAGCCTGCGGCTTAGATTCTGTCGCTTCTTTGATGCTCAGACGTACACGGCCCTGGCGATCAACCTCCATCACCTTAACCGGTACTTCCTGACCCATCTGCAGATAGTCGGTCACTTTCTCAACGCGCTTATCAGCGATTTGTGAAATGTGAACCAGACCTTCTTTACCACCGCCGATTGCAACGAAGGCGCCGAAGTCAACGATACGGGTCACTTTACCACTGTAAACGCGGCCCACTTCGATCTCTGCGGTAATCTCTTCGATACGACGAATCGCTTCTTTAGCTTTCAGACCATCAGTCGCAGCGATTTTCACGGTGCCGTCATCTTCAATTTCAATCGTTGTGCCGGTCTCTTCTGTCAGTGCACGAATCACTGAGCCGCCTTTACCGATCACATCTTTGATCTTGTCAGAGCTGATTTTGATGGTGTAAATGCGTGGTGCGAATTCAGAAATCTCAGTACGCGGTGTGCTGATAGCCTGTTCCATAACGCCCAGAATGTGCAGACGCGCACCCCGGGCCTGGTTGAGCGCTTCCTGCATGATTTCACGCGTGATGCCTTCGATTTTGATGTCCATCTGCAGCGCGGTTATACCTTCACGGCTACCGGCTACTTTGAAGTCCATGTCGCCCAGGTGATCTTCATCGCCCAGGATGTCAGACAGAACAACAAACTTCTCATCTTCTTTCACCAGACCCATTGCGATACCGGCAACGGCGGCTTTGATTGGCACACCTGCATCCATCAGCGCCAGTGAGGCACCGCAGACAGAGGCCATTGAAGAAGAGCCGTTAGATTCGGTGATTTCAGAAACAACACGAATGGTGTAAGGGAAATCTTCCGCTTTAGGCATTACCGCTAACACGCCGCGCTTCGCCAGACGACCGTGACCAATCTCACGACGCTTCGGCGAACCTACCATGCCGGTTTCGCCGACAGAGTATGGAGGGAAGTTGTAATGGAACAGGAAGCTGTCGGTACGTTCGCCCATCAGCTCATCAAGGTTCTGCGCATCGCGGGTCGTACCCAGCGTTGCAGTAACCAGTGCCTGCGTCTCACCACGGGTGAACAGTGATGAACCGTGTGTACGTGGCAATACGCCAGTACGCACGTCCAGACCACGGATCATATCTTTTTCACGACCATCGATGCGTGGCTCGCCATTCAGGATGCGAGTACGAACGACGGTTTTTTCAAGGCTATGCACGATGTCGCCGATTTCTGAACCATCCAGCGTTTCATCTTCAGCCAGCAGCGCAGCGATGGTTTCGTCTTTAATGACGCCAACCTGGGTGTAACGCTCCTGCTTGTCAGTGATGCGGTAAGCATCGCTGATGCGCGCTTCTGCCAGGGCAGCAACGCGAGAAATCAGTGCGGTATTGGCCGCTTCTGGCTGCCAGTCCCAGCGTGGTTTGCCCGCTTCAGCAACCAGGGCATTGATGTTTTCGATAACAATCTGCTGCTGGTCGTGACCAAAGACCACGGCGCCCAGCATCTGCTCTTCTGACAGGATCTCAGCTTCAGATTCAACCATCAGAACGGCATTCTGCGTACCGGCAACCACCAGATCCAGACGAGACTGTTTCAGCTCATCTGCGGTTGGGTTCAGGACATATTGATCGTTGATGTAACCAACACGCGCAGAACCAATTGGGCCATTGAACGGCAGACCAGAAAGCGCCAGTGCAGCAGAAGCACCGATCATGGCAACGATGTCCGGATGAACCTGTGGGTTCACAGAGACAACAGTGGCGATAACCTGAACTTCGTTAACAAAACCTTCCGGGAACAGCGGACGAATCGGGCGGTCAATCAGACGCGAAATCAGGGTTTCGCCTTCGCTTGGACGGCCTTCACGACGGAAGAAGCTGCCTGGGATACGACCAGCAGCGTAAGTACGCTCCTGATAGTTCACGGTCAGTGGGAAGAAATCCTGACCTGGTTTAGATTTTTTCTGACCTACTACAGTGACGAATACTGCAGTATCGTCCATGCTCACCATAACAGCGGCTGTCGCCTGGCGAGCCATCATGCCGGTTTCCAGCGTGACGGTATGTTGACCATATTGGAATTTGCGTACGATCGGATTCAGCAAAATCAAAGTCCTTAACTTCGGGGCATGGCTATCTGTAGCCCGCCATTGATTACCAATCTTCAGTTGCATCCTCGCGACTAATGACAACCCTCGACCGCCCCTGCGGTAAAGCCTCTCATTAGCCGCGCGAAATTCTGCAAACTAAAGATCACACTAAGCAACAATACATCAGTTTGGTCCGGATTGCTGCCGATTGCTCGAAAAAAGGGGCCATAAAGGCCCCCTCTTCACGAAACTCGCACAAATCTGATCGTAAGCTGCACAGAGTGCAAAAGCCCGCATAATGCCCCGACGATCAGATTCTTCAGACTTAGCGACGCAGACCGAGACTTTCGATCAGGCTGCTGTAGCGTGCAACGTCTTTACGCTTCAGGTAGTCCAGCAGCTTACGACGCTGAGATACCATGCGCAGCAGACCGCGGCGGCTGTGGTGGTCTTTTTTGTGCTCAGAGAAGTGACCCTGCAGATGGGTAATCTGCGCGGTCAACAGGGCAACCTGAACTTCAGTTGAACCGCTGTCGTTAGCACCACGGCCATATTTAGCAACGATCTCTGCTTTAGCTTCTACGCTTAGAGACATAATAAACTCCAGTAATAAATGAATGTATGGGTGCCGATCTCTAATTCAGCATCCCGCTTTAAAGCCGCGCTATTCTACTCTGCGCCCGATAGCAACGCAAATGCCCCATCAGCGAAAAGTGAACGCCTGGCTCAATCCTGATACTCAACCACTAAACGACGTGGCGCAAGCCGGCCATCGTCGGCAATTTCTGCCATACCGATAAACTTACGCGCTTCGCCTTCCGATACCCTTACCAGCCCCTGGGCAGGCGCATTACTGGCCTGTACCGGCTGTCCCTGGCGGAAGAAATCTGCCACGGCAGGCGGGATATTCACTTCAGGGAAATCAGAGGCGGGGCTGTCCATTGGCAACAACAGCGGATCGAGCTGCGTTTCCAGTGGAATGCCGGCTTCTGTGGCTTCCGCCAGCAGGGTGTTGAGCTGTTCCAGCGTCACCATCCTTTCATACGGATAACGGGCAACCTGCACGCGACGCAGCATAATCACGTGCGCACCGCATCCCAGCTTTTCGCCCAGGTCATCGATGATGGTGCGGATATAGGTGCCTTTGGAGCAATGAATTTCCAGCTCCAGCTCGTTATCCTGCCAGCGAATAAATTGCAGTTCATAGACAGTGATCGGACGCGGTTCACGCGCAATCTCAATGCCCTGACGCGCATATTCATACAGCGGGCGTCCCTGATGCTTTAGTGCCGAAAACATCGAAGGCACCTGCAGCGTTTCGCCGCGGAAGCTCTCCAGAGCACTGTCCAGATTGGCCTGAGTGAAGCTGACCGGACGCGTCTGCACGATGTTGCCATCGGCGTCTGACGTGTCGGTCCGCTCGCCCAGTCGGGCAATCACGCGATAGCGTTTATCGGAATCGAGCAGATACTGCGAAAACTTAGTCGCTTCACCCAGGCAGATCGGCAACATGCCGGTAGCCAGAGGATCCAGCGCGCCGGTATGTCCTGCGCGATTCGCGTTAAAGATACGCTTCACTTTCTGCAGGACATCATTCGACGAGACGCCTTGTGGCTTATCCAGCAACAACACGCCATGGACGTCGCGACCGCGACGACGCGGACGACTCATTACGCCTCCTCGTCATCGCCAGTGGCGTCCGGACCACGGCGTTCAGTATCGTTCTTCACGACGCTGGTGACGAGATTGGACATGCGCATCCCTTCGACTAACGAGTTGTCGTAGAAGAAAGTCAGCTCAGGCACGATACGCAGACGCATCGCTTTGCCCAGCAGAATGCGGATATAACCTGACGCTTCTTTCAGCGCTTTCAGGCCATGTTTAATCGCTTCTTCATCTTTGTCGTTGAGGAAAGTCACGAACACTTTTGCGTAAGCGAGATCGCGTGAGACTTCAACGCCAGATACGGTGACCATCATGCCAAGACGTGGATCTTTGATCTCACGCTGCAGGATCATCGCAATCTCTTTTTGCAGCTCTTGTGAAACGCGCTGCGGGCGACCAAATTCTTTCGCCATCATTATTTCTCCCAAATAATTCGGGAGGCCAGAGGCCTCCCAAATTGCAACACATCAGCAGTCTATTACTCGATGGTGCGTTTAATTTCGATGATTTCAAACACTTCGATCATATCGCCAACGCGAACGTCGTTGTAGTTCTTCACGCCGATACCGCACTCCATGCCGTTACGCACTTCGTTGACGTCATCTTTAAAGCGACGCAGAGATTCCAGCTCGCCTTCGTAAATTACCACGTTGTCGCGCAGGACACGGATTGGATTGTGACGCTTGATGTTACCTTCCGTCACCATACAACCGGCAATCGCGCCAAACTTCGGTGATTTGAACACATCGCGCACCGCAGCCAGACCGATGATCTGCTGTTTGTACTCTGGTGCCAGCATGCCGCTCATCGCCGCTTTAACTTCGTCAATCAGGTTATAGATGACAGAGTAGTAGCGCAGATCCAGGCTTTCTGCGTCAATGACGCGACGCGCAGAGGCATCGGCACGAACGTTGAAGCCAAGGAGGATGGCGTTAGAGGCAGCAGCCAGGGTCGCATCGGTTTCGGTAATCCCGCCCACGCCTGAACCCACAATCTTCACCTTCACTTCGTCGGTGGAGAGTTTCTGCAGGGAGTCGGAGATTGCTTCCACAGAACCCTGAACGTCAGCTTTCAGAACGATGTTCAGTTCAGACACTTCGCCTTCGGTCATGTTAGCAAACATGTTCTCGAGCTTAGATTTCTGCTGGCGAGCCAGTTTAACTTCGCGGAATTTGCCCTGACGATAGAGCGCAACTTCACGTGCTTTCTTCTCGTCACGTACCACGGTCGCTTCATCACCCGCAGCCGGCACGCCGGACAGGCCCAGAATCTCAACCGGGATAGATGGACCCGCTTCCATGACTTCGCGACCCAGTTCGTCACGCATTGCACGAACGCGGCCATATTCGAAACCACAAAGAACGATGTCGCCTTTGTTCAGCGTACCTTCACGTACCAGCACGGTGGCAACCGGACCACGACCTTTGTCGAGGAACGATTCGATCACCACGCCGCTCGCCATACCTTCACGGATAGCGGTCAGTTCCAGCACTTCCGCCTGCAGCAGGATAGCGTTTAACAGGTCATCAATGCCGGTACCCGCTTTCGCAGAGACATTAACGAACATGTTTTCGCCGCCCCACTCTTCCGGAATGATACCGTACTGAGTCAGTTCGTTTTTAACACGATCCGGATCCGCTTCTGGCTTATCGCACTTGTTCACTGCAACCACAACCGGCACTTTAGCGGCTTTGGCGTGCTGAATAGCTTCGACAGTCTGTGGCATCACGCCATCGTCTGCTGCAACCACCAGGATAACGATATCGGTCGCCTGCGCACCACGTGCACGCATCGCGGTAAACGCGGCGTGGCCCGGGGTATCCAGGAAGGTAACCATACCGTTGTCGGTTTCAACGTGGTAAGCACCGATGTGCTGAGTAATACCGCCCGCTTCGCCAGAGGCGATTTTAGTGGAACGAATATAGTCCAGCAGGGACGTTTTACCGTGGTCGACGTGGCCCATGATGGTGACAACCGGAGCACGAGACTCCTGCGCAGCATCAGTATCACGATCGTCCATTACCGCTTCTTCCAGCTCGTTCTCACGACGCAGGGTCACTTTGTGGCCCATCTCTTCGGCAACGAGCTGTGCAGTTTCCTGGTCGATGACCTGGTTGATGGTCGCCATGGCGCCCATTCTCATCATCGCTTTAATGACCAGAGAACCTTTCACCGCCATTTTGTTAGCCAGTTCGGCTACGGTGATAGTTTCGCCAATCACAACATCGCGGTTAACGGCCTGCGCTGGCTTGTTGAAGCCCTGCTGCAGTGCGCTAGGTTTGCGATGCTTGCCGCCTTTACCACCACGAACCTGCGCACGCGCTTCTTCACGGTCAGTTTTGGCTTCAGAGTGTTTGTTGCCTTTTTTCGCCGGACGCGCAGCTTTAGCCGTAGTACGCGCACGCGCACGACCTGCTTCAACCTGACGGTCATTTTCGTCTTCCGCCTGACGGGCATGGGTCGAAGTGGTGACGTGATAGTCGCCTTTATCCTCTTCTTCCGGTTTTTCCCATTCAGCTGATTTCTCTTCAGCCAGACGGCGGGCTTCTTCTGCTACGAGGCGGGCAGCCTCTTCAAGCTTACGGCGGGCTTCTTCTTCAGCTTTACGCTTCAGTTCGGCAGCTTCAGCTTCGCGACGGGCTTTGTCTGATTGCGCAGCCCTGGTCACTTCGTCGGTAGGTTGATTTGTCACTTTTTCATTTTCCGCTGCTGCACGTTTGGCCTTGTCAGCGGCTTCGCGCCTGGCTTTATCTTCGGCTTCACGTTGCGCTTTCTGTTCAGCTTCGCGACGGGCTTTTTCTTCAGCCTCGCGTTGCGCCTGCTCTTCCGCTTCACGCTGCGCCTCGGCTTCAGCTTCTGCCTGAGCTTGCTCAGCCTCTGCATCACCCTTCACATAGGTACGCTTTTTGCGGACTTCAATTTGCACCGACTTACTTTTACCCCCGGTGCCTGGAATATTCAAGGTGCTGCGCGTTTTACGCTGCAGCGTCAGCTTAGCTGAACCGACCTGACCGTGTTCACGGTTCAGATGAGATAGTAAGGTTTCTTTCTCTTGCTGGGTCACCGCGTCATTTTCAGACTTAGGGATCCCCGCATCAGCAAATTGCTGTACCAGGCGATCGACCGGAGTCTGAATTTCTGCGGCCAGCGATTTTACGGTTACATCTGTCATGCTGTTCCTTCCTGTTATTACGCGTCATCGCCGAACCAGCAGATATTACGTGCGGCCATAATCAGCGCGCCGGCTTGTTCATCAGACATGCCTTCAATATCCGTCAGATCGTCAACACCTTGCTCAGCGAGATCTTCCAGCGTGCAAACGCCTTTCGACGCCAGGCGGAACGCCAGCGCACGATCGAGGCCTTCAAGATTCAGAAGATCCTCAGCGGGCTCCTGATTTCCAAGACTCTCTTCTTTCGCCAGTGCCAGGGTGGTTAACGCATTTTTTGCTCGTTCACGCAGGGCTTCAATGGTCTCTTCGTCGAGGCCGTCGACTTCCAGCAGCTCGTTGATTGGCACGTATGCCAGCTCTTCCAGCGAGGAGAAGCCCTCTTCCACCAGTACGGTGGCGAACTCTTCGTCGATGTCGAGATGTTTAGTGAACATATCGATCGCTGCATGTGCTTCAGCCTGATGCTTAGCCTGCAGATCATCGACGGTCATCACGTTCAGCTCCCAGCCACTCAGCTGTGAAGCGAGACGCACGTTTTGGCCGTTACGGCCGATCGCCTGAGCCAGATTGCCAGCTTCTACGGCGATATCCATGGTGTGGTTATCTTCATCAACCACGATTGACGCCACATCGGCCGGAGCCATGGCGTTAATAACAAACTGCGCCGGGTTATCGTCCCACAGCACGATATCGATACGCTCGCCGCCCAGTTCACTGGAAACTGCCTGAACACGCGCGCCGCGCATGCCCACACAGGCACCCACTGGATCAATACGTTTGTCGTTGGTTTTGACTGCAATTTTAGCGCGCGAACCCGGATCACGAGCAGCGGCTTTAATTTCAATCAGTTCTTCGCCAATTTCTGGCACCTCGATGCGGAACAGTTCAATCAGCATTTCTGGTTTAGAACGCGTCACGAACAGCTGCGCGCCACGCGCTTCCGGACGTACAGAGTAGAGTACGCCACGAATACGGTCGCCTGGACGGAAGTTTTCACGCGGCAGCATATCTTCGCGCAGAATCACCGCTTCGGCATTGCTGCCTAAGTCGAGGGAGATGTTGTCGCGGTTAACTTTCTTCACCACGCCCGTGATAATTTCGCCTTCCTGCTCACGGAACTGATCAACCACCATTGCGCGCTCAGCTTCGCGCACTTTTTGCACGATAACCTGCTTAGCGGTCTGGGTGGTGATACGGTCAAAGGTGACCGATTCAATCTGATCTTCGACATATTCGCCCAGATTGAATGCTTCATCTTCGAAGCGGGCCGCATCCAGCGTGATCTCGCGCGTCGGCTGTGTCACCTCTTCTACGATTTCCCAGCGGCGGAAAGTATCGAAATCGCCACTGCGGCGATCAATGCTGACGCGTACCTCAATTTCCTGCTCGTACTTTTTCTTGGTCGCAGTCGCCAGCGCGCTCTCCAGCGCTTCGAAGATTTTCTCACGCGGCAGGGCTTTTTCGTTAGAAACGGCTTCTACAACAGCTAAGATCTCTTTGTTCATCCTGGTTAGCCTCAATCCGGACTTTTAAAAGTGGGGGACCAGGTTCGCTTTCTGAATATTACTCAGTGCGAACACTTCATCGCTACCCTCAACGTGCACCGTGATCATCTCGCCATCAACTGACTTAATGGTTCCCTGCCATTTACGGCGGTTCTGCACGGCCATACGCAACACCAGACTCACTTCTTCACCCATAAAGCGGGTGTAGTGTTCTGCAGTGAACAGAGGACGATCGAGTCCCGGTGAAGAGACTTCTAGGTTGTAAGGGACCGTAATGGGATCTTCAACATCCATTACCGCACTTACCTGGTGGCTGACATCGGCGCAATCATCGACATTGATGCCATCTTCACTATCAATATAGATGCGCAGGATAGATGTGCGACTACGAACGAATTCAATTCCAACCAGTTCGTAACCCAGCGCTTCTACGGGAGCCGATACCAACTCTGTCAATTTTTGCTCTAATGTGGACAAGCCCACCCCCAAGACATAAAAAAAGGGCCTATAGCCCAGTATTACGATTCGCTAATAACAAAAAACCCCGAATATTCGGGGCTTTTAATCACTGGACCCTGTATGCCGCAATGCGGCCCGGACTCCATCCAAAGAATTTTCTTTCAAAAAATAACCGTGAATGCGTCCGTCGATGCATACAGTATATTTGAAAAAGAACTCAAAGGGAAAATTGGTTGCGGGGGCCGGATTTGAACCGACGACCTTCGGGTTATGAGCCCGACGAGCTACCAGGCTGCTCCACCCCGCGTCCGAAAACGTGGCGAATAATACGCCAGACCTGCATAAAATGCAAGGGATACTGCTATTTGGTACCGAGGACGGGACTTGAACCCGTAAGCCCAATCGGGCACTACCACCTCAAGGTAGCGTGTCTACCAATTCCACCACCACGGCACTGCACTGACCACAACGATTCGTTGTGCTGACGACCTTACTTAGGAATATCGCTGCCCGGCGTTACCGGTTGAGCTGGCTTTTCAGTCTGTTGAGAAGACTGCGCCGGCGCAGAAAGATTTTCCCACTCGCTTCCTTTAGACGCTTTATTGCTGTTCAGATTACCCAGAACCAGGCTGATGATGAAAAACAGCGCTGCTAAGATGCCGGTTGTACGAGTCATGAAATTACCTGAACCCGAAGAACCAAACACCGTACCGGATGCGCCTGCACCGAATGAGGCTCCCATATCAGCGCCTTTGCCTTGCTGCAGCATGATCATACCCACGAGGGCGATAGCTACAATAAGGAAAACTACTAAAAGAGCTTGGTACATATCATCCTGTTCCTTGCACGGTAATCGTACAGTTAAAGCTTCAACCAGTATTGATGGGGAGTCTCGTCATCACCCATCAGAAGCGGGTGTGAATACTAACCAAAGGCGCATATCTCTGCAAGTGCAATTTTTACTACCCCTACTGTTTGCAGAAAAAAACGCCATCCCGGTGATTTTACAGGCAGTTCAGCACTCTGCAGACCGCCTGTTACGGTTTTAAACGGCCTTGACCTGGTCGGCGATGCGATTCGCCAGTTCGGTAACCTGCGCCTCATTTTCGCCTTCGACCATGACACGAATCAGTGGCTCAGTACCTGATTTACGCAGCAGAACGCGTCCGCGACCCGCCAGCGCTTTTTCCACTTCGGCCGTGACAGCTTTTACCGCGTCACTCTGAAGCGGATCATGTTCGCCCGCAAAGCGTACGTTAACCAGGACCTGCGGCAGCATCTTCATGCCACTACAGAGATCGTGCAGGCTCATATGGTTACGCACCATCGCAGTGAGCACTTGCAAACTTGCAACGATACCGTCACCGGTTGTGGTTTTATCCAGCAGGATCACATGACCGGAGTTCTCTGCACCGAGACGCCAGCCCTTCTCCTGCATCTTCTCCAGTACATAACGGTCACCGACTTTGGCACGGGTAAACGGAATGCCGAGCTGTTTCAGCGCTAACTCCAGCCCCATGTTACTCATCAGGGTACCGACCACGCCGCCGCGTAACTGTCCCTGACGCAGGGCTTCACGCGCAATGATGTAGAGGATCTGGTCGCCATCAACTTTGTCACCCAGATGGTCAATCATCATAATGCGATCGCCGTCACCGTCGTAGGCCAGGCCGATATCAGCCTTCTCCGCCAGCACGCGCTGCTGCAGCAGTTTGAGATCGGTGGCACCGCACTCTTTGTTGATGTTCATGCCGTCTGGCTGGACACCGATAGCAATCACCGTCGCGCCCAGTTCACGTAATACATTCGGCGCAATGTGGTAGGTGGCGCCATTGGCGCAGTCGACCACAATTTTCAGGCCATTCAGATTCAGTTCGCTGGGGAACGTCCCTTTGCAGAACTCAATGTAACGCCCTGCTGCATCGACGATGCGGCTGGCGCGGCCTAACTGCGCTGATTCAACGCAGGTAATCGGCTTTTCCATCTCCAGCTCAATCGCCTCTTCAACGTCGTCGGGCAGTTTGGTGCCCTCGGACGAGAAGAATTTAATTCCGTTGTCGTCAAAGGGGTTATGTGACGCTGAAATCACAATGCCCGCCTCTGCGCGGAAGGTACGGGTCAGATAGGCGATGGCTGGTGTCGGCATCGGGCCGGTAAAGGCGGCCGTCAGGCCTGCTGCGGCGAGACCGGCTTCCAGCGCGGACTCCAGCATATAGCCAGAGATACGGGTATCTTTACCGATGATGATCTTCTTTGAACCGTGGCGCGCCAGCACTTTACCTGCGGCCCAGCCCAGCTTCAGGACGAAATCGGGGGTGATGGGTGCTTCACCGACTTTGCCACGAATGCCGTCTGTACCGAAATATTTACGATTACTCATGATACTCCTTTTGCTCTTCGGGTCGCTTCGACCACGCGCATCGCTTCAGCCGTCTCTTTTACATCATGGGCGCGAATAATCTGCGCGCCCTGCATAGCAGCAATCACCGCGCAACTCAGGCTGCCGGTTAAACGCTGTGACGGGCCGACGTTTAACAGCTGGCCAATCATCGATTTACGCGACATCCCCACTAACAGCGGCAGGCCGAAGTGGTGAAAATCGCCAAGATGAGCCAGCAGTTCATAATTGTGGCTGAGATTTTTACCGAAACCGAAGCCCGGGTCGAGTATCAGACGCTCTTTTTTAATGCCCGCCGCTTCGCAGCGCGCTATCTGCTGAGCGAAGTAAGTGTCCACTTCGCTTAAAATATTTTCGTAAACCGGTGCCTGCTGCATGGTGCGCGGTTCGCCCTGCATATGCATTAAACAGACGGGCAGCCCGGTCGAGGCGGCGGCTTCCAGTGCTCCGGGTTCAGAAAGCGAACGCACGTCGTTTATGATGTGAGCACCCACTCGCGCGGCTTCCCAGATGACGTCAGCTTTAGAGGTGTCAACTGAAATCCAGACTTCGAAACGCTGGGCAATGGCATCAATGACCGGAATCACCCGCTCCAGCTCCTCCTCCACACTCACTTCATCCGCGCCAGGACGGGTTGATTCCCCACCCACATCGATGATGGTTGCGCCTGCATTGACCATCTCATTGGTATGCGTCAGCGCATCGACCAGCGCGTTATGCTTTCCACCATCTGAAAAGGAGTCCGGCGTGACGTTAAGAATGCCCATCACATGTGGAAAAGATAAATCGAGATGGGAATCACGGGCGAACAACTTCATAGCGGAAACTCCTTGCTGATCAATATCTGGATGTAAAAAACCCCGGACCAGCCGGGGTTTTGTCTGACGATGTTGCGTCTTATTTGTTGTACTGCTCTGACATGGTATTGCCTGGGTTTGGCGTACGCGGTTCATCAACCGGACGTGGCGCCTTTGGCGTACCGTTGCTGTCTGAGTTGCTGCCTGGATCTTCCCAGCCCGCTGGCGGACGCACTTCGCGGCGTGCCATCAGGTCGTCGATCTGCGGTGCATCAATGGTTTCATACTTCATCAGCGCGTCTTTCATCGCGTGAAGGATGTCCATGTTCTCACCCAGAATCTGACGAGCACGCTGGTAGTTGCTGTCGATCAGGTGCTTAACTTCCTGATCGATGATGCGGGCCGTTTCATCAGACATATGTTTCGCTTTCGCGACAGAACGTCCGAGGAACACTTCACCCTCTTCTTCTGCATAGAGCAACGGACCCAGTTTTTCAGAGAAGCCCCACTGCGTCACCATGTTACGTGCCAGATTGGTCGCAACTTTAATATCGTTGGACGCACCGGTAGAAACACGTTCTGCACCGTAGATGATCTCTTCTGCCAGACGACCGCCGTAAAGCGTTGAGATCTGGCTTTCCAGTTTCTGACGGCTGGCGCTGATCGCGTCGCCTTCAGGCAGGAAGAAGGTCACACCCAGTGCGCGACCGCGCGGGATAATCGTTACTTTATGAACCGGATCATGCTCTGGTACCAGGCGACCAATAATGGCGTGGCCTGCTTCGTGGTAGGCAGTTGACTCTTTCTGCGATTCCGTCATCACCATGGAGCGACGTTCCGCACCCATCATGATTTTGTCTTTCGCTTTCTCGAACTCCACCATCGAAACCACACGCTTGTTTGAACGGGCCGCGAACAGCGCTGCTTCGTTAACAAGGTTGGCCAGATCGGCACCCGAGAAGCCTGGCGTACCACGTGCAATGATTGCTGCATCAACATCAGTTGCCAGCGGCACACGACGCATATGCACTTTCAGGATCTGCTCACGACCGCGAACATCTGGCAGGCCAACAACAACCTGACGGTCAAAGCGACCTGGACGCAGCAGCGCAGGGTCCAGTACGTCAGGACGGTTAGTTGCGGCGATAACAATAATACCTTCGTTACCTTCGAAACCATCCATCTCAACCAGCATCTGGTTCAGCGTCTGCTCACGTTCGTCATGTCCACCGCCTAAACCGGCGCCACGCTGACGACCGACTGCGTCGATCTCATCGATAAAGATGATGCACGGAGCCGCTTTTTTGGCCTGTTCGAACATGTCACGCACACGGGATGCACCGACACCGACAAACATTTCCACAAAGTCAGAACCGGAGATGGTAAAGAAAGGCACCTTCGCTTCGCCGGCAATCGCTTTTGCCAGCAAGGTTTTACCGGTACCCGGTGGCCCCACCATCAGAACGCCTTTTGGAATCTTACCGCCCAGCTTCTGGAAACGGCTTGGCTCACGCAGATATTCCACCAGCTCAGCAACTTCATCTTTCGCTTCGTCACAACCTGCTACGTCGGCGAAAGTGGTTTTAATCTGGTCTTCCGTCAACATGCGGGCTTTGCTCTTGCCGAAGGACATCGCGCCCTTGCCGCCGCCGCCCTGCATCTGACGCATAAAGAAGATCCACACACCGATCAGCAGCAACATCGGGAACCACGAAATGAAGATTGAAGCCAGCAGGCTTGGTTCTTCCGGCGGTTCGCCAACCACTTTGACGTTTTTGGTCAAGAGGTTATCGAGCAACTTGGGATCGTTGACAGGAATGTAGGTCGTGTATTTATTGCTGTCTTTTTTAACGACGTTAATTTCACGCCCGTTAATACGTGCCTCGCGGACCTGATCCTGGTTCACTTCCGACAGGAAGGTTGAATAATCAACCCGACGGCCATTCGACTCGCTGGGCCCAAAGCTCTGGAATACTGACATCAGCACGACCGCGATGACTAACCAGAGAATCAGGTTTTTCGCCATGTCACTCAAGGGATTAACCTCATATTACAACGGTGTTAACAGATAGCGTAGGGTACTATAGATCCCGCATACATGGAATCGCAGCAAAACTGCGGACTTCTCCAGCAATTTGGTTATAGTTTGCGCCCAGTCGCCACAATATACACTTCACGTGAACGTGAACGTGAAGCGTCCGGCTTACGAATTTTCACTTTCGTAAACAGGGAGCGAATTTCCCGCAGGTATTCATCGAAGCCATCTCCCTGAAACACTTTCACTACAAAACTGCCGCCAGGTGCCAGGATATCCCGACACATCTCCAGCGCCAGCTCGACTAAATACATCGACCGGGGAATATCTACGGCAGGTGTACCACTCATATTCGGCGCCATATCGGACATGACAACCTGAACTTTTTGATCGCCAACGCGTTCAAGCAGCGCATTGACCACCGATTCTTCACGAAAATCGCCCTGAAGGAAATCGACACCGACTATCGGATCCATTGGCAGGATATCACAGGCAATGACTCGCCCTTTGTTCCCAATTTGCTGTACCACATATTGCGACCAGCCTCCGGGTGCAGCACCCAGATCTACCACGGTCATGCCGGGTTTGAAAAGCTTGTCACCCTGTTGTATTTCATCAAGTTTAAACCAGGCGCGCGAACGCAACCCTTTTTTATGCGCCTGGAGCACATATTTATCGCTAAAGTGTTCCTGAAGCCAGCGGCCGGAGCTGGCCGAACGCTTTTTACCCGTCATAATATTTCCAACTAAATCGTCATCGTAGCGATAAACCTGCACGCAATGGGTTGCGTCGATTTGGTGATATACCCGAGATGGCGGTAGAATGAACCGTTTTCAATCCCTGAGTAAGTAAAAAACTACGATGAATCTAAGTACCAAACAAAAACAGCACCTCAAGGGCCTCGCCCATCCGCTCAAGCCAGTGGTTATGCTGGGTGGCAATGGCCTGACTGAAGGCGTGCTGGCCGAAATCGAGCAGGCTCTGTCGCATCACGAACTGATCAAGGTAAAAATCGCCTCGGAAGATCGTGAAACGAAGCAGCTGATCGTTGAGGCTATCGTGCGTGAGACCGGTGCCAGCAACGTACAGGTGATCGGCAAAACGCTGGTGCTGTATCGCCCCTCTAAAGAGAGCAAAATTTCTCTGCCACGCTAAGTGGGCAAAGAAAGTGACATGCTCTTACCTCAGATAAAAGGCCGCAATGCGGCCTTTTTCCTTTCTTTACATTGTGCTTTAACGCTTTTCAAAGCGTAGCAACATCTTAAAGGTATTCCACCTTCAGGATTTCATACTCAACGTCGCCGCCCGGGGTTTTCACGATAGCCACGTCATCGGCCTCTTTACCCACCAGGCCACGCGCCATCGGCGAATTGACCGAAATCAGATTTTGCTTAAAGTCCGCTTCGTCATCGCCCACAATGCGATACGTGGCTTCTTCGTCGGTTTCGACGTTCAGCACGGTGACGGTTGCACCGAAAATCACGCGTCCGGTTTTCGGCATCTGAGTGACGTCGATAACCTGCGCATTGGAGAGTTTGGCTTCAATCTCCTGAATACGACCTTCGCAAAAACCCTGCTCTTCACGCGCAGCGTGATATTCCGCGTTCTCTTTTAAATCGCCATGTTCGCGTGCATCAGCGATAGAGGCGATAATGCGCGGGCGCTTCACGGTTTTCAGCTCGTTCAGCTCTTCGCGCAATCTTTCAGCGCCTCTTAACGTCATCGGAATCTGATTCATTTAAGCTCCTCGCCATCTTTCCTGTTTAACGATGTCATCCTGACCGGTGACTGCAGAAAAAAGCGTTCTGCGGCGCATTAGCCCGTTTTTGCAAATAAAAGAATCCTGACCCGGAGATGCTTCCAGGCCAGAAAAGAGTTTTGCAATTTGATACGTATTTTACCCCAGAGTTCCCTGCGGGTCATCGTTTACTTTGCACCGTCCAGCGACGTAGTATTGACGCCCTCACCTGCCAGTTACCGCGAGATTATGCGATTTTCACGACTTGTTACCGGATTAAGCTGCGCATTTATGCTGCAGGCACACGCAGCGCCAGTTGATGAATACATGCAGTACCTGCCAGACGGCGCCAATCTGGCGCTGATGGTACAAAAAGTAGGCGCATCAACACCGATTATTGATTATCACGGAAAACAGATGGCCCTGCCCGCCAGTACCATGAAAGTGGTGACGGCGCTGGCAGCATTGCTGGAGCTGGGTGGCGACTTCCGTTTTCAGACCACTTTTGAGACTCGCGGCGCCATTATCGATGGCACCCTGAACGGCGATTTAGTTGCACGTTTCGGCGGTGATCCCACCTTAAGCCGTCAGGATCTGCGCAACATGGTGGCGGCGATAAAGAAGCAGGGCATTAACCATATCAAAGGCAATCTGGTTATCGACACCTCCGTTTTTGCCAGTCACGATATGGCGCCGGGCTGGCCGTGGAACGATATGACCCAGTGCTTCAGTGCTCCGCCGGGTGCGGCAATCGTTGATAAAAACTGCTTCTCGGTGTCGCTCTACAGTGCTAATACGCCGGGTGAGAATGCCTTTGTACGTATCGCCTCCTATTATCCGGCGCATATGTACAGCCAGGTGCGCACCATTGGCCGCAACAGCGGCGAAGGGCAATATTGCGAGCTGGATGTGGTGCCGGGCGAGCTGAACCGTTACACCCTCACGGGCTGTATGCGCCAGCGCGCGGAACCGCTGCCGCTGGCATTTGCGGTGCAGGATGGCGCGGCCTGGGCTGGCGAAATCCTCAAGGCGGAACTGCGGTCGTCTGAGATTGACTATAGCGGGCATCTGGTGCGACAGACGCAGGTCACCGAACCGGGTACCGTGCTGGCATCGACCCAGTCCGCGCCGCTGCATACGCTGCTGCACACCATGCTGAAGAAGTCAGACAACATGATTGCCGACACGGTGTTCCGCACCATTGGTCATCACTACTTCAATGTGCCCGGCACGTTCCGCGCCGGACAGGATGCCGTTCGCCGCATCCTGAAAGCCAAAGCCAATGTCGACATGGGTAATAGCATTCAGGTGGATGGTTCAGGTCTCTCCCGCCATGACCTGATTTCGCCGCAAACCATGATGCAGGTATTGCAGTTCATTGCGAAGAATGACAACACGCTGGATTATATTTCGATGCTGCCGCTGGCAGGTTACGACGGCACGCTGCAGTATCGCGGCGGGCTGCATGAGGCGGGGCTGGATGGCAAAGTCTCGGCGAAAACCGGCTCACTGCAGGGCGTCTATAACCTGGCGGGCTTTATCACCACCTCCAGTGGTGCGCGGGTGGCATTCGTTCAGTTCCTTTCCGGTTATGCGGTCCCGCCGGAAGATCAGCGTACCCGCCGTATTCCGCTGGTGCGATTTGAGAGCCGTCTCTACCGCGATATCAATCAGAACAACTGATTATTCAGTCATAAAAAAAGCGCAGCGGTCAGGTCAACCGCTGCGCTTTTTATTGCCCGTCCATCAGAAGCGGGTATTCACGCTCATATACCAGGTGCGGCCCGACTCGTTAAAGGTATTGGCCCCTGCGCCATAGAGCCACGCTCCGGTGGTGGCATTGCCGGTGGTCTGCGCGTTGCCCTGACGGAAATGGCGCTTGTCGAACAGGTTGTCGATACCCACGGTGACGCTGGCATATTTATTAACGTCATAGGTGCCGCTCATGCCCACAACCGAATAGGGGCTCACCTGATCGGTGGCGCTACCGGTAACGGCGTTACCTTTATAGTCATATTTCTTCGGTACCTGTTTACCGTACCAGGTCAGGGTCGTTTGCAGGGAGAGGTCCTGCATCGCCTGCCAGCTCAGCGTCGAATTGAGCGTATATTCCGGAATAATCGACAGACGATCGCCGGTCTCTTTATTCTTACTCTGCAGCATGTAAGTGAAGTTATTGTTCCACGTCACGCTATCGGAGAACGGGACATTAACCGTGCCTTCCAGCCCCTCGACGACCGCTTTAGGCACATTTTCCCATTTGTAGATGTCGGTTTTGCCGTTAGATGCGGTGCCGGTTGGCGCCGTGCCAGCCTCGATCTTGTTACGGTAGTCGTTGCGGAACCAGGTCAGGCCCGCCTGGTAGCCATCGCGCTTCCATTCGACCCCAATCTCTTTATTGATGCTGTTTTCCGCTTTCAGATCGTCATTACCCATCAGATAACAGGCACCGGCACTGGCGGCGCAGCCCTGACCGTTGCTGTAGAGCAGATAGTTCGGGTTGGTCTGATAGAGGCTCGGGGCTTTATAGGCGCGCGCAATACCCATTTTCAGTGTGAACTCATCGCCTAATCCCTGTGACAGGTTGAGCGACGGACTCCAGTTATCGCCGACAATCGAATGGTGATCGAAGCGCAGGCCCGGCGTCAGCATGGTGCTATCGGTCAGCTCAATATTGTCTTCGGCAAACAGCGAGAAGATTTCCGCCTGTGAATAGGGTGTGCGGCCGGTCGTAGCGATACCGGGAATCGACCCGTAGCTGGCGGCCTGAGTCGTCGATGAAGGATCCTTCATCCGCTGCTGATTCCATTCCGTCCCGAAAGTCGCGGTCTGGTTCACCAGCCATTCAAACGGCACACTGATCTCACTGTGCAACAACACATCATCCAGCTGGATGGTATTGAAGTTGCTGTTGGCGAAGATGCCTTCGGTGCCGCCCGCCAGCCCCTCATTCAGACGCGCGTTGCGGGTATTCTCATATTGCGCGTAGGTATTGGTGCTGATGCCATTATCCCAGGCACCGGTCCACTTAACAGAAAAGTTCTGCCGATAGAGCCGGTTGGTCTCTTCACCATATTTGCTTTTCACCAGGGCGTTGGTATTGGTGTTCTGCGTGTCCCCGGCATAGAGGTTGCCCTGACGACTGTAACCGGCCCCCACTTCCAGCGTCTGCATCGGCGCAAATGCCCAGCGCAGCAGGCCATGAATATCTTTGTTGATCGAGCCTTCCCGGCCCGCCGGGTACGATCCGGCGTAACTGCCGGTGCGGTCTGCGGCGTGCCCTTCATTAATGTCGTAAGCATCAGCCTGCGTTTTTGCCAGACCGCCATAGAGCCGGAAACTGACATCATCGCCTAGCGGCCCTTCAAGGCTGAAGTTGGTGCGACGGGTCGCGCCCTCCTCCTTGTGTTCCGGCACGTTGTAATAGGCGCTCCATGAGCCGTGCCACTGATTATCCATCTCTTTTTTAGTGATGATGTTCACCACGCCGCCCGCTGCACCGTTACCGTAACGGGCCGCTGCCGGACCGCGGATCACCTCAATGCGATCAATGATCTCTGGCGGCACCCAGTTAGTGTCGCCGCGCGTATCACGCTCGCCACGCCAGCCAAGCCGAACCGCGTTGCGGCTGGTCACCGGCAATCCATCGATCAGAATCAGGGTATTTTCCGGCCCCATGCCGCGGATATCGATCTGGCGATTGTTTCCGCGCTGGCCGCTGGTGGAGTTACCGGTCAGATTGACGCCAGGCATGGTGCGGATAATTTCGGCGACATCGCGTGCGGGTGGATGTTTTTTAATTTCGTCGGCGGTGATGGTCGACACGCCAGGTGCCTGCAACGTCTGCTCGGCGGCGGTCACCATCATGGTGTCGTCGTGGAGGGTATCGGAGGGGCTGCTGTCGATAACCGGTTCGTGGGTGGCTTCAGCAGCCACGGCACCGGCAGAAATGAGAGAGGCGGTGAAACCCAGTTCAATCATAATGGCTAACGAAAGCCGGGATAACTTTTTCATTTTTCTGTTCCTGGAGTGCCGGCGAGGATGCCACTGCCGGCGTGCCGGTAAAAAAGTAATAACCTTGCCTGCAACGTTTTCCCCTTGTCGCCGGGCCAGCGTCAGAAGCGCTTTGCATCAGTCTGAAAGCCGGTGCGGCAGAGAGGATGCGCGCGCTCCCTGTCGGGCGGAAACACCCTATTGCAAATGCAAATAATTATCAATACTATTATTCATAACATGTATGACCCTAATCAAGGGTGATCGAAAGATGGCGCGTATGACGTGGTTAAGTGAAGAAACCGGCAGTGAACGCTGGTGGCAACAGCAGCAGCAACGGGGCATTCCTCTGGTTGAAGCTGGCGAAAAGGGAACCTGTCAGGTCACCTTTTTCTGGCGCGATCCCCAGGGTGACACGCAGCACTCCGATACCCGGCGCGTCTGGATCAATATTACCGGCGTAACCGATCATCATCATTCAGCGGTCCCCTCCTCATTAACGCCTGTTCCCGATACCGATGTCTGGTGGTGGCAAACCGCCCTGCCCGCTGACTGGCGCGGCAGCTACTGCCTGATTCCTGATAGTCAGGAAGAGACGTTTACCGGGCAGGCCGATATGCAGGCAGTGCGCCAGTGGTGGAGTCAGAAATTCCCGCAGGCGCAAAGCGACCCGCTGAATCCTTTGCGAAGCTGGGCGGGTGGACGCGGAATGAGAGTCTCGCCACTGCACCTGCCACACGCGCCGGATCAGCAGGTGTGGCGTGCAGTTGATGAAGGCCGTGCCGCCGATATTCCGCTGCAACACTATTTGTGGCGCAGCGAACGGCTGGGGAACCAGCGTCAGATCTGGATCTCTGTCACCGGAGACGCCAGTGCAGGCGATCGTCCGCTGGTACTGCTGCTGGATGGTCAGTTCTGGGCACAGAACATGCCGGTTGCCGGCCCGCTTCAGCAACTGACAGAGGCGGGCGAACTGCCCCCTGCGGTCTATGTCATGATCGACATCATCGACCGCGAACACCGCACGCGTGAGCTGACCTGTAACCCTGACTTCTGGCTGGCGATTCAGCACGAGCTGTTGCCGCAGGTTCAGCGCTGGGCGCCGTTTCGTGCCGACAGCACGCTGGTAGCGGGACAAAGTTTTGGCGGCCTTTCTGCCGCTTACGCCACCCTGACCTGGCCGGAAACCTTTGCTGGGGCGATCAGCCTCTCTGGGTCGTTCTGGTGGCCCGCGCGCGGCGATCCCAATGGCTGGCTGCCACAGCAGTTACAACAGGGCTTACTGCAGGCGCCCCCTCGCCGCTTCTACCTGGAAGCGGGACGACGCGAACGGTTGATTCTGGCAGCAAACCAGCAGTTTCAGCGCGATCTGAACGCTGCCGGACATCAGGTCAGCTATCACCCGGTCGAAGGCGGTCACGATGCGCTGTGCTGGCGCGGCGGACTGCTGGCAGGCCTTAAAGCCATGTGGCAATAGCCCTAACCCGCTTATATTCCGCCTTCTGCGCGCCACTGAAAGATATCTATGCAGGACAGCGGCGTTAGCGCGCCCGGTGACTGCGGACAGGAGACCGACATGCAACAACTTAACCCTTTCGACGATCCGCAACAGGATTGTCAGGTGCTGAAGAACGATCAGCAGCAGTACAGTTTATGGCCCGCCTTTTGTGCGGTTCCGGCAGGATGGCAGCCGGTGTTTGGCCCCGGGCCACAGGCTGACTGTCTGAGCTGGCTGAATGAAAACTGGCACGATATCCGTCCGGTTATGACGCAGGACAGAGGCGAAAATGTCTGAGATCACCCTCAACCCGCAGACAGAACAAAAAACGCTGCCACTGGTGGCCGCTCAGCCCGGAATCTGGATCGCTGACCAGCTATCGCCCTATTCCAATGCTTACGCCGTGGCGCATTTTGTCGAACTGCGCGGTGCGCTGAACAGCGCGCTGCTGTCACGGGCCATAATTGCTGGCATGCAGGAAGCGGACACACTGAATATGGCCTTTGGCGAGCAGGAGGGTGAACCGCTACAGTGGCCTGAACCCCAGGCTTTCCGCGAGCCTGAGGTGATCGATCTGCGCGATGCCGCCGATCCGGAGGCCGAAGCACGTGCGCTGATGCAGCAGGATATGACCGGCGATCTGCGGGTGCTGAGCGGCGCGCCGCTCTACCATCACAGCCTGCTTCGGCTGGATGAGGATCACTGGTACTGGTATCAGCGATACCATCATCTGGTGGTCGATGGTTTTAGTTTCACCGCCCTGACCCGCCGTATCGCCAATCTCTACAGCGCCTGGCAGCGCGGCGACACGCCGGAGCCAAGCCCGTTCGTGCCGTTCAGCGACGTCGTTGATGAATATCAGCGCTATCAGCAATCTTCGGGCTGGCAGCGCGATCGCCAGTTCTGGCTGGAGAAAGGCGCGCAGCTACCTGCGCCCGCCTCGTTGTCCGCTCTGCCGCTGGCCGGTCAGAGCGCCAGTACCGACCTGCTGCGCCACACGTTTGCCGTGGATCGCGACACTTTTCAGGCTTTGCTGACGCACACCGGGCAGCACAACCTCAGCGCCGCAGATACCGCCTTTGCGCTGGTGGCCTTATGGCTGGCGCGCCTCACCGGTCAGCATGCGTTCGCCGCCGGTTTCATCTTTATGCGCCGCATCGGCTCGGCCGCGCTCTGCGCCACCGGTCCGGTGATTAACGTGCTGCCAATGGCGGTGCATTACGATCCGGCACAGCCGCTGACGGCACTGGCCGGGCGTCTGGCGGGCGAAGTCAAAAAAATGCGTCGCCATCAGCGTTACGACGCTGAACAGGTGCAGCGCGATCTGGGTCGCTCCGGCGACAGCGATCCGCTCTATGGGCCGGTAATCAATCTGAAGATGTTTGATTACCAGCTCGATTTCGCTGGCATCAAAGGCGTAACCCATCAGCTGGCGTCAGGACCGGTACGCGATCTGGAGATTGCTATCTACCTCAGCGAACAGGGCGACCTGACGCTGGAGCTACTGGCTAATGCACAGCGCTACAGCGACACAACGCTGAAACAACACGCCAGCCGCTTTGGCCTGCTGCTTCAGCAGCTTGCCGTCCGGCCAGCCAGTGCCTGTGGCGAGCTGGACATGCTGATGCCGGAAGAGCATCAGCAGCTCGCGGCGATCAACCAGACTGCCGTAATGCTGCCTGCAGAAACCCTGAGCAGCCTGCTGCTTCGGCAGGCACAGCGTTCGCCGCGCGCTCCGGCACTGGCAGATGAGGGGCATCAGCTTAACTATCAACAGATGCAGCAGCAGGTCGCCGCGCTGGGGCAACAGTTGATTGCGCAGGGAGTGACGCCGGGTGATATCGTCGCCGTAGCGCTGCCGCGTTCGGTCTTTTTATCGCTGGCGCTGCAGGCGATCGTCAGCGTGGGGGCAACCTGGCTGCCGCTTGATACCGGCTACCCGGACGATCGGTTACAGATGATGCTGGAAGATGCCGCGCCGAAAACGCTGATCACCTGTCGTGAACTGTCCGAGCGGCTGGCGGCACTCTCACCCGTCGCGCCGCTGTTTTACGACGCGCTGTTAACACCCGTTGATAGCGTGCTGATGCAGGCCCCGCGTCCACAGGATGGCGCATACATCATCTATACCTCCGGCTCGACCGGTCGGCCAAAAGGGGTGCTGGTCAGTCATGAGGCGATCGTCAACCGTCTGTTATGGATGCAGGATCGCTATCCGCTCGGCAGCGATGATGTGGTGTTGCAGAAAACCCCGAGCAGCTTTGATGTTTCGGTATGGGAGTTCTTCTGGCCGCTCATCGTCGGCGCACGGCTGGTGATGGCTCCGCCCGATGCTCATCGCGACCCGGACGCGCTGCAGCAGCTGTTTGCCCGCTACCGCGTGACCACCACCCATTTTGTTCCGTCGATGCTGGCTGCTTTTGTCGCTTCGTTGCAGGAAGGTGACGCGATAGCGCGCTGCGCCACCCTGCGCCGGGTTTTCTGTAGCGGCGAAGCGCTGCCCGCAGAGTTATCGCGCCAGTGGCAGGCGCTGACCCGTGTGCCCTTGCATAATCTTTATGGCCCGACCGAAGCGGCGGTTGATGTCAGCTACTATCCGGCCTTTGGCCCGGAGCTGGCGGCCGTCGAAGGGGCCAGCGTGCCGATTGGCTTCCCGGTCTGGAACACCGGCTTACGGATTCTGGATGCGCGTCTGCAGCCGGTGCCACCGGGCGTGGCTGGCGATCTCTATCTGACCGGCGTGCAGCTGGCGCATGGCTATCTTGATCGTCCCGACCTCACTGCCAGCCGGTTTGTCGCCGATCCGTGGGGTCACGGCTCCCGGATGTACCGCACTGGTGATGTGGCGCGCTGGCTGCCGGATGGTGCGGTGGAGTATCTGGGCCGCAGCGACGATCAGCTAAAAATTCGCGGGCAGCGTATCGAGCTGAACGAGATCGACCACGCCATGGCTGCGCTACCTGGCATTGAGCAGGCCGTCACACATGCGGTGGTGCTGGGGAGCAGCAGCGATCAGCAGGGCGATGCCCGCCAGCTGGTCGGCTATGTGGTGGCTGATGGCGCGATCGATACCGACGCAATGCGTCAGACTCTGGCCTCACAGTTACCGGCGCATATGGTGCCGGTGGCGATTGTTCAGCTGGCGGCGTTACCGCTCAGCAGCAACGGTAAACTGGATCGCAAAGCGCTGCCGCTGCCGCAAACGCAGGCAGCGCTGGCTGGTCGCGCGCCGCATCCCGGACTCGAAACGACACTGGCACAGGCGTTTGCCAGGCTGCTGGAGTGCGAACCGGTGAGCGCCCAGGATGATTTCTTCTCGCTGGGCGGCCACTCGCTGCTGGCGATGCGGCTGGCAGCACAGCTGCGCCGGACGCTGAATCAGCCGGTGTCAGTGGGCCAGATCATGGTGGCATCCACGGTAGAAAAGCTGGCGACACTGCTCAGCAGCGAGCCCGCGGATGTGGCTCGTGCCGGATTTGAAGCGGTATTACCCTTGCGACGCGGCACTGGCCCAACGCTGTTTTGCTTCCATCCCGCCTCCGGTTTTGCCTGGCAGTTCAGCGTGTTGCAGCGCTATCTGGATGCACGCTGGTCGCTACTCGGCATTCAGTCACCCGACATCACCAGCCCGCTGAACCAGGCGCAGCAACTTGACGCGGTGTGTGAGGCGCATCTGGCGACGGTGCGTCAGCAGCAGCCACAGGGGCCTTACTATTTCCTGGGCTACTCGCTAGGCGGCACGCTGGCGCAGGGTATCGCCGCGCGGCTGGAGGCCGAAGGTGAAACCGTTGCCTTCCTCGGACTGCTGGATACCTGGCCGCCGGAGACGCAGAACTGGGATGAACGGCGCGGTGAAAACGTGCTGGATCCGGCGGTGCTGGAAGAAGTTAATCGTGAGCGCGAGCAGTTTATCGCTGCGCAACGGCAGCAGGCCGGTGAAGGAATGGAGGCACTGTTTACCACCATTGAAGCCAACTACGCCAGTTCAGTGCGCCTGCTGGCAACAGCGCGCAGTGCCCGCTTCACCGGACACGCAACCCTGTTCCTGGCGGAACAGACGCAGCAGCCCGGTCAGGATGCGCGCCGCGCCTGGGCGCCCTATGTGGGCGAGCTGACTATCTGGCCGCTGGACTGTGCGCACGTCGAGATCATCTCACCGCGCATGTTCGAACAGATTGGGCCACGACTGCAGCAGTGCCTGGCGTCGCTGGATCCCTGAACAGTTCTGACTTTGCGCTTTATTCGGGTGGAGAAAGCGCAGGTCAGCCTCTTCCCAGCGGCACAATCATCGGCGTACCGGCCACCGGATCGTTAATGATGATGCAGCGCAGGCCGTAGATCGCTTCTATCAGTTCCGGCGTAACGATCTCCGCCGGTTTCCCTTCGGCAATAATTTTCCCGTCTCGCATCGCAATCAGGTGGCTGGCATAGCGGCACGCCTGATTGAGATCGTGCAGCACCACCACCAGCGTACGGCCATGCTGCTGATTGAGATCCTGCATTAATTCCAGCAACTCAATCTGATGGGCGATGTCGAGCCAGGTGGTCGGTTCATCCAGCAGCAACAGTGGCGTCTGCTGAGCCAGCACCATCGCAATCCACACCCGCTGCCGCTGGCCGCCAGAGAGCGTATCAACCTGCTGCTGTGCCAAATCTGCCACGCCAGTAGCCTGCATTGCCTGCTGAATAGCCGTCTCATCTTCCTGTCGCCAGCGACCAAACAGCGACTGGTGAGGATAACGCCCGCGCGCGACCAGTTCGCTGACGCTGATGCCCGCTGGTGCATTCGAGCTTTGCGGTAGCAGCCCCAGCCGGCGCGCCACCTCTTTGGTAGCGTAGTGAGCAATCGCATTGCCATCCAGCAGCACCTGGCCTTTCAGGGGCGAGACCAGGCGGCTTAAGGTACGCAGCAGCGTCGACTTTCCACAGGCGTTGGGGCCAATAATAACGGTCAGTTCACCGTCGGGGATCGCGACGGTGAGATTCTCCGCCACGATTTTTTTGTCATACCCCAGCGTCAGCGCGTCGCCCTGCAAACGTGTTTTCACTGTCATTGGCGTCGCGCCTCCCGTACCAGTAAAGCAATCAGATAGAGTCCGCCCAGGCTAACCGTGATGACGCCAACCGGCAGCTGATAAGGCAGGAAAAAGTGCTGCGCGGCGTAATCCGCGGCGGTTAACAGCAGCGCGCCGCACAAGGCAGCCAGCGGCAGCGCGCCTTTGATACCGCCACATAGCCGACGAGCAATCTGCGGTGCCAGCAGCGCAATAAAGGAGACAGGACCGACCAGCGCGGTAGAGGCGGCGGTGAGGATCACGCCCGTCAGCATCAACAAAACGCGGCTGCGTTCAACCGGTACGCCCAGCGCGCAGGCAGTGTCGTCACCCATCTCCAGCAGACGCATGCGCCGGGCCAGCATGCTTGTCGCCAGCAGCGCCAGCAGAAGCACGGTAATCACCGGCGTCGTTTTCGCCCAGGTAATGCCGTTGAGTGAACCGGCGCTCCAGAGCCCGGCGCTCAGTGCCGCCTCCAGTGAGGCGCTGATAATCAGCCAGCTGTTCAGCGCCATCAGCAGCGCCCGCACGCTGATGCCCACAATGATAAGACGAAAGGTCTCCACGCCGTTGCGCCAGCTGAACAGCCAGACCACGCCCGCCGTGAGCAGTCCGCCAAGCAGTGCCGCCAGCGTCATGCCCTCCATGTTTTGCTGGAACAGCACCAGTGCCACCAGCACGCCGCTGTAAGCGCCGGTATTGAAACCCAGAATATCGGGGCTGCCCAGCGGGTTGCGCAGCAGCGACTGAAAAATTGCCCCGCTGACGCCCAGTGCCGCACCAATCAGCAGCGCCATCATGACGCGCGGCAGTCGCCACTCCAGTACAATCAACTGTATGTTACGCGCCGCCTCGCCGTTGATAAGGGCCCACAACTGGCTGGCGGAGATCGGTAAGGTGCCGCGCGTAATGCTCAGAAAGGCCAGCACCCCGCAGGCCACCAGCAGCATCAGCGCATTAATCATCACCCGTTTCATAGCTGCCCTCTTCCCGACTTGCGGCGCACCAGCACAATCAGCATCGGCGCGCCCAGTATGGCCGTGACAATCGACACGCGCAGTTCGCCCGGTACCAGCAGCCGTCCCAGAATATCGGCGGCCAGCAGCAAACAGGGGGTGATAAGAAGGGTTCCGGGCAGCATCCAGCGATGATCGTTACCCAGCAGCCAGCGGGCCAGATGTGGCGTCATTAAGCCGACAAACGCGATGGGGCCGACAGCGGCTGTCGCCGCCCCACTCAGCAGCGCAATAGCCAGTAATCCCACCAGCTGGGTACGCATCACCCGGGTACCCAGCGCGGTCGCCATATCACCGCCCATACTCAGGCTGTTGAGCGAACGCGCCAGCAGCAGCGCCAGCAGGCTCCCGGCGACTACCGCCGGAAAGGTGGTGCGCAGAATGGCAAAATTGCGGATATCCAGCGAGCCACTGTGCCAGAAACGCAGATGATCGTAGATGTCAGGATTGAGCAGCGATAAACCAGAGGTTAACCCCTCCAGCACTGCACCCAGCGCCACGCCTGCCAGCGTCAGACGCACCGGATTAACGCGGCCACCGCCCAGCGCACCGGTCAGCGCCACCAGCAGGGAGGCCAGCAGTGCGCCCGTAAAGGCAAAGCCAAGCCAGTCCGCGGGGGAATCGGCGCCAGACAGGGCGATGCCCAGCACTACCGCAAAGCCTGCACCGGCGTTGATACCGAGAATGCCGGGATCGGCCAGCGGATTGCGCGTCAGGCTCTGCATCAGCGCGCCCGCCAGACCTAAACTGATCCCGGCCAGCAGACCCGCCAGGGTGCGCGGCAGTCGGGCATCGCGCACGATGACACAATCGACGCGGTTACAGTCGCTGAATAAGGCCTGCGTGACATCATGAAAGGGGATAGATTTGGCACCCAGCATCAGGCTGAGCGCGAGAAGCAACAACAGCAGCATCCCTGAACCTGCTATTGCACGAAGTTGACGCATAACATTTAAACCTTCACCGATTCATTGAGATCGCAGCACGAGTCATTATGATAATGATACTTGTTATCGTTATTAGTGATTTTTTGTATGTTACCATGACTCCCGGACTCAATGATGAGGAAAATGGGTGCAAAAAAGCGACGTTATGAACAAACCCTCCCACTTTATCGATCTCAGCCTGCTGAGAACCCACCCCGCCTTTCGCGCCATTTTTATCGCCCGCTTTATCTCCATCGTCGCCCTCGGCATGCTGGCGGTGGCGGTACCGGTTCAGATTCAGCAGCTAACGCAGTCGCCGCTGCTGGTGGGGCTGGCGGTGACGCTGGCCGGTGCCGGCATGTTTATCGGCCTGCTGACCGGCGGTGTGCTGGCGGATCGCTATGAGCGCCGACGTCTGATCCTGTTTGCCCGATCCACCTGTGGCCTGGGCTTTGTCGCCTTATGCATCAATGCCCTGCTCCCTTCGCCGTCGGTGATCGCCGTCTTTGTGCTGGGACTGTGGGATGGTTTTTTCGGCGCGATAGGCGTCACCGCGCTGCTGGCGGCGACGCCGG
Source organism: Pantoea sp. EKM20T (assembly GCF_011800485.1). Lineage (NCBI taxonomy): Bacteria > Pseudomonadati > Pseudomonadota > Gammaproteobacteria > Enterobacterales > Erwiniaceae > Pantoea > Pantoea sp. EKM20T. Next base: position 187,412 of record NZ_JAALFW010000005.1, on the reverse strand, counting down.
CGCTGGTCGGGCGTGAAAACCTGATGAAAGCAGGTGCGATTACCATGCTGACGGTGCGATTTGGCGCGATTCTCTCACCCGCCATTGCCGGACTGGTCATCGCGCAGGGCGGTGTGGCGTGGAACTACGGACTGGCGGCGTTCGGCACGTTGCTGACGGTGTTAACCCTGCTGCGGTTGCCGCGGCTGGCGCCACCGCCGCAGCCGCGTGAACATCCGCTGAAAGCACTGGCCAGCGGCGTGCAATTCCTGTTTGCCAGCCCGATTGTTGGCATGGCGGCGCTGGTCGGCGCGCTGGTGACGTTAGCCAGTGCGGTGCGCGTGCTCTATCCGGCGCTGGCGCCACACTGGCAGGTCGGCGTGACGGAGTTAGGGCTGATGTATGCCGCCGTTCCGCTGGGTGCTGCCACAGGTGCCCTCACCAGCGGACGGCTGGCACAGTCACCGCAGCCGGGCCGCCTGATTCTGGCGAGTGCTATTGCTGCTTTCGTCGCGCTGGCTCTGTTCAGCCTGATGCCGTGGTTCAGCGCGAGTCTGGTCTGCCTTGCGGCCTTTGGCTATTTCAGTGCCATCAACAGCCTGGTGCAGTACGCGATGATCCAGACGCTGACGCCTGATGCGCTGCTCGGCAGGATCAACAGCCTCTGGACAGCGCAGAATGTCACCGGCGATGCGATAGGTGCAGCGATGATTGGCGCGATGGGTTCACTGTTGTTGCCGCAGCAGGCGGCCAGCCTGGCTGGTCTGGCAGCCACCGTGCTGGGCATCGTCATGTGGCTGCTGATGGCGCGTCTGCGTCGCTATCAACCGCCTGCACCGGCGGAAACGGGATCATGATTTAACGAACAACGTCTCCAGCCGCGTCAGCAAATTGCTGGCGCTGTAGTAGTCGAGCCGGAAGCTATCCAGCCCCAGCGCATAGACCGCTTTTGCGCGCACCGCTGGGGTCTGCGCCAGGAAAGGGTTGCTCATCACCTGTGCGGCGGTGGGCTCTTCAGCGGCAAACAGCAGATATGATTGACCATTAAGGCCTGCCGCCAGATTTTCCCCTGACAGTTGCAGGATATCTTTACGCTGTCCCATGCTGTGACCAGACTGAAGAGTGGCCGGCGGCGTCGCCAGGGTGAAGCCCAGTTGCTGCAGTAATTTCCCCTGCGCCGACGCATCCGTCCACAGATTGACTGCCCGGCCATCCCCGTTCCACACCATCGCTGATACCGGCTGCGGCGGCAGGGTCAGCTTCGCTTTCAGAGCCTTTTCTCGCGCATCAAACTCAGCTTTCCGGGCGGCAGCTTCCGCTTCATGCCCGGTCGCCTCACCCAGCAACGTCACCAGTTGCTGCCAGCTTTTATCGTCGTAATTCACCACCAGCACCGGCGCAATCGCCGCAAGCTGATCGACCAGTTTTATTGCCGAATCATTCCCGGTGGCGCTGACCACAATCAGGTCTGGCGCTTCAGCAGCAATCGCTTCTGCACTGGGCTCACCAATGTAGAGACGTTTTACGCCGCGCTGTTTGGCCACTTCGCCCCACTGACGGAAGAATCCCTGCTTATCAGCCAGCCGACTGCCGGGTGCAGTTGCGCCACTGGCGACGACCGGCGCATCAATGGCCAGCAGCGAGCCGGTCAGGGTAACGCTGGTCGAGACAATGCGCATCGGTGCCTGGGTCAGCGTGATATTGCCTGTTGCCCCGGCGACAGTTCGCGGCCAGCCGGTCTGGGCAGCAGCGGTAACGCTGAACAGGCTGATGCTCAGGAAAAACAGCGCTATCGCCGATGTGACACCATGTTTACTCATAGATTTTCGTCCACTTTTACCCGGAAAAAGAGAGAGACCATTTGTGCTGATTTAACCGGCCATGCCAGCTGAATCGCCGCGTAATTATTGACACTTTCGGCTAATCAACGTAGGTTACTGGCCCACAATACAAATGATAATCATTATTAGTTATCTTATCATTTATAGGTGGAAATTATGGTGGAATCGCTGGCGTTTGAACATCCCTTGTTGCAGGATTTCCCGGCACTCTGCCGTGGCTTTCTGTTTACCTCTCCCTGGCAAAGCCTGACCACACAGGGCTGTTTTACTACCCTTACCGCGCCGGTAAGGCAGGGTGAGCAGCTGACAGGGGAGTTTCAGCAGCAACTACAGCACCATTTTGCTTCAGCCAGAAAACAGGGCATTGCCCATCCCATTCTGGTGGGTGCAATCCCCTTCGACGTGGATCAGCCTGCTGCGCTGTTTATCCCTGAGTCGTATCAGACCTTTAACCGTGACGATCTCAACGCCAGTGCCTCTCTGGCTGAGGCTGAACTGCCGCAGGTGCGTCGCCGCACGGCGGTGCCGGACCATGACATTTTCATCGACATGGTTGCGCAGGCGGTGGCGGCTACGCAGCGCGGCGATCTGGATAAAGTGGTGTTGTCGCGGCTGATGGATATCGTGGCGGAACAGCCGGTTGATACGGCCGCCCTGATGCAGCGCATCGTGGCGCAGAACCCTAACAGCTATCACTTTCATCTGCCGCTGCCCGATGGTGGCGCGCTGGTTGGCGCCAGCCCGGAACTGATGATTCGTAAGCAGGGCCGCCAGTTCAGCTCCTGTCCGCTGGCCGGTTCAGCGCCGCGTCATCGCGATCCGCAGCGTGACCAGGCCTCTGGCGACAGCCTGATGCACTCAGCAAAAGATCGTCATGAGCATAAGCTGGTCACGGATGCGATGCGCGCGACGCTGCAACCGCGCAGCCGCCTGCTGTCGGTCCCCGAGACACCTTCACTGCTGACCACCGCAACATTGTGGCATCTCGCTACGCAGATTCAGGGTGACGTGCTGGACGATCGCGAAAATGCGCTGTCACTGGCCTGTCTGCTGCATCCAACACCGGCCCTCAGCGGCTTCCCGCATCAGCGTGCTCAGGCGCTGATTCAGCGACTGGAGCCATTTGAACGTCAGCTGTTTGGCGGCATCGTCGGCTGGTGTGACGATCAGGGCAATGGCGAATGGGTCGTCACCATTCGCTGCGGTACGGTGAATGGCCCGCGGGTGCGGCTGTTTGCGGGCGCAGGCATCGTAGCGGACTCACAACCTGAATCAGAATGGCGTGAAACCGGCGTCAAACTCGACACCATGCTTCGCGCTTTTGGACTGCAATAAAGGAACCTGTATGACGATTTCCTACAGCCGCTGGCCGGACGATCTGGCCGCACGTTACCGTGAAAAAGGCTACTGGCTCGATCTGCCGATGACCGATATCCTGGAACGTCATCGCGACAGCGAGAGCGTAGCGGTGATTGATGGCGAACGACAATTTACCTATCGCCAGCTGGCGGCGCTGAGTGACAACCTGGCCGCGGCATTGCAGCGTCGCGGCCTGAAGTCAGGCGATACGGCGCTGGTGCAGCTTGGCAACGTGGCGGAATTTTACCTGACGCTGTTTGCCCTGTTCAAAACCGGCGTTGCCCCGGTTAACGCCCTGTTCAGCCATCAGCGCACCGAACTGGCCGCCTATGCCAGTCAGATTTCGCCGAGCCTGTTAATTGCCGATCGCAGCCACGCACTGTTCGCCGATGATGTGTTTATTACGCAACTTCGCCGCGATCAGCCTTCACTCCAACAGGTGATCCTGCGTAATGACGCTCAGACGGAAAACAGCCTCGACGCCCTGCTGGCTGAACCCGCGGGCAACTTCATCGCAACCCCGACCGCAGGCGATGAAGTCGCCTTTTTCCAGCTGTCGGGTGGCAGTACCGGTACACCGAAACTGATCCCACGTACCCATAATGATTACTACTACAGCATCCGTGAGAGTGACGTTATCTGCGATGTTACCGCCGACACCCGCTACCTGATCGCCCTGCCCGCCGCGCATAACTTCCCGATGAGTTCGCCGGGCGCGCTGGGCGTTTTTTACGCGGGCGGACAGGTGATCTTGGCCGCCGATCCCAGCGCAACGCTCTGCTTCCCGCTGATTGAAAAGCATCAGGTCACCGATACCGGCCTGGTTCCGCCCGCCGCCAGTCTCTGGCTGCAGGCGATTCAGGAATGGGGCAGCAATGCTACGCTGGCCTCGCTGCAACGCATTCAGGTCGGTGGCGCAAAGCTGGGTGAAACGCTGGCCGCGCGCATCCAGAACGAGATCGGCTGCACCCTGCAGCAGGTATTTGGTATGGCGGAAGGTCTGGTGAACTACACCCGACTGGATGACGATGAGCAGACCATTCTCACCACGCAGGGACGCCCGATCTCCCCGGATGACGAGGTGTGGGTCGCCGACGATCAGGGTAATCCATTGCCAGCAGGCTCCATCGGTCGCCTGATGACGCGTGGTCCTTATACCTTCCGCGGCTACTACAACAGCCCGGAACATAACGCCGCCAGCTTCGATGACCAGGGCTTTTACTGCTCTGGCGATCTGATTGAGATCACGTCCTCTGGCAACATCATCGTGCAGGGCCGGGAGAAAGATCAGATCAACCGGGGCGGCGAAAAGATCGCAGCCGAAGAGATCGAAAACCTGCTGCAGCGCCATGCGGATGTGATCCACGCTGCACTGGTCTCCATGAGCGACGAGCTGATGGGTGAAAAGAGCTGTGCCTTTATCGTCACCCGTCAGCCGGTTAAACCGGTAGCGCTGCGTCGTCACCTGCGTGAACTTGGCGTGGCAGAATTTAAGCTGCCCGACCGTATTACCTGCGTAGATGCCCTGCCGCTGACCGCGGTCGGAAAGGTGGACAAAAAACGTCTGCGTCAACAACTTGCCGATCAACAAGCGCAAGCCTGATCTGTCCGGAGATTTTCAATGGCTATTCCACAACTGACCTCTTATCCGCTGCCAGCCGCCACCGAGTTGCCCAACAACAAAGTGAAATGGATGCTGGAGCCGGACCGTGCCGCCCTGCTGATCCACGATATGCAGCGCTATTTTCTCAACTTCTGGGGCGAAAATAGCCCGCTGGTTGAGCAGGTAGTCGACAATATTGCCCGCCTGCGTCGCTACTGCAAAGCGCAGGGTATTCCGGTGTTTTATACCGCTCAGCCAAACGCGCAGAGCGATGAAGATCGTGCGCTGCTCAACGACATGTGGGGACCGGGCCTGAATAAACATCCCGATCAGCAGAAGATCGTGGATGCGCTGGCACCGGATGAGGACGATCATGTCCTGACCAAATGGCGCTACAGTGCATTTCACCGCTCGCCGCTGGAGTCGATCCTGCAGGAGATGGGCCGCGATCAGCTGATTATCACCGGCGTCTATGCCCATATTGGCTGCCTGACCACCGCCACCGATGCGTTTATGCGCAATATTCAGCCGTTTATGGTGGCCGATGCGCTGGCTGACTTCAGCCGTGAGGAACATATGATGGCGCTGACCTACACCGCGGGCCGTAGCGGAAAAGTGGTGATGACCGCCGATCTGATGCCTGTGCCACTCAGCAAAGATGATTTGCGCGCGTTGATCCTGCCGCTGCTGGAAGATGATGAGGTGCCGGAAGATGATGAAAACCTGATTGATTACGGTCTGGACTCAGTACGCGTGATGGCGCTGGCGGCACGCTGGCGTCAGGTACATCGTGATATCGATTTCGTCAGCCTGGCGAAAAATCCGAGCATTGATGGCTGGTGGGCGCTGCTGGCGCGGGAGCCGGCGAAATGAGCCACACATTCGACTTCAGCGGTAAAATCGTCTGGGTAACCGGTGCTGGCCAGGGCATCGGCTATCATACTGCGTTAGCCTTTCATCAGGCTGGCGCACAGGTTGAGGCCTTTGATCAACGTTTTAAGGGCCATGATTATCCGTTTCCCTGCCACACGATGGATGTAGCCGATCCGGCGCAGGTCAAAACGATCTGCCAGCGCGTATTGGCCGTGCAACCGCGCATTGATGTGCTGGTCAACGCAGCCGGTATTTTACGGATTGGGGCCACCGATGAGCTGTCGTTTGCCGACTGGCAGGCGTGTCTTAACGTCAATGCGGGCGGCGCGTTTAATCTGTTCCAGCAGACATTGCCACGCTTTCGCGAACAGCGCGCCGGTGCCATCGTCACCGTCGCGTCTAATTCGGCTCACGCCCCGCGTATCGGCATGTCCGCTTATGGTGCTTCAAAAGCGGCGCTGCGCAGTCTCTGTCAGACCGTGGGTCTGGAGATGGCGCCCTATGGCGTGCGCTGCAACATCGTTTCACCGGGTTCCACCGACACCGATATGCAGCGCAGCCTGTGGCACACACCGACGGGTGAGCAGGAGATGATTGCCGGCTTCCCGGATCAGTTCAAGCTGGGTATCCCGCTGGGTAAGATCGCGCAGCCGCAGGAAATTGCAGCCACCGTACTGTTTCTCGCGTCGGATCTTGCCAGCCATGTGACGCTGCAGGATATTGTGGTTGATGGTGGCGCAACCCTGGGAGCCTGATGATGACAGCGATCTGGAAGCGATCCATTGATCTTCCCGCCCTGAATGCGCTGGGTGAGAACTCTCTGGTGGCCCATCTGGGTATCGTTTTTACCCTGATAGGTGATGATTATCTGGAAGCGACGATGCCGGTCGATACCCGTACGCAACAGCCGTTCGGGCTGCTGCATGGCGGTGCGTCCGTGGTGCTGGCGGAGTCGATGGGCTCAATTGCCGGATATCTGGCGGTTGAAGAAGGCAGCAGCGTGGTTGGCGTAGAAGTGAATGCCAGCCATCATCGTGCGGTTTCTGCCGGTCTGGTGCGGGGAATTTGCCGTCCACTGCATCTGGGTAAACGCAGTCAGAGCTGGCAGATTGAGATTCGGAACGGTCGGGATCAGCTGTGCTGCAGTGCGCGACTGAGTGTGGCGGTGATGAGCTAGCTGCAGAAAGAACAATGCCCCCTTTCAGGCCTGAAAGGGGGCATTGCATATCACGCTGTAGCAGGCGATCGGTTAACGCTGATAGATAATTTCAACGCCTTCGTCGTCTTCATCATCCCAGTCGTCATCCCACTCTTCATCTTCCACTTCAACCGTGTTTTCAATGGTTTCTTTGTGGTAATCGTCCCACATGAACTCCACTTTCTCCGGCTGCTTCTCTTCAAGCTCCGCTTCTTTCGGGTTAGCGTTGATGAAGCTCATCACGTCCCAGCAGAGTTCGTTGACACCGGTACGGCTTGCGGCAGAAATCAGGTAATACTTATCTTCCCAGCCCAGCGCTTCAGCCACCGCTTTAGCCCGTGACTGCGCCTCTTCTTCACTGATCAGATCAATTTTGTTGAAGACCAGCCAGCGTGGCTTGTTGAACAGCTTCTCGCTGTACTTTTCCAGCTCGCCGAGAATGATGCGGGCATTTTCAACCGGATCGCTTTCATCGATAGGGTCGATGTCGATCAGGTGCAGCAACACGCGGCAGCGCTCAAGGTGCTTCAGGAAGCGAATGCCGAGGCCTGCGCCATCGGCTGCGCCTTCAATCAGGCCAGGTATATCGGCCACGACGAAGCTCTGCTCGCTGTCCATACGAACCACGCCCAGGCTCGGCACCAGCGTGGTAAACGGATAGTCCGCCACTTTTGGCTTCGCTGCCGATACGGCACGGATAAAGGTCGATTTACCGGCATTCGGTAAGCCCAGCATCCCGACATCTGCCAGCAGCATCAGCTCCAGCTGCAGATCGCGCTTTTCACCTGGGGTACCCATGGTTTTCTGGCGCGGACTGCGGTTTACAGATGATTTAAAGCGGGTGTTACCCAGGCCATGCCAGCCGCCTTTGCCGACCATCAGTTTCTGGCCGTGACGCGTCATGTCGCCCAGTGTCTCGCCGGTACCCTGATCGATAACCCGGGTGCCGACCGGCACTTTAACTTCGATATCTTTACCGCGTTTGCCAGTACAGTCGCGGCTCTGGCCGTTCTGCCCACGCTCGGCGCGGAAAGATTTTTCGAAACGATAATCGATAAGGGTGTTGAGGTTTTCATCAGCGATCAGATAAACGTCACCGCCGTCACCGCCATCACCCCCATCAGGGCCGCCTCTCGGGATATATTTTTCGCGGCGGAAGCTTACGCAACCATTACCGCCATCACCGGCGACGACCAAAATTGTCGCTTCATCTACAAACTTCATTTTCTATCTCCGTCACACAATCGCCTGCAGCACTCTGCAGACGGGTCCGCCAGGGTCTTCTGCGCTGACCAGCGGCGGATAAATCAGGATTGGCTTTCGCCAGTGCGTACATAAAGTGTACAGCAAACTTTTGTGATGCGTCGCTTTTACCGCAACAGACCGCAGAATGTAAAAAGCCCCGCAGGAGCTGCGGGGCCTTCAATTCGTGCGTTCAGACGTTAAACGTCTGCGTCACGACAACCTTACTCAGCAACGATGCTGATGTATTTACGGTTGTTCGGACCTTTAACTTCGAACTGTACTTTACCGTCTGCGGTAGCAAACAGGGTGTGGTCACGACCACAACCTACATTGGTACCGGCGTGGAATTTGGTGCCACGCTGACGAACGATGATGCTACCTGCCAGAACAGATTCGCCACCGAAACGTTTTACACCCAGACGTTTTGCATTGGAGTCACGACCATTTCGAGTCGAACCACCAGCCTTTTTATGTGCCATTTGTCAGATCTCCTCTTATGCCGTGATACCAGTGATTTTCACATCAGTGAACCACTGGCGATGGCCTGCTTGCTTACGGTAGTGCTTACGACGACGAAACTTAACGATCTTAATTTTCTCGCCACGACCGTGAGCAACAACTTCTGCCTTGATCATTCCGCCTGAAACCAGTGGCGCGCCGATTTTCACGTCTTCGCCATTAGCAATCATCAGAACCTGGTCAAACTCAATCGTTTCACCGGTTGCGATGTCCAGCTTTTCCAGGCGAACGGTCTGACCTTCGCTTACTCGGTGTTGTTTACCACCACTTTGGAAAACCGCGTACATATAAAACTCCGCTTCTGCGCTTGCCTTTTAGTTCATCAGGCGGCGCGCTAAATATTCACAATAGGGCGCGAATTCTACGCAAAACTCCAGAAGAAGACAAGAGCACTTTGCACACTCTTGCAGAAAAAAAACACAGGCTGAATGCAACCGTTTCTCAGGCAGAAAATTCAAGTACAATCAGTAACAGATTACCTGAACGCTGGCTGGGTAAAAGCACTTACCATGGCAGAGATAACGAGTCATAGCTGAAAAGACGAATGAACTTAGAACAGATTAATGAATTAACCGCACAGGATATGGCTGCCGTTAACCAGACCATCCTCGACCAGCTGAATTCAGATGTCTCGCTCATCAACCAGTTGGGCTACTACATCATCAGTGGTGGGGGCAAGCGTATCCGTCCCATGATTGCCGTGCTATCCGCACGTGCCATGGGCTACAAGGGCGATCTTCACGTGACCAATGCGGCGCTGATCGAATTTATCCACACCGCCACGCTGCTGCATGACGATGTCGTGGATGAATCCGATATGCGTCGTGGCAAAGCGACCGCGAACGCGGCGTTTGGCAATGCGGCAAGCGTGCTGGTCGGTGATTTTATTTACACCCGCGCCTTCCAGATGATGACCAGCATGGGTTCGCTGCGTATCCTGGCGCTGATGTCAGAAGCGGTAAACGTGATTGCTGAGGGCGAAGTCCTGCAGCTGATGAACGTCAACGATCCCGACATCACCGAAGAGAGTTACATGCGCGTGATTTACAGCAAGACCGCGCGTCTGTTTGAAGCGGCCTCGCAGGCCTCGGCGATACTGGCTGAAGCCACACCTGAAGAGGAAAAAGCGCTACAGGATTATGGGCGCTATCTGGGCACCGCTTTCCAGTTAATTGACGACTTACTGGATTACAGTGCTGATGGCGAGACGCTGGGCAAAAATACCGGCGATGATCTGAGTGAAGGCAAACCCACGCTGCCACTGCTGCATGCTATGCAGCACGGCTCACCTGAGCAGGCGAAGATGATCCGTGAAGCCATTGAGCAGGGAAATGGCCGCCATCTGCTTGAACCGGTACTGGAAGCGATGAATCAGTGTGGTTCACTCGAATGGACGCGCAGCCGCGCCGAACAGGAAGCGGATAAAGCCATTGACGCCTTGCGTATTCTGCCCGAATCGCCGTGGCGCAGTGCGCTGGAGTCGCTGGCGCACATGTCAGTTCAGCGCGATTTCTGATCCCTCACGGAGCCTGACAGGCTCCGTTTTTACGTCCCTGCTCTCACTTCTTTTTGTTACCTCTTAGCTGTTGCACTCCTTTTGTATGCCACCCCACAGATCAGATGCTGGATCCAAATATTACTGGAAACTAATGGGAACTATTTGCTATAAAAACCTCAATCTTTCCAGATAACGGTAAAAAGGAAAGCTCACGTCCTGCGGGACGACGCAATGACAGGGAAAAGGAGAACAGGATATGCAAAAAAGGATGGAAGACTGGCACCCGGCTGACATTATCGCGGCGCTGCATAAGCGTGGAATGACACTCGCGGCGCTGTCACGCGCAGCAGGTCTTAGTTCATCTACGCTGGCTAATGCGCTCACGCGTCCATGGCCCAAGGGCGAATGGTTGATCGCTGACGCGATCAAGGTTCATCCTTGTGAGATCTGGCCCAGCCGCTATTACGATCCCGAGACCCACTGCCTGCTGGATCGCAGAAAACGTATCCGGGCGCCTGTCGATCATTCCGATACCGCCTGAAAACTCAGGCGATCATCAGGCGAAAAAAAACCAGCCCCCAAAGGGGGCTGGCTCTTTCAGAGCATCTGCGGGATTACTCTTCGCTGACGCGCTCGATGTTTGCGCCCATGGCTTTCAGCTTATCTTCGATGTGCTCATAGCCACGATCGATGTGATAAATGCGATCAACAAACGTCGTTCCTTCCGCAATACAACCGGCCAGAACCAGGCTGGCAGACGCACGCAAATCGGTCGCCATCACCTGCGCACCTGACAGGGTTTCAACCCCATGACAGATCGCCGTGTTGCTCTCAATCTCAGCATGTCCGCCCATACGAATCAGTTCCGGGATATGCATGAAACGGTTTTCGAAGATGGTTTCGGTAATCACGCCCGTGCCTTCCGCAACCATGTTTAGCAGTGTGAACTGCGCCTGCATATCGGTCGGGAAACCTGGATGCGGTGCAGTGCGCACGTTGACCGCTTTTGGCCGCTTGCCGTGCATATCCAGACTGATCCAGTCTTCACCGGTTTCGATATCGGCACCCGCATCACGCAGCTTGGCCAGCACAGCATCCAGCGTATCCGGCTGGGTTTTGTGACACATCACTTTGCCACCCGAAATGGCCGCAGCCACCAGGAAGGTACCGGTTTCGATACGATCCGGCAGGACACGATAAACACCGCCACCCAGACGCTCTACGCCTTCGATGGTGATTTTATCGCTGCCTGCACCACTGATTCTGGCGCCCAGGGTGTTAAGGAAGTTGGCGGTATCGACAATTTCCGGCTCACGCGCCGCATTCTCAATCACGGTGGTACCGGTCGCCAGCGTCGCAGCACTCATGATGGTCACGGTCGCGCCGACGCTGATTTTGTCCATGACAATCAGTGCGCCCTTCAGGCGGCCATTGACTGACGCTTTCACGTAGCCCTCTTCCAGCTTGATCTCGGCACCCAGCTGTTCAAGACCGGTGATGTGCAGATCAACCGGACGCGCGCCGATAGCGCAGCCACCCGGCAGGGAAACCTGACCCTGACCAAAACGCGCCACCAGCGGGCCCAGCGCCCAGATTGAGGCACGCATAGTTTTGACCAGATCGTAAGGCGCACAAAATACATCTACCGCGCTGGCATCGACATGCACAGAACCGTTGCGTTCCACCTTCGCACCCAGCTGGCTCAGCAGCTTCATGGTGGTATCAATGTCGCGCAGCTTTGGCACATTCTGGATCTCGACCGGCTCTTCAGCCAGCAGCGCAGCAAACAGAATAGGAAGCGCGGCGTTCTTTGCCCCGGAAATGGTTACTTCACCACTTAAGCGGGTGGGGCCTTGCACACGAAATTTGTCCATTAACACGGCTCTCAATTAACTAGCTAAAGATTGGACTCGCCAGCGACGAGTTCACCCCGCTGGGGATCAGAAACCGTTGAGTTTACGGTCACGCGCCCATTCAGCGGGAGTATAGGTTTTGATAGAGACAGCATGAATGCGGTTATCCGCGATAAATTCCATCAGCGGCGCGTAGACAGCCTGCTGCTTTTTTACGCGGCTCAGTTCGCCAAACAGTTCGCCTACGGCGATCACCTGAAAATGGCTGCCATCATTGCTCATCACATGCACTTCATCTAAAGGCAATGCTGCCATCAGCACGGCCTGAATTTCACTGTTTTCCATTGGGCTTAACTTCACTTAATAATAATAAGGCTGACATAGTAGAGGAAAGCGGCTGACTCTTAAATACGCAAAAGCCCCTGTTGAAAACAGGGGCTTAGCATAACAACCGGAAATCAGGCGCTTTTATCCGCAGAAACAATAATCTGTTGCAGATTGTAAAGCGTTATCAGCGAATGCAGTTTGTCGCTGATGCCCGTAAAGCGAGGGGTAATACCCTGTGCCCGCGCGATTTCCCGCAGGTGCACCAGCAGGGCAAGCCCGGAAGAGTCCACACGCTCCAGCGCCGCGACGTCGATGGTATCGACATCTTTAATCAGCGTTTCACGTTGCTGCCACAGGCTCATCAGCGTGTCGCGATCCAGTTCGCCTTTCAGTAATAGCGTGCTGGCTTCCCGCTCCCAGCGTAACGATTCGTGCATTATTGTTGTTTATCCAGCGTGATTGGCTGTGCCGCAGAAGATTTCAGCTGCGCCGTCAGACCATCGATACCTTTGGTACGTAACAGATCGCTCCACTCATTTTGTTTGGTGGTGATCATGCTGACGCCTTCAGCGATCATGTCATACGCCTGCCAGTTACCGCTCTGGCTATTTTTACGCCACTGGAAGTCGAGGCGAACCGGTGGACGGCCATTTGGATCGATAATGGAAACGCGAATAGCGACAATCTGGGCATCGCCTAACGGCTGCTCAGGTTGAATCTGGTAGCTCTGTCCGTTGTACAGTGCCAGTGCCTGACCATAAGCCTGCGCCAGATAGTCACCAAAGGCGCTGAAGTAGGCTTCACGCTGAGCGGGCGTCGAATCACGATAGTAGCGGCCCAGCACTAACGCGCCCGCATATTTGATCTGCACATAGGGCAGCAGCTCCTGACGCACAATCTGACGCAGGTAGTTAGGGTCCTGCTTGATTTTCGGCTGCTCGTTTTTCAGACGGGTGAACGTCTTTTGCGCCGCTTCATTCATCAGTTTGTAGGGGTTGCTCTGATCGGCTGCGGTTGCCGTCAGCGGTACCGCAACCACCAGCATGGCAATCATCAGTAAACGTTTAAACATGGTATACCCTCTTCTTTAAGGTTGAGCCGGTGCCGCAGGCGCAGCACTGTCGCCTTCCTGCGCATCCTTGTTTTCACTGTTTTGTTTATTATCGCCGCTCTTATAAAGGAACTGACCGATCAGGTCTTCGAGCACCATGGCGGATTTCGTATCGCGCAGCGTATCGCCATCTTTCAGCATCGCCGAACCCAGTTCAGGATCGTCAAATCCTAAATTGAGTGCCAGGAATTGCTCACCCAGCAGTCCCTGAGTGCGAACCGCCAGCGAGCTGGTGTCTGAAATTTTATTCGCATACTGATCGCTGATGTCCATGGTGACACGCGGCAGCAGCGTTTTCGGCTCTAACTCAATGTCGGTCACCCGGCCAATCACCACCCCACCAATCTTGACCGGCGAACTGGCTTTGAGACCACCAATATTGTCAAAGGTGGCGTAGAGCTTCCACGTCGGCTCGGTGCCCATTGACTTTAAATCGGCGACGCGCAGCGCGAGAAACAGCGCCGCCAGCAACGCCATAATCATAAATATGCCAACCCAGATTTCGCTTTTTTTGCTTTGCATTGCATCAATTCCCAAACATCAGTGCTGTCAGCACAAAATCCAATCCGAGCACCGCCAGTGACGCGTGCACCACAGTGCGCGTCGTCGCGCGACTGATCCCTTCAGAAGTTGGAATCGCATCATAGCCGTTAAACAGCGCAATCCACGTCACGGTAATGGCAAATACCGCACTTTTAATCAGGCAGTTAACCACATCGGCACGAAAATCGACGGCATTCTGCATCGCCGACCAGAAGAAACCGGGATCAATCCCTTTCCAGCTCACCCCGACCAGCGCCCCACCGGCAATCCCTACCGCGGTAAAAATCAGCGTCAGTAACGGCATACTGATAAAACCGGCCCAGAAGCGCGGCGAGACCACCCGGCGCAACGGGTCAACCGCCATCATCTCCATACTGGAGAGCTGTTCGGTGGCCTTCATCAGGCCGATTTCGGCGGTCAGCGCAGACCCTGCCCGTCCGGCGAACAGCAGCGCGGTCACAACCGGCCCCAGTTCGCGCAGCAATGACAGCGCCACCAGCATACCGAGGCTGGTTTCCGCGCCATAGGTGTTTAAGACCAGATAACCCTGAAGGCCAAGCACCATGCCGATAAACAGACCGGAAACCACGATGATCAGCAGCGACAGCACGCCGACGCTATAAAGTTGTTTAATCAGTAGCGGCGTGTGTCTGCGGAACGCTGGTTTGCCCACCAGCGCATGAAAGAGCATGAGTCCTGCGCGTCCAAAACTGGCGCACGTTTCAATTCCCTGACGTCCAAATGTCGCCAGCGCCTTCAACACCATCAGTTTAGTTACTCCCTGAGCCGGTTAAATCAGCGAGATAGTCGCCGGCAGGAAAACGGAAGGGAACCGGACCATCCGCATCGCCATCAATAAACTGGCGAACGCGCGGGTCATTGTTCGCTCGCAACTCCGGCGTGGTGCCGTGTGCGATAATTTTTTGTCCGGCCACGATATAGGCATAGTCCGCAATACTCAGTACTTCCGGTACGTCGTGCGAGACCACAATACAGGTCAGGCCCAGAGCATGGTTCAGTTCATCAATGAGTTTTACCAGCACACCCATCGTGATCGGATCCTGACCGACGAAAGGCTCATCAAACATGATCAGTTCCGGCTCCAGCGCGATAGCGCGCGCCAGTGCCACACGACGCGCCATTCCGCCCGACAGCTCCGCGGGCTTCAGTTGGGCCGCGCCACGCAGACCCACCGCTTCCAGCTTCATCAGCACTGTGCTGTGCAGCAGCGGAGGAGGCAGACGGGTATGTTCACGCAGCGGCCAGGCAACATTTTCATAGACCGTCAGGTCAGTAAACAGCGCGCCAGACTGGAACAGCATGCTCATTTTTTTGCGCGCTTCGTACAATTTAGTGCGAGACAGTGACGGAATGTTTTCACCACGGAAAAAGATTTCACCGCTGGTCGGCTGAAGTTGCCCCCCAATCAAGCGTAGCAGCGTGGTTTTTCCTATCCCCGACGGCCCCATTATCGCCGTCACTTTGCCTTTTGGCACGGTCAGCGAAATGTCATCGAAGATGGTGCGATCTCCGCGCGAAAAACTCACGCCACGAACCTCAACCAGATTCGATTGCTGCTGGATCATTATAACCTCTTGTAAGGATCGGGCGTAAACATGGGGTACGATGGTAGCCTGTTCGGTCCTGATTCACGATAGCTTTACAGAAACTTACCGCTAAGATTTGGCGAAAATGGTCATTAAATTTACTTTTGCCGTCCGGACGGTCAAAATCAGCGCCTGTCTCGCCAAACAGAACCTTAAACCGGTCGGGAAAGGCATTGCCGGCCTGGGTTTTTACGCAAGGATTTTTCATGTTCGTAGCTTCTGCACTGCTGATTATCGGTTTGCTTTTACTGGCATATGGTGCCGATCGTCTGGTGTTTAGCGCCTCTATACTGTGTCGATCATTTGGCATCCCGCCACTGATTATTGGCATGACCGTTGTCAGCATCGGCACCTCGCTGCCAGAGATGATCCTCTCCTTTTCCGCCGCGCAGCATGGCCAGATGGATCTTGCTGTTGGCACCGCGCTCGGCTCGAATATTACCAATATTTTACTCATCCTGGGTGCCGCTGCGCTTATGCACCCGCTCAGCGTCCATTCTAATCTGATACGCCGTGAACTGCCGTTAATGTTGCTGGTTACCCTGCTCAGCGGTTTCATGCTGTTTGACAATCAGCTTAGTCGACTGGATGGAATAGGCCTGATCGCCATTGCCGCGATTTATCTGATGGTGGTGATTCGCATTGCGCGTAAAGCAGAACGGGATAACAACGACACCCTGACCCGCGAGCAGCTGGCCGAGCTGCCACGCGAAGAGAGCGGAAATACGGTGGCCTTTCTCTGGCTGGCCGTCGCGCTGATTATCCTGCCGATGTCGACACGAATGGTGATCGACAATGCCACGGCGTTTGCCGACTATTTTGGCGTCAGCGAACTGGTGATGGGCCTGACGCTGATCGCCGTGGGCACCAGCCTGCCCGAGCTGGCAACGGTTATTGCCGGTGCGCTGAAAGGCGAAGATGATATCGCGATCGGCAATCTGATCGGCGCCAACATTTATAATATTGCCATTGTGCTGGGTCTGCCGGCGCTGATTCACCCTGGCAGTGTCGATTATCACGCCTTCGCCCGTGATTACTGGGTGATGCTGGGAGTCAGCGTGCTGTTTGCCCTGCTCTGCCTGCTACGTCGCCGCCGCGTTGGCCGAACGGCAGGCTTATTTTTACTCTGTGGTTTCTTCGTCTGGGTGACGCTGCTGTGGATGCAGCCGGCATTCATGGACGGCTAACAAGGACAGACTCACTATGTCATATCAGCAACCAACAGCATTTGATTTCCAGCAGGCGGGGAAAACCGTACTGCGCATTGAGCGCGAAGGTCTGGAACAACTCGATCAATATATTAACGACGATTTCGCCCGCGCCTGCGCCCTGATCTACGCCTGTCAGGGTAAAGTGGTGGTGATGGGCATGGGCAAGTCTGGCCATATCGGCAAAAAAATGGCGGCGACCTTTGCCAGTACCGGCACGCCCGCTTTTTTTGTTCATCCGGCCGAAGCCAGCCATGGCGATCTGGGCATGGTGAGCAAAAATGATGTGGTCATCGCCATCTCCAACAGCGGTGAGTCGAACGAAATCCTCGCGCTGATTCCGGTTTTAAAGCGTCAGCACATTACGCTGATCTGCATGACCGGACGGCCTGACAGTGCGATGGGCCGGGTTGCCGATGTGCATCTGTGTGTCCATGTTCCGCAGGAAGCCTGCCCGCTGGGTCTGGCACCGACCACCAGTACCACGGCCACGCTGGTGATGGGTGACGCGCTGGCGGTTTCGCTGCTGGAAGCGCGCGGCTTCACCGCCGAAGACTTTGCTTTGTCCCATCCTGGCGGTGCGCTGGGCCGTAAACTGCTGCTGCATGTGGCTGATATCATGCACAGTGGCGATGAACTGCCGCACGTCACACGGGACGCCTCGCTGCGCGATGCGTTGCTGGAGATTACCCGCAAAAATCTGGGGCTGACGGTGATCGTCGACGACCTGATGAAAATTGAAGGTATCTTTACCGATGGTGACCTGCGCCGCATCTTTGATATGGGCATCGATTTCCAGCGCGCCACCATCGGGGAAGTGATGACGCCAGGTGGCATCCGCGTCCGGCCTAATATGCTGGCGGTGGAAGCCCTGAACCTGATGCAGACCAAAAACATTACCTCGATTCTGGTGGCCGATGACGACCATCTGCTCGGTGTGGTACATATGCATGACATGCTGCGCGCTGGCGTAGTCTGAACAGGAAGAGAAAATGCAACAGGCAACCCACCCGATTGAAACCTGCTACGGCCCGGTCAGCGCTGACGTTATGGCGCGCGCCAGCAGGATTCGTCTGCTGATCTGCGATGTCGATGGCGTGATGTCCGACGGAGTGATCTACATGGGGAATAATGGCGAAGAGCTGAAGGCATTCAACGTGCGGGACGGTTACGGCGTTCGCTGTTTGCTGACCTCCGATGTGGAAGTGGCTATTATTACCGGCCGCAATGCCCGTCTGATGGAAGATCGCTGCAAAACGCTCGGCATCCGTCATCTTTATCAGGGACAATCGGATAAGCTTTTGGCCTATCGTGAACTTCTGGATAAACTGTCTCTTTCCGACGACCAGGTCGCCTACATCGGTGACGATCTGATCGACTGGCCGGTTATGGCGAAAGTGGGATTAAGCGTGGCGGTGGCGGATGCACATCCGATCCTGTTGCCGCGCGCGCATTATGTCACGCGGATTGCCGGTGGACGCGGTGCAGTTCGCGAAGTATGTGACCTGATCTTAATGGCGCAGAACAAATTTGAGGATGCCAAAGGGCAATCAGTATGAGTAAAAGCAGGCGTTGGATAACGCTGATTCTGACCTTGATTGCACTGGTTTTGATCGGCTGGAATCTTACTAACCAGGATGACGATGGCACGCCAGTCGGGACGGACAGTCAGTCACCGACCTACACCAGTGCTGATTCACACACTGTGGTTTATAACCCGCAGGGCGCGCTGTCATATAAACTGGTCTCTGACAAAGTGACCTATTTCTCGGATGATGAACTGAGCTGGTTCGACAATCCGGTCATGACCACCTTTGATGAGAACAAAATCCCTACCTGGACGTTACGCGCGGATAAAGCAAAGCTCACCAAAGATCGTATGCTTTACCTGTATGGCCATGTTGAGCTGAATACGCTGACGCAGGATTCTCAGCTTGAGCGGATCAAAACCGATAACGCCCAGATTAATCTTGTCACTCAGGACGTTACCTCTGATGACCAGGTGACATTGTATGGCCGCAGTTTTAACTCCACCGGCATGAAAATGCGCGGCAATTTACGGACAAAAAACGCCGAGTTAATCGAGAAGGTCAAAACCTCTTATGAAATTCAAAATGAACAAAAATAGCCTGAAGCTTTTACTGGCCAGCATGCTGCTGGCAACCAGCGTTCCGGCGCTGGCTCTGACCGGTGACTCGGACAAGCCCGTCAATATTGACTCGCAGAATCAGGCGCTGGATTTGCAAGGCAATGTCGCGACCTTTACCGGCAATGTCATCGTGACGCAGGGCTCAATTAAAATCACGGCAGATAAAGTCGTGGTGACCCGTCCGGGCGGCGACAGCAAGAAAACCATCGTTGACGCCTACGGTAATCCCGCCACCTTCTATCAGATGCAGGACAGCGGTAAGCCGGTGCAGGGCCATGCCGCAAAACTGCACTATGAACTGGCTAACGATTTCGTTGAACTGACCGGCAATGCGTTCATTGAGCAGCAGGACAGCAACATCAAAGGCGATCGTATTACCTACCTGGTGAAAGAGCAGAAAATGCAGGCTTTCAGTCAGGGCCAGAACAAGCGCGTCACGACTGTACTGGTGCCGTCGCAACTTCAGGACAAAGGTTCGTCCAACAGCGGAAAGAAGAGTAACTGATAGCTATGGCCACATTAATCGCAGAAAACCTGGCGAAGGCATATAAAGGCCGTCGCGTGGTAGAAGATGTCAGCCTGCAGGTAAAATCCGGCGAGATTGTCGGCCTGCTGGGCCCGAACGGTGCCGGTAAAACCACCACCTTTTACATGGTAGTGGGCATTGTGCCGCGTGACGCTGGCCGCATTATTATTGATGATGAAGATATCAGCATCCTGCCGCTGCATGCCCGTGCGCGTCGTGGCATCGGCTATCTGCCGCAGGAGGCATCGATCTTCCGTCGCCTCAGCGTCTACGATAACCTGATGGCGGTCTTGCAGATCCGTGACGATCTGACCGAAGAGCAACGCCAGGATCGTGCCCGTGAGCTGATGGAAGAGTTTCACATTGAGCACCTGCGCGACAGCATGGGCCAGGCACTTTCGGGTGGTGAGCGACGTCGTGTTGAGATTGCACGGGCACTGGCGGCTAATCCTAAATTTATCCTGCTGGATGAACCTTTTGCCGGTGTTGACCCCATCTCCGTTATCGACATTAAGAAGATCATTGAGCATCTGCGTGACAGCGGCCTCGGTGTGCTGATTACCGACCATAACGTACGTGAAACGTTAGCGGTCTGTGAGCGGGCTTATATCGTCAGCCAGGGGCACCTGATCGCACACGGCACACCGAATGAAATTCTTGCGGATGAGCAGGTTAAGCGGGTTTATTTGGGTGAAGAGTTCAGACTCTGATAAGGTGTCGTTAATACCGATGTTTACCTGGGAACGATCATCCTGTCTATGAAGCAAGGTTTACAACTCAGGTTCAGCCAACAGCTGGCAATGACTCCGCAATTGCAACAGGCGATTCGCCTGCTGCAACTCTCTACGCTTGAACTCCAGCAGGAGCTTCAGCTTGCGCTGGAAAGTAATCCGCTGCTTGAGCAGACTGACCTGCATGAAGAGATCGATTCACGGGAGTCTTCAGAGGCCGAGGCGCTGGATACACGTGAAGCGCTTGAGCAGAAAGAGATGCCTGATGAACTGCCGCTGGATGCGACCTGGGATGAGATCTACACCGCGGGTACGCCTTCCGGCACCGGCACCGATTACCAGGATGATGAGTTACCGGTTTATCAGGGCGAAACAACCCAGTCGCTGCAGGATTATCTGATGTGGCAGGTCGGACTGACGCCGTTCAGCGATACCGATCGCGCTATTGCCACCTCTATTGTCGATGCTATTGATGACACCGGGTATCTCACCGTTTCGCTTGAGGAGATCCTTGACAGCATCGGCGATGATGAGCTCGAAGCGGATGAAGTTGAAGCGGTGCTGAAACGCATCCAGCGCTTTGACCCGATTGGTGTTGGCGCGCGCGACCTGCGTGACTGCCTGCTGGTGCAGCTTTCACAATATGCGCCCGAAACGCCGATGCTGGCAGAAGCGCGCCTGATCGTCAGCGAACATCTCGATCTGCTGGCAAACCACGACTTCCGCAGCCTGATGCGGGTCACACGCCTCAAAGAAGAGGTGCTGAAAGAGGCGATGCTGCTGATTCAGTCGCTGGACCCGCGTCCGGGTCAGTCGATCAACACCGGCGAACCAGAATATGTCATTCCCGATGTGCTGGTGCGTAAGATCGGCAGCCGCTGGACGGTTGAACTCAATGCCGATAGCGTGCCACGCCTGAAGATCAATCAGCACTATGCGGCAATGAGCGGCGCGACGCGAAACGACAGCGACAGCCAGTTCATTCGCAGTAATCTGCAGGAAGCCCGCTGGCTGATTAAGAGCCTGGAAAGCCGCAATGATACCCTGCTGAAAGTGACGCGCTGTATTGTTGAGCAGCAGCAGGCCTTTTTCGAGCAGGGTGAAGAATTTATGCGCCCGATGGTGCTGGCGGATATCGCCCAGGCCGTTGAGATGCACGAATCGACCATCTCCCGCGTTACCACGCAGAAGTATCTGCACAGCCCGCGTGGCATTTTTGAACTGAAGTACTTTTTCTCCAGTCACGTGAATACCGAAGGTGGCGGTGAAGCCTCCTCTACCGCGATTCGTGCCCTGGTGAAAAAATTAATTTCGGCGGAAAATCCAGCCAAACCCTTGAGCGACAGTAAACTGACCTCCATGTTATCTGATCAGGGGATCATGGTGGCACGGCGTACCGTCGCCAAATATCGTGAGTCTTTATCCATCCCGCCATCGAACCAGCGTAAACAACTGGTTTGAAAGAAATGAGAAGGAAGACCTATGCAGCTGAACCTGACCGGGCAACACGTTGAAATCACTCCACCTCTGCGTGAATTCGTCAACGGTAAATTTGCCAAACTGGAACACTATTTTGAACATATCAATCAGGTCTATATTGTCCTGAAGGTTGAGAAAGTCACGCAGGTGGCTGACGCAACACTACACGTGAATGGTGGCGAGCTGCACGCCACATCCGAAGCGGAAGATATGTATGCGGCCATTGACGGACTGATCGATAAGCTCACCCGTCAGCTGACCAAACACAAAGATAAACTGAAAAAACACTAACCTTCACGCTAGCGACGCGCGCCTGGCGCGCAGAGCCGACAGGATGGGGCGGATAATCCGCCCCGTTTTGTCATCTGAGCAGGCGCCGTTTGTCACACGCGTCAATACGCGCTGGCGGTGAATGGCCTGGTGAACACGCAAGTGAAACGATAATGAACAACGATCTCACACTGGAATTGAGCACAGTGCTTTCGCCAGACTGCACCCGCAGCGGCGTCCACTGCCAGAGCAAAAAACGTGCGCTGGAAATCATCAGCGAACTGGCCGCTAAGCAGCTCAACCTGCCGCACCAGACGCTTTTCGAAGCGATCCTGACCCGCGAACGCATGGGCAGTACCGGTATTGGTAACGGGATAGCCATCCCGCACGGCAAGCTGGAAGAGGATACGCTGCGCGCGGTTGGGGTGTTTATCAGCCTCGAACAGCCGATTGCGTTTGATGCCGTCGACAACCAGCCGGTCGATCTGTTGTTTGCCTTACTGGTCCCGGCTGACCAGTGCAAAACACATCTGCACACCCTGTCACTGGTGGCAAAGCGTCTGGCAGATAAAACGGTTTGCCGTCGTCTGCGCGCAGCGCAGAGTGATGAAGAGCTCTATGCCATTATTACGGAAGTCCAGTCGGAGCAGTAACGCGTCTTTACCGGCCGGGTGCCGGTTTTAAAACGGGAGAGAAGGTCATGGTGCTGATGATCGTTAGCGGTCGTTCAGGCTCGGGGAAGTCAGTGGCGCTCCGTGCGCTGGAAGATATGGGATTCTACTGCGTTGATAACCTGCCGGTCGTGCTGCTGCCTGAGTTAGCTAACTCACTGGCTGAGCGCAATATTTCGGCGGCGGTCAGCATCGACGTGCGTAATATGCCCGAATCCCCGGAAATTTTTGAAACCGCACTGAATAATCTGCCTGATACATTTTCCCCTCAGCTGCTGTTTCTCGACGCCGATCGCAACACCCTGATTCGTCGTTACAGCGATACGCGCCGTCTGCATCCCCTCTCCAGCAAAAACCTCTCGCTGGAGAGCGCGATTGATGAAGAGAGCGATCTGCTGGAGCCACTTCGTTCGCGTGCCGATCTGATCATCGACACCTCAGAGATGTCGGTGCATGAGCTGGCAGAGATGCTGCGTACCCGCCTGCTGGGCAAGCGTGAACGTGAGCTGACCATGGTGTTTGAGTCGTTTGGCTTCAAGCATGGCATTCCGATTGACGCTGACTATGTATTTGACGTGCGCTTTCTGCCCAACCCCCACTGGGATCCCAAACTGCGCCCGATGACCGGCCTCGATCGTCCTGTGGCGGCCTTCCTTGATCGCCACACTGAAGTGCATAATTTTATCTACCAGACGCGCAGCTACCTTGAACTCTGGCTGCCGATGCTGGAGACCAATAACCGTAGCTATCTTACCGTGGCGATTGGCTGCACCGGCGGTAAACACCGCTCAGTCTATATTGCAGAACAGCTGGCAGATTACTTCCGTTCACGGGGTAAGAATGTGCAGTCACGCCATCGTACGCTGGAAAAGCGCAAATCATGACCGTCAGACAAACTGTAGAAATCAAAAATAAGCTGGGCATGCATGCACGTCCGGCGATGAAGTTATTTGAGCTGGTGCAGAGCTTTGATGCCGAAGTATTACTGCGTAATGAAGCGGGCACTGAAGCCGAAGCCAGCAGCGTGATTGCGCTGCTGATGCTCGACTCGGCAAAAGGCGGCCACATTGAGATTGAAGCCAGCGGCCCGGAGGAGATCCCGGCGCTGGCAGCGGTCATTGAGTTATTTGAAGCGGGTTTCGATGAAGATTAACGCTTAATCGAGCTGATTACGCTGCAGGAAGCCTTCCCCGCCAAGCTGGCGCATCTGACGCAGTATCCACTGCTGCCGCTCTCTGACATAGCCTGAGGGTGCAGCAGCACGATAACGTATCGGATTAGGCAGCACCGCTGCCAGTAAGGCGGCATCTGCTGCGGTCAGCCGGCTGGCAGGCTTATGGAAATAACGTTGAGAAGCCGCCTCAACGCCAAAGATGCCGGGCCCGAACTCCGCAATATTGAGATAGACGGTTAAAATACGCCGCTTCGTCCAGACCGTTTCAATTCCTACCGTCAGACCCGCTTCCAGACCTTTACGCACCCAGCTGCGACCATCCCAGAGGAACAGATTCTTCGCCGTCTGTTGAGACAGCGTGGACGCCCCACGCATCCGGCTATCGCTGTTATCCAGTACAGACTCAATCGCCGCCACATCAAAGCCCCAATGGGTGGGAAACTTTTGATCTTCTGAGGCGATAACGGCCAGCCCCATCCAGGGCGAAATCTCGTCATGGCCGACCCAGTCTGAATGGGCGACATAACTAAAATCACCGCGTAACCAGGCTCCAATCTGTCGTTCAGCCATCACCGCTGAGAACGGCACGGGTAAGAACGAAAAGAGTAAAATGCCCGCCAGCCATATTCCCAGCCACACCAGTACGATACGACCAACAATACGTCTGATACGCTGTCCGACGCTTCCTTTATGCTTGTTCATGCAATCTTCCCACACTTGTTTCAGACGTTAATCAATCACTCATGTAATCACTGCTAAAAAAGCAGCCTTTTTACGATTATCGCTGAAAACTGACAGGCTGTTTCCAGACTTTATTCAATCATTTTGCATCAACATGCTGCAACAGTTCGAAATAGTTCAAGTACTTCCGCAAAAAAGGAATCGGTTCCATTCATTGCCATTGCTTAGCATCTTTCCAGATAAACACTTAATCATGAGTAATAAGCGCCCGCATGAATCATTTACCATGCTTAACTGTTATTGTTTTCTTAATCCTGCCGCGCCTAAAGGTTAATCAGAATTATCGTTATAACGGATAAATAAGCAGCGCTTAATAGCGTCACGGGTTGCCAGAATGGCACTATTTCCTTCCAGGAATAACCCTGATAGCAGAACGACAGAAGGACAAACTTTTAGATTCTTTTTTATCATTCCAAATCGTTTTGGATAATTCGTGTCATTTCAGGCAGCGCGCTTGCAATATCAGCGCGTTAGCCTCACTCAAAAGGCAAATGTTAACGGCGGCTCACTTTGGTGCTGCTCAGCCTCAGTTTCCCTGCCCGGCAGCATTAAAACTACACGAAAAAGCGTAAAACTGATTAAAATAGCAGCAACACAGCACAGAAATTAATTCCTTACTTGACTGTGTTGCCAAATTAATGTTTTCTGTATTTAAACGCTGCTCAATATCACAAATTTTAATGAATCTTGTCGCATGAGAAGATGAATTTGCTAAGGTGATGACAGTGTTAACCAATACCCTGCGGCTGCATTAATTATTCAAATCATAGCGGCCGCAATGATTTCCCTGGTGTTGGCGCAGTATTTCGCGCACCCCAGCCTCGGCTGGGGTCATTTTTTTCCGGGGTATCACTTATCCTGCTCTGCCACCCAGTCGCGTAATACCTGCACATCGTGTCGCCATTCATGCTTCAGCTCATCAATCCATTCACCTACATTGTCCCACCACGCCGGTAACTCCGGACTCTGAATCTGTTTCGCCAGCATCTGCAAACGCTGCAGCCCGACCGAACCCGCCGCCCCTTTGATTTTGTGTCCCTCTTCAGCAATGCCTTTCTGATCGCGCGCCATCAGATTCGACTCCAGCACCGCAAGGTAGTCCGGCATCATCTTTTCAAACATCGTCAGGCTTTGGGTAATCAGGCTGGGACCAACCAGCTCGATATACTGTTCGAGCATCGCGACATCCAGCAGCATCCGGGTTTTGTCATCGCTGACATCAGCGATCTCCTCTTCCGGTTCTGCCTGATAATCCCAGTACTTTTTAATCATCGCAGTGAGTGCCGGCACTGCCAGCGGTTTGCTGAGCACGTCATCCATTCCCGCGTCGAAGTACTCTTTTTTGTCTTTGAGAACATTGGCGGTAAGAGCAACCAGCGGGGGCAGATGCGTTCCCTGGTACTGCTGGCGAATCGCACGTGAGACATCCAGCCCGGTCATATCGGGCAGCTGAATGTCCAGCAGCACCAGGTCAAACTCCAGCGGGTCAAACATCGCCAGCGCCTCACTGCCGGTCATGGCGACCTCTACACTGCAGCCCAGCTTCTCCAGTACCGAGCGCGCGACAATCACATTAAGCTCAATATCTTCAACCAGCAGCACGTGCAGCGCAGGCAGTGGCAGGCTGTCGTCCACGCCTTCATCCTCCACCTCTTCAGCAATGCGTGGCGCTTTAATCTCTACGGTGAAGCAGGAACCCTGTCCCGGCGCACTGTGCACCCGGATATCACCGCCCATCGCCTGCGCCAGGCGGCGTGATACTGCCAGCCCGATGCCGGTACCGGTAGCCGGTTTACCGCCATGCTGATCTTTGACCTGATAATACATAGCGAAGATCTTGTCCTGCTCCTCCTGACGGATACCCATGCCGGAGTCCTGCACCTCAAAGCGCAGCGTCTCGTCCTGCTCATAGGTTACCCGCACCACGATCTCGCCCTGCTGGGTGAACTTCACGGCGTTACCAATCAGGTTCCACAGAATCTGGCGCAGACGCGTTCCATCGGTCGAGATCATATGCGGCAGCGGCAGTTGCGGCGCGAGCACAAACTTCAGCCCTTTCGGCTGTGCCAGCAGGCCAGAGAGGTTTTCTAAATCGGCCAGGAAACCGGTGAAGTCGAGCGGCTGATTATCCAGCTGTACTTTACGGCGCTCGATTTTGTCCACCTCAATCACATCATTGAAGATATTGCCCAGCGTGATGGCGGAGACGTGGATGGTTTTGAGATATTTCAGCTGTTCCTGATTAAGGTCGGTGTCCAGCAGGATGCGGCTCAGGCCGACAATGCCATTAAGCGGCGTACGAAGCTCGTGGCTGATCGTAGAGATAAAGGTGGTCTTCTCCCGGCTGGCGTTCTCTAACGCGTCCTGATAGCGCTTACGTTCGGTTATATCGCGGCCAAAGCCCATCAATCCGCTGCGCTTACCCACGCGGTCGTAGTAAGGCACTTTACGGATCTCGAAGCAGGCTTTGCGTCCGTCGGGATATTGCAGCCACTGTTCATAGGTCAGCGAGACGTTGTGGCGGAATACCTTTTCGTCCGTTTCCAGCACCTTAGTGGCCGCTTCATCATCATAGATATCGCGCGGCGTCAGGCCAATCAGCTGCTTTTCGCTTTTGCCGGTCAGCAGCTCCATTGCACGGTTGCAGCCGGAGAACTGTTTATCGATGTTGCGATAGAACACCAGGTCAGGCGAGGCATCCAGGAAGGAGCGCAGGAAGGAGGATTGCTGTTCCAGCTCAATCTGTGCCTGCTCACGACGCGTTACCTCTTCACGCAGCTTATCCATCACCTGTTCGCGTGCCAGCTCCGCCTTTTTACGATCGCTGATCTCCTGATTCAGC
Organism: Pantoea sp. EKM20T; assembly: GCF_011800485.1. Taxonomy (NCBI): domain Bacteria; kingdom Pseudomonadati; phylum Pseudomonadota; class Gammaproteobacteria; order Enterobacterales; family Erwiniaceae; genus Pantoea; species Pantoea sp. EKM20T. Next base: position 160,065 of record NZ_JAALFW010000005.1, on the reverse strand, counting down.
TGCGTAATAGTCTCTTTCATCTGCTGATTGAGTTCCAGATCGCGGGTACGCATCTCTTCCAGCTTATCCACCAGCCGTGCCAGTCGTTGCCGTGACTCCTCCAGCTGATCGACCACCACTGAGAGAAAATAGACCGCCCAGGGCGTGATCAGCAGCCCGAAGAAGACCGAACGCACCACGTCAATACTCTCGACATGGCCCCGCAGTACCATCGTGACCGCCATCTGGACAATCATCGCCAGCACCACCAGCGCAGACGCCAGCAGCAGCGAGAACCTCACCAGTCCAAGCTTCACCATTAAATCAACGTAGTACTGCGCCAACAGACGAATTTGTTTCATAACAACTCCCTGGAAGAGAAACAGCCTCATAATAGCGCAGTTAACCCGCTGCCGTCGCAGCACGTCGCGTGGAGATAAGGGATCAAATGCGCTTTTATGGTGCAGCAGCCTCGCCGATCGGCGACGTTAAGGACAAAGCGGTTAAAACCCTTGACTGACTGTGCCAAATGAATAATCTGTAAGGCCGCCAGCGAATCACCGATTTCTCTGTACGGCCTTTTTTCAATATCCTGGCAGCGTCCTGTTGCACAGGCACACCCTTTCATATGCATAGCCATTCATCTTTAATGCTGTTTTAAGCATGCCCATGCTGATTAATTTTTCTTATAACCAACCGCGGTTTCATTCAAATAGCCGGACATAAGAAAAACAGATACATGCTATGCATCATGGGTGCTGAACAGCATTTAATGCTGCTTAACACCCTGTCACCAGCATGGTGCAGAGATCTGACGCCTGCACTACAGTGAGTCAGTTCACATTTATCGGCCTGTCGCCAGGCACCAGAGTGATACATTTTAAACCTGAAAAATTATTAAATTCATACACTTAAACAGATAAAACGCCTGATAATCCCGTCTGACCGCCCTATTTGACCTGATTACGCTTTCCCGATAAGTTGGAAATCCGCTGAAAGCTTTCCAGACGGGCCATTGTCTCGGCATATCTATGCAACAAGAAGACTCCCGCGTGGTTTAAGTCATCTCCTTTAAGAGACCGGAAATCAGAGAGCAGCTCAATTAAGGACGTTTTACCGATGTCTGGAGAGAAATGCTCAGGGCTATGACGCGCGCTCGACAGAGCATGGCGATGAAAATGATAGCGCCCCCGTTGCGCTCAGACCCTGAAACAGTGCAGGTAATGTCAAAGCAGTTTAAGGAGACCCTCAATGTCCACTAAAAAACCTCAATCCTATGGCTTGTATGATCCGACAGCAGGCAGTGACAGCTGTGGTGTAGGTTTCATTACGCGTAAGGACGGCGAGCAGACCCACGAGATTCTGCAGATGGCGCACAGCGCCCTGTGTACGGTGCCTCACCGCGGCGGCATGTCAGCGGAAGGCGTTGGCGACGGCGCGGGGGTCAACGTTGATCTTTCGCTGCAGTTCTTCCGCAAGATTACCGGCCAGCCGCTGGAAGCGGGACGCTTTGGTGTCGGTAACTTCTTTGTGCCGAAAGATGCTGAGCTGCGCGCGAATGCCGAACGTCTGGTGGATGAAACCCTCAGCAGCTTTGGTCTGCCGGTACTTATGAAGCGTGACATGCCGCTCGACAGCAGCGTGACGCGCCCGGCAGCCGCGCAGTTCCAGTTACCGATTCTGCAGTGGATTTTCACTGCGCCACAGGATGTAGTTGATCAGAACGACTTCGAAAAACGCATCTACCGCGCCCTGTTAACCATTGAAGCCCGTGCCTTTACCGAAAGCGAATTTGGCGGCCTCTATCCGCTGTCGCTGTCGTCACGCACGCAGGTGTTCAAAGCCCGTCTGAATTCCAATGAAGTGATCCCTTACTTCAAAGATCTGACCGATCCCGATCATCAGGTGCGCGGGCTGTTTTTCCATACCCGCTTCTCCACTAACACCGATCCCCATACCACGATGGCGCAGCCGTTCCGCCTGATGGCGCACAACGGCGAGCTGAACACTGACCGTAAAAACCGCATCGCTGAGTCCGCGCTGGCACTGGCCCGTGGCAAGACCATTGTGCGGCCTAAAGGCCAGTCCGACAGTTCGCGCCTGGATCAGAGCATCCACAGCCGTCTGATGGAAGATGACCTCGATCTGATCACCGCCGTGGTGTCGATGATGCCGCCCGCCTGGGAAAACGACAGCGCGCTGTCGCCAGAAGTGCGTGACATGCTGGAGTACTTCTCGCTGTATGAAGAGAAGAACGACGGCCCTGCTGCCTTAATCTTTGGTAATGGCGAAGTGATTGGCGCCCGTCTTGATCGTCTGGGTCTGCGTCCACTGCGTTCAGTAGAAACCGCTGACTATATCGGTGCGATGTCGGAAGCGGGCCAGATCGCCTTCCCACCTGAAAGCGTGTTGCGTCGTGGGCGTATCGAAGCGGGCGGTATGCTCTATTTCGATCACCGTGAAAAACGCAGCTATACCACGCTGCAGGCGCTGGAAAAACTGGCCGCAGAGAAAGATTATTCGGCGTTGCTGCGTGAAGCGCGCGTCGGTCTTGACGATCTGCCCGAGATCCCGGCAGAACAGCAGGGTTCACCGCTGCGTTATCGTGGCGATCTGAAAACGTATCAGCGCTTTGTTGCCTACTACTACAATCAGGAAAGCTTCAAGTTTATGATGGACCCGATGCTGAATACCGGCGCAGAGAAAATCTCCGCGATGGGTTACGGCAACGCCATCAACGGCTTATCCGATCATGAAGGCGGTATGGCGCACTATTTCTCTCAGCGCTTTGCGCAGGTCACCAACCCGCCGCTGGACTCAATCCGCGAAGTGGATGGCATGACGTTGCGTGTCGCGCTGGGGGCAAAACCCCATCTGGGCCGCAGCAAAGGCCGTCAGATTGTGGTGCCGACCCCGATTCTCAGCCACCTCGATATGCTGCGTTTACGCGAGCAGAGCATCGCACCTTATGCCCGCTTTGAGATGCTCTATGAGCCGGTGATCGGCAAAGATCTGCTGAGCACCACCGCGAACGCGAATGCCCTGGAAAAAGCGATTGATGACCTGGCGCAACAGGTGGTTGATTTTGCCCGTACCCAGGGTGGCATCGCCGTACTTACCGATCGCCATATCTCTTCAAAGCACGCCGCGATCCCGATGCTGCTGGTGGTTTCCGCCATCAACCAGCGCCTGATAAAGGAAGGGTTGCGTCTGGATGTTTCTCTGGTGGTTGAAAGCGGCCAGAGCATTTCGTCGCACCACATTGCCGCCACACTTGGCTTTGGGGCATCGGCTATCTATCCGCTGGGTGTACAGATGCGCGCAGAGGAGAAATTTGGTGAAGGTGAAGAAGGTAACAAAGCCTTTAAGCGCTATGCCAAAGCGGCTGAAAAAGCACTGATGAAAACCATGGGCAAAGTGGGCCTCTGTACCGTTGAGAGCTACAGCAGCGGCGAGTTCTTTGAGCCTAACTTCCTCAACACCGATGATCCGGTGCTGAAAAAGTATTTCCCGAATATCAAAACGCCGGTGGGCGGCGCAGGCTTCGCGACAATCGCGCAGATGGCCGTTGACTGGCACCAGAGTGCACTGAAGATTCAGGGCGAATCTGAAGTTCCGTTGCTGGGCCTGTTCAAAGAGCGTGCAGAAGGCGCAGGTCACTCCTACGGCACCATCGCCGTGCGGACCTTTATCGACATGACCGAAGAGCCGATTCGCTTTGCCGACAAAGCGCGCGAAGAGGACAACTTCATCCGCCTGATGACGCTGGCTAAACTGGATAATGCGTTTGGCATCAAGCCAGAGACCTTTAAAGACAGCAGCTTTGAGCGCATCCCGGATGAGGTGATTAATAATTTCGCGATTACTGCTGATTACCGTCAGTTCTCAAGCCTGATGTATGAAGAGCGTAAACGTCGCCCGGCGGCCCTGCGCGACATCCTGACATTCCCGGCTGACCTGACCCACATCGACAGCGAAGCGGAGTTCCGCCGCAAGCTGGGACGCTACTCGCTGACCAACAACGGCTTTGCCATTCGTGGCATGGAGTGTGAAGCGGTAGATGGCAGCCTGAATCACTTTATGCTGCGTCTGACCGATGCGATTGAAGGACTGAAGCCTGAGAGCGAACGCCTGCAGAACCTGTCTCGCGCCCTGAAATCCCGCTTCGGTGACGATATCGAAAGCAGCGAAGTGGTGACTGGCGGTCTGAAAGTGACCGCTTACGGTAAAGCGGCCGATTATCTGTCACGTATCTTCACCACCCTGCCCTCACTGCCGCTGAGCGAAGTGCAGCCAGCCTGTGAAATTACCCGTACCTTTGCCTCCGGGGCGATGAGCCACGGTGCGCTGGTGGCTCCCGCTCATGAAGCGGTCGCGCACGGCACCAATATGGTCGGCGGCATGAGTAACTGCGGTGAAGGCGGCGAGCATTACTCCCGTCACGGCACCATTCGTGCATCACGCATCAAACAGCTGGCTTCGGGTCGTTTTGGCGTCTGGGCTGCCTATCTGGCAGATCCGATGCTGGAAGAGCTGGAGATCAAAATTGGTCAGGGTGCGAAACCTGGCGAAGGCGGCCAGCTACCGGCGGCCAAAGTTACCGTCGAGATTGCTGCCGCGCGTGGCGGTACGCCTGGCGTCGAGCTGGTCTCACCGCCGCCGCATCACGACACCTATTCCATCGAAGATCTGGCGCAGTTGATCCACGACTGCAAAGCCGCGCGGGTGCGCGTTATCGTCAAGCTGGTCTCGTCTGAAGGGATCGGCACCATCGCGGTTGGCGTGGCCAAAGCCGGTGCAGACGTGATTAACGTTGCGGGTAACACCGGCGGTACCGGCGCTGCGTCGGTGACCAGCCTGAAATATACCGGACGCGTGGCTGAAATCGGCATCGCTGAAGTCCACCAGGCGCTGTGCGCCAACGGTCTGCGTGAGAAAGTGCTGCTGCGCTGTTCTGGCGCACAGCAGACCGGCAGCGACGTGGTGAAATCTGCTTTGCTTGGCGGCGACAGCTTTGAGTTCGGTACGACGGCGCTGATGATGCTGAAATGCGTGATGGCGAAGAACTGTAACGTTAAGTGCCCGGCTGGCTTAACCACGAATGCCGAAGCGTTTGATGGCGATCCGCGTCAGCTGGCGCAGTATTTCCTCAACGTGGCGCATGAAGTGCGTGAAATACTGGCGCGTATGGGCCTGCGTTCCCTGCGTGAGGCACGCGGTCGCTCTGACCTGTTGCACCTGATGGATCACCCGCTGGAAGTGGGCAAGCTCGACTTACGCGCCATGCTTACCGTGGTGCCTGAGCTGAAAATCGACAAGCCGGTTTATCTGGAAAAAGATTTTGAGCTGGATGATGTCTGGATTGAGCAACTGAAGCTGTCGCTGGTGGATCAGGGAAATCCTGACGTCACTCTGGGCAACAACATCGTGCTGAATAACCGAAACAAAAGTGTCGGCGGCCAGCTGGCCATCGATATTGAGCGGATGCTGAACCATCAGCTGAGTTCTGAGCAGTTGCAGGCGATGCCTGCCGTAATGACTGACGACCGCGGTCGTCGCTATCTGGCCCCTGAGAGCGTAAAAATTTCCACCACCGGTTCTGCCGGTCAGTCGTTTGGCGCCTTCTGCAACGATGGCATGCAGCTGACCCATTACGGCACCTGTAACGACGGTGTCGGCAAAGGACAGTGTGGCGGCGAACTGATCGTGATGTCGCCTGGCGGCGGCGCGCAGGATGCCGATGGCAACGTGCTGATTGGTAACTTTGCGCTGTTTGGCGCGACCGGCGGACGTCTGTTCGTGCAGGGCCAGGCCGGTGACCGTTTCGCGGTGCGTAACTCCGGTGCCACCGCCGTGGTTGAAGGCGTCGGTGACTTCTGCTGCGAATATATGACCAACGGCGCCATCCTCAACCTGGGCACCTTCGGTAAAGGATTTGGCAACGGCATGAGCGGCGGCTTCGCCTACCAGTACGACCCCTATGGATCGCTGGCCAGCCATGCTGCCGGTGATTCGGTACAGTTCGGCTCGATTGCCGATCAGGATGAAATGGCCCAGGTGCATAAGCAGGCGGTGCTGACCATGCTGAACTGGCATCTGGAGGCGACCAAATCACCGCGTGCCGCCTGGCTGCTGGAGAACTGGGAAACAGAGTGTCACCACTTTGTTTACGTGATGCCGCGCTCGCTGCTGCTCTATCAGGATGGCGGCGAGATTCTGAAAGCCAAGAGCCGCAAAGATCTGCTCGAAGAGCTGTCGACGGCGCTGGCAGGCCATCAGGTGGCGAAGTTTAAAGCCGCATGGCGTCAGGGTAAAACCATCGCCAACGGTGCCGTACCAGCTTATGGCGCGACCGATACGCTGGAGATGTTTGTCCTGCTCAACAACTACACCGTGCTGAGTTTTGCCCAGCAGCTGGCGCTGGGGAAATTACCGAAAGGCACCCCGGTTGAAGATGCGGCAGTTGAAAAAGCGGTCCGTAATCTGTTGATGACGGAAGACTTTTCGCTGATAAGCAAGCTGCAGCGTCATGCCCGTTCCGCTATCGAGAGCTACAGCGATGATGAACTGGCGAGTCTGATTGGTACCAAACGCATGTCAGATTACAAAGCGGCGCTGACGCAACGTAACATCCGCTCCATGGACAGTCTGGCAACCTATGGCTGGATCATGTATCAGGATGCCTGTAACCGGGAAGTGCTGGGCCACCTGCCTGACTTTGAAGAGCTGTTTGCACGTGCGGCATTGCCGGAAATCGCCGCTGCGGTGGGTAAACTCTCCTGACAGTGATACTGATCAGGCTGAACTGAATATTATTAATTGATCATTGCCCGGATTAATCGTTGTACCGGACAGATGCAGCACCGCTCTCCCCTGTCGCACACGCTGCGGCGCGGGAAAGCGGAACCGCTTTCACACCGGACAATGCCACTGATGACGGGCGAGAACGGGATTGAGTAAAAGTACCCATGAAAATTCCTTATATTCCAGAAGATGCACCTTTTAATGGCGATCAGAAGTACTGGCTGGCTGGCTTTCTTGCGGGTCTGCACTCCCGTTTGCTGGTATTAGAAGACAAGCAGCAACCCGCCGCGGGCACAAGCGCAGCCGCGACGACGCAACTGCACATTCTTTATGGCTCACAGACCGGCAATGCTGAAGCACTGGCGCAGACCGCAGCGAAGTCTGCGCGCGCTAAAGGTCTGGTGCCGGTGGTTCAGGCGCTGGGCGATGTCGATCTCGACGTGTTTGCCACCATGCGCCATGTGCTGATCGTCACCTCGACCTATGGCGAAGGTGAAATGCCGGACAACGCGCAGCTGTTCTGGGATGCGATCTCTGCCAGTACCGCACCGCGTCTGGAGCAGATGCATTTCGCCGTGCTGGCGATTGGTGATACCGGCTACGATGGCTTCTGTCAGGCGGGCAAGTTTATTGATATGCGCCTTGAGCAGCTGGGCGCGAAACGCGTGGTTGATCGTATCGATTGTGATATCGATTTTGAGGAGCCTTCCAGCGAGTGGCTGAACAGCTCAATGCCACAGTTTGCCGCCAGCGCGGGCAGCAGCGGCACCGTGCTGGAGAGCGCGCCTGAAGCGCCAGTCATTCCAGGCAGCAACAAATCCAATCCTTACGCCGCCGCGCTGATCACCAACAAGCGTTTGTCAGGCGAGCAGTCAGCCAAAGATATTCGTCATTTCGAGTTCGACCTGTCTGACAGCGGCCTGAAGTATGAAGCGGGCGATGCGCTGGGCGTAATTCCGGTCAACGAGCCGTCGCTGGTCAGCCTGCTGCTGACCCAGCTTAACGCGGACTACGAGACGCCGGTGCCCGGCTTTGATCGCAGCCTTGGCGACCTGCTGACCTATCAGTTTGAGATCTCAGAGCCGTCACGCAAGTTAATCGAGTGGGTCGGACAGAACACCACCAACCAGGAGCTGCGTCATGTGTTACAGCATGATGATAAAGATGCGCTGGGCGTGTGGCTGTGGGGCAAAGATACCCTTGACCTGCTGCAGCTTGAGCTGACGCGCACGCTGGCGGTACCCGAGTTTGTCGCGCTGCTGCGTCCGCTGCAGCATCGGGCTTACTCTATTTCATCCAGCTCTAAAGCCCATCCTGATCAGGTGCATCTGACCGTTGCCTCGGTGCGTTATCACAGTGGCGGCCGTAATCGCGGTGGCGTCTGCTCAACCTACCTGGCCGAGCGTGTGCGTCGCGGTGAGAAGCCCGCCATCTTTATCTCACCCAATAAATCGTTCCGCGTGCCTGCCAACAACAGCGCACCGCTGATCATGGTGGGACCAGGTACCGGTATTGCGCCATTCCGTGCCTTCCTGCAGGAGCGCCAGGCAACCGGCGCGCAGGGCAAAAACTGGCTGTTCTTCGGCGATCAACATCAGGAACATGACTTTATCTATCAGGATGAATTACTTGCCTGGCGCGATAATGGCTTGCTGACGCGTCTGGATCTGGCCTTCTCACGCGATCAGGAGAAGAAAATCTACGTGCAGAGCCGGATGCTTGAACAGGGCGCTGAGTTGTATGCCTGGCTGCAGGAAGGGGCTTACTTCTATGTCTGTGGCGATGCATCGCGTATGGCGAAGGATGTGGATAATGCGCTGTATGAAGTGGTTCGCCAGTTTGGTGGTCTCTCCACCGAGCGCGCTGCTGACTATGTCGATCAGCTGAAGAAAGAGAAGCGCTACCTGCGCGACGTCTATTGATCGCGATGGTCTGCTGAAAAAATCCGGCTTGCGCAGGCAGCCGGATTTTTTTATGGCCGACAGGCAAAAAAATACCCGTCGGATGGACGGGTATTCGCTGTTATGTCACTGCTATTTCACTACGCGCAGTGAAGGTCGTCCACCACGTGGCGGTGGATCGTCATCAGGCGGTGTCTCGTCATCGCTGGCATCGTCAGGACGATCACCATCAATCACCGACATCATAGTCTCTTCCTGACCCTCTGACGCCTCATGCGTGCCCAGCTCGTAAGCCGGTTCCGGTTCAAACATCGTCCCGGCGCCATTTTCACGCGCATAGATTGCCAGAATCGCCGCCATCGGCACGTTAACCTGGCGAGGAACGCCACCAAAGCGGGCGTTGAACGACACCTGATCGTTTGCCAGATCGAGGTTACCGACAGCACGTGGCGCAATGTTCAGGACTATCTGACCATCGCGCGCATACTCCAGCGGCACCTGCACACCCGGCAGATTTATGTCGACCACCAGATGCGGCGTCAGCTGATTGTCGAGCAACCAGTCATAAAAGGCGCGCAGCAGATAGGGACGACGTGCAGTAAGTTGCGACATTTCCATACGTTAAGCCCGGGCTTGCAGCCGCATTTCACGTTCAGCTTCGGTTAATGAAGCGAGGAAGGAGTCACGCTCAAATACGCGATTCATGTAACCTTTCAGCTCTTTTGAACCTGAACCGATCAAATCGATACCCATTGACGGCAGACGCCATAACAGCGGAGCCAGATAGCAATCAACCAGGCTGAACTCTTCGCTCATGAAATAAGGCGTACGGCCAAACAGTGGCGCGATAGCCAGCAGCTCTTCACGCAGTTGCTTGCGTGCCGCTTCCGCTTCCTGACCGCTGCTGTTCTCTACTTTCCTCATCAGGCTATACCAGTCCTGCTCGATGCGGTGCATCATCAGGCGGCTATCACCACGGGCAACCGGATAAACCGGCATCAGTGGCGGATGCGGGAAGCGCTCATCTAAATATTCCATGATGATGCGTGATTCATACAGCGTCAGCTCACGATCTACCAGCGTCGGTACCGTGCGATACGGATTGAGGTCAATCAGATCCTGCGGCAGGTTATCCATTTCGACCTGCTCGATCTCTACGCTGACACCCTTCTCCGCCAGGACGATACGTACCTGATGGCTGAAAATGTCAGTAGGACCAGAAAACAGCGTCATTACCGAACGTTTGTTGGCAGCGACAGCCATGAAAACCTCCAAGTTTGTTCACAAAAAGATACTGCGAATAGCCAACCACACGGCGACTCACTTGCTTATCGAACTCGCACGCAACCTGGTTAGCTGCGTCACAGATACTGACGCCCCGACAGTGGGGAGGCGCATAACGCACCGGCCTGCGGGCGCAAAGTGACACAGAGTTTACCAGATTTTAGGCTGCTTGTGGGCGTGGAATGAATCTTTGCAGGTAAATTGAGCGCGGCGTTACGGTTTTCGCGGACAGTTTATGGGAAGGCAGAAAATAAAAAACCCGCCGAAGCGGGTTTTTTGAGCCAATTGCCGCAGCCGGAGCTGCAAACAATTAACGCTTGGAGAACTGAGGACGACGACGTGCTTTACGCAGGCCGACTTTCTTACGTTCAACCTGACGCGCATCACGCGTTACGAAGCCAGCTTTACGCAGCTCGCCACGCAGTGATTCGTCGTATTCCATCAGAGCGCGGGTGATACCGTGACGGATCGCACCAGCCTGACCAGAAATACCGCCACCTTTAACAGTGACATAGAGATCGAATTTACCAACCAGGTCCAGCAGCTCAAGCGGCTGACGAACTACCATGCGGGCAGTTTCGCGACCGAAGTACTGTTCCAGAGAACGTTGGTTAATTACGATGTTACCGCTACCCGGCTTAATGAATACGCGAGCGGTAGAGCTTTTGCGGCGACCAGTGCCGTAGTTTTGAGTTTCAGCCATTGCCTTTAATCCCGATTAAATGTCAAGAACTTGCGGTTGCTGTGCCGCATGGGTGTGCTCGTTGCCTGCGTAAACTTTCAGTTTACGGTACATAGCACGACCCAGCGGGCCCTTCGGCAGCATGCCTTTAACCGCGATCTCAATCACACGCTCAGGACGGCGAGCAATCATCTCTTCAAAGGTCGCCTGTTTGATACCACCGATGTGGCCAGTGTGGTGATAGTAGATCTTGTCAGTACGCTTGTTGCCGGTTACAGCAACTTTTTCTGCGTTCAGAACGATGATGTAATCACCCGTATCAACGTGCGGAGTGTATTCCGCTTTATGCTTACCACGCAGACGGCGCGCCAGTTCAGTCGCCAGGCGACCCAAAGTTTTGCCCGTTGCGTCAACTACAAACCAGTCACGTTGGACGGTTTCTGGTTTAGCTGTAAAAGTTTTCATCGAAAAGCTTACCCAAATTAAGTTACACGTTGGTGAAATCCCAAACGCTTAAGTAAACGAATGAGGCTCACACGACCATTTTGACCAGCAAGCCACCCCTTCGGATAGAGTTACTGGAACACAGAGGATTTGGGAAAAAAATCCTTTGCTGTAACGTGGGGTCGCAAGATTATAGAGAAGTCGGTTACAAAAATCGAACCCTATTTCGGTATTTATCCCGATTATTCTCACGGCAGGTGCGGTAAACGCAGATACTCTTCGCTCTGCATCTCCTGAAGTCGCGATAAACAGCGCTGGTATTCAAACTTCAGCCGCGTGCCCTGATAAATCTCGGTCAGTGACGTTTCTGCCGCGACCACCAGCTTCACATGCCGTTCATAGAACTCATCGACCAGTGCCAGGAAACGCCGTGCCTGATCTTCGGTTTTGTAGATCATCACCGGCACGTCATACAGCAGCACACTGTGAAAACGGCGCGACAGCGCAATATAGTCATGCTGGCTGCGCCCTTCGCCACACAGGGTGGTGAAATTAATCGCCAGCACGCCCTCGCTGACGCCCAGCGTCGGCATCTGGCGGTGATTAATTTCCAGAACCGGCGCATCTTCAGGCTGGCTGCCCGACAGCGCTTTAAACATCCGCGCCATTTCAGCGTGCGTCTCTTTGTTCAGCGGAGAGTTCCACAGGTGCGCCGAGGTCAGCGTGCGTAACCGGTAGTCGATACCGGCATCCACATTCATCACATCACAATGACGTTTGATCTGCTCGATGGCAGGCAGGAAGCGCGCGCGCTGCAGACCATTACGATAGAGATCATCAGGCGGAATGTTCGAGGTGGCCACCAGCGCAATGCCGCGTTCAAACAGCGCCTCCATCAGCGTGCCCAGCAGCATCGCATCGGTGATATCGGAGACAAAAAATTCATCAAAACAGAGGATGTCCGTTTCCGCTTTGAATCTGTCCGCAATAATCAGTAACGGATCGCTCTGCCCCTGAAGCTGCGTCAGCTCTTCATGCACCCGCAGCATAAAGCGGTGGAAGTGCAGACGCAGTTTGCGATCGCCAGGAATAGACTGAAAAAAGAGATCCATGACCCAGGTCTTACCGCGACCGACACCGCCCCACATATAGAGTCCACGTACAGGTTGTGGCGTCTCGTTTTTCTCTTTACCGATCAATTTTGACAGGCGACCCAGCAGGCCGGATGTGGCAGGCGCGGCGGATTGTTGCCGGGCAACCAGCGCCTGCTGCAGCGCGTCTAAACGGGTAATCGCTTCACGTTGTACGTCATCGGGCCTGAATTCGCCCTGCGACAGCGCCTGTTCATAGCGTGAAAGCGGAGTTGAGGTTTGCATTGTTGTTTCAAAGTCCCTGAATGGTGTCTGATTCATACTACGGTTGCTGAAAAAAAGGCCGTTCTACACTAAGCCATGCTGCTCCAGAGTTCCACATCCATAAGATTAACGGGTATAGTGACTATTATTGAAATGGTGCAATGCCCTACGGAACAATGGAAATAACACGGGAGTCATTATGACCTGGGAATACGGGCTAATTGGTTTAGTGGTTGGTATTATTGTCGGCGCAGTCGCCATGCGTTTTGGCAACAAAAAGCTGCGTGAGCAGCGCAGCATGCAGTACGAGCTGGAAAAATCGAAAGCGGAGCTGGCGGATTATCGCGAAGAGCTGACCAACCACTTCGCGCAGAGTGCGGAGCTGCTGGACAACATGGCGCGTGATTATCGTCAGCTCTATCAGCACATGGCAAAAGGCTCAAATGACCTGCTGCCGAATCTGCCTGGCCAGAAAAATCCGTTTGCCTATCAGCTGACTGAAGCCGAAGCGGACAACGATCAGGTGCCGGTGCAGATGCCGCGCGACTATTCTGAAGGCGCATCCGGTTTACTGCGTGGCGAGCGCCCTGCCCGCGACTAATCTTTTTGGGGCGCAGCCTGTCTGCGCCCGCTGTTTTTGCGAACCCTGACCGCAAACGACTGTCACACTTATTAATTCCTCCCACCTTTTGCAGCGAGAGCGTTGTAGCAATGAAAAAACAAGCACGCCTGTTTAGCGCATTAGCCCTGAGTATTGGGATGAGCCTTGCCGCCGCGCCAGACGCGATGGCAACGCTGCCAGCACAAATTGCGGGCCAGCCGCTGCCGAGTCTGGCGCCGATGCTGGAGAAAGTGTTACCTGCCGTGGTCAGTGTGCACGTGGAAGGCACTGATTCGGGTGCACAGGCTCAGGATATTCCTGAACCGCTGAAGCGTTTTTTTGGTCAGATGCCTGGCGGAAATAGTCAGCCACAGCCGTTTGAAGGTTTAGGTTCTGGCGTGATCATCGATGCCGCGAAAGGCTACGTGCTCACCAACAATCACGTGGTCAACGGTGCGGATAAAATCAACGTACAGCTTGGTGACGGCAGTGAATATGAAGCCAAACTGATTGGCCATGATGAGCAGACCGATATCGCGCTGATTCAGATTCAGGGCGCAAAAAACCTCACGCAGGTAAAAGTCGCGGACTCTGACCAGCTGAAAGTGGGTGATTTCGCGGTAGCGATCGGTAACCCGTTCGGTCTGGGACAGACGGCCACCTCCGGTATTATCTCCGCACTGGGGCGCAGCGGCCTGAACCTGGAAGGGCTGGAAAACTTTATTCAGACCGATGCCGCGATCAACCGTGGCAACTCAGGCGGTGCGCTGGTCAACCTTAACGGCGAACTGATCGGTATCAACACTGCGATTCTCGCCTCCAGCGGCGGTAACATCGGTATCGGCTTTGCTATCCCGAGTGATATGGCGATGAACCTCGCGCAGCAGCTGATTAAATTTGGTGAAGTGAAGCGCGGTCAGCTCGGCATCAAAGGCACTGAAATGACAGCCGATATGGCTAAAGCATTCAATGTCGATGCACAGCGCGGCGCCTTTGTCTCTGAAGTCTTACCGCAATCTGCCGCGCAGAAAGCGGGCGTGAAGTCAGGCGATATCATTACGTCGATCAACGACAAGCCGATTACCAGCTTCGCTGAGTTGCGCGTCAAAGTGGGAACCACGCCGCCAGGTGAACAGGTTAAGCTTGGCCTGCTGCGTGAAGGTAAGCCATTAACGGTTACCGTTACGCTGGAGCAGAGCGCACAGAGCACCGCCAGCGCACAGCTGATGTCACCCGCGCTTCAGGGCGCAACCCTGAGTGATGGACAGACTAAAACCGGTGATAAAGGCGTGAAGGTCGATACCATCGAAAAAGGCACACCGGCTGAACAGGTTGGTCTGCAGAAAGATGATGTGATTATCGGCGTTAACCGCAACCGGGTTCAGACCATTGCTGAAATGCGTAAAATACTGGAAGGGAAACCGCCGGTACTGGCACTGAATGTGGTGCGCGGCGATGAAAGTATCTATCTGTTGTTGAGATAAACCTCGCATTACGGCGGACACAAGCACGTGTGTGTCCGCCGCTCTCATGCTATTCTCCCCTGCGATCTCCCCTGGCGTAATTTAACACCATGTTTCTTAAACTTTTGCGTGCCGTGGTGCTGGGCCTGATTGTGGCGGGTATTTTGCTCGCAGCACTGCCTGCACTGCGTATGGGCAGCGACGCCCTCTATAACCACGAAAATATTACAGACGAAACGCCCTTTAGCTTCAATCAAGGGGTGCGCCGCGCCGTGCCTGCCGTTGTGAACGTTTACAATCGTAGCGCTCACGGCAACAACAATCGTGGCATCACGACCCTGGGTTCAGGGGTGATCATGAATGCAAAAGGCTACATCCTTACCAATAAGCATGTGATCAATAATGCCGATCAAATTATCGTGGCGCTGCAGGATGGCCGCTTCTTTGAAGCGACGCTGGTGGGTTCCGATGGCATGACCGATCTGGCGGTACTGAAGATCACGGCTTCCGGCCTGCCCGTTATCCCCATCAATCCAAATCGCCAGGCGCATATCGGGGATGTGGTGATGGCGATCGGCAACCCCTATAACCTCGGTCAGACGGTCACGCAGGGCATTATCAGCGCCACGGGCCGGGTTGGCTTAAGTTCATCAGGCCGACAGAACTTCCTGCAGACCGATGCGTCAATCAATCAGGGTAACTCCGGCGGCGCGCTGATTAACTCGCTAGGCGAGCTGATGGGCATTAACACCCTGACCTTTGATAAAAGTAGTGATGGTGAAACCCCGGAAGGGATTGGTTTCGCCATTCCAACCGTTTTAGCCTCGAAGATCATGGATAAGCTGATTCGTGATGGTCGGGTGATCCGCGGCTATATCGGCATTACCGGGCGTGAGCTGCCGCCGCTGCATGGACAGGGCAGCAATCTGGATCGGGTTCAGGGCATTATTGTCAGCGTGGTCACGCCAGATGGGCCAGCGGATAAAGCCGGGATTCAGGCCAACGATGTGCTGCTCAGCGTTAATGGCAAGCCGGCCATCTCCGCGCAGGAGACCATGGATCAAGTGGCAGAAATTCGCCCGGGTTCAGTGATTGATGTGCAGGTACTGCGAAACGATCAGAAACTGACGCTGCCGGTCACTATTCAGGAGTTTCCTGACAGCAGCAGCTAGCTGAAACCTGTGCCAGGTCAGGGATGGCCCGGCTGATCGCAAAGAAGGCCGCCATCCATGGCGGTCGGCCTCGCCATCCTGGCTCGGACGCTTTGCTCTTCATCCGGGCCAACCCTTCCCCTCTAATCCGCCATCGTTTGTGATTAACCGATTAGCAGCGATCCACCGGGAACGCGATCACATCACTCAATGACTCCGCTTTCAACGCCAGCATGATCAGGCGATCAATACCCAGTGCGACCCCGGAACAGGCTGGCATGCCATGCGCCAGCGCATCCAGCAGATATGTATCAATAGGATGCACAGGCAGGCCGCGCGTCGCACGGCGACGGTTATCCTGCTCAAAACGCTGACGCTGCTCACGGCTGTCGGTCAGTTCACGGAAACCGTTCGCCAGCTCAATGCCTTTGTAATAGACCTCAAAGCGTTCGGCCACGCGGTGATCTTCGGTGCTGATCTCCGCCAGGGCTGCCTGGCTGGCCGGGAAATGATAAACGAAGCAGGGTTTATCCTGACCAATCTTCGGTTCCACCCCCAGCATAAACAGCAGCATCAGTAAGGTATCGCGATCCTCTTCTGCACGCGCCAGCTCGCCTTCACCCAACTTCTCTGCCGCTTCACGCAACTGCGCTTTATCCGCTGACAGCGGATCCAGCTCAAGATGGCGGATAAACGCCTGCTGATAGGAGAGCGACTCAGCGCTGTCACACTCCAGCACCTGCTGCATCAGATCGTCAACTTCGTTCATCAGACGGTACATATCGTAATGCGGCCGGTACCACTCCAGCATGGTAAATTCCGGGTTGTGGTGACGTCCCGCCTCTTCATTGCGGAAGCTGCGCGCCATCTGGTAGATCGGGCCACTGCCCGCCGCCAGCAGGCGTTTCATATGATATTCCGGGCTGGTCATCAGCCAGAGATCGCGCCCCTGCGCAGCGCCAGGCCCGACAAAACGCGTCTGGAATGGCACCAGATGGATATCGGTAATGGTGGCCTGGCTCATCGCCGGCGTATCCACTTCCAGCACGCCGCGATCGGCAAAGAAACGACGCACTTCTGCTAAAATAGCGGCGCGTTTTAACAAATTGGCGATGGATGCGCTTGGTTGCCAGCTTGCCGTTTCGCTCATGGTGATGACTCCTGATACAAATTAGGGGGGGAAGTCTACCTGCAATGCCTGCGGCAAACAATCTCGTGCCCGTACTGCCAAAAACAGCGTTTCGGCTTCTATACTTAAGCGGTTAAATCACAAAGGAATCCCACTATGTCTCCATGGAAAACAGTTGTTGCCAGCCTGAGTGCTTTTCTCTCTGTCGCCTGCAGCACTACGCCGCCAAAGAACGTCACGGTCGTAGATAACTTTGACAGCCAGCGCTATCTCGGCCAGTGGTATGAGATTGCCCGCCTTAACCACCCTTTTGAGCGCGGACTTGAACAGGTAACGGCAAACTACAGCCCGCGAGAAGATGGCGGCCTGAAGGTAATCAACCGTGGCTATAACGTCAAAAAGCAGCGCTGGCAGGAGAGCGTCGGCAAAGCCTACTTCACCGGTGAACCCACGCGGGCTTCTCTGAAAGTCTCTTTCTTCGGCCCCTTCTATGGCGGCTATAACGTGATTGCTCTCGATCCGGACTACCGCTATGCGCTGGTATGTGGACCGAATCGCCACTATCTCTGGATACTGTCACGCACACCACAACTGGAACCGGGCGTAAAAGAGAAACTGGTTGATCAGGCGCGTCGGGATGGTTTCCCGGTTGAAGAGTTAATCTGGGTAAAACAGAAATAGTGCAGAATCTGACAAGCCGGTACGAAAAGCATTTCGTACCGGTTGGAATAACAGGTTACTTCGTGCTGTTCTGAATCGCCTGGCCGCCCGCTTCGACATCTTCACCTACGCCACGCGTTGTATTACAAGCTGTGAGCAGGGAAGAGAGCACCAGTACAGAGAAGATTGCAGCAATACTTTTCTTTAACATAACAATGTCCTTTTTGATGGATGTAAAGTACAGCGCTTTAAGCATAGCCGGATTTCCGGCAGTTGCTGCTGGCGAGACTTTAAAAAGGACAATCAGTTAAGGTCATTTTGCTGCTCGCGAAATGGCACCACCTAAGTGAGAGACATCTTCGCCAAAACCGTGGAATGTGTTGCAGGCGCTTAACGCAGAGGAGACCAGCAACGCGAACGCGATTAATTTTGCCAGCTTGATCATTTTTTTCTCTCAGACAAGAAAAAGGCGCACCAGAAGATGCGCCTGCGAATCTTATTTCACGCGTGACACGTATTCGCCAGAGCGGGTGTCAACTTTCACCACTTCGCCCTCTTGCACGAACAGTGGCACTTTCACCACGGCACCGGTAGAGAGTTTAGCTGGCTTGCCGCCAGTCCCTGCGGTATCACCTTTCAGGCCTGGATCGGTTTCGATAACTTCAGCTTCGATAAAGTTCGGCGGCTGAACGGCGATCGGACGACCGTTCCACAGCGTAACGATACATTCAGCGTTATCCTGCAGCCATTTCGCTGCATCGCTTACCGTCTTCTCTTCAACCTGGAACTGCTCAAAGCTTTCCGGATGCATGAAGTGGTAGAACTCACCGTCGTTGTACAGGTAGTTCAGGTTGGTATCTACTACGTCAGCGCCTTCGGCGGAGTCGGTAGATTTAAAAGTTTTCTCAACGCGAGAACCCGTCAGCAGGCGACGCATTTTAACGCGCGCGAATGCCTGACCTTTACCCGGTTTAACGAACTCACTGGATTCGATGGCATACGGCTCGCCTTCGAACATGATTTTAAGACCGGGACGGAAATCGTTGCTAGAATAAGTCGCCATGAAGGCCCTCTACGAAAATTGACACTGGTACTAAGCCAAAAAAATGGCACACATTGTAACCCTAAAAACACCTTCCAGAGAAGATTGGTTGCAGCAACTTGCGGATGTTGTCACCGAACCTGATGAATTACTGCGGATTTTAGCCCTTGATCAGCACACTGAGCTGGCTGAAGGTGCGGATGCGCGGCGTCTTTTCGCCTTACGTGTACCGCATGCGTTCATCCGCCGGATGAAAAAAGGCGATGCGCACGACCCGCTGCTGCTTCAGGTACTGACCCGCCGCCAGGAATTCACTGATGCGCCAGGTTATAGCACCGATCCGCTCGATGAACAAAGCAACGTTGTACCTGGATTGCTGCATAAATACCGAAACCGGGCTTTATTGTTGGTAAAAGGCGGCTGCGCCGTCAACTGTCGCTACTGCTTCCGTCGTCATTTCCCCTATCAGGATAATCCCGGCAATAAGCGTAGCTGGCAGGCTGCACTGGACTATATCGCCAATCATCCCGAGCTGGATGAGATCATTTTCTCCGGCGGCGATCCGCTGATGGCGAAAGATCATGAGCTCGCCTGGCTTATCGCCGCGCTGGAACAGATCCCGCATCTGAAACGTCTGCGCATCCACAGCCGTTTACCGGTGGTGATACCGGCGCGCATTACCGATCAGCTCTGTCAGATGCTCAGCGAGACGCATCTGCAGGTGGTGATGGTGACGCACATCAACCATGCGCAGGAGATTGATGATGAGCTGCGTGAGGCGATGAGCAGCCTGAAGCGTGCTGGAGTGACCCTGCTGAATCAGAGTGTCCTGTTGCGTGGCATCAACGATAATGCGCAGACGCTGGCCACCCTGAGCAATGCGCTATTTGATGCCGGCATTCTGCCCTACTATCTGCACGTGCTGGATAAGGTACAGGGTGCGGCGCATTTCTTTGTGTCAGATGACGAGGCCCGCCAGCTGGTGCGTGCATTACTGTCACAGGTCTCCGGCTATCTGGTGCCAAAGCTGGCGCGTGAAATTGGCGGAGAGCCAAGTAAAACACCGTTAGATTTACAGTTACGTCAGGAATAAAAACGGCCAGTAAAAGGCTGGCCGGTTCAATTTGGCAGACTGCCTGATTCACATTATGGGCACTTGTAGACCTGGCCGGTCATTTTGCTGTCGAGTGGCGCGAACGCGGACAACAGGTTCTGCGTCGGACTGGTTGCTCCATAAATCACGTTACCGCCCATCTCCGCTGCGCGATTGCGCAGGTCGTTTGCTGCGCCACGCAGTGCGCTGGTTTCCCCGCCTGCACCGCTCAGCCAGTTGCTCTGAGAGCCGGTAATATTGCCCAGAAGCTGACAGGTATTGCCAGGCTGCTGATCGGTGAACGTCACGCGCTGTCCTGCTGAAGAGAGTTGCGTAGAGCTGCTGCAGCCCGCCAGCAATAACGCGCCAGCCGTCAGTCCGAGCAAGAGGTTAATCCGCATTGTAATCCCCATTTATTATCATCAGAGTCGGGTGGCAGCGTAGCAGAAAAAGGATTTTTCTTTCTGCACATTCATTGCCCTTATCCCGTTATATCGTCTCAATATTTCACGCCGCTTGCAGGCTGGCAAGCGTGCCGATGCTGGTGAATAAAATGAAGCCAGTCGATCAGTCGGCGCAGCCGCAGACAGCGTGACATATCAAGAGGAAAGACGAACGATTGCGCCTTACTTATACTATTTTCCCACCCAAAAGAAAAACCCCCGACCGTTTCCGATCGGGGGTGATGTCAGAGCGTGATGCCCTTAACCGGTGTAGCCATTACGTCGTGCATTTTCGATGCAATCGGCTTTGTTAACGTAGCCCTGACTGGCGGCGCCGGTAATATTGCCGTTGGGCGCCGTTCTTCTCCAGCGCCACTTGTGTGCTTCGTCCTTATAAAATTCCCATTTATCGTGCATTTTAATTTTCCTTAATCTGTTGTTTATCCCTTTCAGAGCGCGCTATTTTGCGCCGGGATCCACGTTAGAGCATCCCGCCCTGACTAAACCATGATGCAGAACATAAAAAAAGTTAATGGGTTTTTCCTGCTGCTGCCAGCATTCAGACGCTGAAAAAGAAAAACCCCCGACCGTTTCCGATCGGGGGTTCTTTGATGACTTAAGCAGTCAACGGCAATTACATCATGCCGCCCATACCGCCCATGCCACCCATACCGCCAGCGCCGCCGCCTAAATCAGGTGCGTCACCTTTTGGCAGGTCAGTGACCATACATTCGGTTGTGATCATCAGACCCGCAACAGAGGCCGCGTACTGCAGGGCAGAACGGGTCACTTTGGTTGGGTCCAGGATACCGAAGTCGATCATGTTGCCGTACTCTTCAGTCTGCGCGTTGTAACCGTAGTTACCGTCGCCCGCTTTCACGTTGTTAGCGACAACAGATGGCTCTTCACCGGCGTTAGAAACGATCTGACGCAGTGGAGATTCCATCGCGCGCAGTGCAACTTTGATACCGACGTTCTGATCTTCGTTCTGACCACGCAGATCAACCAGCTGTGCTGCCACGCGAACCAGCGCCACACCACCACCAGCAACCACACCTTCTTCTACAGCAGCACGGGTTGCGTGCAGCGCATCTTCAACGCGGGCTTTCTTCTCTTTCATTTCAACTTCAGTTGCTGCGCCTACTTTCAGAACGGCTACGCCGCCTGCCAGTTTCGCTACGCGTTCCTGCAGTTTTTCTTTGTCGTAGTCAGACGTTGCTTCTTCGATCTGCTGACGAATCTGGGTTACACGGCCCTGAATTGTCGCTTCTTCACCCACACCGTCGATGATGGTGGTGGTGTCTTTGTTGATCACAACGCGTTTTGCCTGGCCCAGATCTTCCAGAGCCGCTTTCTCCAGTTCCATACCGATCTCTTCAGAGATTACGGTACCACCGGTCAGGATAGCGATATCCTGCAGCATAGCTTTACGACGGTCGCCGAAGCCTGGTGCTTTAACCGCAGCCACTTTCACGATGCCGCGCATGGTGTTAACCACCAGTGTTGCCAGCGCTTCGCCTTCAACATCTTCCGCGATGATCAGCAGTGGTTTGCCGGCTTTCGCAACGGCTTCCAGCACTGGCAGCATTTCACGGATGTTAGAGATTTTCTTGTCAGCCAGCAGGATGAACGGAGATTCCAGTTCAATCGCACCCGTTTCTGGCTTGTTGATGAAGTAAGGTGACAGGTAGCCGCGATCAAACTGCATACCTTCAACCACATCCAGCTCATCCTGCAGGCCGGTGCCTTCTTCAACGGTGATCACGCCTTCTTTACCCACTTTCTCCATCGCCTGAGCAATCAACTGGCCCACGGTTTCATCGGAGTTAGCAGAGATAGTACCTACCTGCGCAATCGCTTTAGAGTCAGAGCAAGGAACAGACAGCGCTTTCAGTTTCTCAACCGCAGCGATAACAGCCTGGTCAATACCGCGCTTCAGGTCCATCGGGTTCATACCCGCTGCGACCGCTTTCAGGCCTTCGGTGATGATAGACTGTGCCAGTACGGTTGCAGTGGTGGTACCGTCGCCCGCAGCGTCGTTCGCTTTAGAGGCAACTTCTTTCACCATCTGCGCGCCCATGTTCTCGAACTTGTCTTCCAGCTCGATTTCACGTGCCACAGAAACACCATCTTTAGTGATGGTCGGTGCACCAAAAGATTTATCCAGGACTACGTTACGGCCTTTAGGACCCAGGGTAACTTTTACTGCATCTGCCAGTACGTTCACGCCACGCAGCATTTTTACGCGTGCGTCATTACCGAATTTTACGTCTTTAGCTGCCATCTTTAAATATCCCTTAAATTCGTTTCGTTCAGTGAATTACGCGTAAAAATTACGCTTCAACAACGGCCAGAATGTCGCTCTCAGAGATGATAAGCACCTCTTCGTTGTCGATTTTCTCGGTTTTCGCGCCGTAACCTTCGCTGAAGATCACGATGTCGCCAACCTTCACGTCCAGCGGCTTAATGTCGCCACTCTCAAGGATGCGGCCATTGCCGACAGCCAGTACTTCACCACGGGTGGATTTACCGGCTGCGGAACCGGTCAGCACGATGCCGCCAGCTGATTTAGCTTCAACTTCTTTACGCTTGACGATAACGCGATCGTGCAATGGACGAATTTTCATTTGATAGCTCTCCTTTGAGAAGTCCAATCATTCAGTTTTGGGGTTGAACACCGGGCTGCATGGCTTCCGGCCTCGTGACCAGAGAGATAGGGCCGCTGCCACCCACTTTCAAGGGGGCGGACAACAAATTTTTTACCTGTGAGTGATAAGTGATGGCTTTTTGAACAGATGATGGGGCAGATAAAAAACGCAACCCGTAGGTTGCGCCAGCGTGCTGACAAACTCAGTACAGGATGACCCTGGCAGCAACGGCTAAGCTCAGGGCGCAGGAAACAGGGTCAGAAGAGGAAAGCGTCACGCGCCACGGATGGCGCGGGCCGAGAAGTCATGGATGACGATTTTGCGACTTTCCGATCTGACCCTGTTCCCTGTGCGGCTCCGGTCTCACAGCTGGCCGGGTCAGGCTTTTCAACAATCTCACGCAACCCGTAGGTTGCGCTTTCAGAGGTGACAGCTGCGGTTAACGATCCTTGTGATCGTCATGATGCTCAAGGCGATCGCTCTCTTTACGCTCGAACTCGCCATCCATGGTGTAGCCGCTGTCTGGACCGGCTCCCGGCCCCCGCCAGACGCGCAGATGAGGCATCAGCTTCAGCGTCAGATGTTTCTGCACCGGTGGCAGCAGCAGCAGCAGGCCCAGCAGGTCGGTAAAGAAACCAGGCAGCAGCAGCAGGAAACCGGCGATGATCAGCGACACGCTTTTGATCATCTCATTGGCCGGGCTTTCATTACGTGCCAGCTTCTCCTGCATCAGCATAAAGTTTTTCATGCCCTGATTTTTGACCAGCGAGACGCCGATGCACGAGGTGAAGACCACCAACAGCATGGTAAGCAGCACGCCCATGACGTGTGCAACCTGAATGAAGAGGGAAATCTCAATCCAGGCCAGAACGAAAAAGACTAATAACGGTATCCAGCGCACCGTACTCTCCTGTAAGTAGGGGCTGAACGGCAGCGTGCCGGTCAGCAGAAAGCGTTCATCCTGAGGATGATAAGAAAAGAGATGGGCACCCGCGCCGCCATTTTCAACCGATCCTGTCAAATTTATCCTGTGGGGTTAATTTTGTAACCAACTTCACATATCGTTAACCAGGCTGCAGCATTAAGTGATCTGCATGCGTGCTTTTCATATGCATCAGAATATGATCGCACACGCCCCTATGAAGACGGATAATATGTCGGCACGGGTACACCACGACAAAATAAACACATCCTTTGTGATGGTTAGCGGCAACAACAAGAAGGTTATCATGGCGAACAACATTCGTATCGAAGAAGACCTGTTAGGTATGCGCGAAGTTCCGGCGGATGCCTATTATGGCGTTCATACTCTGCGTGCGATTGAGAATTTTTATATCAGCAACAGCAAAATCAGCGACATACCTGAATTTGTCCGCGGCATGGTGATGGTAAAAAAAGCGGCGGCGATGGCCAACAAAGAGCTGCAGACCATCCCGCGCAACATTGCCGATACCATCATTAAGGCCTGCGACGAAGTGCTCAACAACGGCCGCTGTATGGACCAGTTCCCCGTGGATGTTTATCAGGGCGGTGCCGGGACCTCGGTCAACATGAACACCAATGAAGTACTGGCGAACATCGGCCTTGAGCTGATGGGCCACCAGAAAGGGGAATATCAGTACCTCAACCCCAACGATCATGTGAACAAATGCCAGTCCACCAACGACGCTTACCCAACCGGTTTCCGCATCGCGGTCTACAGCTCGCTACTGAAACTGCTTGATGGCATCAGCCAGCTGGCCGAAGGCTTCCGGCACAAAGCCGATGAGTTCCAGACCATCCTGAAAATGGGCCGTACCCAGTTGCAGGATGCCGTGCCGATGACCCTCGGGCAGGAATTTCACGCCTTCAGCGTACTGCTGAACGAAGAGACCAAAAGCATTCTGCGCACCGCGGAACTGCTGCTGGAAGTGAACCTGGGCGCGACCGCCATCGGCACCCGCCTCAATACGCCGGAAGGGTATCAGCACCTGGCGGTACAGCGTCTGGCGGAAGTCAGCAACCTGCCGGTGGTGCCAGCGGAAGATCTGATTGAAGCAACCTCCGACTGCGGCGCCTATGTGATGGTCCATTCATCGCTGAAACGTCTGGCGGTGAAGCTCTCTAAAATCTGTAACGACCTGCGCCTGCTCTCCTCAGGCCCGCGTGCTGGTCTGAATGAAATCAACCTGCCAGAGCTGCAGGCGGGTTCCTCTATCATGCCCGCCAAGGTCAATCCGGTTGTACCGGAGGTGGTAAACCAGGTCTGCTTCAAAGTGATTGGTAACGACATCACCGTGACGATGGCCTCTGAAGCGGGCCAGCTGCAGCTCAACGTGATGGAGCCGGTGATTGGCCAGGCGCTGTTTGAGTCGATCAGCATTCTGACTAACGCCTGCTATAACCTGCTGGAGAAGTGCATCAACGGCATTACCGCCAACCGCGCAGTGTGCGAAGCCTATGTCTTCAACTCGATTGGTATCGTGACTTACCTCAACCCTTACATCGGCCACCACAACGGCGACATCGTCGGTAAAATCTGTGCGGAAACCGGTAAAAGCGTACGTGAAGTCGTGCTGGAGCGCGGCCTGCTGACGGAAAGTGAGCTGGACGATATCTTCTCGGTGCAGAACCTGATGTACCCGGTTTATAAAGCCAAACGTTATACTGATGAAAACGAACAGTAAGGTTTAACCGACGCTGGTTAACCAAAGGCACACCGCGATCAACACGGTGTGCCTTTTTTTTTGTTAAACAGCATACCCGGCTATTACCGGTTTATCTTTCAGGAGTCATTCATGTTTGTGGTTGAGCTGCTTATCGTCTTGATGGCGATCTGGTTGGGCGCACGTCTTGGCGGCATTGGTATCGGGTTCGCAGGCGGAATGGGCGTGCTGATCCTGACGCTGGGATTTGGCATGGCACCCGGCGCTATTCCGTTCGATGTGATTGAAATCATCATGGCGGTGATCGCCGCGATAGCCGCCATGCAGGTGGCAGGCGGGATGGATTATCTGGTGAGTCTGGCGGAACGCCTGCTGCGCCGCCATCCACGCCACGTTACGCTGCTGGCCCCACTAGTGACCTACCTGATGACGCTACTGGCCGGTACCGGACATACCGCGTTCTCAACATTACCGGTGATTGCCGAAGTGGCGAAAGAGCAAGGCGTTCGCCCTTCCCGGCCGCTGTCGATTGCGGTAGTGGCTTCGCAGATCGCGATTACCGCATCACCCATTTCAGCCGCAGTGGTTTTCTTCGCCACTTTGCTTGAGCCGCGCGGCGTCAGCTATATCACGCTGCTGGCGATTGCCATCCCCTCAACCATGGTGGGCCTCTTCCTGGCGGCTCTGGTGACTAACTTCTTAGGCCGTGAGCTAAAGGATGATGAGGTTTATCAGGCGCGTCTCGCCAAAGGCGAAGTCACGCTGCGCGGCGCCAGCCTCTACCAGGCAAAACCGGGCGCGAAAAAATCGGTGCTGCTGTTTCTGACGGGCATTGTGGCCGTGGTGCTTTATGCCACCGCGACCAGCGCCAGCGTCGGGCTGATCGTCAATCCGCCACTGCCACGCAATGAAGCGATTGTGGTGTTTATGCTGACCATCGCCACGCTGATCAGCCTGACCTGCAAACTCGACACCAGCGAAATCCTCAGCGCCAGCACCTTTAAGTCCGGCATGAGCGCCTGTATCTGCGTGATGGGCGTCGCCTGGCTGGGCGATACCTTTGTGAAGGCACATCTGGCGGAGATTCAGATGCTGGCGGGCGACACGCTGAAAACCTATCCGTGGATGCTGGCGCTGGTGCTGTTCTTCGCCTCGATGCTGCTCTACTCGCAGGCTGCGACTACCAAAGCGCTGATGCCCGCCGCGCTGCTGCTGGGCGTTACGCCGCTTACTGCCATCGCTTCCTTCGCGGCGGTTTCGGCGCTGTTTGTACTGCCAACCTACCCGACCCTGCTGGCCGCCGTTGAGATGGATGACACCGGCTCGACCCGGATTGGCAAGTATGTGTTTAACCATGCCTTTATCATTCCCGGCGTGATCGCCATTGCGCTGTCGGTGCTCTCTGGCTTCGTTTTTGGCGGATTGCTGCTTTAAGCGCACTCCTCGTGTTACGGATGGAGCGTGCTATCATCGGCGCTCTTTAAAACAGGAGTTACAGGATGAATGCTGTCGTTATCCTCTGCACCACGCCCGATCAGGCCACGGCGGAGCACCTTGCTGGCTTAGCGCTGGAAGCCAGGCTGGCGGCCTGTGTCACACTGCTGCCGGGCGCCACCTCCTGGTATCTCTGGCAGGGAAAAATGGAGCAGAGCAGCGAAGTCCAGATGCTGCTGAAATGCGACAGCGATCATCAGCAGGCGCTGTGTGATCTGCTCAAAGACGCTCACCCTTACGATGTGCCCGAACTGCTGGCGCTGCCGGTTCAATATGGAGACAGTGAATACTTGTCATGGCTGCACGCATCTCTCGCTTAATTACGCTTCTGCTGACGCTGTTTCTCGGCCTGCAGGCGCACGCTTCACTCTTTTCAAATCCGGCGACCAGTCGCTTTGTGCCGGTCGATCAGGCCTTTACTTTTGACTTCGACCAGCAGGGCGCGCAGCTCAACCTGCACTGGAAAGTGAAATCGGGTTATTACCTCTATCGCCAGCAGATCCACATCACACCGCAGAACGCGACCATCGCGCCGTTAACGCTGCCGGCTGGTCAGCCGCATGAAGATGAATTCTTCGGCAAAAGTGAAATCTATCCGCAGGATCTGACGCTGCCGGTGACGCTGCAACAGGCGGCCAGCGGCGCCACGCTCAGTGTGACTTATCAGGGCTGTGCCGCCGCCGGATTCTGTTATCCGCCAGAGACGCGCAGCGTTCCGGTAAGTGCGGTAACCGCCAGCAGCGCACCGCCGCCGGTCAGCGCTCAGCCCGCGCCCGCCAGCCCGCTGCCTTTCTCGCCGCTCTGGGCGCTACTGATTGGTATCGGTGTCGCGTTTACGCCCTGCGTACTGCCGATGTATCCGCTGATCTCCGGCATTATCCTTGGCGGACAGCGCCACTATTCGCTGGGCCGGCTGTTCGCGCTGGCGATGGTCTATGTGCAGGGGATGGCGCTGACCTACACGCTGCTGGGAGTGGTCGTCGCGGCAGCGGGCCTGCGCTTCCAGGCCGCGTTGCAGCATCCTTATGTGCTGTTCACGCTCTCACTGCTGTTTATCGTGCTGGCGCTGTCGATGTTCGGCCTGTTTACGCTGCAACTGCCCGCCAGCCTGCAAACCCGCCTGACCCTGTGGAGTAATCGTCAGCAGGGTGGCTCGCTGCCCGGCGTCTTCCTGATGGGGGCACTGGCGGGTTTGATCTGCTCGCCCTGCACCACGGCCCCGCTCAGCGCCATTCTGCTTTACATCGCGCAGAGCGGAAATCTGTGGGCCGGTGCCGGGACGCTGTGGCTCTATGCGGTCGGAATGGGATTACCGCTTATCGCCGTGACCCTGTTTGGCAACCGGCTGCTGCCAAAAAGCGGCCCGTGGATGCAAACCGTTAAAGAGGGCTTTGGTTTTGTCATCCTGGCGCTGCCGGTCTTCCTGCTGGAGCGGGTGCTGGGCGATGCGTGGGGATTGCGACTCTGGAGCCTGCTCGGCGTGGCGTTCTTTGGCTGGGCGTTCAGCGTCAGCCTGCGCGCCAGCAGCGGTAAGTGGCGCGTAGTGCAGATTATCATGCTGGCCGCTGCGCTGATCAGCGCACGCCCGTTGCAGGACTGGGCCTTTGGCGGACCGGCGCAGCAGCAGGCTGTGGCACCGCTGCCGTTCCATACTATCCAGACGCCGCAGCAGCTTGATAGCGCGCTGCAGCAGGCCCGCGGCCGCATCACCATGGTCGATCTCTACGCTGACTGGTGCGTCGCCTGCAAAGAGTTTGAAAAATATACCTTTAGTGACAGCGCCGTGCGCGATAGCCTGAGTCAGGTACAGTTGCTCCAGGCCAACGTCACCGCCAACAACGCCAGTGATAACGCGCTGTTTCAGCACCTTCAGGTGCTGGGCTTACCGACGATTTTGTTCTTTGATGCGCAGGGCCGCGAAATCGCCGGATCGCGCATCACCGGGTTTCTCAATGCCGCCGAGTTCCGGGCGCATTTGCAGAAACTTACCCCGTAAACAACACTGGAGTCAGGTCATTGCCCGGTGCCTTACCGGGCCTGCATACCAGAGGAGAGTCACTTGCAGCGTGAACAGATACTCGAGCATGCATTGAATGTGCTTGAACAGAACGGCCTCGCCGCCACCCTCTCATTGGAAACC
This sequence comes from Pantoea sp. EKM20T, assembly GCF_011800485.1. Taxonomy (NCBI): domain Bacteria; kingdom Pseudomonadati; phylum Pseudomonadota; class Gammaproteobacteria; order Enterobacterales; family Erwiniaceae; genus Pantoea; species Pantoea sp. EKM20T. The sequence continues at coordinate 131,107 of NZ_JAALFW010000005.1, read as the reverse complement.
CTGGCGGGATCCGAATTAACCCGTGACCAGCTTCAGCAGTTCTGGCCCGATCGTGACGCCCTGCTCTACGATGCGCTGCGCTATCACGGGCAGCAGATTGATACCTGGCGACGCCAGATCCTGCTGGATGAATCGCTGTCGCCCGACCAGAAGCTGATGGCACGCTATGAGGTCCTGAGTGAGCAGGTCAGCAAAGGACGCTTTCCAGGCTGCCTGTTTATTGCCGCCTGTAGCTTCTACCCGCAGCCCGATCAGCCCATCCATCAACTGGCCGAACAGCAGAAACGCGGCTCATGGCAGTTCACCTACGACATTCTGGTGGAGCAGGCGCTGGACAACCCCAGCATGGTGGCCGATCAGATGGAGCTGATTCTTGAAGGCTGCCTCAGCAAGCTGCTGGTGAAGCGCAATGTGCAGGATGTCGCCACCGCACAGCGGCTGGCGGAGGATGTTTACAGCATCGCGCTGTGCCGTAAAAATGGCGCGCTGGCCTGAGGTTTTACCCGCTTTGACTGAAAATCAGGCAATCAGTCACGTTTCCAGGGGTTTTTTGGTGAAAGCCGTTGACGACCCGCGGCCTTTACGGTTTAATGCGCCCCGTTGCCCGAATAGCTCAGTCGGTAGAGCAGGGGATTGAAAATCCCCGTGTCCCTGGTTCGATTCCGGGTTCGGGCACCATATTTAAAGAACCCGCCTCTGGCGGGTTTTTGCTTTTGTGGAGCGAACCCGTTATCGAAGGTTCGATACACTCGCCACATCCTGTGGCTCACCCTCCGGGTCGCGCGAAGCCGCGCGATGCAAAAATGCTCCCGGCATTTTTGTCCGGGTTCGGGCACCATATTTAAAGAACCCGCCTCTGGCGGGTTTTTGCTTTTGTGGAACGAACCCGTTATCGAAGGTTCGATACACTCGCCACATCCTGTGGCTCGCCCTCTGCTTCAGCACGCCACCCACACTGCACCGGCATCCGCCGATTTCACGCACTGCGCGACCCAGCGCACGCCCATTAATCCGGCATGCACGTCGGGATACCAGAAATCCTGCAGGAAGTCGGTGTCACGGCGATCGGTGGCATCCATCGCCAGTGCGAAGCGACGATAAAGATTGGACCAGGCTTCAAATAACCCCTCGGTATGCCCTCCGCCAATGCGGTCCTCTTCCAGCGCGCGCGGATTAAGATAGCCCATGCCGCGCTCCAGAATGCGCACCGGCTCGCCCTGCACTTCATAGCGCAACTGGTTCGGCTGCTCATCCCACCATTCCAGACTGGCTTTCGATCCGACGACCCGAATCTTCTGCCCGTGCATCGATCCGGCATTCACCGCCGACGCCCATAACGTGCCGACCGCGCCGTTGTCATACTCCATCATCACAAAGGCGTTATCCTCAAGCGGCGCACGCGACGCGACAAAGCTCTGACGCGAACAGAGCAGACGTGTCACTTTCAGCTGTGGCAACATCGTTTCTGCGATAAACAACGGATGCGTCGCCAGGTCGCCTAACACGTAACTCGGGCCGACAAAGCGCGGATCGACCCGCCAGCGGGTGCTTTCACTCTGCAACTCCACCGCCTCATTATGGAAGCCGTGAGCAAACTGCATGTTAACGATGCGGATCTCACCCAAAGCCCCTTCGGCGATCATCTCCCTGGCCTGATGAACCAGCTGATGCCCGGCGTAACCGTAGGTGACGCCAACAACCTTCTGCTTCTCCCGGCTCAGCTGCTCCAGCTCATCCGCCTCTTCGACCGTAAAACAGAGGGGCTTCTCGCACACCACATGCAGCCCGGCATTAAGCGCCGCGCGGCAAATGGCGAAGTGAGTATTATTAGGCGTGGCGACAGACACCGCCTCAATGCCATCTTCACGCGCGGCTTCCCCGGCGAACAGGCTGGCATAATCGGGATAACAGCGGTCCGGTACCACACCCAGCGCCTGACCAAACTCACGCCCGCGTGCGGCATCAATATCAAACGCCCCCGCCAGCAGCACAAAGTTTCCGTCACGCTGTGCTGCAGAGCGATGGATATACCCAATCTGGCTGGTGCCGCCGCCGCCGATCATGCCCCAGCGCAGCGAGCGATTAGCCGCTTTTTTACCGTTAATCATGCTGTTGTCCTCAGAATCCTGTTGATCGGAGATAGTCCAGGCTGGCTTTAACATCCCGCAGACTGGTGTCGGCATGGCGCGGATCACGCTCCTGTTCGATGGTAATCCAGCCCTGATAGTTACGCTCAGTCAGCAGCGTGCGCACCGCCGGATAGTCAATTGCGCCCTGCCCCAGCGGACACATCACCCCCTGCGCGCAGGCAGTGAAAAAGTCGAGTCCGCGAGAGAGGGCGTCTCGCCAGACCCGCTGGTTAACGTCTTTGAAGTGGAGGTAATCGATGCGGGTCCAGTACTGTTGCAGCGAAGCGACCGGATCCATCCCGGCGTAATAGAGATGGCCGGTATCCAGGCATAAACCAGCCACCTGATGCGGAATATCACTGACCAGCCGCGCAAGCTCATCGGCAAACTCAATGCAGCCGCCCGCATGCGGATGGATCACCGGTCGCACGCCATACTCCTGCCAGGCAATCTCACTCAGAATGGTGATGTGTCGCATCATGCGCTGCCAGTCGTCAGCGGAGAGCCGTGGCGCTTTTTCTGACTGACCGGCATATTTCGCCCGCTCCGGATTCCCGAAGTCGATGACCACCAGATAAGGCGCGCTGGCGCCGGGCGTTTTGACGGCGGCTGGTACGCTGGCCAGGGTACGGCACAGGTTGTGGGTGAGCGTGACCAATTCAGGGAAATGCGCTTCACTGACCAAATCATCAAAAATCGTACCCGCCACCAGCGAAAGCTGATGCGCATTAAGCTGCCGGGTCAGTTCGGCTGCATCCGCTGGCAGATAGCCCCAGGGGCCAAGTTCAATACTGGGATAGCCAGCCTGAGCGGCCTCGGTCAGGACTTTCTGCCATGGCGGCAGCCAGGGATTAGCGGGATCGTCGACGCCCCAGCTACAGGGCGCATTAGCAATGTGAAAGGTCATGATATCTGCCTGTGCAGTGAGAACTGCTGGCAGTATCAAATGAAAATTTCATCTCAGACAACAATGAAAGTTTCATTTTTTGATAGAGATCGCGTTTAAATATTTCTTTATATGATAGTTTTCTATCAAATACCCGCTAACCTGCTCTTTCTACAGGTTTTCACGCGTCACGATTTCAAAGGGTACGGTCACCTGAGCAAAATGGTCGCGCTGTTCCATCCGGCTGTTGAGGCAGGTGGCGATCACCGCCGCAGCCATGGCATCAATACGATGGCGCAACATCAGCGTAATGGTGCCATCAATCAGCGCCAGCTCATCGCCGGGCAGCGGACCGTGGCACAGCAGATCGATCTGCCTGCGTCCGCTGTCACGCAGCGCCTGCACCACGCCCTCTATGCCGCCGCAGGGCGCATAAATCATCACCAGATCATCATGGGTGTCCAGCAACTGCCGGGTCGCCTGATAGCCTCCTTCACCCGACTCATGCGTTTTTAACGGTTCCAGTACCCGCTGGCTGATGCCTGACTCGCGCAGGTAAGAGCGGAAACTGATCTCGCTGCTCTCCTGGCAGGTAAAGCGGTGATCGCCCAGCAGCACCCCAACGCATCCCGGCTGACGCAGCAGATGCTGTGCCATCCAGGCCGCCGTACGTCCCGCTTTCTGATTATCAATGCCGATAAACCCCGCATGCTCACAGGGCGAGAAATCAGAAAACAGCGCGTAAACCCGTACGCCCAGTCGTGACACATCCTGAATCGCGTGACGAATCAGCGGATGATCCAGCGCCACCAGCGCAATCACATCACTGCGCTGTGCCAGCAGACGCAGCGAGTGCGCCACCGCCTCCACTTCATGAATATCATGCCAGCAGAATTCAGGTTCGCTGCCCTGTGGCTGCTGCGCCTTCAGCTGCTGTTTCAGCACCTCGCCTAGCTGCTGATAAAACGAATAACGGGCAGGCAGCAGGATAAAGCTCACGCGAACTGTTGCCGCAGCGAGCGGCGATGTTGTCCGGATGTGTGCCTGCGTCAGGTGATAGCCCAGCTCGCGGGCCGCAGCCAGCACTTTCTGCTCGGTCACGCTGCGCACCGGCGCGCGTCCATTCAGCACCCGATCCACGGTGGCCACGCCCACGCCCGCCGCCTGCGCAATAGCGGTCATCGTCACTTTTGACATCATCCTTCTCCCTGCTTCTGCTCTCTGTAGCGCTGGCTGACGGCTACGCCTATATATTCTGTTGTCTGAGACATCAACACTCTATCGCGGCACAGCCATTTCCTCTCATTTATTTGATAGAAAGTCAGCGTTAATCTTGATCGTCCTCGCAAAATGAAACATTCATTTCTTTCTGCATTCTCTTTAAAACGCCCATTTGCTAAAACGGATAAAAATCCTGCGCCGATCGGGTTGATGGGATCACATCATTAAAAGGTTAGAGCGACGACGGCGGGCTTTCTATAGTGGAGCCCTGAGCAGCACCTGCCTGCACGTATAAAAGGAAAAGTTATGTTCCCTTCAACGCTTCCGGTTCCACGCCTGACCGCTGCCAGCCAGGTACCACAGTTGCGCTGGGGCATTATCGGGCCGGGCTGGATCGCCGACCATTTTGCCCATGCACTGCGCAAGCATACCCACCAGCAGATCACGGCGGTGGCTGCGCGTGAACCGGCAAAAGCACAGGCCTTTGCCGACAAATGGTCAATCAGCCATGCCACGGGCAGTATCGACGTGCTGCTGGCGCGGGAGGATGTTGATGCGGTCTATATCGCTACGCCCCACAACCACCATTTTCCCGATGGTCTGCGCGCGATTGCCGCCGGAAAGCATCTGCTGATTGAAAAGCCGCTGGCGCTGAATGCTCAGCAGGCGACACAGCTTAAACTGGCCGCCGCTGCCGCGAACCTGCTCTGTATGGAGGCGATGTGGTGCAACTTCACACCGAAATATGACGTTATCCGTCAGCTGCTGGAGGATGGCGTGCTCGGCGATGTTCACACCCTGATTGCCGATCATGGCGAGTTTTTCACACCAGACCATCGCATCTTCAACGCCGATCTGGCGGGCGGCCCGATGCTGGATCTGGGCAGCTATCTGGTGGCGCTTAGCGTGTTTGTTGGCGGCGGTGCGCCTGACACGATCGTCGCCCGGGGCCAGCCCGTCCCGGATGGGCGTGTAAACGGTCAGACGTCGATGCTGTTTACCCATCAGCACGGCATGCATTCGGTGCTGAATACCACCCTGTTCAGCAACACGCCAGGCGGCGCGGTGATCGCCGGACGCGAGGCCACGCTGGAACTGGCGGGCCAGTTCTATGCGCCTGGTAACTTCACCCTGACCTCCAGCGATCGGCGTCATCGCCTGCAGTGGCAGGAGCCTGCCAGCCGCTATGAACAGCTCTGTCATGAAATTAACCATTTCGCCTGGTGTATCGGTCAGAACCGGATCGATTCACCCATCCATTCGCTTGACCAGGCGATTACCACCCTGGCCACGATGGACAACGTCAGGCAGCAGATTGGCGTGACTTTCAATGAAGAACAGCAACCTTAATGTGCCCGGAGCAGAAAGATGAAAATCGCTTTTGATGTGGATGTGATTAAAGATTTAGGCATCACCCGTATGGTTCATCAGGTGGCCGACTGGGGATACAAATATATCGAACAGTCGCCGCATCCGCAGATCAACCCGTTTTATAAACATCCTAAAGCCAGCCGTGAAATCATCACCGAGTATAAGAATGCGTTAAACGCCACCGGGCTGGAGATCTCCTCGTTTATCGTGGTCTATCGCTGGTCCGGCCCGGATGAGCTGCGTCGTCAGGCGGCGGTGAAGAACTGGAAGCGGATGATCGAGATCGCGGTTGAGATGGGTGTGCAGGTGATCAACACCGAGCTCTCCGGCACGCCTAACGAGCCGGAAATCTGTGAAGAGATGTTCTATCGCTCCATGGAAGAGCTGCTGCCGATCATCGAACGTGAAGGCATCCGCGTCGAAATCCAGGCCCATCCGTGGGATTTCTGCGAAGAGAACAACGAAACCGTGGATATCGTGAAGTCGTTCCGCAGCGATAATGTGAAGTATATCTACAGCGCGCCACACACTTTCTTTTATGACAAAGGCAAAGGTGATGTGAAACCGATGCTGGAGTATGCCGGTGACGATCTGTCACACATGCTGATCGCCGACACCATGAACCATACAAAACACTGTCGCTACATCGTTAACCCGCCAGGGGTGGATGCCACCATTCACCAGCATGTCGGCGTGGGCGAAGGCGAAGTGGACTTCGACACCCTGTTTAAAACACTGCGCGACACCGGCTTTGCCACCCGCAGTTATAAAGTCGGCGGTGAACCGATCATCGCGGCGTCTCTGTTTGGCTACCCGGAAAAGATGAAGGTTCAGGCGGTAGAAACCCGCGAACTGATTGAGCGTGAACTGCTGTAACCCTGCCTGCCGTGCAGTCGCTGCTGACTGCACGGCCACCTCCGCTCAGGATAACGAACCACCTGCCTGACACACTTTTATTCACTTTTCTCCTGTGCCGCTGCCCGCCTGACATCAGCCCCCTGCAGCACGGCCTTGCGCAGCCAGCAGAGTTAAACCCCCTTCGCAGCACCTGCTACACTCCAGACCAATACCACACCATAAGGCGAACTTTCATTATGTCGGAAAATGCATATCAGCCCGCAAAAGTCTGGACCTGGGACCCTGAAGCCAAAGGTAACGGCGCTAAAACTAATCGTCCGTTCGCTGGTCCCACCCATGAAAAAGCGTTGCCGGTCGGCAAGCATCCTTTACAGCTCTATTCGCTTGGCACGCCTAACGGCCAGAAGGTGACCATCCTGCTGGAAGAGCTGCTGGCGCTTAACGTCAACGATGCGGAATATGATGCCTGGCTGATCCGTATCGGCGAAGGCGATCAGTTCTCCAGCGGTTTTGTCGACGTAAACCCGAACTCGAAAATCCCGGCGCTGAGCGACCACTCGGCAACGCCGCCGATTCGGGTATTTGAATCGGGCAACATCCTGCTCTATCTGGCGGAGAAGTATGGCTACTTCCTGCCGAAAGATATCGCTGGCCGCACCGAAACCCTGAACTGGCTCTTCTGGTTACAGGGCTCAGCGCCTTACCTGGGCGGTGGTTTCGGTCATTTCTATCACTACGCGCCAGAAAAAATTGAGTACGCCATTAACCGCTTCACGCTGGAAGCGAAGCGTCAGCTCGACGTGCTGGATCGTCAGCTGGCAGATAACCGCTATCTGGCCGGTGATGACTACACCATCGCTGATATCGCCACCTGGCCGTGGTACGGCAACATGGTGCTGAATGACCAGTATGGCGGTGCCGAATTCCTGGATGTGCAGTCCTATAAAAATGTGGTGCGCTGGGCGAAAGAGATCGCGCTGCGACCTGCTGTGATTCGTGGCCGCAAGGTCAACCGTGTCATGGGCGACCCGGCCGATCAGCTGCACGAGCGTCATGATGCCGCTGACTTCGATACCAAAACCCAGGATAAAAAAGCTTAAGGAGAGATCTGTGAGTGCATATGTTGTATTTATTCGTGATAACACCCTGAACCAGGACGAAATGGCGATCTATGCCGAGAAAGCGGGCGAGGCTCGCGGCGATCATCAGATCAATCCTCTCGCCTTTTATGGCGAACTGGAAACGCTGGAAGGACAGGAAGCAGAAGGCGTGGTGATTCTGGAATTCGCGAGCCGCGAAGCCGCACATGCCTGGTATGACAGCCCGGAATATCAGGCTGCCAAAGCGCACCGTCTGAAAGGCGCGAACTATCGCGTGGTGCTGGTAGAAGGTGTGGCTAAGTAAAGATTCAGGCGGCAGCGATGCCGCCTTTTTTTATTGCAGTGTGATACGCGCTACGCCATCCAGCCCCTGACTGCTGTGATCGTCATTGAAGCCCTGCTTCAGGGTGACGAACAGGGTCTGCCCGTCCGGTGAGACCAGCAGACTGTTGGGGTGGCTATCAAATGACCAGCTGTTTTTCACCTCATAGGTGGTGCCATCCAGCTGCAGCACCTTCTTCGATTCGCGCTGGCTGATATAAATCTCATTGCGCTTGCCATTAAACTTAATCCCCAGTGAGTCGCCCAGATTCAGACGCTTAATGACCTTGCCGCTGCGCTCATCAAACACCAGCGTATTTTTCGCTTTTGAATTATCCGTAACAAACAGGCGACCGGTTGCCGGATCCTCGGCCATATTCAGGAACAGATACTCCTGCCCGTCACCCGCCGTCAGGCGCTGCTCGATTTTGTTATTGCGCGGATTGATCACCAGGATTTCTCCGCTGCCGTTCGCCGCATAAATCCGGTCGCTGACCGGCGAGAAGATGATGCCTGTGACCCACTTCCCGGCATTTTTTATCCGGGTTTTCAGCGTCAGGGTTTTGGCATCAACCACCCAGATCACGCCCGGATCGCCCACGCCGCCGACATAGAGCAGCCCGTCATGCAGAAAGATTTCACGCGTGCCATAGGGCATGCCTTTCTCATTTTTCTCGTCAAACATCAGGCGCTTCAGCACCTTACCGTTATCAGGATCGATTTTAGAGATACCGCCATCCAGCGTGTTGGTGGCGTAGAGTGCGCTGCCGTCAGGCGCACTGATCAGACCAAAGTTTTTCAGGTCGAAGTGTCCCGCGCCGGTGCTCTGCAGCGTGGAAGCATCAAGACGGTAGATCATGCCGCCGCTGATATCTTTAAATCCCTGCGCGCTGGCGACATAGAGGGCGTTTTTTGCTGGCAGATAGGCCATCTCATACAAACCTTCACCCAGCTCGCGCTGAATCAGGTTATCCGGGCTGGAGGGCTGCATCACCACCGGCGCGCTGGCATCCACTTTTTTCGCCGGCATCTGGCACGCCGTCAGGCTGAAGGTGGTCACCATCGCCAGTGTAAGTGCCGCTGTACGCGGACTGAACAACGCTTTCATACTTAACTCCCCTATCTGCCTGCTGCTCCCGGCTGGCCACAACGCAGAGGACAGGCAGGAAATAAAAAGAATAAGAATCATACGCAGCCGCTAAAACGCTGTAAACGCAGCGGCATGATGACGCAACCGAATCAGCTTAATGCGGTATGTTTATTGTCCGCAGGCGTCTGGCCGCGCCAGAAACTGCCTTTAAAAGCCTGGCTAATCAACCGATTGCAGATTGCTCTGCAGAAACCCCACAAATGCGGTAATACGCGCCGGAAGCTGACGCTGCGCCTGCCAGACCGCAAAAATATCGCCATCCGGTGCCTGCCAGTCGGGTAACACCGGCAGCAGTTCGCCCGTCGCCAGACTGTGCTGCGCATCCCACCAGGAACGCAGCAAGATGCCATGCCCATCCATCGCCAGCCGCATCGCCACTTCGCCATCGTTGGTGATCAGACTGCCGCGCACTTTCTGATTGATGCTCTGTTCGCCGCTGGTCAGTCGCCACAGGGTAAAATCGCTGTCGTGCTGGCGCAGTAAAATGCAGTTGTGTTGTGCCAGATCGCGCACTGTCTCCGGCAGACCGTGCCGGGCGGCATAGGCGGGTGAGCAGCAGAGAATGCGCGGATTGGTACGCAGTTTGCGCGCCACCAGCCGTGAGTCGGGCGGTTCCCCGACGCGGATATCAATATCCATGTGGGCATCAAGAAAATTAAGTGGCTGGCTGCTGAGCTGCAGCGACAGCGAGAGTTCCGGGTGCAGCGCGGCAAAAGCCGAGACGCAGGGCGCAATATGCCGACGGCCAAAGCCAAATGAGGCGTTAATGTTAAGTGTGCCGCGCAGCTGAGCGGTTTCGCCGCTGACCGCCTCTTCCAGCGCCGCCAGCTGATCCAGCAACGGACGCGCACCCGCCAGATAACGGCGCCCTTCCGGCGTCAGCTCCAGTCGTCGCGTGGTGCGGCGCAGGAGTTGCACACCAAGCCGCTGTTCCAGCTGGCTCAGACGTTTGCTGACCGCCGCCAGCGACAGTCCCAGTTCGCGCGCCGCCGCAGTCAGGCTATCCAGCGCAGCCAGGCGAACAAAGAAGGCTAAATCATCGGTGGAGGTGCGGGATTCTCTACTTTTATTCAACACTGGATTGCCTTTCAGGCTCATTATTTCCCCGTAAGCGACAGTTATACTGCGTACACAATTCGAACATCAACCGGAAAGGTACCCTGTGACTGACAAAATTCACTCTGTTGCCGTGATCCCTGGCGACGGCATCGGCAAAGAAGTGATGCCGGAAGGCGTCCGTGTAATGAATGCGGCCGCAGAGAAATTTAACATTCCGCTGCGCTGGGAGTGGTTCGATTACGCCAGTGCCGACTACTGGCAGCAGCATGGCAAAATGTTGCCTGACGACTGGTTTCCACAGCTGAAAGCCTTTGATGCGATCTATTTTGGCGCGGTCGGCTGGCCCGATGTGGTGCCCGACCACGTTTCACTATGGGGCTCGCTGCTGCAGTTCCGCCGGGAGTTCGATCAATATGTGAATCTGCGTCCGGTGCGACTGATGCCAGGCGTCAAAGCGCCGCTGGCGAATCGTCAGCCCGGCGATATCGACTTCTATGTGGTACGCGAAAACACTGAGGGTGAATACTCCAGCGTCGGCGGCACCATGTTCCCCGGCACCGAACGTGAAGTGGTGATTCAGGAGACGGTGATGACGCGCACCGGCGTCGATCGCATCCTGAAGTTTGCCTATCAGCTGGCGCAGAGTCGGCCGAAGAAACACCTGACCTCCGCCACCAAATCGAACGGCATTGCCATCACCATGCCCTACTGGGATAGCCGCGTTGAAGCCATGGCCGGTCAGTTCCCCGATGTTCGCGTCGATAAGTATCACATCGATATTCTCACCGCTAACTTCGTGCTGCATCCGGACTGGTTTGATGTGGTGGTCGCCAGCAATCTGTTTGGCGATATCCTCTCCGATCTCGGCCCGGCCTGTACCGGCACTATCGGCATCGCCCCTTCGGCCAATATCAACCCGGAAGGCCTGTTCCCCAGCCTGTTTGAACCGGTTCACGGTTCTGCGCCCGATATCGCCGGTAAAGGCGTCGCCAATCCCATCGGACAGATCTGGTGTGGCGCGATGATGCTGGAGCACCTCGGCTACAAAGCGGCAGGTGATGCGGTGTTAGACGCGATTGAACGCACGCTGGCAGCGGGCGAGCACCTGACACGCGATCTCGGCGGCAGCGCCAGCACCGAACAGCTCGGTATGGCCATCGCCGCCGCGCTGTGATTTAGTCCGGCAACTGCACCACGCACTCGGGGTGCCAGCCTGGCGGTAACGGCTCCGGCCGTACTATCGCCAGGCTGTGCAGTTGCAGGTTCTCCACCCCGCGTGCAAACAGGCCCGGCAGCCCGTCGGGATAGCGCTCTACGCCAAAAGCTTCGCCGGTTTTCGGGTCAAGTTTGTAGGCGTTATCCAGCCCCATGCCGGTCGGGGAGTCCGGATTACAGGGCGGCCGTACATCATAGTGTCCCTGTGCAACCGGTGCCACGGTCTGCCGCATCTGCAGCTGGCTGATGACCACATCGCGTATCCAGCCCGGTTCTGCCGCATGCAGGTTAATCGCCCCTTCCGCCACGCCCGTAACGTTACTGAACTGCACCTGCTCTACGATGCCGGGCGTAATGGCGGGATCGCGCCTGCGCACCGAAATATGCAGCGGATCGGCTTTTCCCCAGTGACAGGGCGGCGCATGGTGACAGGCAAAAGTCAGATTACTGAACAGCAGACGCCGCATCGCGCCGCCGTCACGCGACAGAATGCCAATGCCACGGTTGGAATCAAAAATGGTGCAGCCGGTCACCGTGACATCTTCCACATCATCCCAGGTTTCAGTGCCGATTTTAAAGGCGCAGCTGTAGCTACGCAGCAGGCAGTTGGTGATCATAATCTGCCGCGCCGGACGCCGCAGCGCGGCCGGTTTGTAGGTGGTTTTGATGCAGATGGCATCATCGGCGGCACTGAGATAGCTGTTGCTGACAAACACCGCTTCGCAGCTGTCGATATCGAGCGCATCGGTATTCGGCATGGTCATGGCATTGTCGATGGTGAGGTGGTCGATATGCACATGGCGACAGCTCACCAGATGCACCGTCCACATCGGCGCCTGCACGATGGTAAAGGCGGTCAGCGTTACCTGCTCGCAATCTTCAAACACAATGATCCGCGGCCGGTCCGCACGCGGCAGGCGATAGCCCTGCTCGTCACGCTCAGCGGCAAACCAGGCTTCACCGTCACCGTCTATACGGCCGGTGCCGCTGATGGTGATATTGCGCTGGCCCAGCGCATAGAGCAGCACATTGTGGGACTTCTCAGCACAGCTCAGCGCCTGTACCGCCTGGTAATCAGCCAGCCGCTGACTGGCGATCAGCACCGCGCCCGCTTCAAGATGGAGTTCAAAATCAGAGGGCAGATTCAGGCAGCCGCTGCGATAACGCCCGGCAGGCAGGGTCAGACGGCCACCGCCCGCCGCCGCAATCTGATCCATAGCGCGTTGCAGCACGGCCGTGTCCGGGGTTTCGCCATCGGCGACAGGGTGAAAATCAGCAAGGGAAAGGTGCATCATGCGTCTCCCGCAGGATTGAGGAGGAGGAATTGCAGCACGATACGACGCGGCAAACCTTTGTCTGGCCGCCAGTGCGCCGTTTCGTGCGGGCTATCACAGATTACTTCACGGCCCCTTCGGTGACGCCGCTGATGAACTTGCGCTGGAAAATCAGGAACACCACGATCAGCGGCATAATCACAATCATCGCGCCCGCCATCAGCACCGGAATGTCGATGGTGTTTTTGTTCTGGAAAAACATCATGCCAATTGGCAGTGTGCGTAACTCATCCTTGTTGACCAGAATCAGCGGGATCAGGAACTCATTCCAGGTCCAGATAAACAGCAGCAGCCCCAGCGTTGAGAGGGTCGGCCAGATAGCGGGCACCAGAATGCCCCACAGAATTTTGACCCGCGATGCCCCATCCATTACCGCCGCTTCCACCAGTTCTTTCGGCACCTGCTGGAAAGCACTGGCGATCATCAGCGTGGTAAAGGGCAGCGACAGGGCAATTTGCGGCAGGATCAGCGCCAGATAGGTGTTGGTCAGCCCCATCCAGCGCAGCTCGTGATAGAGCGGAATGATAAAGGCTTCACTCGGCAATACCATCCCTAGCGCCAGCATCGCTCCGATGACTTTTTTACCAGGGATTTTCAGCCACGCGAAACCGAACCCGGCCAGAATGCCCAGCAGCACGCTGAACAGCACCACCGGAATCACCACCAGCACTGAGTTGAGGAAGTAGACGTTGAAGTGTCCCTGTTGCCACGCGGTCAGGTAGTTTTTGAAATTCAGCGAGGCGGGCAGCGTGAAGACCCCCTGAAACAGCTCCATCTGGGTTTTGAACGACGTCATCAGCGCCATCAGGAACGGCAGAATCGTCATCAGCGCCACGATCCAGATCAGCGCGCATGAAATCACCGGCGTGCTTCGCATCAGTAACGCTCCTTTAAGGCCAGATGGATCAGATAGTTAATCCCTAAAACAATGACCATGCTGAACACCGCCACCGACGAGGCGTAGCCAAAGTAGTGCAGATCAAAGCCCTGCTTATACATAAAGATGTTGGTCACCATGGTGGAGGTGCCCGGGCCGCCCTGCGTCATCACATAGACCAGGTCAAAGGCTTTCAGGCTGGCGATCACCGTCAGCAGCAGGGCAATCCGCAGCTCGGGTCGCAGGCCTGGCAGCGTAATGCGCATAAACTTCTGGCGACGCGACGAGCCATCGAGATCGGCCGCTTCCAGCAGTGAGGGATCCATGCGCTGCAGGCCCGCCATAAACAGAACCAGACAGAAGCCGAAGAAGTACCAGGTGGCGACCAGACCCACGGCGGGCAGCGCCCAGGTAAAATCACCCAGCCAGGAGAGTGCCAGCTGGGGCAATCCTATTGCGCGTAATATCTGGTCGATCGGACCAAACGCCGGGTTATAGAGCCAGCGCCACACCACGCCCAGCACCGCCATCGGCATGATGTAGGGCAGGAAAAAGAGAATGCGCAGCACGCTGCGTTCGCTGTTGTTGCGCGTGTCATACAGAAAGCTGCAGAGCAGCAGGCCGACGCCAATCGGCAACAGGGTATAGAACAGCATCAGGATGGCGTTATTGCCCAGTGCAATCCAGAACACCGGATCGCTGAACATCCGCAGATAGTTGCTGACGCCGCTAAACACCGGCAGCGAGGTGCCGTCCCATTCGGTAAAACTGATGCCCAGCGAGGCCAGTAGCGGGAACAGCAGAAACACCGCATAGACCAGCACCGCAGGCAGAACATAGAGAAAATTACGCCAGCCACTTAAATTCAACATAACTCTACTCGTGGTTCAGAACGAGGCTCAGGCCCGGCTGTTCGCCGGGCCTCCGGCTTAATGCTTCAGTGTTTTCAGGTAACGCTGATAGTTGTTATCAAAATTAACTACCATCTGATCGGGTGTCTGACGGCCTGCCAGCAGCAGTTGAACGTTCTGATTCAGCTCGGCGTTCATGGTGGGTGTCGCCCAGTCCACGTAGTGACCTAAACCGTCGTAATCATTGAGCGTCAGCCAGACCTGATACGCCTCGGCCAGCAGCGGATTGTCCGCTGGCATTTTCGCCGCTTTGTTGGTGCTGGCAGGCAGGAAGCCCACCTTCAGCCAGCGGTTCGCCATGGCATCAGAGACCATATAGTTGATGAACTTCGCCGCACCTTCCTGCTGGTCTTTGCCTTTGGCAGTGCTGGTGATGGAGAACGCCAGATCGGTACCGCCCACCATCAGCGGTTGCTTCACGCCTTCACCGGCAGGCATCGCGGCAAAGTGAATATCTTTGTTGTCTTTAAACTGGCCGAGATACCAGGTGCCGCTGACCAGGAACGCAGCCTGGCCGTTCTGGAACAGGGTCGCCGCATCGTCGTGACCGATGCCCTGGAAGCCAGGGAAGAAGTACCCTTTGTCGGTCCAGCTCTTCATCATAGAGGCGGCATTGACCAGCTTGCTGTCTTTGAAGGTGCCGCCCACATCGTAAATCAGATTATCCAGCGTCTTGCGGTCGTGGCTCTCAATCTGCGCCTGCCACAGGGTGCTGAGCAGCTGCTGGCCCATGTTGCCATCCAGCAGACCGAGCATCATCGGCGCGGTGCCCTGCTGCTTCAGTTTCGCCATCGCGCTTTCCAGCTCAGCCAGCGTTTTCGGCACGGCAATACCTGCTTTATCCAGCAGCGCTTTGTTGTAATAGAGCCCGACCATCTCGCCCAGGCTGGCGACGCCATAGAGTTTGCCGCTGCCGAACTCGCCGCTGTCTGACCAGCGGTTACGTTTCAGAATCGAGTCCGGGAAGCGTGTGGTCCAGCCGTTGCTGGCGGCGTAGCTGTCGAGCGGCAGCAGCAGCTTATCTTTAACCAGCGAGCCCATATCGCCACCGCCCTGGTTGACCTGAGCGATCTGCGGGCCATCACCGGCGGTCAGCGCCAGCTTCAGAGGAATACGGGTATCTTCAAAGGAGTGAACCGAGCGGTTAATCACAATGCCGGGATTCTGCTGGGAAAACTCTTTAATCCCTTCATCTACCGCGGCAGTCTGCTCCGGGTAGTTGTAGATATCCCACTCATTCAGGGTAACGGCGGCGTGGGCGGCATGCGAGACGCTGCCCGCCAGCAGGCCCGCTGCCAGCAGCCGACCCACATTGCGAATTCGGAACGAACGAACGGAGGAAACAGACATTATGCTCACCTTCTTCAGACCAGGATCGGCATCCTTTCATCTCACCGCCTGACATCCTGCAGGCTGCAGCCGCACACAAACGCACTCACTCATACTTACTTTAATAAAAAAATAAAGTCAAACAGCCTGCGCGGGGAATTGCAACGCTGTGAGCACGCGCAAATAAACAGCGGCATGGCGTGAAATACAGCACACTGCGCTGGCATTTACGCGATTAACCGTGGCGGTGCGTCGCCAGCTACTTTTTCTGCAGCAGGAGATGCCAGTGCAATCATCGCAAAATAACCTCCTGATAAAACATACGAAAATCCTATCACGCTCACACTTTTCCCCTTTCACTGGCCGTGAATCTGCTGCCAGCCGCCATGATCCGGGCGTGTTGGCGATCACAGTTGTGCATCCCGATGCCGGTAAACATTGCCGAAGCGCCCGTGTTAGTGAGATAAGGTAATTATTCTATCTTGAAAACTAAGTCCACTTTCATTAACGTAACTTTTATCTGCGGATCTGTTCAATCCCTGACCGATTCACTCACTCACGAGAATTCACCATGGCGAATCAAGGTGTCATTCGTCCGGCCACCCCGGCGGACTACCCGGCGCTCTACCGCATCTGCCTGGAAACAGCCGATGCAGGTGGCGATGCCCGCGCGCTCTATTCCGATCCTGACTATCCCGGCCAGCGTTTTGCTGTGCCTTATGCGCGTTTCGCGCCTGACTTTGCTTTTGTGCTGGAGCGGGACGGTGAGGTGCAGGGTTATGTGGTCGCCGCGCCCGATACCCGCGCGTTTGAAGCGCAGCTACAGGCCGAATGGTGGCCGCAGCTGCAGGAGAAATATCGTGATCGCAGCGCCAGCGCGCCGCTCGACAGCAAAGTGCTCGACGCAATACGCCATCCTGACCAGGCCGCTGACACGCTGGTGACGCAGTGGCCCGCTCATCTGCATATCAACCTGCTGCCGGCGGCACAGAAAGGCGGCTGGGGTCGCCGGATGATTGAGCATGAGCTGGCGGCGCTGCGCGCTGCCGGTGTCAGCGGTGTCCATCTTGGCGTCAGCCTGCAGAATGAGCAGGTCTGTGCCTTTTATCAGCGCATGGGGTTCACCCCAATCCTGCGCAGCAATGCCATCTACATGGGCCAGTTACTCTGAGTGAGGTAGCCGATGACCAGCCTGCGCTTGCAGAATGTGAAGAAGTCTTATGAACACGTTAATGTCATTCATGGCATCGATCTGACGATCAACAGCGGCGAATTTGTGGTGTTTGTCGGGCCATCCGGCTGCGGCAAATCGACGCTGCTGCGGATGATCGCCGGGCTGGAGGAGATCAGCAGCGGTCAGTTGCTGATTGAGGAGCAGGACATGACGCAGCAGCCCGCCACCGAGCGCGGCATTGCTATGGTGTTTCAGTCTTATGCGCTCTACCCCAACATGACGGTGCGCGGCAACCTGGCCTATCCGCTGGAGGTAATGAAGAAGTCTAAGGCGGAGATCAATGAGGCGATTGCCCGGACGGCCGCCCGCCTGCATCTCACCGAACTGCTCGACCGCCTGCCGCGCGCGCTCTCTGGCGGACAGCGGCAGCGCGTGGCGATTGGCCGGGCAATTATCCGTCATCCGCGTATCTTCCTGTTCGATGAGCCGCTCTCTAACCTCGATGCCGAGCTGCGTTTGCAGATGCGGATTGAGATTGCGCGGCTGCACGCCTCGCTCGGCAATACCATGATTTATGTCACCCACGATCAGCTGGAAGCGATGACGCTGGCTGACCGCATCGTCGTGCTGCGTCAGGGCCGCATTGAGCAGGTCGGCGCACCGCTGACGCTCTATCACGACCCGGATAACCTGTTTGTCGCCGGCTTTATCGGCTCGCCAAAAATGAACTTCCTGCGGGCGGAAATCAGCGCCACGGGCAAGGGTGAAGTGCAGCTGCGGGTGCCGGAACTGAAGATTGAGGGGCTGGTGCTGAAAATCGCCGCCGACTGCCGCGAGGGGCAAACCGTGACGCTGGGAATTCGTCCCGAGCATTTCCAGCCTGCCGCGCAGACGCCGGAGGCATTGCGCTTTCACGGCGAGCTGGCCTATGGCGAAATGCTGGGCCACACCAACTATCTCTACCTGGATATCGGGCGTGAAGAGATGCTGGTGGTGGAAGAGCGTGAAGCAACCACGCGCGATCTGGGAACGCAGGTTGAACTGGGCTTTTCTGCTGCGCACTGCCTGCTGTTTGATGAACAGGGGATGCGCCTGCGCTAAGGGAAGCGCGGAAACAAAAACGGGCGCCGTGGCGCCCGTTTTTATTGGAGGGATAACTCAGATAACCGGCTCTTCATCGGCCTGCGCCGCCAGCAGATCAAGCAGCCGGTTGACGGCAAAACCCGCCGCGCCCAGCGCCCACATGCGGTTCGATTCAGTCAGGAACTGCAGCGGCGTCATGTGCGGCGTCAGTTTAAGCCGGTAGGCCTGGAAGCTCTGGGTGATGTGATCGAGCAGAATGCGTGACGCCATGTGCGGCTCCATCGCCAGATAAACCACATCCGGATCGTAAGCCACCGACAGGTTCGCCAGTGAAATTCCCAGCTCGCGTCCTGCCTCTTCCAGCACCGCCAGCACCTCGGGTGTTGGCCGCTGATCCAGCGCCTGCAACGTGAGGCCTTCCACCGGTTCCTGCTCAGCAAGCCGTTGCAGAATGGCGCGCGATGAGGCGACATCTTCCAGCAGACGCAGTGAGCCGTCGCCCACCAGCCCGTTGCCAATCTCCCCCGCCTTGCCGTGACGACCGCGATAGAGCTGACGATTCAGGATGATGCCCGCCCCGATCCCTTTGCCGTAGGTGGCGATCACCGCCGACTGCGCGTTGCCGAGCTGACCAAACACCAGCGCCGCCATTGCCATGGCGTTGGCGTCATTCTCGATAAATACCGGCAGCGAAAAACGCTCTTCCAGCAGGCGCGCAATCGGGACGTTGTCCCAGTCGAGCACTTTGGATCGGATACAGTAGCCGTTTTCGGCATCGACCAGTCCCGACAGGGCCAGGCCAATGGCGCCCACCCGCTTCTCCTCAACGCCGCGCAGGAATTTCGCCAGTGCATCGCCGAGCTGGCGCGGTGTAAGCGTGCCTTTCGGCATCTGCTGTTCACCCAGCAGATTGCCGCTGAGATCGGTCATGACGATCAGGTTGCGTTCTGCATTGAGCTGAATGCCAATCACGCTGGCGCGATCGGGATTGAGCCCAAGCAACGTTTTTGGCCGCCCCATCGACACGCGACGCAGCCCCAGCTCCTGCACGATTTCCTGCGCCAGCAGGCGATTAGTCGCCTGCGACACGGTCGACATGCTCAGTCCGCTACGAACTTTCAGGTCTGACTGGCTGATCGGCGCATTTTCAACAATCAACCGCAGAATGCGCGCGGTTACGTTGGGAGCGGTCATAAATTCCTCGGGTTATCTGGCTGAGGATACTCAGCCAGCTTCAGATCGGTAATCGGGCAGGCGTCAGCTGCTGCGCCAGTATCAGCGCCCCGCTCAGGGCATCGCCCTGCGGCGTCACCAGCCGGGCCTGAATATCGTCATCCAGCCAGCGCTGAATCGGCGTGGCCAGTCCCCCCATCAGCGCCACGGGTCCGCTACTCAGGGCAGTCAGACGGCGGACCATCAGGCCGATATCGGCTGCGGTCTGATGCAGCAGATCCTGTGCATGACTATCGCCCGCGTCGGCGGCCGCAAAAATCTGTGGCACCACGCGGGCCCAGTCTGCAGGCGTCGCTGAGCGCGTCCAGAGCAGCATGGTTTCCGGGCCGTGGTCGAACTGCGCCATCAGCTGCCGGGTAAGAGCGCTCGGGGTAATAATCGCTTCATGGGCCAGCAGCGCCAGCCGCAGCGCACGACGGCCCAGCTCAGCGCCCGATCCCTGGTCAGACAAGGCAAAGCCCCAGCCGCCAAGCAGCGTAAACTGATCGCCATCCCACGCGGCTCCCTGACTGCCGGTGCCGATAATAAAGACGGCGCCAGGTGCGCCGCCATGGGCGCCTGCACAGGCGATCTCCACATCGCTGACCACCTGTAACGCTGCGCAGTCAGGCTGCCAGCTGGCGAGCCGCGCCTGTACCGAGGTGACATTCGCACCGGCTAATCCGGCCACCAGCGCGGTTTGCGCCAGCGCCTCCGGGGCTAATCCCGCCTGTGACAATATCCGTTCGATCAGCTGCCCGACGCAGGTCAGTGCCGCGTCATAGTCTGACCAGACGTTGGCAGGCCCGCCGGTGGCTTCCGCCAGGATGCGACCCTGCAGGTCGGTTAACCGCGCGCGACACTGTGTACCGCCGCCATCAATGCCCAGAAGATAGTGTGGTTGCACGCGCTTCCTTCCCTGATTAAGGGTTATAGCCATAATGAGCGAACGATAGGATAAAAAAACTTAAATCGCAATAACAAATAAATATAGCAAAATCATATCTGAATTTTCTTCTTATTTTACATCATCATAACAAAAAACCCCTCGCAAAACGCGCAGTGCGTTATTGACATTAGTTTTTCTGTCGTAATAAGTTGGTGGTCAGATTATCAACAGGCGCGCCCGATCACAGGCGGGCTATGCATCATGCGATTTCAGGAGCAGGGGTTTAACATGAAAGTAGGCATTATCGGTCTCGGCTTTCGACTGTCCCACGTGATCAAAGAGTTCAGCAAAGCCGACGACGCCTTCTCGGTAGTGGGTTATTACGATCCGGCACCCGCCGGACTGCCTAATCTGCACAGCTTTGGTATCGCGCCCGGCCAGGCCTTTGCGTCAATCGATGCTCTGCTGGAACATGGCGGAATGGATGTCGTGCTGGTTGGCTCTCCCAACTTTCTGCATCTGGAGCATGTGGGTCAGGCGCTGGCAGCGGGTTACACGGTGTTTACCGAAAAGCCGGTGGTGATCAATGAAGAGCAGACCATGGAGATGGCGAAGCTGGTGCGTCAGTATGGCGAAGCGCGCATTCTGGTCGGCCTGGTACTGCGCTATTCCCCGCTCTATCACGATCTGCTGGCGGCACGCGATGCGGGTCAGTTGGGTGAGATCACCTCGATTGAGGCGACAGAACATATCAAGCCTTATCACGGCGCATTCTTTCAGCGCGACTGGCGCCGTCTGGAGAAATATGCCGGCCCGTACATTCTGGAAAAATGCTGTCACGACATCGATCTCTATCAGGGGCTGTTGCAGGAGCGCCCGATCCGCGTCGCCAGCTTTGGTGGCCGGAAATCCTTTACCCCCGCTCATGCGCCGCAGGGAGCTATCACCGCTGACTCAGAACTTTATCACGTGAAGCCCAGCGGCTGGTCGAGCACCGATGCGGTGTTCGACAGCGATGCCGATATTGTCGACTACCAGACTGCCCTGATTGAGTACGAAGGCGGCGCGACGCTGGCCTTCCACGCCAATCTGAATGTGCCGGATGAGTTCCGCCGTTTCTGTGTCATGGGCACCGACGGCATGGCGGAAGGCGACTTCGTACGAAACTACTTCCGCGTACACAACGCGCGCAGCGGCGAGAAAGAGGTCGATACCGCCTACAGCGGCAATGCGTATGATGGCCATTACGGCGCAGATGCGCTGATGGCTGAAGAGATCGTTAAACATATTAAACAGGGAACACCGCTGAAAGTTTCAGTAGTGGACGCGCTGGAAGCGGGCCTCACGGCAATAAAAATCGATGAGGCCCGTAAAACCCGCAGCGTAGTGGACATGCGTGAAAGCTGGCTAACATTTGACGCCAACCTGGGAAAAACCGGGGCCTGATGGCCCCAGCCTGCGGGTCGGCCTCCCCCTCTGACCCCAGGATTTTAATGGCAGTATGACTGGTAACTTCCTGTACTGGCCTTCGGGCCAGTGACAATATTGAGGTTGAGCTGGCTCGGGAAACCGTTGCCAGCGACAACTCAACCGCCCCTTCTCCAGCCCTCTTCTCCGAAGGCGTATTTGATTAAGCTGAAGGCAGCGCTTAATGAAGGTTTTTTTCATTCCGGGCGCAGACCGAGGGGCGCTGGCAGTGAAGGTATTCATACAGCAGCAGCATTCCTACCGGGTTATCCTCCAGATTTTCGAAATCAACGTGAGTTTTTTCCAGAAGATATTTTCTCAGGGCGCTAACCGGGATGTTTTTATGGGAAGCCAGCGCCCGGCACAGCTGCGCCACGATCTCGCACTTTACTGAATACGGCACATCAGGATTATAAATTTCCGGAATGGAGTGAGTCTGATTCATGACGGTACCCTCTATAAGCGCTTAAGCTGACTGAGGAGGCCACAGGCCTGCCGATGAGAGATAAGTTATAGCAAGGAACGCGTTTTCGTGTAAATCAGGAACGTTTTGAAAGGCGTTCCGGAGCTTTGCGTTCGTCCGGTTTGCGTCTCAGTCAGAGGCAACTTACATACTCACAGCGAATGGATGGCGCTTTTGCGTCTTTGCGCAAGGCATAGGCTCCCTGAGACTGCACTCAATTCTACAACCGCATCTGCCTCACCAACCTCGGTTGTTCAAACCGGATCCACCTCATTCTCCAGCTTCTGACGCCGTCGCAGATGCGGAAACAACTTCATCCACAGCGCCACCACCACCAGCGTACCGATGCCGCCAATCGCCGCCGCCGGTGCCGCACCCATCCAGGCCGCCAGCAACCCCGACTCAAACTCGCCCAGCTGATTCGACGTATTAATGAAAATCGCGTTAACCGCATTCACCCGACCGCGCATGGTATCCGGCGTATCCAGCTGCACCAGCGCACCCCGGATCACCATACTCACCATATCAAAGCCACCCAATGCACAGAGCGCCACCAGCGACAGCCATAACTGCGTGGAAAGCGCGAACACCAGCGTCGCAACGCCAAAGCCCGCCACCGAGCCAAACATAATCATCCCGACATGCTTCTCCAGCTTGTGACGGCTCAGCCAGATGCCCACCAGCAATGCTCCCACCGACGGTGCGCCGCGCAACATCCCCAACCCCCAGGGCCCGGTATGCAGAATATCTTTGGCAAAAATCGGCAGCAGCGCCGTTGCACCGCCCAAAAGCACCGCAAACAGATCGAGCGAAATTACCCCAAGTACATCTTTGCGCTCACGGATAAAGTGAATCCCGGCAAACAGATTCTTCATATTCATCGGCAGACGAGCCTGCACCGGACGCTCATAACGCAGCAGACTCACCAGCGTCAGCGAAACCAGATAAAATAGCCCGGAAACGCCATACACCACATGCGGCCCGGCGACATAAAGCAGCCCGCCAATCGTCGGCCCGACGATAACCGCTGCCTGACCGCCCACGGAGTTCATCGCCATCGCACGCGCCAGAATCGAAGGCGGCACCAGCGACGGCAGCATTGAAGACATCGCAGGCCACTCCAGCGCTTTCGCCACCGCAATCATAAACACCAGCCCCCACAACGCGGTCTTATCGGGGGTATGGAATAAGGTAAGCACCACTAATGCCAGCAGTGCGGCAAATTCCACCAGCTGACCCAACAGCACGATCCGCCGCCGGTCATATTGATCCGCCAGATGGCCCGCTGGCAGCGCCAGCAACACCGACGGCAGAAACTGCATTAAGCCAATCATCCCTAACGCCATTGCGCTGTTGGTCAGCGCATAGATCTGCCAGCTGATTGCGACCGAGAACATCTGAAAACCAAATGATGAACAGGTACGCGCCACCCAGAAGGCGACAAATGTCCGATGTCGCCATAGCGACTCTTCCGCCGCCGATGCCATAAATCCCATGTCTTATCCCAAATCAGGTGAGGAAACCCGCGTCGTTGCGCGGTGTTATTGGTGTGGTGATTGTCGGCTTCACGATAGCAGACCGGATGCGAGCAGAAGGCCTGCGGCTCCAGCGCTGCCTCCCTGTGCGATAAGCAGCGTCCCTGTCCGGCCGAGGCGCGTCAGACCCCTCATGATTATTACCAGCCTATTGGTCCCGACTATTGAATATATTCCAGCACATCATCAGACGCCAAAGGAATTATCGTTTCTTTGCTAACAGGTTTATTTACTTTCTCAGGCAACAAAAGGATGATTTGGATTAAGCATGTGATCTATATTTATTCACGCGTTTAGAAAAATGCGACTTTTTATATGCTTAATTAACAAAAAATCCTTTCTATTGAATTTCATAGAGATAATGAAAAACAGTTTATATAACCCCTATGTTACTGAACCAATCCATCACGTTAAGCGTAATGTCACTGGCATTTGCTATAGCGTGCCTTATCTTCAGCTAAACCAGGATAGCGGCAATATACTTAATACAAACAACATTATTTCATTACACAATCAAATTGCTACTGAAGCAGCATTAATGGTTGTGCCGGTGGAAGATATTCGATTACGGGGAATGATCGCGGTTCCGGATGCCTATACGCATTTACAAAATGCGCGTGTCCGGATTGGAATTAATTATTCCAGTCTGGCAGCACACAGTACGTCACTGCTTGAATTAACAAAGAAATTTGATTTCTGGCTTTATGATTTTGCGCCACCGGGTGCAGACTGGCGACTGCTGGAATCATTTCCTTTTTCAGGAATTGTTTTAACCGAATCTTTCTTTAATGATAATTATGAGAAGTTTACCTTTCCCTTTTTTATGGCGACGTTTCGTGAAAAAGGGGCAGAGGTAATCGTACGAAGTCATACGCCGCCCTTAACCGCTGAGCAGTTTGCTGAGATAAATATCAGCGGCTGGCAACAGCAACGCTCGGACGGCGATCTTATTAGCTGCTGATTCACAAATCCTGCCTTCCGGCGTTAAGGGCACACGGCGGTGCGCTTAACGTCCTTTAATCCCCCATAAAATGTCGTTTTATTCCAGTTGTTAAGCGGTTTAAGCCAAAAAAATCAAACCTCGATCTGATTTTGCTATAACATTTAACACAAAGGGATCGTCTGTCTTAACGGAAGAGATACTTCAGAACACCCTAATCATTTGTACTTGATAACTGGAAACAGCCTATCTGGTTGTTTTCGTGTGTTTTATGGCAACGAAACGAGGTCGATATTATGGGGAAAAACTCCTCATCTTTTGGCGTAATTCGTTTCCTGACGGTGCTGTTCGCAGTGCTGACGGGCGCGTTTATGCTGATTGGCGGTGGCTGGTTAGCCGCCATTGGTGGTTCCTGGTATTACGTTTTTGGCGGTGTGGTGATGCTTATCACCGCTTATCTGCTTTCCCGTCGTAAAAGCACTGCGCTGGTTCTCTATGCGTTGCTGCTGATCGGCACCCTGATCTGGGGTGTATGGGAAGTGGGCACCGACTTCTGGGCACTGGCACCACGCACCGATGTGCTGGTGATCTTCGGTGTCTGGCTGATCCTGCCGTTCGTCTATCGCAGCTTCAATGCGGGCAGCAAAGCCGCGCTGGGTACCATGGCTGTGGCGCTGATTGCCAGTGCCATTGTGCTGGCCTATGCGGTATTCAACGATCCGCAGGTCATCAACGGGTCAGTACCAGAAACCGCTGACAACGCCCCGCAGGCTGCGCCGCTGAGCAACATCCCGGATGCTGACTGGCCCGCTTATGCGCGTGATCAGCAGGGAACCCGTTTCTCTCCGCTGAAGCAGATTAATCATCAGAACGTGAAAGAGTTGCAGGTTGCCTGGCAGTTCCAGACTGGCGACATGAAAACCCCTAACGATCCGGGTGAAATTACCGACGAAGTCACGCCGATTAAAATCCGCGACACGCTTTATCTCTGTTCGCCACACCAGATCCTGTTTGCACTGGATGCGGCCACCGGTAAGCAGAAGTGGAAATTTGATCCGGGCATGAAGGTCAACCCGACCTTCCAGCACGTGACCTGTCGCGGTGTTTCTTACCACGAAGTGCCGGCAGCCGCCGATGCAGCGAACACTCAGCCTGCGCTGTGTTCACGTCGTATCTATCTGCCGGTCAACGATGGTCGTCTGTTTGCACTGGACGCAGAGACCGGCGAACGCTGCCCGGCATTTGGCGTCAACGGCGAGCTGGATCTGCAACACAAACAGCCTGTCACCACTGCGGGTCAGTATGAGCCGACCTCACCGCCGGTGATTACTAACACCACTATCGTGATGGCGGGTGCGGTTACCGATAACTACTCAACCCGCGAGCCGTCAGGCGTGATTCGTGGCTTTGATGTGAATACCGGCAAACTGCTGTGGGTGTTTGATCCAGGCGCAAAAGATCCTAATGCCATTCCGGCTGATGAACACACCTTCACCATGAACTCTCCGAACTCATGGGCACCGGCAGTTTACGATCCGAAACTGGATACCGTTTACCTGCCGATGGGCGTGAGCACACCGGATATCTGGGGCGGTAACCGCACACCAGAGCAGGAGCGTTATGCGAGCAGCGTGCTGGCCCTGAACGCCACCACCGGTAAGCTGGTCTGGTCTTATCAGACTGTGCATCACGATCTGTGGGATATGGATCTGCCGTCGCAGCCTACGCTGGCTGACATCACCGACAAAGATGGCAACACCGTACCGGTTGTCTACGCGCCAGCGAAAACCGGCAACATCTTTGTACTGGATCGCCGTACCGGCAAGCCAGTCGTGCCTGCGCCAGAAACGCCAGTGCCACAGGGTGCTGCTAAAGGCGATCACGTTGCCGCCACTCAGCCCTACTCTGAGCTGACCTTCCGTCCGAAACAGAATCTCACGGACAAGGATATGTGGGGCGCAACGATGTTTGACCAGCTGGTGTGCCGCGTGATCTTCAAGCGCCTGCGCTATGAAGGTCCGTTCACCCCGCCATCTGAGCAGGGTACGCTGGTGTTCCCGGGTAACCTCGGTATGTTCGAATGGGGCGGCATCGCAGTTGATCCTCATCGTCAGATCGCGATTGCTAACCCAATGGCGCTGCCGTTTGTCTCTAAGCTGATTCCACGTGGCCCAGGCAACCCGATTGAGCCGCCGAAAGGCGCTGAAGGTGGTTCAGGTACTGAAACCGGTATTCAGCCACAGTATGGCGTGCCGTATGGCGTCGAGCTGAACCCGTTCCTGTCACCGTTTGGTCTGCCATGCAAACAGCCTGCCTGGGGTTACATCTCCGCGGTGGATCTGAAGACCAACAACGTGGTGTGGAAACAGCGTATCGGTACCGTTCGCGATAGCGCACCGGTTCCGCTACCGTTCAAAATGGGTATGCCGATGCTGGGTGGTCCTATCACCACCGCAGGTAAGGTGTTCTTCATTGGTGCGACCGCAGATAACTACCTGCGTGCTTTCAGCACTGATACCGGCGAACTGTTATGGCAGGCACGTCTGCCAGCAGGCGGCCAGGCGACACCAATGACCTATGAAGTGGATGGCAAGCAGTACGTTGTCATCGCGGCAGGGGGTCACGGCTCGTTTGGTACCAGGCTGGGCGATTATGTGATTGCCTACGCGCTGCCAGACCAGAAGTAATTCACGCAGCTGTGAATAAACTAAGGCGGACTCCGGTCCGCCTTTTTTGATCGCACTACTTTTTCATGCCACGCCAGTTGAGCCAGGCGCAAAACAGCATCACCACGCAGGTTGCCAGAAACACCGGCCGCATCCCGAATGCACCGCCCACCAGTCCACCGAACAGCGGGCCGCTGACCTGGCCGATATATTGTGCCGATGTCGAATATCCCAGCATCCGCCCAACCTGTGAACCCGGCACGTTATGACGAATGATCGCCGTGATGCACGGCATCAACCCGCCCAGCGCCATCCCCATAAGAAAACGCAGCAGCACCAGTTGCCAGGCCGCCGTGATAAATGCCTGGGGTATCAGCAGCAGCCCGCTAACGACTAAACCGCCGGTCAGCACCCGCCAGTGCCCTACCCGATCGGCCAGCCGACCCAGTCGTGGTGCCGCCAGGACCGTGCCCAGCGCCGCCGCGGACATCACCAGTCCGGCTATCAGGGTAATCTGGTGGTCGCCCTGCACAAACTCGCCCACGTAAAGCGTAATAATCGGCTCAATCGACATGCTGGCGAAGATCAGCAACATGCCAGAGAGCCACATCAGCCGTATCAGGCTGTGATTAACCGGCCCGGCTTTAGGATGCGGTTGCTGGCTGGCGCGCGATGTAGCGGGAGCACGTGGCTGCTCTTTGAGTAAAAAGGTGGTGGCGAGGAAGGCGAGAAAAATCACGGCGCCGGTCAGCCAGAAAGTCTGACGAATCCCGATCAGTGGCGGTAGCACACCGCCCAGCAGCGGTCCGACCACGTTGCCGGCCATAATGCCGGAGGACAATACCCCCAGCGCCCAGCCGGTCTGCGCTTTCGGCGTTTGTGCCGCCACCAGAATGGTCGATCCCGATGCGTAGCCGCCCAGCAGCCCCGCCAGCAGGCGCAGCGCCACCAGTTGCCACGGCGCGGTCGCCATGCCAATCAGCGACATCGCAATCGCCATCCCGAGACTGGCCCGAATCAGCATCAGCTTACGACCATAGCGGTCAGCCAGCCTGCCCCACAACGGCGCAGTCAGTGCGGCGCTGAAAAAGGTCGCGCCGTAGGCAAGGCCGGACCAGCGGGCGATAGCGGCAGGCTGCTCAACGCCGAGTTGCTGAACATAGAGCGGCAGGAACGGCAGCAGCAGCGTCATCGCCACGATAGTGGTAAAAGAGCCGACGACGCAGACCCCTAAGTTACGTCGCCAGTGCTGAAACTCTGCAGTTTCGGGTGACTGTTGCATGATGATATCCGGTGAGTGATCAGGGATACAGGCTAACCGGCGTAGCGGAGTAACAACAGTCGCGGCGGGATAGTTACTCTGTGGCGCTAATTGTTGTCAGCAGGCAACAATCAGCCTGTATTCAGCGCCGCAACCAGGGCATCGCACAGCAGCGTCACGGGCGACGCCGGTTCAGGCGTGTCGTGCAGCAGCAGATAGCTTTGCAGACGATCCATCTGCCACTCCGGCAGCAGTTGCTGAATATCACCGCGCGCCATCGCCTCCTGGGCCATGTAGGAGGGCAGATAGGCGATGCCGCTCCCTGCCAGTGCCGCATTGAGCAGCGCCATGCTGTTATTGGCGCGAAAACGGCTACGTACATCCAGTGCCAGCCGCTGTTTATCACGGCGGAACGGCAGTGCGGCGGTGTGCGCCGGACCATGAAACATCAGCAGGTCGTGGCGTGGCAGCATCTCAGGATGCGTGATGGCGGGTCGCTGCGCCAGGTAGGCGGGCGCGGCATAGAGCCCCCACTCGATTTCGCTCAGTACCCGAAAATTGCCCTGCTGTGGCGATCGGGATCGGATCACAATCGCCAGATCCGCCTGATCATCGAGCCGATCGTGACTGCGATCGGTCAGATCAAGATCGACATTGATATGCAGATGCCGACGCAGAAAGCGGTTAAGGACAGGGACTACGCACTGGCAGCCAAACGTAACGGGTGCCTGCAGCCTGACATGGCCGGCGGGCTGCTGATGCACCTGCTGCACAAAGGCTTCGGCGCGCTGCACTTCGGCCAGCATCCGCACACAGTAGGGATAGTACGCCTGGCCCAGCTCGGTCAGCGCCAGCCGCCGGGTGGTGCGTTGCAGCAGCCGGATACCGAGCCGCAGCTCCAGACGGGCGATCTCCCGGCTGACATGGGATTTGGACAAGCCGAGTGCGCGTGCCGCCTCACTGAAACTCTGTAATTCCACAACCCGTGCAAATACCAACATGGCGGTTAAATTCGCGCCGTTTTCCATGTTTCCCGACTCCGACAGTAAAGGGATGCTGGCAACAAACTAACACGTTCGGGCGGGGTCACTGTGGCTGATGGGTAAAAAAAGGCGAGGCGAAGAACAAGTGGAGAGAAGCGCAAAGCGCGGGCCGACCTTCCCGTCCGCAGGCTGTGACGGGAAGGTCTTATCAGGCATCAGCTGGCCATCGCCAGAGGGAATAGCAGCCGATCCGGCTCGACGCGACGCTGACGGCGCAACTGGCCAGGCGTCACCATAAAGTAGTTTTTAAACGTGCGGGTATAGGCCTGCTGGGTATCAAAGCCATAGTTCATCGCCACCTGCAGTATCGCTTCGTTGCTGCTCAGCAACGTGAGCGCAGACTCGGTTAAACGGCGCTGACGGATATATTCTGCCAGTGAAAAGCCGGTATGCTGGCGAAACAGCCGTTGCAGATGCCAGCGCGAATAGCCCGAGCGGCGCGCCACCTCATCCAGATGCAGATCGTGTCCTAAGTTGTTCTCAATCCAGTCCAGCAAACTCCGAATAAACTCGCGCTGATTCATGGTTCCTCCTGTTGATGCTGATGTGCAGTGGAGCCACTCTACCCGCTAAAATTTATCCCTTAATTAGCAGAAAATTAGCGCAGAATTAGCAACGGCTGAAACGGAGGCGGGATCGCGCGGCCAGCGGGGCTTTAGTGTGAAAGTTCGTGAAGAGATTGCTGCTGAAAAAAGGCAGAAGATAAAAACGCTGAGTCAGACAAATTTATTTCTGCATCATAAGTGACGGGGGCATTCAGCCCTGTCAGGCGTCAACATGTTTGAGATATCGCTGATATTCCTGAGCCAGAAAATCAACGCCTTCCTTTCGGGTGACATAATCAACATCAATTGAGGTTATGGATGTTACATCAGGCTGATCAGGATAAAGATGCAGGTAGGTCAGATACCAGTACATAACAGCCTGACCGCCTACAGTAATAACCGGTGACGGAAGTTGTCCGGCGTTATCAATAAGATAACGGTTGAGTTTAAGGATCTGTTCTTCTGGAGGAATAGCGTGCAATGTCATAAAAAAAGCCCACCTGTATGATGAGCTTATTTTACTACCTGGCTGATTTCAGCACGGCGTGACATCAGAAAAATGCGAGGCTGCGTCCACTTTTTGCAGGCACAATACCCTGAGGACGTTTTTCAAGCACGCGGCCCGGAGCCTGACCATTTCGGACGGCTTCAACACGATCCTGATACTCGCGCTGATGTCTGATTTTTGCTTCCTGGGCTGACATACTATTCACCGCTGAAATGTCTGGCATTAATCTGTTGCTCAAATATACGTCACCCCATTTACGCTTGCAATCGCTGGCATCTCAATGGATATGGATGGGGACATCAGGCCACCTGACTCCTCCATAAAATACCGGTGACGGCGGTCCGCCAAAATAATCCGTGCTGTGGCAAGGCGGCAAATGCGCGAGTCCCCAG
Source organism: Pantoea sp. EKM20T (assembly GCF_011800485.1). Lineage (NCBI taxonomy): Bacteria > Pseudomonadati > Pseudomonadota > Gammaproteobacteria > Enterobacterales > Erwiniaceae > Pantoea > Pantoea sp. EKM20T. The sequence continues at coordinate 100,168 of NZ_JAALFW010000005.1, read as the reverse complement.
TCACTGACATCAGTCAGTGACTGGGGTGAGCAAAAGCAGCCAACGCCGTCACAGCGCGAAGTATGACGGCGGATAATTCTGGCCTAACAATTGGTGAGTAAACTCTCTCCCTATCTTTATGAAGGAGATCAGCCATGCGCGTGTTACTGGTTGAAGATGATGAAATGATCGGCGCGAACCTGCAGCAGGCACTGGAGGGCGCGGGCTGGTCGGTGGACTGGGTGCGTGATGGCATCTATGCCCAGAATGCCTGGAGCGAAGGCGGCTACAGCTGCGTGCTGCTCGATCTCGGCTTACCGCGCGATGATGGCCTGCAGGTACTGCGCCGGGCGCGCGGGCGCGGCGACGCCACGCCGGTGCTGATTCTTACCGCACGCGACACGGTGGCGCAGCGGATTCAGGGACTCGACAGCGGCGCTGACGACTACCTGCTTAAACCGTTCGATTTACAGGAAGTCATGGCCCGGATGCGCGCGATTACCCGACGCAGCCACGGCGCAGCAGACTCGGTGCTGGGCAGCGGCGATGTGCAGCTGGATATGATGACCCGCGAAGTGCTCTACAAAGGACAGCGCGAGCAGCTTACGGCGCGCGAATATGCCCTGCTCTACGCCCTGCTGGAGCGGCCAGGCGCTATTCTGTCGCGCGAGCAGCTGGAAAATCGCATCTATGGCTGGGGCGATGAAGTCAGCAGCAACGCGGTGGATGTCCTGATCCACGGGATGCGCCGCAAGCTGGATAACGACGTGATCCGCAACGTGCGCGGGCTGGGCTGGCGGGTACCGGCAATATGAAACCCTTCACCTTTATGCGTTCATTACGCAACAAATTACTCTCTACGCTGCTGATTATTCATCTGCTGATGATCGGCGGCGTCACCTGGTATTTCTTCAGCTGCTACGGCGATATGGTCGGCACCATGAAGGACGATCAGCTGGCAAAAATCGCTGATGCCTGGTCCACTAATAAACAGATGCCCGCCCTGATGCCGATGCTTATTGCGCCTGACAAGGCGAAGAGCGCCTTTGTGGTGCAACTGTGGGACGATCGGGGTCAGTTACGGGCCAGCTCATGGCCGGAGCTGCAGGCTCCGCTGCAAAATCAACGGGGCTATCGCGACGTGCATGTGGGTCAGTGCGACGACTGCGAATGGCGCATCTATACCCGGCCCGGCTTACCTGGCAGCGAGATAAAAACTATCCAGGTGATGCACAACCTCAGCTACATGAAGGCATTGATGGTCAAACGGGCGCTGTCAGCGATCATTCCGTTGATCCTGATGATGCCGCTTTCACTGCTGGTGATCTGGCTGGTGGTGCGCAAGATCACCCGGGATTTGCAGGTCGCTTCGCGTCAGATTGCCGCGCAGGAGACGCACCATCCGCACAATGTCTCACCCGAAGGCTTGCCGGATGAGATCCTGCCGCTGGTGGCCGCCTACAACTCGCTGCTGAGTAAGCTGCGTGAGGCCTGGTCGTCGCAGCGTCAGTTCCTGGAAGATGCGGCGCATGAGCTGCGCACGCCGGTAACGGCGGTGACCTTGCAGCTGGAAAATCTGCGTCAGCACATCCAGCCAGGCGAAGCGAGCCGACAGTTCAGCCAGCTGGAAGCGGGCGTCACACGCACCCGTCATCTGGTCACGCAGTTACTCAATGTCTCGCGTCAGGATGACCAGAGCGTGGTCGCCAGCGTCGAGCATATCGAACTGGACGATCTGCTGAAAGAGAGCATTGAGCAGCTGATGGTGGTGGCAGATAAACGCGGCATCGATATCGGCTTTAATGGCTCCACGCAGTATCGTTTGCAGGCCAGCCGTTCCGAGCTGCGCAGCCTGTTCGATAACCTGATTGGTAACGCCATGTTGCACACGCCGGAGGGCAGCCTGGTCGATGTGCTGCTGCATCGGGTCGCAGGTAAAACAGTGGTCGATATTGTCGATAACGGGCCAGGCATGCCGGAATCCTTTATCGAACGCGCGTTTGACCGTTTTACCCGTTCGCCTGACGTTAAAGCCCAGGGCAGCGGGCTGGGATTATCCATTGTGCGCAACGTCGCACAGAAGCATCAGATTCACGTCGCCCTTTCCAATTGCCTGACGCCACAGGGTGCCATTTGTGGTTTGCAGGTTCGCGTCACCCTTCCCTGATCCCGCCCGTTTGATCACGAACCAGACAACGTAAACGGTTGCCTGGTTCCGTTCGATCCTGGTCATTATTGTGAAGTGCATCACATTTTAGCTGAATTGTAATGCAACACTTTTTGACAAACGTGAGCAAAATCTATTTTCTATCGATCTGTTACAGGCACGCTACGCGGGCTGAAGAACTGGCTGTTATTTGCTGTGAAACCCTCATTCCCATCAAGGGACCGATTTCTCTCTGACTGCGTCTGCTGTGCGGCGGTCAAAAGCATGTGGCTGATAATAATGAAATTTAAAACGTTGATAGCAGGTGCCGTGCTGGCATGTTCATTGAGTGGCGCTGCACAGGCCGCTGAAAGCGATCCGCAGTATGTCTCCGACTGGTGGCATCAGAGCGTTAACGTGGTAGGCAGCTACCACACCCGTTTCGGACCGCAGTTTAACAACGACGTTTATCTGGAATATGAAGCGTTTGCGAAAAAGGACTGGTTCGATTTTTATGGCTACCTCGACCTGACCAACTTCTTCGGCGCAGGCAACAGCAACGCCAACGGCATTTTTGATCACGGTTCACCGATGTTTATGGAGATTGAGCCGCGCTTCTCTATCGACAAACTGACCGGCACCAGCCTGGCGTTTGGTCCGTTCAAAGAGTGGTATTTCGCTAACAACTACATCTACGACATGGGCCGCAACAGCGATAGCCGCCAGAACACCTGGTATATGGGTCTGGGCACAGATATCGATACGCACAGTGATGTCGGTCTGTCGCTGAACGTCTACGCCAAATATCAGTGGGAAAACTACGGTGCGGCGAATGAAAACAGCTGGGATGGCTATCGCTTCAAGGTGAAATACTTCGTGCCAATCACCACACTGTGGGGCGGTAATCTGGGCTATGTGGGCTTCACCAACTTCGACTGGGGTTCCGATCTCCGCGATAAAGGCGGTTCATCACGCACCAGCAACTCAATCGCCTCCAGCCATATTCTGTCACTAGGTTACGATCACTGGCACTTCTCTGCGGTGGCGCGTTACTTCCACAACGGCGGACAGTGGGCGGATGGTCAGGAGCTGAATTTCGGCAACGGGCCGTTTGAAGTGAAATCGACTGGCTGGGGTTACTACCTGGTGGCGGGTTATAACTTCTGATTACGTGCGGCGGCCTGAATAGCGCCGCCGCGCTTTAATCCGGGCAGTTGCCATTAATTAATACGGCGCCGCAAATTACGACGCCGGCTGGCCCGATTATTCCTGCGGCTTCTCGACGTTGATGCGCCATGGAATGTTGAACTTATCAATGAACATCGCGAATCCGTTCGACCAGAACGTCTCCTGCCACTCAGTTGTCACCTTGCCGCCTGCCGACAGTTTCTCAAACCAGGCTTTACCCTTTTCGACATCGGTAGTTGAGAGACTGACCGCGTAACCGGCATGCTCAGACGCTGGCGGCTGATCGGTGTTGCCATCGCTCAGCATCAGCTCACCGTCACCAATACGCAGCTGGGCATGCATGATCTTTTCTGGCGGCTGCGGCGCGGCAGACTGATCGCCGACCTGCTCACCCTGATCCGGCATATCACCGAATTTCATTTTAGAGAGCAACTCTCCCCCGGTCGCCTGCAGGTAAAAGTCGATAGCCTCTTCGCAACGGCCATAGAGAAACAGATAAGGACTGACTTGCATCGTAACCTCTATATTTGTCGGGTGGATTTTTTTCAGTACCTTAACAGTGTAGACGATCGACTTTACTCGCTGATTTTACTGGCAATAACGGCGAAAGAGTTGTGCCATATAACTGCTCATTGGGGTCAGCGTCGTGTCTTTGCGCTGGATCAGATAGAAGATCGCTTTCGGCAGGGGTTCGTCGAGCGTCAGCGCCACCAGCGACCGGCCCAGAATCGGGTCGTCAATGACGTCGACCGACAGAATACTGATGAAATCGCTTTGCGCGACCAGGCTGGTGCAGGCCATAAAGGTTTCACAGGTCACCACAATTTTCGGGGCCATGCCGCGTTCACCAAACAGATCGTGCAACAAGCGGTAGTAACTGCCTTTAGGCGTTGGCATCGTCCAGTCCGCCTGCTGTAACTCCGCCAGAGAACGCGCCTTTTCCAGCGGATGGCCTTTGCGCACCACCACCTTGTACTCGCGCTCCATCATCCGCTCATACATCAGCTCCTGATCGAGATGGCTCTGATCGTAGGTATTAATGGTGAAATCGAGCGCGCCCTGGCGCAATTCATGCACCATCGACACCAGCTGGCCTTCGACGATGCGCACCTTCACCAGCGGGTATTCGCGATGAAACTGGTTAATCACCTGCGGCATAATGGTGCGCGCCACGCTGCCACCGACGCCGATATTCACCTGACCGCCACCCAGTCCCAGCCGCTGCTGGATATCCTCTTCGGCGACCCGCAACTCCGCCAGCACCAGGCTGGCATGCCGAAAAAAGTTATCACCGATATCGGTTAACACTACGCCCTGCTGACGGCGGATAAACAGCTTTGCCCCCAGCTCGCGCTCCAGTTCCTGAATCGCTTTGGTTAACGCCGGTTGTGACAGCCCGGAAAGACGGCTTGCCGCCCGGATACTGCCCTGTCGCGCCACGTCAACGAAGGCGCGCAGCTGATGGAGCTTGAGATTGGCAGACATAATTTTGCGATAACCGTTGTTTATCAGTCACAAGATATTCGCATCTTATGCCGGTCAATACCATTGTGTAGATTCGGAACAGTGCATAAAAAATCAACAACGAGGAGAGAGCCGATGAACCCCCTTTCAGACCACGTCAGCGCCCGGCTGCCACAGCTGCAACAGTGGCGTCGCGACTTCCATCACTATGCCGAATCGGGCTGGCTGGAGTTCCGCACCGCCACCTTAGTCGCTGAAGAGCTGCATAAGCTCGGTTATCAACTGAAGCTGGGCCGTGAGGTCATCGACGCTGACGCGCGGATGGGCTTGCCCGACGAGGCGGTGCTGAAGCAGCAGGAAGCGCGCGCGCTGCAACAGGGCGCGCTGCCGCAGTGGATCAGCCACTTCTCCGGCGGATTCTGCGGCATCGTGGCAACGCTCGAGACCGGCCGTCCTGGCCCGGTGATGGGCTTCCGCGTCGATATGGATGCCCTGGATCTCAACGAGAGTCAGGCTGACGATCATCTGCCGCAGCGTGAAGGGTTCGCCTCCTGCAACGCAGGCATGATGCACGCCTGCGGACATGACGGCCACACCACCATCGGGCTGGGTCTCGCCTCGGTGCTGATGGCGATGAAAGATCAGCTCAGCGGCACGATTAAACTGATCTTCCAGCCCGCCGAAGAGGGTGTGCGCGGCGCAAAAGCGATGGTGGCGGCGGGCGTGGTCGATGACGTTGATCGCTTCACCGCGATTCATATCGGCACCGGCGTGCCGGCAGGCGAAGTAGTGTGCGGCAGCGACAGCTTCCTCGCCACTACCAAGCTGGATGTTCACTTTACCGGCGTCGGTGCCCATGCGGGCGGTCGTCCTGAAGAGGGGCGCAATGCCCTGCTGGCCGCCGCGCAGGCAACGCTGGCGCTGCATGGTTTAACCCAGCACAGCGGCGGCGTGGCACGGGTCAACGTGGGCGTGCTGCAGGCGGGAACCGGCCGCAACGTGGTAGCCGACTGCGCCCTGCTGAAAGTCGAAACCCGTGGCGTGACCAATCAGGTCAACGACGACATCTATCAGCAGGCGCTGCGGGTGATTGCCGGTGCGGCGGCGATGTATGGCGTTGAGCAGCGGGTCTCGCTGATGGGGGCCGCGCGCAGCTGTACCCCGACGCAGCCATGGGTTGATTTCATCCATCAGCAGGCGGACGCGCTCGGTATCTTCAACTCCGTGGTCGATCGTAAAGCGCAGGCGGCGGGTTCGGAAGATGCGACCTACATGATGGAACGGGTAAAGCAGCGCGGCGGTCAGGCCTCTTACGTCATTTTTGGCTGTGAGCTGGCGGCGGGTCACCACAATGCGAAATTCGACTTTGATGAGCGGGTGATGCCGGACGCCATCACGCTGCTGGCGACGCTGGCGCTGAACCAGGCGCAGTATGGGGGCTCACGATGATGGAAGACTTTATTGCCGACTATATCGCTCGTCATCAGCTTCGTTTCAGCACGCTCAGTGACGCCATCTGGGACACACCGGAGACCCGCTTTGCCGAAACCCGCTCGTCAGCCCTGCTTTCTGATGCGCTGGCAGAAGAGGGATTCAGAGTGGAACGCGGCGTGGGTGGCATCGATACGGCGTTTATCGCCAGTGCGGGCAGCGGCAAGCCGGTGATTGCCATCCTTGGCGAGTTCGATGCGCTGGCGGGCCTGAGTCAGCAGGCGGGCTGCGCCCGGCCACAACCGCTGGAAGCCAACGGCAACGGACACGGCTGCGGTCACAACCTGCTCGGCACGGCAGGTGTTGCGGCGGCCTGCGCCGTGAAAGCCTGGATGGAACAGCATCACACGGGCGGCACGGTTCGCTTTTACGGCTGCCCTGGCGAAGAAGGCGGTTCGGGCAAGACTTTTATGGTGCGCGAAGGGCTGTTTGACGACGTTGATGCCGCCGTGACCTGGCATCCGGAGGGGTTCAGCGGCATGTTCAATCTGCGCACCCTCGCCAATATTCAGGCGGCGTTCAGGTTCAAAGGGGTTGCGGCGCACGCGGCCAATTCTCCCCATCTGGGCCGAAGCGCCCTGGATGCCGTCACGCTGATGAATACCGGGGCCAACTTTCTGCGCGAGCATATTGTTCAGGAGGCACGTCTGCACTACGCCATCACCAACAGCGGCGGTGTATCGCCAAACGTGGTGCAGGCGGATGCGGAGGTGCTCTACCTGATCCGCGCCCCGGAACTGCCACAGGCGCAGGCGATTTATGAACGGGTGATCAATATCGCCAGGGGTGCAGCGCTGATGACCGACACCACGCTGACTGTACGTTTTGACAAAGCCTGCTCGGATTACGTCCCGAATCGCGCGCTGGAAGCGGTCATGGAGCGTTATTTGCATCAGTTTGGTTTGCCCGACTACAGCGACGAAGAACGCGCGTTTGCGGCTGAACTGCGTGCCACGCTCACTGATGACGATCTGCGCAATGCCCGGCTCAATGCCGCCCGAACCGGTGGTGAAGCCGGTCACGCCTGGGCTGAACAACTGGGTGACAAGCTGTTTATGGATGAGGTCGCGCCCTATGCGGTCACACGTGATCTGCTTTATGGCTCCACCGACGTCGGCGATGTCAGCTGGGTGACGCCGACTGCACAGTGTTTTGCGCCCTGCTTTACTTTCGGCACGCCGCTGCACACCTGGCAACTGGTGGCGCAGGGACGCACCAGTATCGGGCATAAGGGGATGTTTCTGGCGGGCAAAGTGATGGCGGCCACGGTGTTAACGCTGTTAACGGATCGGCAGGCGCTGGCTGGCTGCCGGGCCGAGTTTGATCGGGTACGCGCCGCGCAGCCCTATAACTGCCCGATCCCGGCGGGGATCACACCAACAAAACTGGCCGAATGAGCCAACGGCCGTGTCTCTGACACGGACCACTATAAAAAAATATTGCAAACACTTCCCTGATTCAGCGGTGCCGGAACTGAACTCACCGCCTGTCGCACAACGCGACCGGCGTCAGGCCTTGCTACCGCCGATAAAAGGGACACAAGACGAGAACCAATACCATGGAAGCAACATCCGAGAACCGCAGTCCTGGCCGGCTCTTCAGCTGGATCGAGCGCGTGGGGAATAAAGTCCCCAACCCGTTTTTACTGTTTGTCTATCTGATCGTGGTGCTGATGGTGGCGACTGCCATTATCAGCGCGCTGGATCTGGCGGTGAAGAACCCGAGCAACGGCGAAATCGTGCGGGTGAATAACCTGCTGAGCGTCGCAGGCATTCAGTGGATCCTGCCAAATATCATCAAAAACTTCAGCAGCTTTACCCCGTTGGGATCGATTCTGGCGCTGGTGATTGGTGCCGGACTGGCGGAAAAGGTCGGCCTGCTGCAGTCGCTGATGGTGAAGATGGCGTCACGCGTCAGCCGCCGTTATGCCAGCTACATGGTGCTGTTTATCGCCTTTTTCAGCCATATCTCCTCGGATGCCGCGCTGGTAGTGATGCCGCCGCTGGGCGCACTTATCTTTCTGGCGGTGGGCCGTCATCCGGTGGCGGGCCTGCTGGCCGCCATTGCCGGTGTGGCCTCCGGCTTTACCGCCAACCTGCTGATTGTCACCACCGATGTGCTGCTCTCGGGCATCAGCACTGAAGCGGCTAAAGCGGTCAGCGACACGGTGCATGTCAGCGTCATCGATAACTGGTTCTTTATGGCCACGTCGGTGATTGTGCTGACGATTGTGGGCGCGCTGCTGACCGATAAATTTGTCGAGCCGCGACTGCCAAAGTGGCAGGGCAACGGCGAGAAGCTGGCGGCGCTGACGCCGCTTGAAAACCGCGGTCTGCGGGCTGCCGGGATCGCCGCGCTGCTGTTTATCGCCCTGATGGCGCTGCTGGTGGTGCCGGAAAATGCACCGCTGCGCAATCCCGCTACCGGCGCCATTATTCCCTCGCCTTTTATTCAGGGCATCGTGCCAATCATCATTCTGTTTTTCTTTGTGGTGGCGATTGCTTATGGCGTGGTCACCCGACAGATCCGCCGTCCGGATGATATCCCGCAGCTGCTGGTCGATCCGATGAAGGGCATGGCGGGTTTTATCGTGATGGTGTTTCCGCTGTCGCAGTTCGTGGCGTTCTTCAACTGGAGCAACATGGGCAAATTCATGGCGATCGGGCTGACTGATGTGCTGGAGAGCGCAGGCGTCAGCGGCGCGCCCGCTTTTCTTGGCCTGATGTTCCTGTCGGCGTTTCTCTGCATGTTTATCGCCAGCGGCTCAGCCATCTGGTCGATTCTGGCGCCGGTCTTTGTGCCGATGTTTATGCTGCTCGGCTTCCATCCCGCCTTTGCCCAGATGATTTTCCGCATCGCCGACTCCGCCGTGCTGCCGCTGGCACCGATGTCGCCGTTTCTGCCGCTGTTTCTCGCCTTTTTGCAGCGTTACCAGAAAGATGCGCAGCTCGGCACCTATTACGTGCTGATCTTCCCCTATCCGCTGGTGTTCTTTATCAGCTGGATAGCGCTGCTGCTGGTGTGGTATCTGCTGGGTCTGCCGATCGGGCCAGGCGTCTGGCCGAAACTGCCTTAAAGCACAGTGCCACCGATGAATGTTTCATCGGTGGCACGTTTTATTTTTTGTTAAACGGCGTGCAGGGAACAACGGCTCATTGCGCCGCCAGCTCCTTAAAAAATTCCGGGTTTTTCTGGATAGTTACCAGTACTTTAGCTGCCAGCCCGGTCGGGTTACGCCGTCCGGCTTCCTAGCTCTTTATGGTATCGAGGCTGGTTCCCAATGCCGTCGCCATCTCACTCTGTGAGACGTTAAGCTGTGCCCGGATAGCCTTCACGTCGGCAACCGCGTAACGGGTAACACGACCGGGGGCTCTGATACCGTTTTTGATCTCCACAGCCTCTTCCAGCGATGCTTTCAGCTCGTCAAAAAAACTCACGTTACACCTCATCTTTCAGTAATTATGTCAGCTTCTTCAGCTCAGCTTTTTCCGCGTCCGTGAAAAGGTGTCATAAAGCAAGGCTATGATAACGCAAGGACGCCATTTGCATCCATGCGCTCCTGCCCCCGCGTTACCGGACTGAGAGACAGTCCGGAGTTCGCTGCAATCAGATTCTGGCCTGGTCGCCGCTGCCGGAGTGCGCCTGCCACGGATGGCAAAACCTGCAACGTACGTTGCTAAATAGTCAGCAACGACCCTCTCGGCAACGGCGGATGAATTGACTATTCTGCTATTTCTTCGCTTGCTAACGGTTAACTATTTTAATAAGCCTCCGACCGGCTGCGAGTCGTCTCCACACTGCCTGAGGTTCACGCTGACATGACCACCTCCTCCACCAGCCTGCCGCCGATGCACGCTTCATCGGCGGCCCGTAACAGCTTAGCCGCTCGGGTTGATGCGCTGCCCTCCTCCGCCGGATTGTGGCGCTTTATTACGCTGCTGGCGCTGGGCGGCTTTTTTGAGCTTTATGACCTGTTTGAAACCGCCTATATCAGTACCGGCCTGCTGTCGGCGGGCGTATTTCACACGGGTGCGGCAGGCGTGCTGGGCTTCTCCGATCAGGCGGCCTTCGCCTCAGCCACTTTTCTCGGTCTGTTTTTTGGTGCCAGCCTGCTGGCACCCTACGCTGACCGCTTTGGTCGCCGTCTCACCTTTATGTGTGCGCTGCTGTGGTACGGGCTGTTTTCGCTGCTGATGGCGTTCCAGCAGAGCGCAGAGATGATTATTCTGTTCCGCTTTCTGGTGGGGATCGGGCTGGGCGTCGAGCTGGTGACCATCGACACCTATCTGTCGGAATGGGTGCCGACCCATCTGCGCAGCCGCGCCTTTGCCTTCTCCTTTTTCGTGCAGTTTTTATCGGTGCCGGCCGTGGCGCTGATGTCGTGGTGGCTGATTCCGCAAACGCTGTTCAGCCTTGAAGGCTGGCGCTGGGTGGTCATTGCGGGCGCGGTCTGCTCGCTGGTGATCTGGCTGGTGCGCAGGAACCTGCCGGAGTCGGCGCGCTGGCTGGCGCAGCAGGGTCGTCATCAGGAGGCGCATCAGGTGTTGTCCACGATGGAGCAACGCTGCGGCATCCCGGCAGGACCCGCTTTTTCAGCCGACGACGCCGCGGCGCAGCTGCCAAAACGGGGGCGCTTCAGCGAGATCTGGTCACCCGCTTACCGCAAGCGCACCCTGATGCTAGTGGTGATGAATTTTTTCCAGGCGATCGGCTTTTTCGGCTTTGGTAACTGGCTGCCTGCGCTGCTGTCAGGCCGCGGTGCCACGGTGACGCACAGTTTGCTTTATGCCTTCTTCATCACGCTGGCCTATCCGCTGGGATCGCTGATCTGTAGCCGCTACGCCGATAAGCTGGAAAATAAGTGGCAGATCGTCCTGTCGTCGCTGATGACGGTGGTGTTCGGCACGCTGTTCGCCTTCCAGACGCAGCCGGTGTTGCTGATTCTCTGCGGCTTCCTGATCACCTGGTCCAACGCCTGGCTGACCTTCAGCTTCCACGCCTATCAGACCGAGATTTTCCCGACCCATATTCGGGCGCGGGCGGTCGGCTTCTGCTACTCCTTCAGTCGCCTCTCTACGGTATTCAGCAGTATTTTGATTGGGGTGATCCTGCAGTACGCCGGTACGCCAGGCGTGATTACCTTTATCGTGCTGAGCATGGTGATGGTGATGCTGTCGGTAGGGATTTATGGGCCGAAAACGCGCGGTATCGATCTGGAGAATATCTAAAAGAAAAGGCCGTCATCCTGATGATGACGGCCTTTTTTACTGCTGATTATTTGCCTTCCAGTACCCGGATATCTGCACTGCCCAGCCGATCTTTCTCATCTTTACGCAGCTCAGCGACCTGTTTCGCGCTGACCGGCTCCGACGCCTTGTTGCCCCAGCTGTTACGCACGAAGTTCACCACGTCCGCCACCTGCTGATCGTCAAGACGCCAGCCAAATGCTGGCATGGTAATCGTCGACGGCGCGCCATTAACGCCAGGCAACTGTCCGCCCACCAGCACGATATGAATCAGTGAGGTCGGATCGTCCGCCAGTACTACCGGATTACCGCGCAGCGCCGGATAGAAACGTTTATAGCCGCTGCCATCGGTTTTATGGCACGCCGCACAGCTGTCGACGTAGGTAGCTGCACCCGTCGCACTGTCGTCACCTTTCCACAACGCTTTGGCGGTGGCGTCATCGACGCTGAAGGCTGCCTGATGGGGATCTTTCGCGCCCAGCGACTTCAGATAGCGCGCAATCGCCGTGATATCGGACTCGCTCAGGTGCTGCAGGCTGTGTTCCACCACGTCGGTCATGCCACCAAAAGCGGCGGTCTGATCGTTGCGGCCATAACGCAGGAACTGACGCAGGTCCTCTTCGCTCCAGCGACCCAGTCCATCGCGGTTGTCACCACGCAGATTGCTGGCGGTCCAGCCATCAATCGGTGCGCTGCTGCCCGCCAGATAGTCGCTGCCCTCATTGTTGGTCAGCGCCTTCTCCTGCATCGTGATGCTGCGCGGCGTGTGACAGGCCCCGCAGTGACCCAGTCCTTCTACCAGATAGCGACCACGTGCCAGCACCGGATCTTCCTGGGCTGCAGGCTGGAACGCTTTCACGTCGGGCGCAAAAATCCCGCGCCAGATCGCCAGCGGCCAGCGCATCGACAGCGGCCAGGGAATGTCGCTCTCCCGGTTTGGCTGCCCGACCGGCGCGACGCCATGCATGAAGTAGGCGTAAAGCGCCTTCATGTCTTCATCGCTGACCACTGCATAAGAGGGATATGGCATCGCCGGATAGAGCGTATCGCCATTTTTCGCCACGCCCTGACGCACCGCTTTCTGGAAGTCGTCGTAGCTGTATTCGCCAATGCCAGTCGCGGGATCGGGCGTAATGTTGGTGGAGTAGATGGTGCCAATCGGTGTTGCCATCGGCAGCCCACCGGCAAAGGCCGCGCCGCCTTTGCTGGTGTGGCAGGCCACACAGTCACCGGCTCGCGCCAGATACTCACCCCGTTTAACCAGATCGTCCTGGCTGCTCTCCGCCAGGGCGGCGAACGTCAGGGAGCCAAGAATCAGAGCCAGAATGCCATTTTTCATCGCCATGTCCTTATGCCTGCACCAGTGGGCCTGGGTTTTTCAGGTAGTGTTCGCGAATCGCTTTAGCTGACCAGTAGGTCAGCGCCGCCACCATGCCGGTCGGGTTGTAGCCCAGTCCCTGCGGGAAAGCTGATGCGCCCGGTACAAACACATTCGGTACGTCCCAGCTTTGCAGATAACGGTTAACCGCACTGGTTTTTGGATCGTCGCCCATGATCGCCCCGCCACTGATGTGGGTAGTCTGATAAACCGTGGAGTCGAAATGGGTGCCCGGCTTTTTCGCGCCGCCGATGATCATCTTCGGATTCATCGCTTCCGCGATATTGCGCATCTTGCCGACCATGAACTGCGCCATTTTGATGTCGTTATCCTGCCAGTCAAAGGTCATGCGCAGCAGCGGCTGTCCATAGGCATCTTTGTAGTTGGGATCGAGATCAAGGTAGTTGGCGCGATAAGACTGGTGGGCGCCGTGCGCATCCATCGACAGATGATGGGTGTAGGTATCCGCCACCGCCGCTTTCCATTTGCTGCCCCAGTTGGGCGTACCCGCCGGCACCGGCAGGCCGGAGATCGGTTTGGTGCCCGCCTGGTTAACCCAGAATGGTGAACCACCAACAAAGCCCAGCGGCCCGTGGTCGAAGTTATCCGCGTTGAAATCATCAACCGCAACGCCTGCGCCACCCGCACCGATAAACGGATTAGTGGTGGTGTTCTTATCAAACAGCGCCTTCAGCGTAGAGAGGTTCTGATAGGCGAAGTTGCGACCTACGGTCCCTTCGTTGGTAATCGGGTTGTAGGGTTTGCCGATGCCCGACAGCAGCATCAGGTGAACATTGTGGAACTGGAAGGCGGAGAGGATCACCAGGTCAGCGGGCTGAATCTGCTCGCGGCCCTGCCCATCCACATAGGTCACGCCGGTCGCACGCGTTTTGTCATCGCTGAGATTGACCCGCAGCACATAAGAGTTATTGCGCAGCTCAAACTTCGGCTCCTGACGCAGCGCAGGCAGGATATTGACGTTAGGCGACGCCTTGGAATACATGTAGCAGGCGTAGCCGCTGCAGTAACCGCAGAAGTTGCACGGCCCCATCTGTGCGCCGTAGGTGTTGGTATACGGACCCGAGGTATTGGCGGACGGCAGATCGTAAGGGTGATAGCCGACCGACTCTGCCGCCTGAGCAAACAGCTGCGCCGAGTAAGTGCGCTTCTGCGCGGGCAGCGGAAAGTTATCTGAGCGATCGGGTGCAAACGGGTTGCCGCCTGTATCTTTGCCGACCACTTTGCCTTTGATACTCCAGGCGCTGCCTGAGGTGCCAAAAACTTTTTCCGCTTTGTCGAAGAACGGCTCCAGCTCATCGTAGCTGACGCCAAAATCCTGAATCGTCATGCCTTCCGGAATGAAGTTCTTGCCGTAGCGCTCTTCGTAATGGCTGCGCATCCGCAACTCAACCGGATCGACACGGAAATGGACGCCGGACCAGTGAAGACCCGCGCCACCGGTGCCGGTGCCGGGCAGAAAAGCCGCCAGCTGACGATAGGGCACTGCGGTCTGCGACGCATCATGACGAATGGTCACGGTGCTTTTGGAGAGATCCTGGAAAAGCTTTTTGCGGACGTTATAGGTCAGCTCATCAATGGACTGCGGATAGGAGCCATCAGGATAGGTATCACGATGCGGTCCGCGCTCCAGCGCCAGCACGTTCAGGCCCGCTTCGGTCAGCTCTTTCGCCATAATGGCACCCGCCCAGCCGAAGCCGACAATAACCGCATCCACTTTTTTCATTTCGTTTGCCATGCTTAGCTTCTCTCCCCGCGAATCGACACTGACGGGAACGGATAACGTTCGCCGCGCTCTACCCAGTCCATAAAGTCGGCGCGTGCGCCAGGGAAGTTAATCAGCTTCCAGCCGACCATGCCCTGATTCCCGCCGTGTATAGGATCGCTGAAGAAGCCTTCACGGGTATTCTGCAACAGGAAGCTAAAGAAGACTTTTGCCGGCAGCTGGCTGAATTCAGCACTGCCACTTTCCATCGCCTGCAGTAAGGCATCCTGCTGCTCGCCACTGAGCTGGGCGAACACCTTGCCGTGCTGCTTTTTGCTGTAATTATCGGCATCGGCCAGACCGAGGCGGTAGATCTGCTGTGGCACCAGCGGCAGCTGATAGCCCAGCTCTTTCGGCAGGTCGGGGTTAAACGGCCCCTGCATATACCAGTTCGACCCCGTGGCATACGGCGTATTCATCTGACGATCGATAAACTCAGGCACGCCCGCTTCCAGCGCACCAGGCCCGCGTTCATCGCTGGGGATAAGCCGTGCCACGGCGGCGGTAATAAAAGCAAACTCTTCGGCGGTGAACCAGTTCGGCTGGTAGTCGCGCGCCTGCTGTGGCGTGGCCGGGGTTTCAGCCGCCTGTGTGGCCAGCGGCAGGGAGAGTGCACCCATCGCTGTGGAACCTACCGCCATTGCAGGCGCCAGGGTGATTGTCTTCAGCAAAAAATCCCTGCGTGAATGACCCTTTTTTTGTTCTGACATGACATTGCCTCATTCCCGCGCTGACCGGCGGTATGAAAAAAATAGGTGGTTGCGTTGTAATGGTTTTTATCAGCAGATACAGGCCAGGAGCCTGTTTGTTACCGGTAACAAACAACCTATTGTAACACTGCCATTCACAAAGATTTAGTTCCAGGAAACAAAACCGCACAATTTCATTAACATCTATCCCCCTCCTGTCATTAGCAGAAACAACAGACTACAGACAGCGACCCGTCAAAAACGTTATAACAGGCAACACACAACAGCGGAGTGCCTATGTTTAAGTCTTTTTTTCCGCGGCCAGCGCTGTTTTTCAGCTCTGCGGCTGTCTGGAGCTTAGTAGCGATTTTTGCCTGGTTCGGCTTTGCCGCGCATCTGCCCGGCATCTGGCCCACCTTTGAAACAGCAATGAAACAGCCCCTGCCGACGACGGCAGCGCGTTTTATCGCCGTGAGTCAGCTCTGGTTCTACCTCTATTACTGGATCATGGTAGCCATTTTTGCCGGGGCCTGGCGGTTGATTGATGCGCATCCATGGCAACGCTGGTCAGTCTGGGGCTCCGCGCTGATCATCTTTGTGACCTGGTTTGGCGTGCAGGTCGGAGTGGCCATTAACGCCTGGTATGGACCGTTTTATGATCTGATTCAGAAAGCGTTAACCAAAGCGGGATCGGTGCAGATTGCGGAGTTTTACCATGAGGTTTTCTCTTTTCTCGGCATCGCATTAATCGCAGTGGTGATTGGCGTACTCAACTCCTTCTTTATCAGCCACTGGGTTTTCCGCTGGCGTAGCGCCATGAATAACTACTACATGCACAACTGGCAGCGTCTGCGTCATGTCGAAGGTGCCGCACAGCGTGTGCAGGAAGACACCATGCGGTTTGCGACCACGCTGGAAAACTGGGGTGTCAGTTTTATTCAGGCGATTATGACGCTGGTGGCGTTTTTACCGGTGCTGGTCGCGCTCTCCCATCACGTGAAAGATATTCCCATCCTCGGCAATATTCCTTACGCACTGGTGATTGCCGCTGTGCTCTGGTCAGTGTTTGGTACTGGCTTGCTGGCGCTGGTAGGGATTAAGCTGCCGGGGCTGGAGTTCCGCAATCAGCGGGTTGAAGCCGCCTACCGTAAAGAACTGGTCTACGGCGAAGACAATGCCGATCGTGCCACACCGCAGACGGTTCAGGAGTTGTTCAGTCGGGTGCGGGTTAACTACTTCCGTCTCTACTTTCACTATCTCTACTTCAACATCACCCGCATTCTCTATCTGCAGGTTGATAACGTGTTTGGTCTGTTCCTGCTGTTTCCATCCATTGTGGCGGGCACCATCACGCTGGGCTTACTCAACCAGATCACCAACGTGTTTGATCAGGTGCGCGGCTCGTTCCAGTATCTGATCGCCTCCTGGTCGACGCTGATCGAACTGATGTCGATCTATAAGCGTCTGCGCAGCTTTGAACAGATTCTGGATGATGTTCCGCACGATGAGATGATGCGCGAAGCGTCGGAAGAGGTGTAACTACTTAAGTATGGCGGCACGGGTCGATTTCCACCCCACTCTCCTCAGCCACGGATCATCCCGCAAAGAACCTGCAGGACTCCTGTAACAGCAGAGATGTGCTGCTCCTGGCCCGCGAAAGCGGGCTTTTTTAATGCTTAAATCAGCCGTCATGCGTGTTCTCTGGCTTGAATTTATAAGCTGTAGCTTATAATCTGTACCCTGTATGACGGAATATATACAAGGAAGTATGTCATGTGGACCGTACTCCTGAGCCCGCGCTTTGAAAGCTGGCTAAGTGAGCAGGAAGAAGCCCTGCAGGAAAAAATGTTAGCGGATCTGGGAAAGTTAAAAGTATACGGCCCTGATTTGCCTCGCCCTTATGCTGATACTCTCAAGGGCTCGCAGTACAGGAATATGAAAGAACTCCGCGTACAGTTTTCAGGAAAGCCAATTCGGGCATTTTATGCATTTGACCCTGTCCGCCAGGCTATTGTGTTATGTGCCGGAGATAAGAGTCATGACAAACGTTTTTATATCCGAATGATACGCATCGCTGACGATGAATTTTCAGCCTGGCTGGCTGAACAGGAGAAGGGAAATAATTAATGAGAACCCTGGATGATGTTATCGCCGACTTCTCCCCTGAGAGTCAGGCGCGAATCAAAAAAATGTCTGATGAAATGATTCTGGAAGTCGGGCTTCAGATGATTCGCGAAGAGCTTCAGTTATCACAAAAGACGCTCGCCGAGGCCATGGGCGTGCGTCAGCCTGCCGTTGCTCAGATTGAGCAACGCGGAAATGAGATTAAGGTTGCCACGCTGAAACGCTATGTCGAAGCAATGGGCGGAAAACTCAGTCTTGATGTGGAACTTCCGACCGGAAAAAGAGTGGCCTTTCGCATCTGAACCCTCAAAACGGCGAAAGCGATTCTGTTTAAATAAAAAGCCACTCGTCAGAGTGGCTTTCTCGTTTACAAAGACCGGATGTAAAACAGCTTCAACACAGCAGTGCCCGGGACGTCACGCCTTACAGTGCAATACGCATCACGCTGTCAGGATTTTTTGGCGGCGCCTTACGCGAGCCAGGTTGTTTCACGCTGACATAAAGCACCTTGCCGTCTGCCGAGAGTGCCAGACTGTTAGGCAGCGCCGGGGTTTTCACCGTGCGCTTCACCTTATAGCTGCTGGCGTCGATGATGCTGACTTCACCCGCTTTACGATGCGTGACATAAAGCTCATCGCGCTCACCATTAAACAGCACCGCCAGCGATTCCGGCACATCAATCCGCTGAATCACCTGCTGATTACGCAGATCAACCACCAGCACCTGCGCCTGCTTTGAATCCGTCAGGAAGGCGCGCTGACCGCGCGTATCCAGCGCGATGTTCAGGAAGAAGTGCTCTTTATCTCCGTCAATCTTCTGCTTTTTCTCAATGGCATTGGTGCGCGCATTGATCGTCACCAGTTCACCATCACCGTTGGTGACGTAGACCTTCTGCACGTCTGAATCTACCGCCAGGCCGGTGCCCATTTTACCGGTATTCGGGATGGTACTGACAAGCTTCAGCGTGCTGCCATCCACCACCCAGACCACGCTTTGCGGTCCCAGGCCAGTGATATAAACCCGGTTAGTTTTAGCATCAACCGCCACCTGACGCGGCTGCAATGGGCGCACTGTCTCACTGCGCTTACGGCTATCCAGCACCAGCGTGTTGAGCACTTTGCCGCTGCTGGCGTCAATGGCCGTAACCGAGCCGTTTACGGTGTTGCCGATGTAGAGCACGTTGGTTTGCGGGTTGATCGCCGCGCCGAACGATTTCAGCTCCGTGTTGATCGACTGCTGTACCGCCAGCGTCGCCGGGTCGAGACGGAAAACTGTGCCGCCGTCACCGCTGCTGTTCTGCGCTGTCGCCACGAACAGCGCGTTATCTTTCGGGCTGACTGCCAGTTCATAGACGCCTTTACCCACGGCCTGATTGAGATCTTCAGCCTGCACCGCCAGCCATCCTGAGGCAGAGAACAGGGCCGTAGCCAGTAACAGCGGACGCAGGGTCCGGCACGTATTGGTAATCGCTTTCATAACTTCTCCATAGTTAATCCACTGCAGACGCAGTGAAAAGAAAGCCCGACATTGCAACCAGAAACAGCTGACCAGCAGTCAGATGCAGAATTGTTTTTGAGAATAATAATTATTTCGGGGGGAAAGGAACAGGATTATTAGCGGATAAACGCCGCCAGGACGCCCAAAGGCGTCCTGTCAGCACAAGAGGGTAAAACTTAACTTATTTCAGCAGCTCAGCGGTCATGTGAACGCCGTTGTTGGTGTAAGCTTCAGTGATCTTATATGAAGCACCAGCTTCCTGAGCCTGCGCAGCGATTTTCGCTTCAGCACCATCAAGCGTAGAGTCGATGGCGGTCACAGATTGGGCGAAGCTGGCGAATGGCAGAACAGAAAGCGCGATAACAGCTGCAAAAGTTTTGATAGATTTCATGGTCAATTCCTCGGTTAATTTTTATCAGGTAAGGCGTTCTGCCTTGTTGATAGATATATTAGTCCGGAAGTTGATCAGTAAAAAGCGGAGGGTTTTGCTTAACTCGTTCAGTAAAATTGATGATAAAAAGCACATTTCGCACAGTTATCACTCAAAAGGTTAATAATCTACCCCCATAAAAAAAGGCAGCATATATTGCTGCCCTTGAGGATTTAACCGTGATGTCGTACCCGGGTGAAGATGGTCAGCGCGGCCAGCAGCATCAGCACTCCGCTGGCAACGAACACACCGCCTGCGCCGCGCAGGTCAAACATCCAGCCGCCCGCCGCCGCGCCGACAGTAATCGCCAGCTGGATGGTGGCAACCAGTAAACCGCCGCCTGACTCCGCATCATCCGGCACCGCGCGCGAAATCCAGGTTGACCAGCCGGTTGGCATCGAACCAAACGCCATACCCCAGATCGCCACGCCTGCACCTACCATCCAGCTGACATCGCCAAAGCTCACCAGCAGCAGCGCGGTGACACTCATCAACAGCGCCATGCCACTCAGGGTCAGTGATACGCTGCGGGTGACCAGGAAACCGGCCAGCGAGGTGCCAAAGAAGTTCGCCACACCAAAGGCCAGCAGCACCAGCGACAGCTGATTAAGGTTGAGCTGCGCAACGCTTTCCAGAAATGGACGCAGATAGGTGAAGAAGGCGAAGTGACCGGTAAACATCATGATTACCGCCAGCATTCCCCAGCGCATCACACCAATACGCAGCAGCGCCAGCACCCCGCCGTTGCGGGCTTTGTTCTCTGCCGGCATGGCGGGCAGGGTAAAGAACTGCCACAGCAGCGCCACCGCACCCAGTCCGGCAGTCAGCATAAAGATGTTGCGCCAGCCCACCAGTCCGCCGAGATAGCTGCCCAGTGGCGTAGCGATAATCGTCGCCAGCGAGATACCGCTGAAGACGATAGAGAGCGCACGCGGCACCTGATCGGTGGGAACCAGGCGCATGGTGATGGCGGTTGAGAGTGTCCAGAAGCCGCCAATGGCCATACCCAGCAGCACCCGCGCCAGCAGGATCACCGTCAGGTCAGCCGCAAACGCCACCATCAGTGCCGAAGCGATCAGCAACAACGAAAAGACCAGCATGACGATGCGGCGGTCGATGCGCCGCGTGACGCTGCCGGTGACCAGACTGGTAAACAGCGCCACCAGCGCGGTGATGGTGACGGTCTGTCCCGCCTGGCCTTCGGATACGCCCAGGCTGTGAGCCATCGGCGTCAGCAGACTCACGGGTAAAAATTCGGCGGTGATGAGGCTGAACACCCCAAATGCCATAGCAAATACCGCGCCCCACGCGGGACGGGTCGGCGAGGAAACCTCATCAGCCACTTCGGTTGTCAGACTCATGCTGCTTCTCCGGAAGATAAAAAAGTGAGTGTGAGCATAGAACGCCGTGTCAGGACGATCTATGATGCTTACACCTTCATTTTTGATAATTCGTCTGGAATCACATGAGCCACTATGGAGATCTGACCAGCGAGCTGCTGATGGGGATGCGCCTCTATGGCGTGAACTATCAGCGTATCGCAGTGAGCGCGCCGTTCGGGCTGCGTTATGATCACGCGCCGGGCCGGGCGCAGTTCCACTTTGTCGGACGCGGCTCACTGATGGTGCGCAGCGCCTCCGGCGAGGTGTTTCAGCTCAACAGCGGCGATGCGCTGCTGGTGCCGCACGGCAAACCCCACAGCCTGATCTCCAGTGAGGAGGCGAGCTGCCAGTGTATTAAGAACATGGCGAGCAAGCCGCTCTGCGACAGCGTCTGCGCCATTGCAGCCCCGGAAGATGCCTGTGATGACGAGCACAGCGTGCTGCTGTTCAGCGCCTGCATGGCGTTTGAGCTCGGCGGCATGCAGCCGCTGATCAATACCATGCCCGATGTGATGCTGGTGAGTACTCTGCTGTCGCAATACCCGGAGATTCAGCCGATTCTGGCGGCGATGGAGCGGGAGTCGCTCACCCGCCAGGCGGGATTCGCCGGTATTCTGTCGCGTCTGGCAGACGTGGTTGCCGCGCTGATTGTGCGCGGCTGGGTAGAAAACGGCTGCGGCGAGCGCAGTGGGCTGGTGCAGGCGATGCGCGATCCACGTCTGAGTCAGGCGATTGCTGCGATGCATCGGGAGCCAGGCGAAAACTGGACGGTGGCGCGGCTGGCCAGCGTGGCAGGCTGTTCGCGCTCAGTGTTTGCCGGACGGTTTCTCAATGCCACCGGCATGACGCCGCTGCGCTATCTGACGGAGTTGCGGATGCGGCTGGCGGTGCAGCGGATTGTGAACAACGGTGAAGCGGTGGAAGCCGTGGCTTATCATCTCGGCTACGGCTCGATTGCGGCATTCAGTCGCGCCTTTAAACGGATTGTCGGTCAGTCACCAGGCGCACTGCGTGCCGGACGCGACGGCACGCAGGCGCTGGCCTCTTAACCGGGCCGCTGAATCTCTTCTCTTAACGAAAGACGCTGATCGCTTCGACCAGACGGTTAGCCTGATGGGTCATTCGACCTGAAGCCTCGGCGCTTTCTGTCACGCGGGCGGCATTCTGGTGGGTGATATCATCAAGATCTTCCACCGCTGAACTGACTTCGCTGAGCGCGGTCGCCTGTTCGGCCGTGGCGGCGCTGATCTGGGCGATCAGTGCGGTGACATTCTGCACCTGCGACACGATATCCTGCATCGTGCGGCCTGCCGCGCTGGCGTGCTCATTGCCCGAGTTGACCCGGCTGGCGCTGGTTTCAACCAGCATTTTGATTTCGCTCGCGGCTTTGGCGCTGCGCTGCGCCAGGCTGCGCACTTCTCCGGCGACCACCGCAAAGCCTTTGCCCTGCTCACCGGCCCGCGCTGCTTCCACGGCGGCGTTCAGTGCCAGGATATTGGTCTGGAACGCAATCCCGTCGATGACGCTGGTAATATTGGCAATCCGCTTTGAACTGTCAGCAATTTCGCCCATCATGCCCATCATTTCGGTCATCACCTCGCCGCCTTTGCTGGCAGCGTGGCTGGTGCCGGCTGAGAGGGTATTCGCCTCATGCGCAGTTTCAGTGTTGCTCTTCACCGTGGCGGTCATTTCGTTCATGGTGGCCGCAGTCTGCTGCACGTTGGCAGCCGCCTGTTCGGTACGGCGGCTGAGTTCGTTGTTGCTGCGGGCGATGGCGTCGCTGGCGCTCAGCACATTGATCGCCTGGCCGCTGACGTCATCCACCAGCCAGCGGAACATCAATCCGAGCTGACCGATGGCGCGCAGCGTCACACCCACCTCATCAACGCGGTCCATCTGCTCCACTTTATGGCTGGCACCGGTTGCCACGCTCAGCGCCTGTTTGCACATCCGCTCAATAGGGCGTGAAATCTGCTGCTCCAGCCACAGGCTACAGAGCAGAAGCAGCGCAGCCATTCCCGCGGTAAAGCCTGCCAGTGCCGCGGGCGTCATGCCCAGCGCCCAGACGCCTGCCACCGAGAGGGGCAGTAACGTCAGCAGCGTTGTGCGGATCCGCCAGCGAAGGGGCAGCGTCTTCAGGATTGAGGCGGGACGACGCCAGCCGCTGCGAACCAGCAGGCCTTTGTGAAAACGTCGCCCTCTGGCGCGGCCTTCACGAAAATCCTGATAGAGCACCTCAGTCTGACGCACTTCCTCTGCCGTGGGTTTGGTGCGCACCGACATGTAGCCCTGCACTTTACCGTCGCGTACTACCGGAATGGCGTTGGCCCGCACCCAGTAGTGATCGCCATTTTTACGGCGGTTCTTGACCAGTGCCGTCCAGGGTTCACCCTGTTTCAGCGTCGCCCACATGTCGGCAAACGCTTCTGATGGCATATCGGGGTGACGTACCATGTTATGCGGCTGGCCGTTGATCTCGTCGGCGGTGAATCCGCTCGCCTCGATAAACGCGTCGTTAGCGTAGGTGATGTGGCTGTTAAGATCGGTGGTCGACATCAGTGTCGCATTATCGTCGAACAGATATTCACGCTGAGAGACAGGCTGGTTGTTACGCATCAAAAGTCCTTGGAGACCCGACGTCCTGCACGCGACGGTCTGAGTGTCGGCATGAAAACTGTGGGCTGAGAGATAACGATTACCTTTTTTTATGTTTTCGGCATGCTTCTGCCTACTCTTTAGCGTTTAAGTTAAATTAGTGGCAATAATAAAGCCGCTTTGTAGCGGCTTTCACATTTTTGGTTGATTATCCATCCGTTAGCCGGACTGGATAATTCCGGCAGCGGGTCAGCTGAGGTCGACATTACGGGTGCCAAACCACCAGGTGAGCAGGAATCCGCCGATCCAGGCCACCATCAGCCCGGCCAGATAGACCGCCATGCCAGCGAAGATCCCCTGGCTGGAGGTCATCAGTGGCAGCGTGACCAGGCCGGAGGGTCCGAATACCGTGTTCATCCCGACCGGTAAACCCAGCCACGCTACCAGCCCGATAAAGAACCCGCCCAGCGCACCGCCGCCACAGGCGGTGATAAAGGGCTTGAGGCGCGGCAAGGTGACGCCGTAGATCAGTGGTTCACCGACGCCAAGCAGCCCCGGCACGATAGCGCCTTTGATCTGCGCCCGCAGCAGCGCCCCTTTTTCTGCTTTGCACCACAATGCCAGTGATGCGCCGACCTGGCCTGCTCCCGCCATCGCCAGAATCGGGAAGAGCGAGTTAAAACCCTGGGTTTCCATCAGCGCAAAGTAGACCGGAATAAAGCCCTGATGGATGCCGAACATCACCGCGATCAGGAACAGCCCGGCCAGCAGCGCACAGCCAAAGGGATTGTTATTGAGATGGATAAACAGCCACGACATCCCTTTAAACAGTTCGCCGCCCAGCGGCATGATCAACAGATAGGTGATGGCGCCGGTGATCACCAGCGTAAACAACGAGGTGAGGATCATATCGAGATTGTCGGGAATGATTTTACGCAGCTGTTTTTCAATCCAGGCCCCGATAATCGCCGCCATCAGCACGCCAATAATGTTGCCGCGCGGGTCGATCGCCAGGCCAAAGAAGTTTTCCATGCCGCTGTAGTAGCCGGTGGTAGCCGTGGGCACATAGCCGAGCACAAACAGCGAGGCGATGATTGCGCCATTGACGCCGCTGCCGCCAAACGCTTTTTGCGCGTTGTAGCCAATCAGGATGCTGAGAAAAGTGAACAGCCCTTTACCGAAGACTTTCATGTACGCCACGGTATGCAGCAGCCAGGGCGCGTGGTCACCGGGTGCAGTGAGGTGGAGACTCTGTTCAATCAGCGTGGCAAATCCCAGCAGCAGCCCCGCGCCGATAAAGCCCGGAATCAGCGGAGTGAAGATGGTGGCGAAGCGCGACAGGAACTGATGCACGCCGCTGGTCTGTTTCGCCTTTAGCTGCTGCTTCTGCTGCGCCGCAAGCAGGCTTAGTTCCGCTGTTTGGCCCTGCGGTGCAAGCGCGGTATCACCCTGAGCCAGCAGGTTCTGCATCCCTTCGGCGGCGGTTTGCGCCTTGCCAGGTCCCAGCACAATCTGTAACTGTGCCTCGCTGTCGATAACGCCTAAGACGCCCGGCAGGCTTTTTAACCTTGCCAGATCACTCTCTCCCGGTTGATTGAGCGTCAGGCGGAGCCGCGTCATGCAGTGACCACAGGCCGCGATATTTTGCGCGCCACCGACCGCCTGCAGGATGTCGCGCAACAGTGCCTCGGTGATTCTGGCCATTAGCGTGCTCCCGCTGCCTGTAAAGCCTGACGGATAAAGCCCTGATGCTGACTGAGCAGCGCTTTCGCCTCATCAGCAGCCAGGTCAGCCAGTACCATCAGGATGGCGGTTTTGCAGTGTCCGCCACAGGCGGTGAGCGCGGCGCTGGCCGTCGCCTCACCACAGTCAGTGGCCTGCATGACGATGTTAACCTGACGCTGTACCAGTTTCTGATTGGTGGCTTCCACATCGACCATCAGGTTGCCGTACACTTTTCCGCTGCGGATCATCGACCCGGTAGTGAGCATGTTGAGCACCAGTTTTTGCGCCGTGCCCGCTTTCATACGGGAAGACCCGGTGACCACTTCGGGGCCGACCACCGGCGTGAGCGCAATCGCGGCAACCTGCGACATGGCGCTGCCTGGATTACAGGTGAGCGATACAGTGGTTGCGCCAAGTTCGTTCGCGTATGCCAGCGCGCCCAGTACGTAGGGTGTGCGACCGCTGGCGGCGATGCCAACCAGCACATCGTGGCGGCTGAAGTGGATATCTTTCAGATCCTGCGCGCCCTGCTCCCGGTTGTCTTCCGCGTTTTCTACCGCCTGGAGTATGGCGGTATGGCCTCCTGCAATCAGGCCGATAACCTGCTCGCGGGGTGTGCCAAAGGTAGGTGGGCATTCGCTGGCATCCAGTATGCCCAGCCGACCGGAGGTGCCTGCACCGCAATAGATCAGTCGTCCACCGGCTTGGAAGGCGGCGCAGATGGCGTCAACGGCGGCGGCAATCTGCGGCACGATGGCCTCAACCGCCAGCGCTACCTTTTTATCTTCATCATTGATTACGCGCAGCATCGCTTCGGTGGAAAGTTCGTCAATATTCTGGCTGGCCGGGTTGCGGCCTTCGGTGATCATCTGGCTGAGGTCGAGTTTCATGGCGGGCTCCGCAAAGGAATAAATTATTCAAATTACTAACTATCATAACGAATGATTAATTCATTGGGTGAGATCTTTTTTCGATGGATGTGGGGTGAGTCATGTTGCGGGGGATCAGGTTGGGTGAGTGATGAGTATAAGCATTACGACCTGGGTGCGGTGCATGTTAGTGGAATCGCTGGGAGACTGGTGCAGGTCAGAATAGGTTCACCTGATCGTAAAGGCGCATTCGTCATCCATGACGCTCGTCCCACGCCGTCCCTGGCGTGGGACGCTTTACTCTTCAGGTGAACCTTTTCATCCCTCAGGCTTTTTTATGGCTGCTTGAAAAGAGGCTTGAGTCGGACATAAACGTTGAAAAAGGCCTGCTGGAGTAAGATGTCCTTTCCTGGTTTTTGTCCTTCTGACAATCTGTACCCGAGGTGGATGAGAAGGCGGATACCAGCATTGACGGAGTTAAGCGTCCGCCGCATGGACGAGGCGAGTGAACCGGCAGCCAAGACCCCGGGGATGGTTTTACGCCGTCTTTGCGCAGGCAATGCTGGTATCCGACTGAGCGATGCACGTTTTGTTCTTCAGCGACATCCACTGTTTAGTCAGGTATCAGAAAATAGTGATCAATTGCCTGCCTCATAATGGGTTCTGAGGGCACCATTCGACATCGCGAGGGAGCCGCGTCAGCCAATTAAAAACCACCAATCGCAGGTTAAAAGCGCATCCATTTAATCAATATAAAGTTGTGACGTTCTGCAGCCATATAAAGCAGCCAGCTTCTCAAGCGTTTGTTTTTGAGGTTTCTTTCTCGACTCTAACTTCGACACGCCAGCCTGCGTGATGCCAAGTTTATTCGCCACCTCTTCCTGTGACAGGTGACGATGCAAACGCCAGGCAACATGCAAAGGAACAGATTGCCGTCGGCTGATTTTCATTACATCGTGAGGAATCGTTTCATCATCGTCTGGACCCACTTCATAAGGGACAGACTCAAACACATCATCTAAATGACGTTCAGCCATGAGCTTATTAAACAGCTCTATAGGGATGACAGCACCAGTGCGGTTCCCGCGCTCGTCCGTCAGAAACTGTATAGCATTCATGGGTAATCACTCCTTACTGGTACGGCAGGCAACACTGTCTGATCGCCTGCCTGTGCAGCGGAACGCTAAACCCGGCTGCACAGAACTTATTGATGACGCACATTGCTCCTGCCACACTGCTAGCGCTTTTTGTACGTGGTCGATGTTCTTCTTACGACTTCAAGTATATCTATCACTACTGGCTGACCTTTCTCTATCTTCCAGAGTACGCGGTAGTGACCTACTACCAGCTTCATTCGCTTCTGTTTATCATCAGTCAGTTTTTCGACTTTCAGATGGGGAATATCCGGCCATTTAGCCAGCGCCTCTACAGCATCTTCAATAGCGTTACCCTCTTTCTGAGGCAGCCCATAAAGCTGTTTCAATGCCTTTTTCGTCCAGTTAATTTCTGGCATCCGTCAACACTCCATGTTGTCAAAGAACACAGTCAACTCACCGCAACGGAATATAACTATAATCAATCATAATCACAATATCCCTGTCGTATAAACATGGTTTTTGGTTATAAAATTATAACTATTTAATTCTCGGTCAACCTGTATATCTGACATGAAAAATCTCATAAAAAAAGGCCCAACTTTCGTTGAGCCCATTCTTACGTTAATGCCGTGTTCAGCTTGCGGTCTGTGTCCGCAGCTCCAGCTCATACTCTTTCGCCTTTTCGACGTCGAACTGGTTTTCCCAGCGGGCAATCACCAGCACCGCCAGCGCATTACCAACCACGTTCAGCGCGGTACGCGCCATATCCATGATGCGGTCAACACCGGCGATAAACGCCAGACCTTCCAGAGGAATGCCGACGCTGCCCAGCGTGGCCAGCAGCACCACGAAGGAGACGCCTGGCACGCCAGCGATACCTTTCGAGGTCACCATCAGCGTTATTACCAGCACAATCTCGTCGGTCAGCGACAGGTCAATGCCATACAGCTGCGCAATAAAGATCGCCGCGATACTCTGATAAAGCGTTGAACCATCCAGATTAAACGAGTAACCGGTCGGCACCACGAAGCTGGTGATCGCTTTCGGCGCGCCGTAGGCTTCCATCTTCTCCATGATACGCGGCAGCACCGTTTCCGAGCTGGAAGTGGAGTAAGAGAGAATCAGCTCATCCTTCAGGATACGCATCAGCGTGGTAATCCGCAGCTTACAGAAGCGCGCCACCCCGCCCAGCACCACAAAGGCGAAGAACAGAATTGCCGCGTAAACCAGCAGCACCAGCTTAGCCAGCGGCCAGAGCGAGGCAAAGCCGAAGTTAGCAATCGTCACCGCAATCAGCGCAAACACACCCACCGGGGCATAGCGCATGATCATGTGCGTCACTTTAAACATCGCTTCAGAAATGCCACGGAACAGGTTCACCAGCGGATCGCGCTGTTCTGACGGCAGTGACGACAGGCCTAAGCCAAACAGCACCGAGAAAAAGATAATCGGCAGCATGTCGCCCTTCGCCATTGAGGCGAAAATATTCTGCGGGATCAGCGACAGAATGGTGGTCACCAGGCTGTGCGGACCGCCCTGTACCTCTGCCGTTGTCGCTTCATATTTAGAGATGTCCACCGTTGCCAGCGTTGACATATCAATGCCGGTGCCGGGTTGAAATACGTTGGCCAGCGTAATACCGACCACAATGGCAATGGTGGTGATCACTTCAAAGTAGAGAATCGTTTTGACGCCGATGCGTCCCAGCTTCTTTGCATCACCCACGCCAGCGATGCCGACAATCAGGGATGAAATCACAATCGGTACCACAATCATCTTGATAAGATGAATAAAGATATCGCCTGCCGGGCTGAGAATGTTGGTGACTAACCATTCACGATTGTCTGGCTGATTATGCAACACAGCACCCACAACGATGCCAAGCACCAGGGCTGTCAGAATCTGCCAGGCCAGGCTGATTTTAAAACCTTTCATAACGTGTAATTTCCTCAGTCAAAACCCGTTTCTCTCTACTGCGAAGGTGCAGAAGACAATACACACAGGGAGTGAGCAAAAAGCCCGGTAAATTAGAGGGTGTCTTGAAACAGCGCCTCGTATGAAAATCTGATGATTCCCATACCCATTTTCAGACGCGGTCTGAGTTGATACCTGCAGAACAGGGGCGAGATAAGTACCATTTTCACTGTGGTAAATGCAACCCCTGGCGGATCCGATTAAAAGTTCACCATCTAAGCAGCATAAAGTGCTGCTGGAGCTGAAAAACCCTAACCTGCTGTTATGAAAAGTATTACTTCGATGAATTTACGCATAGCTATGCAGAAACGATTAAAAACTGATCCGGCGCGTTTGCTCGCTTTTTATTCAGGATAAAAGCGTAAAAGCGATGCCTGACTTCTCCAGAGCCGCCAGAGCGTTAACCTGATAGATCAGAATGGCTTAACGCTTCTCGGGGGATGTGTATCACGTGATCTGTGGCGCAAAAAAGAAACAAAGCTCTGGCGCAGGCTTTAATTAACCATTGATTGACATATCATTAACATCTTCAAGGAGATCCGCCATGAGCCAAATACACAAACATCCCGTTCCAGAGAATATTGCAGCAAACACCCTGATTACTGCAGAACAGTATCAGGCGATGTATCAGCAATCTGTCGACGATCCAGACAGTTTCTGGGGCGAACAGGGCAAAATCCTTGACTGGATCAAGCCTTACAGCAAAGTGAAAAATTGCTCGTTTGCACCAGGTAACATTAACATTCGCTGGTACGAAGATGGCACGCTCAACCTGGCGGCAAACTGCCTTGACCGTCATTTAGCCACGCGCGGCGATCACCCGGCGATTATCTGGGAGGGCGACGACGCCAGCGAAAGCAAAACCCTGACTTTCCGCCAGCTGCATGCAGAAGTCTGTCGCTTCGCCAACGTGCTGGAACTGCTGGAAGTGAAAAAAGGCGACGTGGTGGCAATCTATATGCCGATGGTGCCGGAAGCCGCAGTAGCGATGCTGGCCTGTGCGCGTATCGGTGCCGTTCACTCGGTGATCTTTGGCGGTTTCTCACCAGAGGCGGTCGCGGGCCGCATCGTCGATTCCAGCGCCTCGCTGGTAATCACAGCCGATGAAGGGATCCGCGCCGGTCGCAGCATTCCGCTGAAGAAAAATGTCGATGACGCGTTAAAAAATCCTAATGTCACCAGCGTGAAAAACGTGGTGGTGTTCCAGCGCACTGGTAAAGATGTGGGCTGGGTTGAAGGCCGCGATCAGTGGTGGCACGACCTGATGCTGAACGCGAGCACCAATCACGCTGCCGCAGAAGTCGGCGCGGAAGATCCGCTGTTTATCCTTTATACCTCCGGTTCAACCGGCAAACCCAAAGGCGTGTTGCACTCCACCGGCGGGTATCTGGTCTATGCCGCGACCACCTTTAAGTTCGTCTTTGATTACCATCAGGATGATATCTACTGGTGCACCGCTGATGTTGGCTGGGTGACGGGCCACAGCTATCTGGTTTATGGCCCGCTGGCCTGTGGCGCCACCACACTGATGTTTGAAGGGGTGCCGAACTGGCCAACGCCGAGCCGTATGGCAGAAGTGGTTGATAAACATAAAGTCACGCTGCTCTACACCGCGCCCACTGCCATCCGTGCGCTGATGGCGGAAGGTGATAAGGCGATTGCCGGCACCGACCGCAGCAGCCTGCGCATTATGGGATCGGTCGGTGAGCCAATTAACCCGGAAGCCTGGGAGTGGTACTACAAGAAAATCGGCAACAGCCGCTGCCCGATTGTTGATACCTGGTGGCAGACCGAAACCGGCGGCTTCATGATCACGCCGCTGCCGGGTGCGACCGAGCTGAAAGCGGGTTCCGCCACCCGACCGTTCTTTGGCGTGCAGCCCGCGCTGGTGGATAACGAAGGTCAGCCACAGGAAGGCGCCTGTGAAGGCAATCTGGTGATCACCGAGTCGTGGCCGGGTCAGGCACGTACCCTCTATGGCGATCACGACCGTTTCGAGCAGACTTACTTCTCTACCTTTAAAAATGTCTACTTCAGTGGTGATGGTGCCCGTCGTGATGAAGATGGCTACTACTGGATCACCGGACGCGTCGATGACGTACTCAATGTTTCCGGTCACCGACTCGGCACCGCCGAAATAGAATCGGCGCTGGTCTCGCACCCTAAAATTGCCGAAGCGGCGGTAGTGGGGATTCCGCACAGCATCAAAGGCCAGGCGATTTATGCCTATATCACGCTGAATCATGGCGAAGAGCCGTCGCCGGAGTTGTACACCGAAGTGCGCCAGTGGGTCCGTAAAGAGATTGGCCCGATAGCCACACCGGATGTACTGCACTGGACCGACTCACTGCCGAAAACCCGCTCCGGCAAAATCATGCGGCGTATTCTGCGCAAAATTGCCACCGGGGATACCAGTAATCTTGGTGATACTTCTACGCTCGCCGATCCTGGCGTAGTAGAAAAACTGCTTGAGGAGAAACAGTCGATCAAAATGCCTTAAGCGCACGCTGTCCGGCGGGAAGATCGCTTCCCGCCACACCCGCCCTACGCAGTCTGTTTCGGTAGTCACAAATATTATAACCAGCTGAATCCGCGCCCTGTCGCGAGGTTCTCGCCTGCAAGCCCTCTGGAGAAAATGTGATGAATGACGCCCTTTCGAATCAGGATGCCATCAATCAACAGATTGAGCGTAATCCCCTTTTTCATGAGTTAGTCCGTAAGCGTCAGGCGTTCGCGACGCTGCTGTCGCTGATCATGCTGGTGCTCTATGTCGGCTTTATCCTGCTGATCGCGTTTGCCCCCGGCTGGCTCGGTACGCCGCTGCATGCCGGCACCAACGTCACGCGCGGTATCCCGATTGGGGTCGGGCTGATTGTGATGTCGTTTGTGCTGACCGGCGTCTATGTCTGGCGTGCCAACGGTGAGTTTGACCGTTTAACGAAAGCGATCCTCAGCGAGGTGAAATCATGACTCGTCTCACCTTATGGCTGCTGGCCTTAATGCTGCCGTTTTCAGCACTGGCTGCCGATGCGATAACCGGTGCCGTGCAGCGCCAGGCGACCAACTACCAGGCGATTATCATGTTTACGATTTTCGTCGGGGCCACGCTGGGAATTACTTACTGGGCCTCAAAGCGCACCCGATCACGTAATGACTACTACACCGCGGGCGGCAATATCACTGGCTTCCAGAATGGCCTGGCGATGGCGGGTGACTTCATGTCGGCCGCCTCGTTCCTGGGCATTTCGGCGCTGGTTTACACCTCTGGTTATGACGGGCTGATCTACTCGCTCGGCTTCCTGGTTGGCTGGCCGATGATTCTGTTTTTAATCGCCGAGCGACTGCGCAACCTGGGTCGCTACACGTTTGCCGATGTCGCCTCATATCGTCTGAAGCAGATGCCGATCCGCACGCTGTCAGCCTGCGGCTCACTGGTGGTCGTGGCGCTCTACCTGATCGCGCAGATGGTCGGGGCCGGTAAACTGATCCAGTTGCTGTTTGGCCTTAACTACCATGTTGCGGTAGTCCTGGTCGGCATTCTGATGGTGATGTATGTGCTGTTTGGCGGCATGCTGGCCACCACCTGGGTGCAGATCATCAAAGCCGTGCTGCTGCTGTTTGGCGCCACCTTCATGGCGGTCATGGTAATGAAGGCGACCGGTTTCAGTTTTAATACGCTGTTCACCGAAGCGATGGCGGTCCATCCAAAAGGCATCGCGATTATGCAGCCTGGCGGACTGGTTAAAGATCCTATCTCGGCGCTGTCGCTGGGGCTGGGGCTGATGTTTGGTACAGCCGGATTACCGCATATCCTGATGCGCTTCTTCACCGTAGCGGATGCTAAAGAGGCACGTAAAAGCGTCTTCTGGGCCACCGGCTTTATGGGTTACTTCTACTTCCTGACCTTTATTATCGGCTTCGGTGCCATCCTGCTGGTGGGCGCTAATCCGGCCTTTAAAGATGCCAGCGGCGCGCTGATTGGCGGCACCAATATGGCGGCGGTGCATCTGGCGAACGCCGTGGGCGGCAGCACCTTCCTGGGCTTTATCTCTGCGGTTGCCTTCGCCACGATTCTGGCCGTTGTCGCAGGCTTAACCCTGGCGGGTGCATCGGCGGTGTCTCACGACCTCTATGCCAGCGTGTATCGTAAAGGTCAGGCGAGCGAGAAAGATGAACTGCGGGTTTCAAAAATTACCGTGCTGGCGCTGGGCGTGGTGGCGATTGCGCTGGGTATACTGTTTGAGAAACAGAACATCGCCTTTATGGTCGGGCTGGCCTTCTCGATTGCGGCCAGCTGTAACTTCCCGATCATCCTGCTGTCGATGTACTGGTCAAAACTCACGACGCGCGGCGCGATGGTGGGCGGCTGGCTCGGTCTGCTGACCGCCGTTATCCTGATGATCCTCGGCCCGACGGTGTGGGTACAGGTGCTGGGCAACGCGAAGGCGATTTTCCCCTATGAGTATCCGGCGCTGTTCTCCATGGCGGTGGCCTTCGTGGGCATCTGGCTCTTCTCCATTACCGACCATTCGCAGCAGGGCGCAGAAGAACGTTCACGCTTCCGTGCACAGTTTATCCGCTCGCAGACCGGCACCGGCATCGAACAGGGCAAAGCGCACTGATCGTGGCTTTTCGTTCATAACGAGCAGGCAATAAAAAAGGGCGGCTACCGAAGTAGTCGCCCTCTTCTTTTGCGCAGCAGAATCAGAAGCGCAGCGATGCACCCACGTACGGGCCATCGACCAGCACGTTATCTTTGCGTCCATCTTTGTTGTTCAGTTCGATATACTGATAACCCACACGCAGGTTAAGCAGTGAAACCGGCGTGAAGCTCAGGCCGCCACCGGCTTCCTGATAGCTGTCGAGCTGATCGGTGAAAGACTCTGGCGCGTAATAATATTCGCCATACAGGCCCCACATGCTGTTGAAGCTGTAGTGTGCTGCACCACCCAGCGCCACCGCAAATCCATCTTTCCCATCTTCAGGATGGGTGAAGATCGCTTTTGCGGTCGGCGCCAGACGCAGCGGTCCGAAATCAACGTTGTAACCCAGACCGGCACCGTAGGTGCTGCCGTCATGGTCGCTACGCAGCCAGTTACCTTTCAGAAACAGACCGGGTGTTGTGGTGCCCAGACCCACATTCAGGTTGGTGTTGTGTTCGCTGACATCAACACTGCCTTCAATCGCCTGAGCGGCACCGCTCATTAAAACCAGCCCGAGGGCGCTCCCGGCAACAAGTTGCTTAAACATGATTCCACTCCGTGAAAGGACAATTAATTCGGCCGCAAGGTTAACAGCCTGAAATGGGGAGACAACAAAATCTGGAAAACTTTACGTAAAAATACGTGTCTCAGCGCAGACCAGCCCCTGTGCGACGGAGTGTAGCCTATATTGTCCACATCAGGTGCCCAATCAGCGGAGCCAGCACCACGGTCACCACGCCAGAGAGCATCATTACCAGGCTGGCGACCACGCCCTCCTGCTCGCCAATCTGATAGGCGCGTGCCGTGCCGGCACCGTGTGACGCCGCACCGAATCCCGCGCCTTTCGCCACGCCCTGCTTAATGGCGAGCCGCAGAAACAGCACGTCGCCGATTGCCATGCCAAACACGCCTGTAATCACCACGAACAGCGCCACCAGATCGGGCTGCCCGCCAATCGGACCCGCCGCAGCCAGCGCAAACGGCGTGGTGATAGAGCGCACGGCCAGGCTGCGCTGAATCGACTCCGGCAGGGTTAACAGCCGCGCCAGCCAGACGGAACTGCAGACGGCGACCAGCGTCGCGGTCACTACGCCCGCGCTCAGCGACAGCCAGTGGCGCTTAATAATTTCCACGTTCTCATAGACCGGCACCGCAAACGCCAGCGTCGCTGGCCCCAGCAGCCAGAGCAGCCAGTGGTTTTCGGCGATGTAATCCTGCCAGCTGATATGCGTCAGCAGCAGCAATGCCACCAGCACCAGCGGCGTCATCACCAGTGGCATCAGCAGCAGCGTCCGCCAGCGGCGATAAAGCCGTTTATTCAGCGCATAAACCAGCAGCGTAACGGCTACACACAGCAGGCTGAGCAGAAAATCACGCATGCGGATCCTGCTTACGCGCGGCACGCGCGACTTCATAATGATAAAGCCGGTCCACCACCCAGGCAGTCGAGGCCAGCACCAGCAGCGTACTGACGCCAATCACCACACAGATGCGCCAGCCATCAACCCGCAGCAGATCGCCATAGTTCACCACCGCCACCACCGCCGGAATAAAGAACAGCAGCATCTCGGCCAGCAGCCAGCGTGACCCGGCTTTCACCCAGTTCAGCGGCACAATCCGCGTCACGATTAACGCCAGCAGCAGCAGCATCCCGACGATATTGGCGGGCAGCGGCAGATGCAGCCAGCTCACCAGCCGGTCGCAGGCGATAAACAGGCCGATATAGAAACCCAGCTGGAGCGGCAGGCTGAGCCATTGCACTGCGCGGTTGCTGCGTAAAGTGAGCGCTAACGCCATCACCTTGTCTCCCCGATTAAATTGATGTCACCAGTATAAATCGTCAACAGAAGGTGAAAAAAATGAATTAAAATTATCGAAATCATGCCTGAAAGGAATAGTTATGGATGTCCGCGCCCTGCGTTACTTTACTGAAGTCGTACGCCAGCAAAGCTTTACCCGTGCGGCGCAGAAGCTGTTTGTGACACAACCGACCATCAGCAAAATGCTGCGCCAGCTGGAGGAGGAGCTGGGCTGCACGCTGATCCTGCGCGATGGTCGTCGTCTGCACCTCACCGACAGCGGCCAGGCGGTCTATCAGCGCGGCCTGGCGATCCTGCAGGAGTTTCATCAGCTGGAAGCGGAGATTGGTGACATTAACCAGCTCAAAACCGGTGAGCTGCGACTGGGTATTCCGCCGATGGTCGGTATGCAGATCGCCGGTTCGATTTCCGCGTTTCGCCGCCGCTATCCCGGTGTGAAGCTGAAAATCTCTGAGTTCGGCGGTCTGACCGTCCAACAGGCGGTGCTGGCGGGCAGTCTGGATATCGCCCTGACCGCGCTACCGGTCGATGCCGAGCTGCCGCTGAACACCCTGCCCCTGATGCATCATCCGCTCTGCGTACTGCTGCCGCGTCGCCCGGAGTGGCTCAGCCGCCAGCAGATTGGACTGGCAGAACTGGCAGAGCATCCACTGCTGATTTTTAATGAGGAGTTCTCGCTGAATCGTCAGCTGATGCAGGCGTTTCAGCGGCTCAACCTGACGCCAACGGTGGCGGTTCGCAGCGGACAGTGGGATTTTCTGGCGGCGATGGTGCAGGCGGAGATGGGGCTGGCGATTCTGCCGGAGCCGATCTGTCAGCGGCTGGATAAGCAGTCGCTGCTGTGGCTGCCGCTGGAATCGGAGCTGAAGTGGAGTCTGGGATTGATCTGGCGGGAAGGGAGTTATCTGTCGCGCAGTGCGCAGGCGTGGATAGCCTGTTGTCGCGAGCATTGGCCGGATGAGCCGCCGCGCCTGTCGGTGTGAAAGGCTGGCACGCCGCATTAACGCGCAGGCGTGCCAGTCAGGACTTACTCCTCTTTTTCGATCAGCAGCGCTTCCAGCAGATCCAGGTCGTGCAGTAACTTCTGCATCGTCTCATTGGAGATTTGCTGGGTGGCGCGCAGATGATAGACCTCAGCACGTTCGGCACGCAGTCCGGTCAGGCGGAAGCGACGCTCCAGGTTCTCGGCGAACAGCGCGTGTTCAAGGTCATTCTTCCCTTCAGCGCGACGACGTAAGTTGCCAATCACCCGCAGACTCACCTCTTTAAGCAGCTCCGGGTCGATGTTCTCTTCCGACTCATTCTCCAGCCGCTCTTCCATCTTGTGCAGGCTCTCAATGGCTGCGCCTGCCATTACCGCTCGCGCATTCTGCAACTCGCGACGGTGCGCGCCTTTATCAATAGTATCAATGCCGCGCAGCAGAATCGGCAGAATCACTACCCCTACCAACAGCGAGAAGAGAATCACGCCGGTGGCGATAAAGACCAGTTCATAACGCGCCGGGAAAGGCTCGCCGTTGGTCAGGAACAGCGGAATCGACAGGACACCGGCCAGGGTAATCGCGCCGCGCACACCCGCAAAGGAGGCGATCAGCAGTTCACGCAACGAGTAGTTGGAGAACTCCAGCGGCTTCTTCTTCAGCAGGCGTTTGCTGAAGCGCTGCATAATCCACAGCCAGCCAAAACGCACGATCATCAGCGCGGCATAGACCAGCCCGATATCGGCAAACAGCATCCAGAGCTCGACGTTCGGATCGGCCTGCGCCTGATCAACAGAGGTCTGCAGAATATCCGGCAACTGCAGGCCCAGCATCAGGAAGACCATGCCATTAAAGACGAACTCCAGCATCTGCCAGACGCTGTTGGCACGCAGGCGCATCGCCAGCGGTGCCTGACGAATAATACCGGAACGGGTGATGGTCATACCGGCAGCCACGGCCGCCAGGATGCCTGAGACACCCAGATGTTCAGCAATCAGGTAAGAGGCGAACGGCAGCAGCAGCAGCAGTACGGTCTGGGTAGCCGGATCGTCACCGCTCCAGCGGCTGAGCAGGCGCAGTGACTTACCGTAGAGCCAGCAGATCGCGACACCCGCAATCAGACCACCCACCGCCACTTTCAGGAACTCAACGCTGGCACCGCCCCAGGTAAACACCATGGTACCCATGGCGACTGCCACGGCAAATTTCAGCGATACCAGGCCCGAAGCGTCATTCATCAGGGCTTCGCCCTGCACGATCGACATAATCTTCTTGGGAATACGGCCTTCACCGACAATGCCTGAGAGCGCCACGGCATCGGTCGGTGACAGCACCGCCGCCAGCGCAAAGGCAGGGATCAGCGGGATACCTGGTACCAGCCAGTAGATCAGATAGCCGATGCCGATCACGGTAATCAGGACCAGCGCCAGTGCTAAGCCAATTATCTCGCGACCATGATGCAGGAACTCACTGATCGGCGTCTTCCAGCCATCCGCGAACAGTAGCGGCGGAATAAAGAGCACCAGAAACAGCTCCGGGTCAAAGTCGACATGCAGACCAAAAGTTGGCCAGGCCAGCATCGCACCCACGGCGATCTGAACCAGCGGCAACGGGATCTGAAAAGGGAGGATACGAGCCGCAACGCCAGAGAGCGACACGACCAGCGTCATGATGAGAATTGTAAAAAAGATTTCCATGCTTTCCTTAGGCGTCGTTTCTTTCAATCATTGGTTAAGCGCTAAAGTGTAAAACAAACTGCGGTGAAGATTGTCAGCTACGCGTGCGCCGGGCGGGAAAATAGTGAAAAATTCCGGACGTGCAGCCGCACGCCCGGTTGTACAGTCAGATCGCCCAGCCACCGGCGTAAAACGCCACCAGCGCGATAGCAATAATGACGGTGCCGACGTTGAGCTTACGCCATTCCCCCGCGAAGAGACGCCCCACGACCAGGCTGGCGAAGCCGATCATAATGCCCGTGACGATGTTACAGGTGAGCACGATAATCACCGCCGTTAACAGGCCCGACATCGCATCGACAAAATCATTAAAGTCGACTTTCGCCACATTACTGAGCATCAGCAAACCCACATACATTAATGCAGGCGCGGTGGCGTAAGCCGGCACCAGATACGCCAGCGGTGACATAAACAGAATGGCAAGGAACAGCAGGCCGACCACAATCGCGGTAAGACCGGTTTTACCTCCCGCCGCCGTTCCTGCCGCCGATTCGATATAAACCGCAGCCGGTGACGCGCCCACCAGACCCGCGAACAGGCTGCTGACGGAGTCGCTAGTCAGCGCACGACCACCATTGATAATCTGGCCCTGTTTATCCAGCAGATTTGCCTGACCCGCGACCGCGCGAATGGTGCCGGTAGCGTCAAAGACCGCCGTCATCACCAGTGCCAGCACGCTTGGCAGCACGACCGGCTGCATCGCGCCCATAATGTCGAGGCTGAACAGCAGCGACTCACCGCTGGCATCACGCAGGCTGGGCAGCGCAAACAATCCTTTGTAGCTCACCGCCGGATCGAAGATCAGCCCCAGCAGCGAAATGGCGATAATTGTCATGAGTATACCGCCGGGCATCCGGCGCTTCTCCAGTCCAATAATTGCTGCCAGTCCCAGCAGCGTCATCATTACCGGAAAGGTGGTGAAGTGCCCCAGCGCCACCGGCAGGCCCGGTGCCGGGTTTTTCACTACCAGGCCTACACCGTCTGCCGCAATCAGCAGCAAAAACAGGCCAATTCCGACGCCAGTGCCGTGCGCCACGCCCATCGGCAGGTTACGCAGGATCCAGGCTCGAATGCCGGTCACTGAGATCAGAGTAAACAGCAGCCCCATCAGGAACACCGCGCCCAGCGCTACCGGCACGCTGATGTGCTGGCCCAGCACGAGGCTGAAAGCGGTAAAGGCGGTTAAGGAGATTGCACAGCCAATCGCCATCGGCAGATTGGCCCACAGTCCCATAATGATGGAACCAAAGCTGGCAACCAGGCAGGTGGCGACAAACACGGCCGTGGGGGGAAAACCGGCCTTGCCCAGCATTCCTGGCACCACGATAACGGAGTAGACCATCGCCAGGAAGGTGGTAAGTCCGGCCAGAATTTCCTGGCGCACGCTGCTGCCGCGTGCCGAGATCGAGAACCAGGCGTCCAGTTTTCCACTGGCCGGGCGTGATTCAGTTGACATAGTTGAGCCTCAAAAATTTTTGTTGTGTGGATCGCTCTGCGACCATCGCTGTCCCTGGAATAAGCGGGTAGACGGCGTCACTGTCGGGTTTTACCCGGCAGGCAAACGTTTACCTTGCCGCAGATAGTTGGCCGCCAGAAGCGGCCAGATAAAAAGGCATGCGATTATCCGGCGTTTAGCGGCACATTTTCAACTGTCAGAGGGAGATTCTTCAGCATAAAGATCAGGCTTAAGTGGCCAGCAGCCACGTGGCCCAAGCCGACGTCAAACGCTGACGCCCTGAAGTTAACGCGATTTTCAGGAGGGATGCGCACCGGCGCAGCCGTGATGAGACACGACCCGCCAGTGAAGGAGGGGAATTAACCTGGCAGCGAAAGCTCGCCGCCCTGATCGATCGCGCGCTGCCAGGCGGCACGCTGTTGCACAGTCTGCAGCCATTTCTGGCTGGCGGGCATCTGCTCCAGTCCGGCACGTCGCGCAAGCGCCAGCAGCGGAAAGCTCATCTGGATATCAGCGATACTGAAGCGCTGACCGGCGAACCAGGGATTTGCAGCCAGATGCTGTTCGATCATCTGCATGTGTGGCTTAAGCTGTTTATCCAGGAACGCCTTCTGCACGCCTTTACCGAATGCCGCCCCGACCGGGCGCAGCAGCCACGGCACCGGCGCTTTGCCCATCTGACCGAAGATCAGCTTCATCACCAGCAGCGGCATCAGCGAGCCTTCGGCATAGTGCAGCCAGTAGCGGCACTGCAGCCGCGACGCCTCATCACTCACTTTGAGCCGGAACTCGTGATCATATTTCTCTTCCAGGTATTCGAGAATGGCACCTGACTCTGCCACTACCTGGTTCCCGTCGGTAATGACCGGTGATTTTCCCAGTGGATGCACTTTTTTCAGCGCCTCCGGGGCCAGCATGGTCGGTTCGCGTTGATAGCGTTTAATCTGGTACGGCACTTCCAGCTCTTCCAGCAGCCACAGCACCCGATGCGAGCGCGATTTCTCAAGATGGTGAACGGTGATCATCATGATTCCCTGTGTTTTGACCTTCACCAAGTATAGACGTCACTCCACATCCGGATGTTTATCATCCTGTTCCGGGTCAAGCAGCACCGCACCCGAGCCCTGCTGACCCAGCCGGTCGCCGGGATTGCGCAGCGGGCAGTCGCGCATTGACAAACAGCCGCAGCCGATACAGCCATCCAGGTCATTACGCAGGCGGGTCAGGGTTTCAATGCGCTTATCCAGCTCTTCGCGCCAGTGCTGCGTCAGCGCATCCCACTCCGGTGTCGACATGCGCTTGTCAGGCGGAATGTGATCCAGGCTGTCACTGACCGTTGCCAGCGGAATGCCGATGCGCTGCGCAATCTTAATAATCGCGACGCGTCGCAGCACGTCACGGCTATATCGCCGCTGATTGCCGCTGTTGCGGGTGCTGAAAATAAGTCCTTTTGTCTCATAAAAGTGCAGCGCCGAAACCGCCACACCGCTGCGGCGCGCCACTTCACCCGGTGTTAAGACCGGTTTCGGATAGTTGCGTTCTTTTTTCATCAGGCTCTTTACCTCAAGTTAACTTGAGGAATTATACTCGCTCTCCATCAAAACCACTAAACTCCCATTACCGCTTATTAAGCACCAGAAGGATGAGACCATGATGCAAGAAGAGATCATTCATTCCCTGACGCACTGGATTGACCAGAACCTGGATAAGAGCCTGTCGATCGATGAGGTTGCCGCAAAATCGGGCTATTCGAAATGGCATCTGCAGCGTATGTTCCGTTCGGTAACGAAACAGACGCTGGGTGGCTATATTCGCGAGCGCCGTCTGACGCTGGCAGCGGAAGCGCTGTCACAGACACAGCGGCCGGTTTTTGATATTGCGATGCAGTATGGCTATGACTCGCAGCAGACCTTCTCCCGCGTGTTTCGTCGTCAGTTTTCACAGACGCCTACCGCTTACCGCCATACCATGCGCCGCCAGGCGATTCAGCGCCCTCGCCTGCTGAGTTTTGGCTGCAATGACGGTATCAGTAGCTTCACCCAGCGCACGACCGGCGAGTGCTGTCCGGTTCGTTGACCCCTCAGATGCGCCCGCCCGGGCGCATCTGACTGATTTACCCGCCGTTCTTCTTCTACTGCTCACTATTCCCTCACGCCGCTACCATACCAGAGTCAAATTTTGTTCAAAATTTAAAATCGGGTGATATAATGTGACCCAAGTCACACTTTGAACCTGGGTTGACGGCGAAAAAGCACCCCCTGACACACTTTTCCGCCGCCGGTGATGTCCGCAGATTGTCAGGAATACTTACTGATATTGAGGTCCGGCCGATGGCTACGTTAACCGCCAGTTTACTTGTTATGCGTTGGGAATTGCTGAGCGCAATCATGATGTTTTTTGCCAGCACCCTGAAAACCAAACTTCGTCAGGATAGCCGTCACGTGATGGCATTTATGTGTGGCGGGATTGGTTTAGGCATGACCTGCTGGTTTGTTACCGGTCTGATGGGCATTACCCTGAGCATGGATAACGTGCATAACTTTCTGGAAATCTCAAAGCATGCCTTTATCGATGTGATGAGCCAGGCGCCTGCTGACTGGCCGATGCCCTGATTTTTGCGCATAAAAAACCCCGCTTAGCGGGGTTTTTTATATTGCTGTGTGTGCTTAAATTTTCTTCAACATGGCAGGGATATTAACATCCTGCACTGTAACGCCCGGGCTCTGCGTTCCGCGGCGGTCCTGAATCCACATATCTCCCATCATCTGATTTAAACCACGATCTAATCCGGTGACCAGTCCTGCACCTGGGGTGAAGGTCAGTTCGCCAAAGTAGATGCGCTCGTCATGGATATACCAGTCCACACGCACGTAGTCGAAATCACTGGCCAGCTTCTTGCTCAGTTCGAGCGCATGTTCCAGTGACGGCATAATCGGTGAGACATCCAGACCGGTATCGCGAATCTTGTGATAGGCCTCATTGAGGTTATTCACGTAGAAATTCATCGACAGCAGCGGCTGGCAGCGGTTGTAGATCACCTGCAGCACATATTCGAACTTGCCATCACGCTTGTTGAACATATGAAACTTGTAATCAATCGGCGCGCTTTTGCCATCACCAATGTACTTCTCAACCAGGATACGTGGCTTGATGTAGCGATAGTGAATCTCACGCGCTTCGTTGGCGAAGTCGGTCTTCAGCCAGCGATAGCAGTCATGAATGATCTGCTGCTTGCGCAGTGCGTCCGGCTCCTCCAGCAGAATCTCTACCATGTTGGAGGCGTGGTTCGGCTTGATCACCGTCCCCTTCCAGCAGGGTAAGCTGTTCAGCGTGGTCGGGTCAGTCGTTTCGTGTACCAGCGGGATCAGGTATTCATTACCGATTTTTTCAGCAATGAATTCGCGCACCGAGTACTTATCTGACAGACGACCATAGCTCTGGTAATCGCCGAAGATAAACTTACGGTACAACACCTTCTCGTTGAACACTTTTGGCTGACGCAGATTGGGCAGCTTTCTGAACTTATGGAAGTAGTAGATGCGGTCCTGATAAGCCCAGGGCATCTTCTTAATAAAATACTGCACACTTCTTCTGAGTTCTTCTTTCAACTTGAGCATATCTGACCTCATTTGTATGTTTTGTAGTTGAGTGAGGAAACCTGAATCTTTTGAATGACGCCGTTTTTAAAGAAGTAATTCATTACGGTCAGGGACAAAAGTTCTGAAAGGAAAACGCTCCACGCGGCCCCCATGATGCCGT
This sequence comes from Pantoea sp. EKM20T, assembly GCF_011800485.1. Taxonomy (NCBI): domain Bacteria; kingdom Pseudomonadati; phylum Pseudomonadota; class Gammaproteobacteria; order Enterobacterales; family Erwiniaceae; genus Pantoea; species Pantoea sp. EKM20T. The sequence continues at coordinate 56,657 of NZ_JAALFW010000005.1, read as the reverse complement.
GACCCTGGATCAACCACCAGGAGAGCGGCAAACTGATGACCATCAGGCAGATGATTTTCCTCAGCAAGTAGTTAAATCCTCCCTCTTTGACCATGTAGCGATACGCTACGGTCCCCATTGCCGAAAAGCTGGTCGCTATCGACAGCAACGTAATGAGACTTCCTGACTGTGTGAATTCCGGGCCGTACAACGCAATGATGATCCGCTCGCCGTAAAGCGAAATGACCAGCAGCATCAGCAATGAAACCGCCATAACATAGCCATTGAGCCGCGCAGCCAGCTTAATGGCGACCTCGCCCCGCTCCCTGAAGATTTCAGTGAAGCAGGAGGTGATGAGCGCCACCGGGATAAAAATCCATGAGGCGGAAATGGTATTCGCCGCCGCAAACAGCCCGAGGTCGCGCGCGGGTGCCGTGCCTGCCAGGAACATCTGCGCCGCTTTTACCTGCACAGAGATAAAGATGCTGGAGATCGCCAGCGGCAGACCGGCATACATCAGATAACGCAGATAGGCCGTGCGCTTTTCGCGTGGTGGCATCTGATCCTGATGGTCCTGATAGAAGTTGTGACGCTTAATCAGGTAAGGCACCAGTGTCACTGCGACAATCGACAGCGTCAGCCAGAGCGGATTAAGACGCAGCCAGGCGACGGTGAAGCTGATGCCGAAACTCAGCAGCATGCCCACGGCGTTGGCGATGGTGTTAAGACGCGAGGCAAGACGCGCGTTGTTATAAACGCTGAAGGTGTCCTGGGTGACAAAAACCGAGGCAACAAATGAGGCCAGTGCAAACGCCAGGAAATTTTCCTGCATGTTGTACCAGACCCAGATTAAGACTGGCACCGAAGTGACCAGCAACAGCACCATTCTCATCGTACGGGCGATGGTCATCAGGCGCAGGCCTTTTGACGCATTTTTGCTGACGCGTTTAAACAGAATGGTTTCGGTGCCAAAGATTGCAACGGTTTGCACCATCGCAAATAGTGAAGTAGAAAACGCCATCTGGCCAAACACCGTTGGGCCAAAGGATTTCGCCACGTAAGACGTCACAAAAATGACGCCAAAAACGGAGATGATCTTCTCAGACATCATCCAGGCGGCATTAGACATTACGCTCAATTTCATCGACTCTTCCTTAGTATTACTCAACTACAACCGCTTCGGTACAACATCCCTGTAACGAATTAATAAGCGCTCAGTGGGCCTGGCGAAAATGTAAGACTTCAGACCAAGCTGGTCCGAAAATTGAGATGTAAATCATGATCCGGAGTGTTAATTCAGGATAATTCTTATTATAAATGGCGCGAATCACTTCAGATGGAAACGATTTCAGGCTGAAAATAAAAAAACCTTTAAGAGCCTTTCCCGCCATATTAATCAAGTCGGTCAGGCTAAATATCCAATGTACGTAGAATTTTTTCGTATTTTGGATGCGATGAATTTATAACAAAAATCCCCCTCCAGGAAGGCACGCCCACCGGATAAGAATAAAATAAGATTTATCCCATGATGATATTTATTCTAAATATCTTAATTTAGGCTTCGCAATTCAATTCGCGCACTTTAATACTGCCTTAATAGAATCTTACAGTGCCAGAAATTATTAAAGTCATTCTCATCCATTAATCGATAAGAAAGGTAAGAGCATTTATGAGAAAGTCACGATACAGCGAAGATCAAATCACAAATGCCATTAAAGCTTCTGAATCGGGCGTGAAAGTCAGAGAGATTTGTGAAGAGTTAGGCATCTCTGAAGCCACGTTCTACAGCTGGAAGAAGAAGTTTTCTGGGTTGTCTTCGGAAGAAGGCAGAAAAATCAAAGAGCTGGAAGAAAAACTGCAGAACATCACGCGTGAACTGCAGACGCTCAACTCGGACAAAGAGATGCTGCAGAGCGTTCTGAAGCACTTCTTTACCACTAATGAAAAACGTCAGGCTGTGGATTTCCTGCAGGCCACCTTTGACATCGGCACCCGTCGCAGCTGCCGCTTATTAGATATCAGTCGCAGCGTATACCATTATCCGTCAGGCACGGAGAACCGCTAAACCCAATGCTACCGCGCTTTTTAGACTTAACGCTGAGATTTGTTCTTACCAGAAGAGATGAAGATCATTTAACAGGACAATTGCGGCACCCTTTTCCGCTCCATTTATAACTAATGAATGGCTTCACGGCTAAGCTTCTTTTTTTGCGGTAAAATTGATTCACAACAGCAAACGTCTCGCATTCTACGGCTACTCTTCCCTTCCCAATCTCGTTTACGCGGGATTGGGCCCTCCCTTTCTTACGTAAGCCCAGCTAATCGTCGGAACTAAATCGTCTCAATATCATTAAGCCAATTTAAACATCGCGCAAAAAATAATCACCATGCATTTGAGTTAATGCTGGACCTGACTCAAATTTTTGCGGCTGCGTTTAATTCCGGGGAATGGGTTAATGGCATATACTTTCTCCAGGATTAATCCAGGATAAATAGTTTATTGCTCCTTATCACTAACGTTATGTGTCTATCTTTTCGCTCTCTTCATTGCGCATCATTGATGCCAGAGATTAATCTTTAATTATTAACGCAGCGGCGGAGTTTTCTTACTCATTCATCACTGAGTGAAGTTAATAGTGGTTTTCAGCCTCCCTTTCTCAGGACCATACCGCAATAAAAAGCCGCTGATAAAAGCATAACGTCCATAATGCTGCGCGATTTTTCCTGATTAACGACCGATATCTGAACAGTTACCCGCTGCCAGCGCTGAACATGGCTATGTTCAGGAGACCATCAGTCCCGTTTTTTCACTGACAAAAGGGGGATGAGAGAGGCTTTCGGGGGTAAAGGCACGATTACGCAGAGGCATGAAATCGATTTCGCGGCACAAATCTGCCGCAGAGCGAGCAAATCGGGGTAGGGTTTAATCTTAAAAAGCCGCGCGGCGTGTTATCCGCGCGGCAGAGGTCTTTTGGCGATCTTCGCTGTTTACTCTTTAATCGCGACGACGAGAGGCTGCGGTTTAATGCGCATTGCCCACAGGACACCAGCCATCAGACAAATAATCCCCGTCACGGTGAGCAGGGGTGGCCAGCTTTGATACCAGAGAAAAGTCCACAACAGGCCGAAAAGGATCTCAAAAACAATCAGTGGCCCCATCAGTACGGTGGGAAGACGCTGGCTGGCAGCGTTCCAGCATAAGGTCCCGAGCCAGGAACAGAGCAGACCAATCGCCAGCATCAGGGAGATAAACACTGCAGGACGCGGCCCAAACGGCAGTGCAAAAGCCGGCTGTTGCCAGGCAAGCTGCGCGCTGACCAGCGCGTACATGATTAGCGCCATCGGCAGCGTCACGACTCCCTGCGCTGTTGCCCAGGTCGAGGGCCGCAGTTCGGGATGTGTACGCAGCCAGCGGGCATTGCGCAGCGGATACCAGGTCCAGCAGACAACAGCCAGCAGCGCCAGCGCGATACCGGTCAGATAACGGCTGAGATCAAGGGTGTGGCCCTGACTCTGTAGCTCCGCCGCATTCACGCAGAGTAATCCGGCCGCCATCATGACCAGTGCCGGAAACAGCCGCCGCCACGGCAGGCGTCCTTCAAGATGGCCGTAACAGAGATTGGCCGTCACAGCGATCACCACCGGCAGCGTGCCGATAATCATGGTGGAGACCGGTCCGCCAGTGCGCTGAATGGCGTTCGCCAGAAACGCATAGTAGAAGAGGTTTCCCACCAGCGAGAGCTTTACCGCCTCACGCCAGTCGGCCCGGGCCAGCTTGCGCAGGCGATGACGACCGTGCCAGGCCAGCGGCAGCGCAATCAGCCCAAACGCCACATAACGTCCCGCCGATTGCAGCGCGCCAGGATAGTCAGGCACCAGCAGCGGCCCGACAAAGATCAGCCCCCACAGCAGTCCGGCGGTGACGGCAAACATGACACCAGCAAACATAATTTCTTCCTTATATAGCTTTTTCGTTCAGTGTGGCGGGTTCGGGCGGGGAATGCTTGTAGCAGATTGCGGTGGTATCAGGGCTGGCGCACCTGCTTTTGATAGCGGCCCGGCGTGATGCCATAACGGTTTGCAAAGGCGCGGGTCAGATGGGCCTGATCGGTTAATCCCACCGCCGCCGCAACGCTGGCAGCCGCTTCACCCTGTGCCAGCCTTTGCTTGGCGTCGTAAAGCCGGAAAGCCATCAGCATCTGATGCGGCGTAACGTGATAGTGCTGACGAAAGGCGCGTAAGAAGTGCCACGGCGAGAGCGAGGCCAGCGCCGCCAGCTCATCCAGCCGCACCGGTTCTGCGAGGTTTGCACGCAGAAAATCTCTTACCTGATCAAAACGATGCCGTGCATCCGGTCTGCCCTGTGAGGACATGCGTGCCAGCGGACGAATCTGCAACAGCAGTTCAGCGAGCAGGCTCTGGCGCGCCAGTGGTGATTCCGCCTGCCAGAGTGTCGCCAGCGTGCGGGAGAGCGGCCGCGCCACGCGCGGATCGGTCAACAGCGCCTCGTTGAACCACCAGCCGCGATCGCCGGTCAGTTCATCCATCAGCTGCGGCTGAATGTAGATCATCTGGTAGCGCCAGCCCTCTTCACACGCTGACTCACCGGTATGCAGCTCATCCGGATTCATCATGACCAGCGAGTTCTCCGGCGCAGTATATTCGGTGCCGCGGTAGCGAAAGCGTTGCGCGCCCGCTTCAATGGTGCCGATACCAAAGGCTTCATGGGTATGGGGTTCAAATGCGTAGCGGGAGATGTGGGCCTGATAGAGTTCCACACCGGGCAGCTCGGCGAGTTGCTGAAACCGGGCGCGGTCTTTCTCACAGGGAAAACTCGCCGGAACACCTTCCACTTCTCTCTCCTTATTTAACCAGTCGGTTTAGCATGCCTGTGACAGGGGGGAAAATGCAAAAGATTGCTTTCCGCAATGCCTCAGGTAACACTGTTTTTTTCAAACCAGATGGGATCAAGCATGGCACAGCGGGTAGTCGTGGTCATTGATATGCAGAATGGCGTCTTCAGCACGCCACGCTTCGACACAGCGGGAAGGATTGCACAGATTAACCGGCTGACCGAACGCGCCGATATCACAATATTTATCCAGCACCGCGAAGGCGAGATGTGCGAGGGTAATGCGGCTTTCGGGCTGCTGCCGGAAATCGCTCAGCCTGCTGGCGCACACTATGTGACTAAAACTGCCTGCGACAGCTTCTGGCACACCGACCTGGCCGCGCTGTTAAAGAGGCTGGCGGTAGAGGAATTTGTGGTGTGCGGTTGTGCCACTGACTACTGCCTGGATACCACGATAAAAGTCGGTGCCAGTGCGGGCTATGCGATTACCGTTGCCGCCGATGCGCACACCACGGCAGATCGCCGCTGGGTCAGCGCCGAAGCACTGATTAACCAGCACAATGACGTGTGGGCCTCACTGCTGATCCCCGGCAACGTGCCGCGTGTGCTGAGCACGGAGGCGATTCTGGCGGAATGGTCGTAGCTGGCCGCCAGACGCCGCGCATAAAAAAAGCCCGCAAAGCGGGCTTTTTTTGTACTCTCTGGCCAACGGAATCAGAACGGAATATCGTCGTCGAAATCCATTGGTGGTTCGTTGTTGTTGCTGGCCGGCGCGCTCTGTGGCTGCGGCTGCGGACGGGACTGCGCGCCGCCACTGAACTGGTTATTGTTGCCCTGCGGCTGCTGCGGCTGACCCCAGCCATTGTTGTTGCCACCGCCCTGCGCGCCACCACCGGCTGGAGCGCCTGCACCGGCATTACCGCCCTGCTGACGGCCACCCAGCATCTGCATGGTACCACCAACGTTAACCACGACTTCGGTGGTGTAACGCTCCTGGCCTCCCTGATCCTGCCATTTACGGGTGCGCAGCTGGCCTTCGATATAGACCTGTGACCCTTTTTTCAGGTATTCACCCGCGACTTCAGCCAGTTTGCCAAACAGCACCACACGATGCCATTCAGTGATCTCTTTGTTTTCACCGGTCTGCTTGTCGCGCCAGCTTTCCGACGTAGCCAGCGTAATGTTGGCAACAGCGCCACCATTTGGCATATAACGTACTTCCGGATCCTGACCCAGATTCCCGACAAGAATCACTTTGTTAACGCCACGACTGGCCATGTTGCTGTCTCCCGATGAGTTAATGCATACAGTCTAATCTATCAATTCTAACACGTCCTGCGGTCTGTTTCCCACTTTCGAGCGGGGTTCCAGTTTTAATCCGCTGCGCGCCGGAGGCTGAGAGTACTGGATATTTATTCAGTCTATTTTTTGTGCCATAATGACACGTTTATTCTGGCCGTGTCGGCAAGGCGCGGTGAGTGCTGCTAATCCGGGAAAGGTGAATGGATAAGATCGAAGTTCGTGGTGCCCGCACCCATAATTTGAAAAACATCAACCTGACCATCCCACGCGACAAACTCATTGTGGTAACCGGCCTGTCAGGTTCCGGTAAATCCTCACTGGCGTTTGATACGCTGTATGCGGAAGGTCAGCGCCGCTATGTGGAGTCGCTCTCTGCGTATGCGCGCCAGTTTCTTTCGTTAATGGAGAAGCCGGACGTCGATCATATCGAAGGTTTGTCGCCCGCCATTTCCATTGAACAGAAATCCACCTCACACAACCCACGCTCGACCGTGGGAACCATCACCGAGATCCATGATTACCTGCGTCTGCTGTTTGCCCGCGTTGGCGAACCGCGCTGCCCGGATCATGATGTGCCGCTGGCGGCGCAGACCGTCAGCCAGATGGTCGATCAGGTGCTCTCCCAGCCGGAAGGCCGTCGCCTGATGCTGCTGGCGCCGGTGGTGAAAGATCGTAAGGGTGAGCACACCAAAACGCTGGAGAATCTGGCGACGCAAGGTTATATCCGTGCGCGTATTGATGGCGAAGTGTGTGACCTCTCCGATCCGCCAAAACTCGAGCTGCAGAAGAAGCACACCATTGAAGTGGTGATTGACCGCTTTAAAGTGCGTGAAGATCTCGCGACCCGCCTGGCGGAATCGTTTGAGACCACGCTGGAGCTCTCCGGCGGGACGGCCATCGTGGCGGACATGGATGACAGCGCCGCAGAAGAGCTGCTCTTCTCGGCTAACTTCGCCTGCCCGATCTGTGGTTACAGCATGAGCGAGCTGGAGCCGCGCCTGTTCTCGTTTAACAACCCGGCGGGCGCCTGTCCGACCTGTGACGGCCTTGGCGTACAGCAATATTTTGACCCTGACCGCGTGGTGCAGAATCCTGAACTCTCGCTGGCGGGCGGTGCAATCCGCGGCTGGGATCGCCGCAATTTCTACTACTTCCAGATGCTGCGTTCGCTGGCGGAACACCTCGATTTTGATATCGAAGCGTCGTTCGGCAGCCTGCCAGAAAACGTACAGAAAGTGATTCTGTACGGATCAGGCAAAGAGAGCATCGAATTCAAGTACATCAACGATCGCGGCGACACCTCGGTGCGCCGTCATCCATTTGAAGGGGTGCTCAATAACATGGAGCGCCGCTACAAAGAGACAGAGTCCTCAGCGGTACGCGAAGAGCTGGCGAAATTTATCAGCAACCGCGCCTGTGCCAGCTGTGAAGGAACCCGTCTGCGTCGTGAAGCGCGTCATGTCTTCGTGGAGAACACCACGCTGCCGACCATCTCTGAGATGAGCATCGGCCATGCGATGTCCTTCTTTGAAAATATGAAACTCAGCGGCCAGCGTGCGCAGATCGCCGAGAAAATTTTGAAAGAGATTGGCGATCGCCTGAGCTTCCTGGTCAACGTCGGCCTGAACTATCTTTCGATGTCGCGTTCCGCCGAGACCTTGTCCGGTGGTGAAGCACAGCGTATCCGTCTGGCCAGCCAGATCGGTGCCGGTCTGGTCGGCGTGATGTATGTGCTGGATGAGCCTTCAATCGGCCTGCACCAGCGCGACAACGAACGCCTGCTCGGCACCCTGATTCATCTGCGCGACCTCGGTAACACGGTGATCGTGGTTGAGCATGATGAAGATGCGATTCGTGCCGCTGACCATGTGATCGATATCGGTCCGGGTGCGGGCGTACATGGCGGCCAGGTGGTGGCTGAAGGCACGGTTGATCAGATCATGGCGCAGGAAGCGTCACTGACCGGCCAGTTCCTGAGCGGCAAGCGTGGCATTGCAGTGCCAGAGGAGCGCGTCAAAGGCGACCCGGCCAAAGTCCTGAAGATTACTGGCGCACGCGGCAACAACCTCAAGGATGTCACGCTGACGCTGCCGGTCGGGCTGTTCACCTGTATTACCGGTGTTTCCGGCTCGGGTAAATCGACCCTGATCAACGATACGCTCTTCCCGATTGCCCAGCGGGCACTGAACGGCGCGACCATCGCCGAACCGGCACCTTACCGTGACGTGGCGGGACTGGAGCACTTCGACAAAGTAATCGACATCGACCAGAGCCCGATTGGTCGTACACCGCGCTCCAACCCGGCCACCTACACCGGCATCTTCACTCCGGTGCGTGAACTGTTTGCGGGCGTGCCGGAAGCGCGTTCGCGCGGCTACAATCCGGGCCGCTTCAGCTTTAACGTGCGTGGCGGACGCTGTGAAGCCTGTCAGGGCGATGGCGTGCTGAAAGTCGAAATGCACTTCCTGCCGGACATTTATGTGCCGTGCGATCAGTGCAAAGGCAAACGCTATAACCGTGAAACGCTGGAAGTGAAGTACAAAGGCAAGAGCATTCACGAAGTGCTGGAGATGACCATCGAAGAGGCACGTGAGTTCTTCGATGCGGTGCCGGCGCTGGCGCGTAAGTTGCAGACGCTGATCGATGTGGGCCTCACCTACATCCGCCTCGGTCAGTCCGCGACCACCCTTTCCGGCGGTGAAGCCCAGCGCGTGAAGCTGGCGCGTGAGCTGTCGAAGCGTGGCACCGGTCAGACGCTCTACATTCTGGATGAACCGACCACCGGCCTGCACTTTGCCGATATCCAGCAGCTGCTGGAAGTGCTGCATAAGCTGCGCGATCAGGGCAACACCATCGTGGTGATTGAGCACAACCTGGATGTGGTTAAAACTGCAGACTGGATTGTCGACCTGGGTCCGGAAGGCGGCAGCGGCGGCGGTGAAATCCTGGTGGCTGGTACGCCAGAAACCGTGGCGGAGTGTGAGAAATCACATACCGCGCGCTTCCTGAAGCCACTGTTACAGAAGTAATTCTGTCAGGCCCGCCGCGTGCGGGCCTTTTACTCTCCCCTGTCGATTCAGCCAGAAAATTGCAGAATCAGGCAAGATTCAGACATGTATAGGCATATACGCTTTTCCCCACGCTGACTATCCTTAAGCGGTTCCTCTTTGGCACGCCCCTGGCGTCGCCCTGTTTTCGCAGCACATCAACGCTGCTGCACTTCATCGAATAACACTCACGACACATCGAAACTGGAGACACCATGAATATTACGCATGCGTATGCTGCTCAGGATGCAAAATCCAAACTGGCACCGTTCGATTTTAAGCCGCGTGAGCTGCGCGCCCATGACGTTCAGCTTGAAGTGCTGTTCTGTGGCGTTTGCCACTCAGACCTGCATCAGGCCCGTAATGAGTGGAAAAACACCATTTTTCCCGTGGTTCCGGGTCATGAAATTGTCGGTCGCGTCACGGCCGTTGGCCCGCAGACGCAGAAATACAAAGTCGGCGATCTGGTCGGCGTAGGCTGCATGGTCGATTCGTGCCGCAGCTGTCCGAGCTGTCAGCAGGGTCTGGAGCAGTATTGTGAAAACGGCTTTGTTGGCACCTATAACGGTGAAGATCGTGAAACCGGCGCCATTACCTACGGCGGTTACTCAACGTCGATGGTGGTTGATGAGAGCTTTGTGCTGCGCATTCCCGAGAACCTGGAGCTGGCGGGCGTGGCACCGCTGCTGTGTGCCGGTATCACCACTTACTCGCCGCTGCGCCACTGGAATGTCGGCCCGGGCAAGAAAGTGGGTATCGTAGGCTTAGGCGGCCTGGGCCATATGGGCGTGAAAATTGCCCATGCCATGGGCGCACATGTGGTGCTGTTCACCACCTCGCCTTCCAAAATTGAAGATGGCAAACGTCTGGGTGCCGATGAAGTCGTGATCTCTAAAGATGCGGAGCAGATGGCGCAGCACGCCAACAGCTTCGACTTCATTCTGAATACCGTGGCGGCTCAGCACGATCTCAACCCCTTCATCACCCTGCTGAAGCTGGATGGCAACATGACGCTGGTGGGTGCACCGGAGCACGATCACCCGGCACCACAGGTATTTAACCTGATCTTCAAGCGTCGCAGTATCGCCGGTTCACTGATCGGCGGTATCGCAGAGACCCAGGAGATGCTCGATTTCTGTGGTGAGCACGGCATTACGTCAGACATTGAACTGATCGCGATGGACCAGATCAATGAAGCCTATGAGCGCATGCTGAAAAGCGATGTGAAATACCGCTTCGTTATCGACATCAATACCCTGCGCGAACAGCCTGCCGCGTAACACGTTGCCTCTGAAACCCTCTTGCTCAGGTAAGAGGGTTTTTTATTGCCGTTTAGCGGGCCGTTGCAACCTGCTGGAATGAGGCATCGACCAGATAGTAGATCTGCGAATCTTTCAGCGAACCGTCCAGGAACAGCGTGCTCCAGTGTGACTTGTTCAGATGCTCGCTGGGAATAATATCGCTATGCTCTTCGCGCAGTAATTCGGCCAGCGCAGGCGTCGATTTCAGCGAGACCGCTGGCCGCCCTTTCGCCTCATGTACCATCGCAAACAGCACGCCGTTGCTTTTAATCTGCGTGGCTTTCCAGTCACTGTGGACGCTCTGCTCCGCGCCCGGCTTGCTCATGCAATAGGTCAGTAAGTCTGAGTTATTCATTACGATTCCCCTTGTAAAGTGGCGACAATCCGCCTGGCACCGCCCTCAATGCGATGCTCGCCCAGCCAGATACCCTGCCAGGTGCCCAGCACCAGACGTCCCCGCTGAACCGGTAATAACAACGAAACCCCTAAGGTCGACGATTTGATGTGCGCCGGCATATCATCACGCCCTTCGTAGTCGTGCTGATAAGGCGCATTCTCCGGCACGTGCCGCATGAAATGCTGCTCCATGTCGCTGCGCACTGTCGGGTCGCAATTCTCATTTAAGGTTAACGACGCCGAGGTGTGCTGCAACAGCAGATGCAGCAGACCGGTTTTGATATCACGCAGTCCGGAGAGCGAGTTCACGATCTCATCGGTGACCAGATGAAACCCGCGCGGCTTCGCGCTCAGCGTAATAGTTTGTTGATGCCACATAGCTTATTCCTGAAACGGTTACCCCGTTTAAGTGTGCAGCATGTCGCCGAAAGGTAAACCCTGACCCATAAAAAAACCGCCAGAGAGCACCCTGACGGTTTTTTTTACAGCCTGGCGGCCGTTACATCACGGCGGCAAACGCTTCAGCCACCTGATGCACATTTTTGCTGTTCAGACCGGCCACACACATGCGGCCGCTGCCCACCAGATAGATGCCAAATTCGTTGCGCAGACGATCGACCTGCTGCGCACTCAGGCCGGTGTAGCTGAACATGCCACGCTGCTTCAGCAGGTAGTCGAAGTTTTTACCTGGCAGTGCAGTGCTCAGCACGTCCACCAGCGACTGACGCATGTCCAGAATGCGTAAGCGCATCGCTTCCACTTCAGCCAGCCAGCTGGCTTTCAACTCGTCATCGTTGAGTACGCGCGCGACAACCTGTGCACCGAAATTCGGCGGGCTGGAGTAGTTGCGGCGAACCGTGGCTTTTAACTGGCCCAGCACACGCGCTGACTCTTCGGCGCTGTCACAGACGATAGAGAGACCGCCTACGCGCTCGCCATAGAGCGAGAAAATTTTGGAGAAGGAGTTGCTCACCAGGGCTGGCAGGCCCGCCGCCGCGACTGCACGCAACGCATAGGCATCCTGCTGTATGCCGGCACCAAAGCCCTGATAGGCGATATCCAGGAAAGGAATCAGCTGCTGTGCTTTCAGCACCTCAACGGTCTGATCCCACTGCGCATCGGTCAGGTCAGCACCGGTCGGGTTATGACAGCAGGGATGCAGCAGCACGACGCTCTGCGCTGGCAGGGTCTTCAGGGTGCTGATAAAGGCATCAAACCGCACGCCGTGGGTCTCTGCGTCATACCAGGGATAGGTATTTACCTCAAAACCTGCACCATTAAAAATCGCGACGTGGTTCTCCCAGGTCGGATCGCTGACCCAGACCGCAGACTGCGGGAAGTAGCGCTTAAGGAAATCCGCGCCCACTTTCAGCGCGCCAGAACCGCCCAGCGTCTGAATAGAGGCGATACGGCCCGCGTTTAACACCGGATGATCGGCACCAAACAGCAGCGGTGCAATCGCACTACGGTAGCTGTTCAGTCCTTCCATTGGCAGATAGAGCGATGCCTGATGCGGCTCAGCATAGATCTGCTCTTCGGCAGCGGCTACAGCCTTCAGCTGCGGGATGATGCCCTTTTCGTCGTAATAGAGGCCGATACTCAGGTTAACTTTGTGTTCGCGTGGGTCTTGTTTGAAGGCTTCCATCAACGACAGAATCGGATCGCCAGCATAGGCATCAACGTTTTGAAACACGGTGTAGGTCTCCATGATTGGTCCAGAGGGAAGAGGCGGATTAAACCCGATAGCGTCCCGGACGGTGGTTCATTGCAATAATCAGATTCAGGATCACCGCACCCGCAATCGACGCGAGCAGGATGGGGCCACTCACCACAAACAGTGACGCCAGCACGACGCAGGTATCGACGGCCATTTGCAGTTTCCCCGCGCGGATCCCAAAGCGATCCTGTAGCCACAGCGCCAGAATATTGATGCCGCCCAGGCTCGCCTTATGACGAAATAACACTATAAACCCGATTCCCATGATGACGTTACCGAACAGTGTCGCATAGAAGGGGTTAAGGTCAGAAAAGTGGACGAACAGCGGGTGCAGCTGGGTGAACAGCGACACCAGACCGACGGCGCAGAAGGTTTTCAGCGTAAATTCCCAGCCCATGCGTTTTACCGCCAGCCAGTAAAAAGGGATGTTGATCAGGAAGAACGCGCTGCCGAACGAAAGCGGCGACAGGTAGCTGATCAGAAAGGCGATGCCTGCGGTGCTGCCGGTCAGCGCCCCCGCCTGTTTCAGCATAATGACGCCGAACGAGACCATCAGGGTGCCAAGCACCATCGCCAGCGCATCTTCAATGCGCGAATGCGGGACGCGGGAGGGTTCTGCGATGTTATCCATGGGGTTTTCTCAGTGCAAAGGATGCGGTTTCGATGCAAAAAACGCACCATCGCCACAGCACTGAACTGCTGTAAACCGGGTGCCAGCGATATCCCATTGATATCTAAGGCGCTTTAAAACAGAACTTTGTGCATAAATGCCGGATGATACCGTCAACCTATGCGTTAAAGTCCGTTTCGATGCACGCTCTTCGCATTAATTGCCGCAAGTGTGCACCAAAAGCGTACAGCGCGCACCTTTTTAGCGCGTCTTCTGCTCAGGCAGCATCATCAGCCCGTTCTCTTTCATGCGTCCCAGCACTACCGAGGTTTTCACATGGGAAACGCTCTGGTGGCCCGCGACTAACTGGCTGATTAACGCACTAAGGGAATTGAGATCGGCCACCGCCACTTTAAGCAGATAGTCCGCATCGCCGGTGGTTTTATAGGCATCCACGATCGCCTGTTCCTGCTCCACCATCCGGTGAAAGCTCTCAACATATTCTGCGGTGTGGTTAATTAAACGCACCTCAATCAATCCCACCATACCAAGCCCGATGGCGTCGGGCGACAGCCGGGCATGATAACCCAGGATCAGATTAGCCTGTTCCAGATTGATACGACGGCGGGAACATTGTGAGGCGGAAAGGCCGACCAGATCGCTGAGTTCCTGATTGGTCAGACGGCCGTTGGATTGTAATAAAGTCAGGATTTTAAGGTCGTAATCGTCTACGTGAGTCATTCCGTTTCCACATCGGTGCCAGGCGTCGCTTTGTTACAGATAACCCGATAACCCGAGAGGTTGTCCAACACTATTTTGTGATGATGGGGGCTGTCATGCACAGATCGTGCATGACAGCACAAACCGGGGATTATTCGTCGTCGTATTGCGGGCCAGCGTAGTTGTCGAAGCGTGACCACTGACCGTTAAAGGTCAGGCGTACTGTACCGATCGGGCCGTTACGCTGTTTACCCAGAATGATCTCCGCGATCCCTTTAAGATCGCTGTTTTCGTGGTAAACCTCATCGCGATAGATAAACATGATCAAATCCGCATCCTGCTCGATCGAGCCCGATTCACGCAGATCCGAGTTGACCGGACGTTTATCGGCTCGCTGCTCCAGCGAGCGGTTAAGCTGCGACAGCGCTACAACCGGCACGTTCAGCTCTTTGGCCAGCGCTTTCAGCGAGCGGGAGATCTCAGCAATTTCCAGCGTACGGTTGTCCGACAGTGACGGCACGCGCATCAGCTGCAGATAGTCGATCATGATCATGCTTAATCCACCGTTTTCACGGTAGATGCGTCGGGCGCGCGAACGCACTTCGGTGGGCGTCAGGCCGGAAGAGTCATCAATGTACATGTTCTTCTTCTCCAGCAGGATGCCCATGGTGCCGGAAATACGCGCCCAGTCCTCATCATCCAGCTGCCCGGTACGAATGCGGGTCTGATCGACGCGGGAGAGTGACGCCAGCATACGCATCATGATCTGCTCGCTGGGCATCTCCAGACTGAAGATCAGCACCGGTTTTTCCTGCAGCATGGCGGCGTTTTCGCACAGGTTCATCGCAAAGGTGGTTTTACCCATCGAAGGACGTGCTGCGACAATAATCAGATCAGAACCCTGCAGGCCCGCGGTCTTTTTATTCAGATCCTGATAGCCGGTATCGACGCCGGTGACACCATCGTGCGGTGTCTGATAGAGCGATTCGATACGGGAAACGGTCGATTCCAGAATCTGCTCGATGTTTTTCGGGCCAGCATCCTTATCCGCGCGGGCTTCCGCAATTTTAAAGACGTTCGACTCCGCGAAGTCGAGCAGCTCTTCGCTGTTACGCCCCTGCGGATCATAACCGGCATCGGCAATCTGGTTAGCGACGGCGATCATCTCACGCACCACCGCACGTTCGCGCACGATGTCAGCATAGGCGCCGATGTTCGCCGCGCTCGGGGTGTTTTTCGCCAGTTCCGCCAGATAGGCGAAGCCGCCCGCCATCTCCAGCTCGCCACGGGTTTCCAGCGATTCGGAGAGCGTAATCAGGTCAATAGGTTTGCTGTTTTCCAGCAGCCGCTGCATCTCTGAAAAAATCAGCCGATGCGAGCGGTTGAAAAAATCATTCGCGACGACGCGCTCAGAGACATTGTCCCAGCGCTCGTTATCCAGCATTAACCCACCGAGCACCGACTGCTCCGCTTCCAGCGAATGCGGGGGCATTTTCACGCCTGCGAGCTGGCGATCCTGCGTTTCGTTCGATTTGTTGGTGGGTTTATTTCCTGCCATAGTGAATGCATTACCGATCTTCTGTGGGGACGCGCAAGTATACCTTAGTTGGGGTGCGTGCCTCACCCTCATGATGAAACAATCACAGGAGTCAGAATGGCAAAGCGTATTCAGTTCAGCGCACATGGCGGCCCGGACGTTTTAGAGTGGACAGATTTTGAACCTGCTGACCCGGCCGAACATGAAGTGCAGGTAGAACATCGCGCTATCGGGATTAATTACATCGATACCTATGTTCGCAGCGGGCTTTATCCGGTCGCCGCTTTTCCCTCTGGCCTGGGTACAGAAGCCGCAGGCGTGGTGTCGCGGGTTGGACGTGGCGTGACATTATTTAAGCCCGGCGATCGCGTGGTCTACTGTCTGGCGTCGATGGGAGCCTATAGCGAAGTGCACAACGTGGCGGAAGATCGCCTGATGCATCTCCCGGAGGCGATCAGCTTTGAGCAGGGCGCAGCCAGCTACCTGAAAGGGCTGACCACACAATATCTGCTGCGCCAGACCTATAAAATCAGCGCCGGTGAGACCTTCCTGTTTCATGCCGCAGCGGGCGGCGTCGGGTTAATTGCCTGTCAGTGGGCAAAAGCGCTGGGTGCCCATTTGATTGGCACAGTCGGGTCAGCAGAAAAGGCAGCGATGGCGAAAAAGGCCGGCGCCTGGGCGACGATTAACTACCGCGAAGAGAATATTGCGCAACGCGTCAGCGAACTGACCGACGGGAAAAAAGTGGGCGTAGTTTATGACTCCGTGGGCAAAGATACCTGGGAAGCATCGCTGGACTCATTGCGCCGTCATGGGCTGATGGTCAGTTTTGGCAATGCTTCGGGTCCGGTGACCGGGATTGATCTCGGCATTCTGAATAAGAAAGGCTCGCTGTTTGTGACCCGCCCTTCACTGTTTGGCTATATCACCAACCGCCAGGAGCTGGAAACCGCCAGTGCCGAGCTTTTCTCGCTGCTGGCGAGTGGCGCAATTAAAGTTGATGTACCGGAGCAGCAGAAGTTTGCGCTGAAAGAGGCCAGCAAAGCGCACCAGATGCTGGAGAGCCGCGCCACGCAGGGATCCTGTCTCTTAATTCCATAGTAGTGAGCAACAAAAAGGGCCTCCCGCGGGAAGCCCTTCTCTTTTTTTATTTTTTGTTCGCGCTGGTGTAGGGACAGCGGCGATGAATTCGTGTCGAGTCGATGGCACATCGATTTGACGACAGGCATCCTGCCAGAAAACATAAGTAAAAAATATGTTTAATTGCAGATCAGCCCCGACCAATCTCTCACACTGTGATCTTCACCGCATTTAGCGCCAGCCTTTGCGGTCTAACCTGTTGATCTTACGCCGCAGCTTGCGACGTGCTCGCTCATCGCTGTCGCCAAAAAAGGCACGATGCAGCCAGACCGCAATTACCGCCAGCACCAGCCACGGCAACACTTTAATAACAATTGCAAACAGTCCACCGACAAACATCACGATGGTTGCGACCACCAGTGCCGCCAGCACGCCTAACAGCGAAACGCCGGTCAGCAACAGCATCAGGAAAAACCCCAATACGAATAAAATTTCCACGTCAGCGCTCCTTTTTGAGATTGATTGTTATAGCTATTACAAAAAACGTGCCAACAGTTAACTCATTGATTTTATTCTGATAAGAGATAAACAGAAGAGCGCAACCTGGTGAGAAAAACCACATAGTGGCGTAAAAAAACCAGCAAACAGAGCTGGTTTTTTCGGGTTCAGATGAGGCGTCAGGCTTCCTGCGGGATTTTATCGGCGACCAGCGCAAGCGCCGCCTCCAGCACACGGACATCGGCACCGGGTTTGTGGGCATTTTCACTCAGATGGCGTCGCCACTGGCGGGCGCCCGGGATCCCCTGGAACAGACCCAGCATATGGCGCGTGACATGTCCCAGATACGTCCCCTTCGCCAGTTCCGCTTCAATATAGGGATACATGGCGCGCACCACTTCAACCGGGTTAGCCGCCGGATGCTGGCGACCAAACAATGTCTGATCGACCTGCGCCAGAATGCCGGGGTTTTGGTAGGCTTCACGTCCCATCATCACGCCGTCAAGGTGTTGCAGATGGATCTGTGCCTCTTCCAGAGTTTTCACGCCGCCATTGAGGGCAATGGTCAGTTGCGGAAAATCGCGTTTCAGCTGATAGACGCGGGGATAATCCAGCGGTGGAATCTCGCGGTTCTCTTTCGGGCTGAGGCCGGAGAGCCAGGCTTTACGCGCATGAATGATAAATGTCTCACACTCACCGCGTCCCGCCACCGTGCCGATAAAATCGGTCAGGAATTCATAGCTGTCCAGCTCATCGATACCAATGCGGGTTTTCACCGTGACCGGAATTGAAACCACGTCGCGCATCGCTTTAACGGCATCTGCGACCAGATTCGCCTCGGCCATCAGGCAGGCGCCGAAACGGCCATTCTGCACCCGATCAGAGGGACAGCCGACATTAAGATTCACTTCATCGTAACCGCGCTGCTCTGCCAGCTTCGCGCACTGCGCCAGTGCCGCCGGATCGCTACCACCAAGCTGCAACGCGACCGGATGCTCAGCCTCACTGTAAGCCAGGTAATCCCCTTTGCCATGAATGATTGCGCCCGTGGTCACCATTTCGGTGTAGAGCAGCGTGTCACCGGTCAGCTGGCGATGAAAATAGCGACAGTGACGATCGGTCCAGTCGAGCATAGGGGCGATAGAGAAACGTTGCGAAGAGAAATTAGGCATGAAGCGCAGACAATCCGGTAATTAAGGGGTGATGGAATTCTGTGCAAGGATAACACAAGGGCGGGCGATAGTGCATCGCCCGCCCCCGAACAGTCTGAATAACGCGCTTAGAAGTTAAAGCCCAGCTGCATCATCGCGCCCCAGGTGTTGTTAGCACCCACAGAGCCCGCCAGATCCAGATGTACGGCTTTGTTAAACGGTGACAGACCAAAACCGGCCGTAGCGACATTTTCGTCGTTAGAACGCATGTCCGCACGATAACCTGCACGCAGCTGCAGCCAGTCAAGTACGCGGTATTCCGCGCCCACTGCCGCATACTGGCTGTTATCCTGAGTTTTGAAGCGTTTGGTTTCAGTCAGATCCACATCGCCCGTCACGGTAAACGGACCTTTATCCCAGGCCAGACCGGTGGTGACCAGCGGGCGAATCTGGTAGGTGTCGCGGAAACCATTGACCTCTTTGGTCTGCAGATCGCGTGAAACCAGGTTCTGTCCGGTTACACCCAGCGTCCAGTTTTCAGCAAAGGTGGTCGCCAGACCGGCATCAACGTTGAAGCCGGTGTCGGTGCTGCGATACTTACTATTGTTGATGTCGTTCTTGTCGTAGTTGTAGATGCTGGCGGTGTAGTTATAGAGCCAGGTTTTCTGCACTTTCGGCGTCACGCCAACTGATACCGGCTGACCGGCGATGGTGAACTCATGCGCCACCGCTACACCATAATCGGTGGTCAGGGCCGCTAATCCATTCGCACTGGAGCGCAGGTTATTTTGATCGCCAGGACGAGGAAACGCCCCGTTTTCTATACTGCGCAGGTAGTCAATATCACTCTGTACCACGTTAGCGCGGACGTGCGCTGTACCGTAGGCTTTGGTGATAAAGGCGAAAGGCAGAGTGTCGTTGGGGATCGTAACGGCCACGGCCGCGCCGGCAGAACCGTCTGCTTTGTTACCGCGCAAATCGCTTAGCTTATCAGCAACATCACCTGAGGCAGCGCGCAGTTCAGAGTTAACACGGAAAAAATCTGCAAGAGTGAGGTTGCCAACAACGTCGCGGTAACGATCCACGGTGTCCGTAATATCATCCACTTTATCTATCAGCTTATCTTTGTCAGTCACCTGAATGCCCGCTGAGGGAAAAATAATGCTGACGCTATCGTCGGGTTTGGCGCGTGTCATTAATGCCGGGTTCGCCAGCACTGCGGAGCCATAAAGAGAAGATGCTACGCCGGTGCCGCCCATGGCGTCATTACGTGCATCATACCAGGTCCCTGCCGCCATGGCGGAAGAAGAAAGGAAAAGCGCGGTCGTTGCAGCCGTGTAGATCAGCGCTGAACGTTGAGCGGATTTTTTCACCATTTGCCTGCCATCACCTGAGAAATTGCCATTGAAACATTCAATGACTGAATAGTTTGTTAGCCCTATTGTGAACCCTGGCTAACGCGTTATTGCTGTGAATTCGAAGGAAACAGTGTCTTAATTCAAAGGATTGGACGTTTTCCAATCAAAAAACCGTTGTAATTGTTCAAACTGCATTGGGATATTTCAAATAATGCCAGACTTTTCTTAAGTCTTTCTGAACATTACTTCTTAACTCAGTGAGATGCAAAGCAAAATGCCAACAAATTCCGCTTCAGGTTGATTCGGAATGGATCTGATTTGTCGTCAGATTTGAGATAGAAGACGGCTTAAATTCTGATTATGCTGCTTTATCAGGCAAATGATGCTGTTTTTTCAGACGAAAACCAACCTCAGCGCCGCGAAACTATGTGTGATAAAATAACATCACTTATCCAGCGGAGAATTTTCATGACAAACATGACGTCGCAGCAAATTTTGATTCAGGCCGAAAAGATGTGCCTGCAGCGCGGTGTGCGTCTGACTTCGCAGCGTGCTGAAGTGTTGCGCCTGATGGCCGAGCAGCCTGGCTCGATCAGCGCCTACGATCTGCTGGATCAACTCCGGGTCAGCGAGCCGCAGGCCAAGCCACCCACGGTTTACCGGGCGCTCGATTTCCTGCTGGAGCAGGGTTTCATTCATCGGGTGGAATCCAACAACAGCTACGTCATGTGTCACCATTTTGAGGCACCAGCACATACATCGGTGATGCTGGTCTGTGACCGCTGTGCCGCCGTTACAGAGAAGCAGGCGCAGGGCGTAGAGAAGATTATTGCTGGTCTGGCAGGTGAAGCGCAGTTTGCATTACGCCATAGCGTGATTGAAGCGCATGGTTTATGTGAAAATTGTGCTGCGGTTGAAGCCTGTACGCACCATGAAAGCTGCGAGCATGATCATCAGGATGAGGGTAAAAAGCGGGGGAAACGCGGGTAATCGGCACATCCTTGTGCGGTTCCGGTGAGGGCCCACCGGAACGCATTCAGCTGATTATCAACCTATTGTCTGATTACCAGCGGTGATCTTTGTTCTGACCTTCCCAGTCGCTTACTTCGCGCTCGGCTTCATCTTTGGTAGAGCCGTAACGCTCCTGGATTTTGCCGACCAGCTGATCGCGTTTACCTTCGATAACCTGCATATCATCGTCGGTCAGCTTGCCCCATTTCTCTTTCATTTTGCCTTTGAACTGCTTCCAGTTGCCGCTTGCTTCGTCTTTATTCATGGCAGACCTCCAATCCTCGGGTTTTAATGATTATCTTGCTACTTAACAAAATAACGATACAAAGCGCTGGTTAACTGCGCTGCATAGAGTTAATTGTAGTAGCCAATTTATTAACCATGGAATAATACAGAATAATCCGTATCGGCTTGCGTGCAGCCACGGCTGACTCAGGCATCAAACCAGCTGTTCTGACGCCAGTGCTTACGCCAGATGAGCCACAGCGACAGGCCGCGCAGCGCAAGGAAAACCGTGACCGCCAGCCACAGACCATGGTTACCCAGCACCGGTACGCTAAGCAGCGTCAGAAAATAGCCGGCTGCGGCTACTACCATGCTGTTACGCATCTCACGCCCGCGCGTCGCTCCGATGAACATGCCATCCAGCAGATAACACCAGACGCCGATCAGCGGCATTATCATCTGCCAGACCAGATAGCGGTCCGCTGTCTGCTGGAGTGACTGAAGAGAGGTCAGCAGGGTAACGATCTGCGGGCCAAAAATGGCATAGATCAGCGAGAAGAACAGCGCCACCACTACCGCCTGCCGACAGGCAGAGTGCCAGACGCGCAGGAGCTTGCTGCCATCTTTTGCACCATGCGCCTCACCCGCAAAAGCTTCAACCGCATAGGCAAAGCCATCCAGCGCGTAAGCCGTAAAAGTGATGAACATCAGTAATACTGCGTTAACCGCCACCACATCCGGACCCAGCCGGGCACCCAGTACGGTCAGCGAGGCGAAACAGAGCTGCAGCATCAGAGAGCGCAGCATGATGTCCCGGTTCAGTCGCAGCAGCCGGCCGCTGTCACCGCGCCAGCTCTGCTTCAGCAGGCTAAGCGTAATTCCGCGCAGTTTTAACACCCGCCAGACCATGATGCTGCCGACAACCAGCGTAATGTATTCCGCCAGCGCCGTGGCGGTTGCCGCCCCCGCGACACCCCAGTGCAGCCCCATCACCAGCCAGAGATCGAGCACGATGTTAACCAGGTTGCCCACCACCAGCAGGATCACCGGCGCGCGTGCATACTGCACGCCCAGCAGCCAGCCCAGAATGACCAGGTTTGCCAGCGTGGCAGGCGCACTGAGCCAGCGAATCTGAATAAACAGTGCCGCCTGTTCGAGTACATCGGGATTGCCGCCAACCAGATGGGTCGACAGCTGAATAATCGGATAACGCAAAGCGATGAACAGTACGCCCGCCAGCAGCGCAATGATCAGCGGCTGAGTCAGCGCGCGTGCCAGCGCCATTTTATCGCCAGCGCCAAATGCCTGCGCCGTAAGGCCAGTGGTACTCATTCGAAGGAAAAGCAGCAGCATAAAGAGGAAGCTGGTCACTGTAGTCCCGACCGCAACCCCGCCAAGATAGACAGGGCTGTCGAGATGACCAATTACTGCAGTATCGACCACTCCCAGTAAGGGAACGGTGATATTTGAAAGGATCATCGGCAGCGCAAGCCGCCAGAGATTTTTATCGGTTGCCGTAATAAAGCGCATTCGCCGTTCCGTGCTCAGTGTCGCTGCGCAAAAGAGGCAGCGACAAAATTAGGGCAGACAGAATAGCATCAGAGAAGGCGAATGCACGCTGGCAGAAGAATCAGAGCCACTCGCCGTTGCGCACCACGCCAACAGCCAGACCTTCTATGGTCAGTGACTGCGCACGGGTATCGACAACAATCGGGTCAAAATCGCTGTTTTCCGGCAGCAGATGCACGATAGCACCCTGCTTTTTCCAGCGCTTAACGGTGACTTCATCATCAATGCGGGCAACCACAACCTGGCCGTTACGCACATCCTGGGTTTTATGCACCGCGAGCAGGTCGCCATCCATAATCCCGATATCTTTCATCGACATTCCGCTGACGCGCAGCAGGAAGTCAGCAGACGGCTTAAACAGGCCCGGATCGACCTTGTAGTGGGTTTCGATATGTTCCTGCGCCATGATCGGCTCACCGGCAGCAACCCGGCCAATCAGCGGTAGCCCTTCTGAGGCTTCTTCTTCCATTAACAGTCGAATGCCGCGCGATGCACCGGAAACGATCTCGATGACGCCTTTGCGCGCCAGCGCTTTCAGATGCTCTTCTGCCGCGTTCGGCGAACGGAAGCCCAGCTGCGCGGCGATCTCGGCACGCGTAGGCGGCATGCCCGTTGAAGAAATATGGTCGCGAATCAGGTCATAGACCTGCTGCTGCCTGCTGGTTAATGCTTTCATCCCGCCCCCTGGTTGTTTATACAGTCGCTGTGAGTATATACAGGTATTGGTGAAATGGAAACCGATTGTCAGGGAAAACGCGCCCTCAGACGCGTTATGGAAGGCTTATCGCAAATGTGTCCAGAGCAGCGCGATCCAGACGAAGAGTGCCAGTAAGATGCTGATCAGCACTGCCGCCGAGCCCATGTCTTTTGCCCGGCCCGCCAGCGGATGATGCTCCTGACCGATGCGGTCGACCACTGCTTCAATGGCGCTATTGAGGATTTCAACAATGACCACCAGCACCACCGCCCCAATCATGAGGATGCGGGAGACCACATCGACATCCAGCCAGCACGCGATAACAATAGCGGCCAGCGCAGCCAGCGCTTCCTGCCGAAACGCCGCTTCATGTTGCCAGGCGGCACGCAGTCCCTGCCATGAGTAACCTGCAGCTTTTACTATTCTGATAAGTCCGGTGGCATTATTTGCCATGATGTGGGAACCCTTTCATCGGATTGACGTCAATGTCTGGGCTGCGTGCAATTGGCACCACCACAGATCTTCGCTGCGCTTTCTGGTATGCTTGCGGCGCTTTGCTAACAAGAGGCTTCATGTTGTCTATGTCAGGTTGGCGTAAACTCTATTACAAACTGCTTAATTTACCACTGTCGTTTTTGGTAAAAAGTAAGGCCATTCCGGCCGATCCCGTGTCTGAACATGGTCTGGATCCGACCCGACCTATTATGTATGTTTTGCCTTACGATTCGAAGGCCGACTTACTGACTTTACGCGCACAGTGTCTGCGGCATCATCTGCCCGACCCGCTCACTCCGCTGGAGATTGATGGTTCTCTGCTGCCGCGCCACGTCTTTATCCACAATGGCCCTCGCGTCTTCCCCTATTTTGTGCCCAGCGTTGAATCCGTGAAAATTTTTCACGATTACCTGGACCTGCATCGCAATAACCCTAAGCTGGATATTCAGATGCTGCCGGTCACGGTGATGTTTGGCCGCGCACCAGGACGTGAAGTCCAGGGCGAAGCAACGCCACACCTGCGGGTGCTGAACGGGGTGCAGAAGTTCTTTGCGGTGATCTGGCACGGGCGCGACAGTTTTGTCCGCTTCTCGCCGACTGTGTCGCTGCGCCGCATGGCAACTGAACACGGTACGGATCAGTCGATCGCCCAGAAGCTGGCTCGCGTGGCGCGCATTCATTTTGCCCGCCAGCGGCTGGCGGCGATTGGCCCGCGCTTGCCGGCGCGTCAGGATCTGTTTAATCGTCTGCTGCAATCCAAAGCGATTGAAAAAGCAGTAGAAGATGAAGCTCGCAGCAAAAAAATCTCCCATGAGAAAGCGCAGCAGAACGCCGTCGAAATGATGGAGGAGATTGCGGCAAACTTCTCCTATGAAGCCATCCGCGTAACTGACCGCGTGATGGGCTGGCTCTGGAGTCGGCTCTATCAGGGCATCAACGTCAATGGCGGCGAAAAAGTCCGCCAGCTGGCGCAGGATGGCCACGAGATTGTCTATGTGCCGTGCCATCGCAGCCACATGGATTATCTGCTGCTCTCCTATGTGCTCTATCATCAGGGTCTGGTGCCGCCGCACATCGCAGCCGGTATCAATCTCAACTTCTGGCCAGCCGGCCCGATTTTCCGTCGCCTGGGCGCTTTCTTTATTCGTCGTACCTTTAAAGGCAACAAGCTCTACGCCACGGTATTCCGCGAATATCTCGGCGAGCTATTCACCCGCGGCTATTCGGTTGAGTACTTTGTCGAAGGAGGCCGTTCACGAACCGGTCGCCTGCTGGACCCTAAAACCGGCACCTTAGCCATGACGCTGCAGGCGATGCTGCGCGGCGGAAATCGCCCCATCACGCTGGTGCCGATTTACATCGGCTATGAGCACGTGATGGAAGTGGGCACTTACGCTAAAGAACTGCGCGGCGCGGCGAAAGAGAAAGAGGGCTTCATGCAGATGGTGCGCGGCTTACGCAAGCTGCGCAATCTCGGTCAGGGTTACGTGAACTTTGGCGAACCCCTGCCGCTGGTCAACTATCTCAATAAGCGGGTGCCGGAATGGCGCGATGCCATCGATCCGATTGAGCCGCAGCGTCCCAGCTGGTTAACCCCAACCGTCAACGATATTGCTGCCAGCCTGATGGTGCGTATCAATGAAGCGGGCGCGGCTAACGCCATGAACCTCTGTGTCACCGCCCTGCTGGCGTCACGTCAGCGCTCACTAACCCGTGAACAGCTGATTGAACAACTGGAGTGCTACACCCAGTTGCTGCGCAACGTACCTTACTCGCCAAATGCGACCGTACCCGATCTTTCAGCGGAAGCGCTGCTGGATCACGCCATGGGTATGAATAAGTTTGAGAGTGAAAAGGACAGCATTGGCGACATCATCATTCTGCCGCGTGAGCAGGCGGTGCTGATGACCTACTATCGCAACAATATTCATCATATGCTGGTGATGCCGTCGCTGATTGCCGCCATTGTTCAGCAGCATCAAACGCTGAGCGAAGCAGAACTGCTGCGTCAGGTGAGTCTGATCTACCCGATGCTGAAGAGTGAGCTGTTCCTGCGCTGGCAGACCGATGAGCTGCCGCAACTGCTGACCGAACTGAGTCAGGAGCTGGCGCGTCAGGGCCTGATTACGTTCGAAGCCGGTGAATTACGCTTTTCCTCAGCGCGCTATCGCACGCTACAACTGCTGGCCGCCGGTGTGCGTGAAACGCTGCAGCGTTATGCCATTACGTTCTCCATTCTCAGCGCCAAGCCGACGATTAACCGCGGCACGCTGGAGAAAGAGAGCCGGACGCTGGCACAGCGTCTGTCGGTGCTGCACGGTATCAATGCCCCGGAATTCTTCGACAAAGCGGTCTTTACCTCACTGGTCCTGACCCTGCGCGATGAAGGTTATATCAGCGACAGCGGTGATGCCGATGTTGCGCAGACCCTGGCGACCTGGCATATGCTGGCAGACCTGGTCACCAGCGATGTCCGCATGACGATTGAAACCGCTGTGGCGCACGACTGACCGCAGCGCGCATAGTAAAAAGGCGACCTCATGAGGTCGCCTTTTTTGTGCCTGAATCCCCTGTCAGAACAGCTGGCTGAACGGCGGGGTGTTCATCAGCACACCGAGGAACAGCACCATTCCGACATAGTTGTTATTGAGAAAAGCCTGGAAACAGGGTTGCCGCTCGCGTCCGGCGATCAGCTTCTGTTGATAAACAAACAGCGCGGCGGCCAGTAATAGCGTCCAGTAGAAGGCGCTGTTCAGATGTAGCATGATGCCCACCAGCGCCATCAGCAGCAGCGTCGCCAGTTGCAGCAGACCAATGATTAGCTTGTCGAAACGGCCAAAGAGAATCGCGGTCGACTTCACGCCAATTTTCAGGTCATCATCCCGATCCACCATCGCATACTGAGTGTCATAGGCGACCGTCCAGCAGATGTTGGCGATGAATACCAGCCAGCAGACCAGAGGTAAGGACTCACTAACTGCGGACCATGCCATGGGAATGGCCCAGCCAAAGGCGGCACCCAGCACTACCTGCGGCAGGTGGGTATAACGCTTCATAAAGGGATAGACCCAGGCCAGCGCCAGCCCCACCACGGAGAGCATAATCGTCATCATGTTCATGGTCAGCACCAGCGCAAAAGCCGCCAGAGCCAGTATCACGAACAGCAGCTTAGCCTCTTTTGCACTCACCGCGCCGCTGGCCAGTGGCCGATGCTTCGTACGTTCGACATGACCGTCTACTTTGCGATCGGCGTAGTCATTGATCACACAACCGGCTGCACGCATCACGATGACCCCGGCAACAAACACCGCCAGCACCGGCAGCGGCGGAATCGCCATGTCAGCCAGCCATAATGCCCAGAGCGTTGGCCACATCAGCAGCAGCGTACCGATCGGCTTATCGATACGCATCAGGCGCGTGTAGGCCCGCCATTTATTTATACTTAAGCTATTTTGCACCACAGGATCCTCAGACCAGATCGCGATAGAGCGGCGATGCCGGTAAAAACAGTTCAGTCAGCAGCAGCGGTTTGCCAGAGAGACGCAGGCGTGAGCGCCGTCCCCACAATCCCTCCACCTGCCCCGGCTCAATAAAATCGCGGGTCAGCGTCGAAGAGGAGAAGAGATAGCGGCCCAGCGGCCGGGTGCCCAGCTGCTGCAGCATCGCTTCTGGCCCGTTGAGGGTGCTTTCCGGCACCAGCGTACGGCCAGCCAGCCAGGGCTTATCGTCGCCGAACAGCAACACTTCACGCAGCCAGAAGCGTTGATCGTCTGGCAACAAGCCCTTTTCATCACCCAACTCGCTGGCGTCGATAAAGCCTTCACGCAGCGGCTGAACCGTGACCCGCTGACAATGTTGTTCAAAACGGCGCGTCATTGAATCCTCCTCCATCAGCCAGTCGAGCAATGGCGGCGCAAGGGTTGCCTGCGACGGAGAAAGCCAGTTGAGTGCACGTAATAAGCTGAGCGCGTCTTGCGACATAGCACCACTCCCAATAATTTTCAGGACGCTAGTTTAGCGCAGAGACGCGATGCGAACACCTGCCGTCATGACAGACGGCAGGAGGATTACTCGCGTTTCAGGCGGTTGCTGTTTGCCAGCCACAGAGTGATTACCAGAATCAGAATCGCCGCAGAGTAACAGAGCGTATCGAAGGGATTTTTATGGTCGACGATAATCAGGCGGATAATTGCCGTGATACCGATATAGACAAAATAGCGCAGCGGAAAGTGATATCCCGACTGAAAGTACTTAACAATCAACGCAATAAATTCGAAGTAGAGGAAATAAATGACAATCCCCTCAATCAACAGATAGGAGGATGACTGCTCGCTGGTGTTAAACAGCACGTTTGCCAGATGGATAGTTTCTTTGCCTAAAAAGACGATCAGGATGATCGCCAGACTCAGCAGACCCAGATTCAGCACCCATTGCAGTACCGTTGCAAGGTGGCGGGCCAAAGGATTTTTGTCACTCATGTTGCGCCTTAAAAAAGGAGTTGTTAGCGCGCGATATCATGCGCGAGTGTGACGCAAATCACAATAACTCCTCAGGCCTCCACATCAACACAGAGCGCATCGTAACGCCAGTACTCACAGTCGCAATCAATCACCTCTTTTTGCTGGTTGCGATTGATGCGGGTGATCAACAAACCGGGGCTGCCCGGTGCCACATTCAGCATGGGTGCGGCGACCTCCGGCAGCGGGCCGGGCAGGATGGTGAAGCGCGCGCCGCCGTAACGAATGCCGTAGCGCTGGTCATAGAGATCGGTCAGTGAGCGGGTCAAATCTTCATCAAGCAGACCAGGGAAAAAACGCGGATTGAGGTAGTGTTCAACATAGAGCACCGCACGCCCGTCGATGCGCCGCAAACGGCGGATGCAGTACACCGCCGAACCGGATGCCAGCCGCAGCGCCGTCGCCACGCTGTCGTGCGCCGCGACCTGTTCGGCGGCGATGACCTCGGTGGCCGCCTGCCGTCCCTGCTCCATTGCCATGGCATGAAAGTGGCTGTGATGCAGCGGGTTATAGATCAGCCGCGGCGGTGCGATAAACCAGCCGCGACGCAGTTCCCGGTAGATCATTCCCTGGGCTTCCAGCTTGCCCAGTGCTTCCCGCAGGGTAATCCGGGTCGTGCTGAACGCTTCGCTTAAGGCACGCTCCGCCGGCAGTCGCCCGGCGCTGAACTCTCCGGCCTGAATACGCGTCAGCAGGACGCTGGCGATCGCATCCGCCGTTTTGAGTGCTATCGACTCCACAACAGTAGCCTCATTTTGGTGCGACTCCGCACTCTTACTGTTCAGGTAAACGCGCCTGTGACAGGCGAACGGGTCACATCTTTCATCGCCCATCCCCCGCACAGCGCCGCCCTGTCATAAATCGTTCATATACAGGGGCTACATTGGCTCGGTTCTTGCTGGACTAGACCAGCCAGGCCCATCAACTTACACCCGGAGCAACTGAGATGAAAGCGTTTATCGCCTCTGTAGTAGCCAGTGCTGTAGTGCTCACCCTGCCCGTTGCGCAGGCCGCCGATAACGACCTTGCCGCCCTGGAAAAAGCGGCACGCAGTGAAGGCCAGGTCAACAGCATCGGGATGCCGGATAGCTGGGCTAACTGGAAAGATACCTGGAACGACATCAGCAGCAAATATGGCCTTAAGCACAGCGATACCGATATGTCATCGGCGCAGGAGCTGGCGAAATTCGATGCAGAAAAAGAGAACGCCAGCGCTGACATCGGTGACGTGGGTGCCGCCTTTGGCCCGATCGCTGTCGCTAAAGGTGTGACCCAGCCCTATAAACCCACTCACTGGGATCAGATTCCGGCCTGGGCTAAAGATAAAGATGGCCACTGGGCGCTGGCCTATACCGGCACCATCGCCTTCCTGATCGACAAGCAGCAGGTTAAAGATATCCCCCACAGCTGGGCCGATCTGAAAAAAGGTAAGTATGTGGTTACTATCGGTGACGTCGGCGTGGCAGCTCAGGCGGCCAACGGCGTACTGGCGGCAAACTACGCCTTAGGTGGCGATGAGAAGAACCTGAAACCGGCGCTGGCTTTCTTTGCCGATCTGGCTAAACAGGGTCGTCTTGGCGTTACCGATCCGGTGATTGCCAATATCGAAAAAGGCGAAGTGCAGATGGCGGTGGTGTGGGACTTTAACGCCCTGAACTACCGGGACCAGATCGACAAAAACCGCTACGAAGTGGTTATCCCGTCTGATGGCTCCGTGACCTCCGGCTACACCACCGTCATCAACAAATATGCGAAACACCCCAACGCCGCAAAACTGACGCGCGAATATATCTTCTCAGACCAGGGACAGATCAATCTGGCGAAAGGCTATGCCCGTCCTATCCGTGCTGAACATCTGACGCTGCCAGCGGACGTCCAGGCTCGCCTGCTGCCGCAATCTGAATATAAAAATGCCCGTCCGGTTAAGGATCAGGCTGCCTGGGATAAATCGTCGAAAATGCTGCCGCGCCTGTGGCAGGAAAACGTCATCATCAACATGCAGCAGTAATTCGCGGCAGGGAGAACGGAATGAAGACCATTTTGGTAGTGCTGGACGGCCTGAGCAATCAGGTCGCACAACATGCAATGGGTTACCTGCATGCCGAATGTTCGCAGGGCAACGGATTTTATTACCGTATGACCTGTGAGTTACCCTCGCTGTCACGCCCGCTTTATGAGTGCATTCTGACCGGTGTTCCGCCGGTCAGAAGCGGCATTATTCATAATGGCGTCAGCCGGTTAAGCCGCGAGAGTAGCATCTTTCACTTTGCGCGAGCGGCGGGACTGACGACTGCGGCGGCGGCCTACCACTGGGTGAGTGAGCTTTATAACCAAACGCCGTTCGTTCCGGCGCGCGATCGTCACACTGACGCGCCGGACCTGCCCATTCAGTATGGCCATTTTTATTCTGACGATAGCTATCCCGACTCGCATCTGTTTGAAGATGCAGAGAGCCTGCGGCTGCGTCACGATCCCGATTTTCTGCTAATCCACCCGATGAATATCGACGATGCCGGTCATAAATCGGGCCTCTCTTCGCCACAGTACCGCAACCGGGCACGCATCGCCGACGGCCTGCTGTCGCAGTGGATGCCCTTGTGGCTGGCTGAGGGCTATCAGGTGATGGTGACCGCCGATCACGGCATGAATGACGATCGCTCCCACGGCGGTATTCTGCCGGAAGAGACCACGGTGCCGCTGTTTGTCTTTGGCCGGGCTTTCTCGCTGCAGCCTGACCTGGCACCGCAACAGACCGATCTGTGCGGCACGCTGTGTGAACTGCTTGAGGTGGCGCATGACAAGCCGGTTTGTCGCGGCCTGCTGGCGGAGCCGAAGAGATGAGAGGAAAAGGAGTCGCGCTGCTGCTGCTGTTACCGTTCACCCTGTTCTGGGTCGCCTTTCAGCTGGCACCGCTGTTGTGGATCGCCATTAACAGCTTCTGGAGTGAGATGAACAGCCAGTGGGGCTGGGATAACTATCAGGACATTCTCACCTCGCCCTTCTACCAGCAGGCGTTTCGTTTTTCGCTGGATATCTCACTCTGGTCAAGCGTCTACGGCTTACTGATTGCACTGGTCACCGGCTATTCACTGCATCAGCTCGGCGGCGGGCGACTGCAGCGCTTTCTCATCGCTTTTACCAATATGACCAGCAACTTTGCGGGTGTCCCGCTGGCGTTTGCCTTTGTGATTCTGCTGGGGCTGAACGGCTGCCTGACATTGCTGTTGCGCCATTATGGTCTGGTTGAGAGCTTCAGACTCTTCTCGCGCAATGGCATGGTGCTGGTCTACACCTGGTTCCAGATCCCGCTGGGCGTGCTGCTGCTCTACCCGGCGTTCGACGGGCTGAAGAAAGAGTGGCAGGAGTCCGCTGCGCTGCTGGGTGCCAGCCGCTGGCACTACTGGTGGCACATCGGCCTGCCGATTCTGTTTCCGGCGCTGCTCGGGACCTTTGTGATCCTGCTGGCAAATGCGCTGGGCGCTTACGCCACGATTTATGCCCTGACCACGGGTAATTTCAACGTGGTGCCGGTGCGCATTGCCGCGCTGGTCTCCGGCGATATCTCGCTGGATCCCAACACCGGTAGTGCGCTGGCGATGCTGCTGGTGGCGATTATGGCGCTGATCACCCTGGTGCAGCAGTATCTGGTGCGCCGTAGCTATCTCAATGCGAAACAGCCATGAAAGGAGCCGCCATGTCACGTGCTGAGCACCTCTATCACCGGATAATGGTCGGGTTACTCTTTACCCTGCTGGCACTGCCTTTACTGGCCACACTGCTTTATGCACTGTCGTCCGACTGGAGTAACACCATTCTGCCACAGGGCTATAGCCTGAAGTGGTTCATCCAGCTCTGGAGCGACCCGCGATTTCTGACGGCGCTGAGCCATTCGCTGCTGATTTGCCTGGGTGCGCTGCTGTTCTCGCTGGTGCTGGTGCTGCCTGCCATGTTTGTAATCGCTTACTATTTTCCTCGACTGGATGCGGTGATGAACGTCCTGATCCTGATGCCTTTCGCCGTGCCGCCGGTGGTGTCGTCAGTGGGATTACTGCAACTCTACTCTTCGTCACCGCTGATGCTGACCGGCACGCCGTGGATCTTAATCGGCTGTTATTTCACTATCGCGTTGCCCTTTATCTACCGGGCGCTGGCGAACAATATGCAGGCGATCAACCTCAAAGAGCTGATTGATGCCGCGCAGTTGCTGGGTGCCAGTACCTGGCAGGCGGCGCTGTGGGTCGTGCTGCCCAACCTGCGCAAAGGGATGCTGATTGCCGTGCTGCTCTCTTTCTCCTTCCTGATTGGCGAATTTGTCTTCGCTAACCTGCTGGTCGGCAACCGCTATGAAACCCTGCAGGTTTACCTCTTCAACATGCGTAACGGCAGCGGTCACTTCACCAGCGCGCTGGTGATCTCCTACTTCTTTGTGGTGCTGCTGGTTACCTGGCTGGCCAACGCCCTGAATCCCGAACGAGGCTGAATATGAGTTACCTTGAGGTCAGAGAGCTGAACAAGTCCTATGGACCCACGCCCATTTTTGAGCAGATCGATTTCAGCGCCGCTGAAGGGGAATTTGTCACCCTGCTCGGCCCCAGCGGCTGCGGTAAATCGACGCTGCTGCGTTGTCTGGCGGGATTAACCGGCGTCGACAGCGGTGAAATCAGGCTGGAGGGCAAAGATATCGTGCCGCTGGCCCCGCAGAAGCGCGCCATCGGTATGGTGTTCCAGAGCTATGCGCTGTTTCCCAACATGACGGTAGAGAAGAACGTCGCATTTGGCCTGAAGATGCAGAAACTGCCCGAAGCGCAGATTCGCCAGCGGGTGCTGGAGGTGCTGGAGCTGGTTGAACTCAATGATTATGCACGCCGTTATCCGCACCAGTTGTCAGGCGGGCAGTGTCAGCGCGTGGCACTGGCACGTTCGCTGGTGACGCGTCCGCGTCTGCTGCTGCTGGATGAACCGCTGTCGGCGCTGGATGCGCGTATTCGCCGCCATCTGCGCGATCAAATCCGGCGCATCCAGCGCGAGCTGAATCTCACCACCCTGTTCGTCACCCACGATCAGGAGGAGGCGCTGACGCTCTCCGATCGTATCGTGCTGATGAACCGGGGCAAAATCGTGCAGAATGGCGATGCCGAAGCGCTCTATACCCAACCGGTCGATCTCTTCGCCGCCGGATTTATTGGCAACTACAACCTGCTGAGCGCTGAGCAGGCGACGCGACTGACCGGTCAGCCTTTCCACAGCCAGGTGGCCATTCGCCCGGAATCAATGCTGTTCACCGCGCCGGGCCAGGGCATTCCTGCGGAAATCCTCAGCCATAGCCTGCTGGGCAACGTGATCCGCTATCGTATCCGGGCGCATGATGTGGAACTTTCGGTTGATGTGCTTAACCGATCGGCGGCGGATTTGCATCCCGCTGGCAGGAAGATTGGTCTACAATTGGAGATGTCGACTTTGCGCCAGGTGGCTTAAAACACAGGAAAAAATCACGCATAGCACGGCAATCCCCTTCACAGATTGCTCTCTTCCGTCAGGCTGGCAGTCTGTGCTTTAAGCCTGACATTCGAGGAGCGACACCACGTGTTAACCCTGCTTAATTTACTCTCTGCGGTGGCCCTGCTGGTCTGGGGCACGCATATCGTACGAACCGGCATCATGCGGGTTTACGGTGCCGATCTGCGCCGCGTCCTGAGCCGCAGCATAGAAAAAAAACCGATGGCGTTTCTGGCGGGCATTGGCGTGACCACGCTGGTGCAGAGCAGCAACGCCACTACGCTGCTGGTGACCTCTTTTGTGGCGCAGAATCTGGTCAGCCTGACGCCCGCGCTGGTGGTGATTCTTGGCGCGGATGTCGGCACCGCGATTATGGCGCGTATCCTGACGTTTGATCTCTCCTGGCTCTCGCCGCTGTTTATCTTCTTTGGCGTGGTGTTCTTCCTCAGCCGCAAGCAGACCCGTGCGGGTCAGTTAGGCCGGGCCAGTATTGGCCTGGGCCTGATATTGCTGGCGCTGCAGCTGATTGTCGAAGCGGCTCGCCCGATTACCCAGGCCGCCGGTGTCCAGGTGCTTTTCTCCAGCCTGACCGGCGACGTGATGCTCGATGCGCTGCTGGGTGCGGTGTTCGCCATCATCAGCTACTCCAGCCTGGCCGCGGTGCTGATCACCGCGACGCTCACCGCCACCGGCGTGATTTCGTTCAAGGTGGCGCTCTGTCTGGTGATTGGTGCCAATCTCGGTAGCGGCCTGCTGGCGATGATCAACGCCAGCGGCTCGAATGCCGCGGGCAAGCGCGTGGCGCTCGGCAGCCTGCTGTTCAAGCTGATCGGCTGTGTGTTCATCCTGCCGTTTGTCGATATTGTGGCGGAGTGGCTGGATAAGCTGCCGGTCAACGATGAAGAGTTAGTGATTTTCTTCCATGTGTTTTACAACCTGATCCGCTGCGTGGCGATGGTGCCGTTTGCTGACCTGATGGCGCGCCTCTGTCGCCGTATGATCGCCGACGACGTGGATAACGCCCTGCACCTCAAGCCGAAGCACCTCGATCGCAGCGCACTGGATACGCCGGCGCTGGCGCTGGTGAATGCCGCCCGCGAAGCGTTACGCATGGGCGACGTGCTGGAGCAGATGCTGGAGGCGTTTAATAAGGTGGTACATGGCGAATCCCGCGAGGAACGCACGGTGCGCAGGCTGGATGATGATGTCGATGTGCTCTATACCGCCATCAAACTCTATCTGGCGCGGATGCCAAAAGAGGACCTCCCCGAAGAGGACTCACGTCGCTGGGGCGAAATCATTGAAATGTCACTAAATCTGGAGCAGGCCGGGGACATCATTGAGCGGATGAGCGGCGATGTCGCTGACAAGTCGCTGGCAGCGGGCCGCGCGTTCTCTGCCGAGGGATTAAAAGAGCTGCAGGAGCTGCATGAGCTGCTGATCGCTAACCTCAGAATGAGTCTGTCGGTGTTTCTGTCACACGATATCACCAGCGCTAAACGTCTGCGTCGCGCTAAACATCGTTTCCGTCTGATGATCCGCCGCTACTCTCATGCGCATGTTGACCGCCTGCACCAGAAGAACGTGCAGAGTATTGAGACCAGTTCGCTGCATCTCGGTTTACTGGGCGACATGAAGCGCCTGAATTCACTGTTTTGTAGTGTGGCCTACACGGTGCTGGAACAGCCCGACGATGAACGTGACTATGAATAAAACTGAGCGGAGTGAATAACCTGCCGCGCCGGAGCGGCGATCGTCCGGCGCGGCAGCAGTGAGATGCGGCGCAGTGCAATAATGCGCCGCCACTGTTACTTCTTCTTAATCGGCTTTCCTGACCAGTAACCCGCCAGCAGTGAACCTGACAGGTTGTGCCATACCGAGAACAGCGCGCCTGGCAATGCCGCCAGCGGTGAGAAGTAGAGTTTGCCCAGCGTCGCCGCCAGACCGGAGTTTTGCATGCCGACCTCCAGCGCCAGGGTACGGCAGGTTGACTCATCGAAGCCAAACAGCTTACCGCCCCAGTAGCCGCCAAGCAGGCCAATCGCGTTATGCAGGATCACCGCCGCGATCACCATCAGACCCACCGATCCAATAAAGGCCTGACTGCCCGCCACCACCGCACTGATGATCAGCAGAATACAGACCATCGAAAACGCAGGGAGCCAGGGTTCCACCCGGCGAACCACGCTGTTCATACTGTGATGAATGATCAGTCCCAGGGAGATGGGGATCACGACGATCTTCACGATGCTCAGCAGCATGCCAGCCACATCAACCTGAATGTGGGTATCAACATAAAAGCGGGTTAACAGCGGCGTGGCGAACACACCCACCAGCGCAGAGACTGACGAGATGGTCACCGACAGCGCCACATCCCCCTTCGCCAGATAGATCATGACGTTGCTGGCGGTGCCGCTGGCAACTGAGCCGACCAGAATCATACCGGCAGCCAGATCGGGCGGCATATGAAACAGTTTTGCCAGTCCCCAGGCGGCTAACGGCATCACCAGATAGTGCAGAAAGGTTCCGGCAATCACCGGCGCAGGTCGGGTCAGGACCCGTTTAAAATCGTCGATATTCAGGGTCACACCCATGCCGAACATAATCAGCATCAGCAGATAAGTGACCCAGGGTCCGATGCCGAGAAACGTACCTGGAGAGTAATAAGCGGCGACAGACAACAGCACGGCCCAGAGCGGGAACAGGCGGGTTAACGTGGCGAGCATAGCCAGACTTCCTTATAAGAATGTTATGTTTTATGCAGATTTGCCATAGAGAGTCATCATGCAGGAACGACTGCCGTGACGAAGGCGGGATCATAACATTTCATTATCATGGCGTAAGGCGAAGATGGGGCGAGGCGGCAAAATGCGGATCGACTGCTGCCGATCCGCTGCATATCGAAGAAATTACGCTGCTTTTTCCTCTAAACCGCGGTAGATCAAACCACCAATCACGGCACCGATAATCGGCATTAACCAGAACATCCACAGCTGAGAGATCGCCCAGTCACCCTGGAACAGGGCTGCCGCGGTGCTGCGTGCCGGGTTAACCGAGGTATTGGTTACCGGAATGCTGATCAGGTGGATCAGGGTTAACGCCAGGCCGATCGCAATAGGTGCAAAGCCTTTCGGCGCGCGCTCGCTGGTGGCACCCATAATCACAATCAGGAAGATAGCGGTCATCACCCCTTCGGCGATCATACCTGACTGCAGGCTGAAGCCGCCCGGCGAGTGTTCACCGTAGCCATTCGCCGCAAAGCCGCTGGCCGCTGCACTGAAGTCGCCTTTACCGCTGGCGATCAGATAGAGCACCGCGCCAGCGGCAATGCCGCCAGCCAGTTGCGCGATGATGTAAGGGATAGCCTGAGACGCGGGAAAACGTCCGCCTGCCACTAATCCCAGGGTCACCGCCGGGTTAAAGTGCCCGCCTGAGATGTGACCGACCGCATACGCCATGACCAGCACGCTCAGCCCGAAAGCCAGCGCCACGCCCATGAAGCCAATGCCCAGCTCCGGGAACGCAGCTGACAGCACGGCACTACCACAACCGCCGGCCACCAGTACGAAGGTACCCAGCGCCTCTGCGACTAACCTTTTCATGATATTTCCTAAATTTGGGTGAATTGATTCAGCGGCGGGATTATAAATCTGCGGAAAGGGAGCGCAATGCAGGTGCACGAAATGCGCAGAGAAAGGGATTGCCATTTGGCAATAACAGGCTGTAACTTTCTGTATTAATGGGATTTATCGGAAGTCGCGTGCCGGGGAGTAATGAGGGAGATATGAACCTTTTTTGCCGCTTTTCAGGCCGCGCTGACGCGGCCTGAATGCCACAGAAGCCTACTCGAACAGATTACGATGCAGCGTACGTACCACGCTTTCCGCATCGTTGCCCGGCACCAGGAAGCAGAGGTTGTAGCTGCTGGCACCGTAGCAAATCATCCGCAGGTTGAACGGGTCGAGCACACCAAACACCTCTTTGCCGACGCCGCACGCTTTTGACAGCTGGTTGCCGATAATCGCCACCAGCGCCAGATCTTCTTCCACTTCAACCCGGCACAGCGACGAGAGTTCAGTCAGTAAAGCCTGGGTCAGCAGGCTGGCACTGGTTGAGGTCGATCCGGTGGTGTCGAGCGTAAGCGCCACGCTCACTTCGGAGGTGGTGATCAGGTCAACCGAGACGTTATGACGCGCCAGAATATTGAAGAGTTCAGCAAGAAAACCAAACGTATGCAGCATGTTAAGGCTGTGCAGCGTTAACAGCGTCTGCTTACGGCGTAGCGCCAGCGCCCGAAACAGCGGCGGGTTGCGGGTTTCATTGCAGACGCGGGTCCCACCGGCTGCCGGATCCTTGCTGGAACCGACGAATACCGGAATACCCCGGCGTACGGCGGGAAGCAGCGTCGCCGGGTGCAGCACTTTCGCACCGAACGTCGCCATTTCAGCGGCTTCTTCAAAAGTAATTTCATCAATACGCTTCGCCGTCGGCACCACGCGCGGATCGGTGGTGTAGATGCCCGGCACATCCGTCCAGATATCCACACGCGCCGCATTCAGCGCTTCGCCCAGCAGCGCGGCGGTGTAATCACTGCCGCCGCGACCCAGGGTGGTGGTGCGCCCTTCGCTTTCACTGCCGATGAACCCCTGAGTAATGACCAATGCCTGCTCAATGCGCGGCTGTAACTGCGCCGTCGCCTGCTCCGCCAGCACCTGTACATCCGGTACTGCCCGGCCAAAATGATCGTCGGTACGCATTACCTTGCGGACATCGAACCACTCCGCATTAACCTGGCGTTCACGCAGAATTTCCACAAACAGCAGTGATGACATCAGCTCACCGTGGCTGACCAGTTCATCGGTCAGGGCATTCGAGGTGGCCAGTGAGGCGGCTTCGGAAAGCATGCTGATATTGTCGATCATCCGATCGATTTCATCGCGGATCACTTCCGGACGCTGCAGGCGATCAACAATGGCGTACTGGATACGGCGGATATCATCAAGCAGCACAGCGCGCTGGGGAGCCTGCTGGCCTTCAGCCAGCGCAACCAGCAGATTAGTAATGCCCGCCGAAGCAGAGAGCACCACCAGACGCGTGCTGGCGTCCTGCAACACAACATCGGCGCTGCGGTTCATCGCTTCAAAATCGGCTACGCTGGTGCCGCCGAATTTTGCCACTATCAGTGTTTGAGACATGTAGAACCTCGTGTCAGGTTATCTTGTTCTCGCCGATGAAAGGGTCGAGAAACATTCTTTCAGCCAGGCACAAGGAAAGAGCAGAAACGGGCGGACAAGATCGGATAGACGAGTCACCCAGAAGCGCCCCACCTTGCGAAACGTCGACTGCAGACGTTTCTGGTGACAACCCAGAGGATTCAGCCCCTGTAGCCGACAGGCAGCACACCGCGTGCTGACCCACCTCGGCGTCGCTCCCCATCATGTGTTTTCACCGGATACGGTTCCTCCAACACACTGCCTGGGCGACGCGCCTCTTCTGGCTTGCGCACAGGTGCGCAAGTAGGCGCATAGATCTAGCCTTTTCTGGACCTGCTGTCAATGTCAGCGATGCCCGGAGCGCCGCATCAGAAAACAAATGACTCTGCGTCGCAGCGGCTACAGTGCTTAATGGGTTCAGCCCATGCAGCAATCCCTGATACGGCACAACGTTTTGCGCAGACTTTCGCGTCACACTTTACCGCGCGTTGCCTCTGCGGTCCGCTGGCTGTTCGCGCCAGTGAATGCTGGCGATAAACAGCGGCGTTCAGATCGCCTGTCCGGCGCGCGCTGACAAAATTTTTCCTTTCAGTTACAACTGTGGTCATACTGAAACGCTAAACGGGCATGATGTGCCTCCGATGGAATGACGGTTCTTAATATCAACAAGAGTGTTGCCATGAAAAATATCAATCCGACACAAACCGCAGCCTGGAAAGCGCTGCAACAGCATTTTGAGCAGATGAAGTCGGTAGAAATTGCCGATCTGTTCGCCCAGGATGCCGATCGTTTTGCCAAATTCTCTGCCACCTTTGATGATCAGATGCTGGTGGATTTCTCCAAAAACCGCATCACCCAGGAAACCCTCGATAAGTTACAGGCGCTGGCCAAAGAGACCGACCTGAGCGGTGCCATTAAGTCTATGTTCTCGGGTGAGAAGATTAACCGCACCGAAGATCGTGCTGTGCTGCACGTCGCGCTGCGTAACCGGAGTAACACGCCGATTCTGGTGGATGGCAAAGATGTGATGCCAGAGGTCAACGCGGTGCTGGATAAGATGAAAGGCTTCTCTGAGCGCATCATCAGCGGCGAATGGAAAGGCTATACCGGTAAAGCGATCACCGACGTGGTGAATATCGGTATCGGCGGCTCTGACCTCGGCCCGTTTATGGTGACTGAAGCGCTGCGCCCGTACAAAAACCATCTGAACATGCATTTTGTCTCTAACGTTGACGGCACCCACATCGCCGAAACGCTGAAAGACCTCAGCCCGGAAACCACCCTGTTCCTGGTGGCATCGAAAACCTTCACCACCCAGGAAACCATGACCAACGCCCACAGCGCGCGCGACTGGTTCCTGAAAACGGCAGGCGACCAGCAGCACGTAGCGAAACACTTTGCTGCGCTGTCGACCAACGCCAAAGCGGTGGGCGAATTTGGTATCGACACCAACAACATGTTTGAATTCTGGGACTGGGTTGGCGGCCGCTATTCACTGTGGTCAGCGATCGGCCTGTCGATCATTCTCTCGATTGGTTTCGATAACTTCGAGCAGCTGCTGAGCGGCGCACATGCCATGGACCAGCACTTCGCCTCTGCGCCGGCTGAGCAGAACCTGCCGGTGCTGCTGGCGCTGATTGGCATCTGGTACAACAATTTCTTTGGTGCTGAAACCGAAGCGATTCTGCCTTACGACCAGTACATGCACCGCTTTGCCGCCTATTTCCAGCAGGGCAATATGGAGTCAAACGGCAAGTATGTGGATCGTGCCGGTCATCCGGTGGACTACCAGACTGGCCCCATCATCTGGGGCGAACCTGGCACCAACGGTCAGCACGCGTTTTATCAGCTGATCCACCAGGGTACCAAGCTGGTTCCATGCGACTTTATTGCCCCGGCCATTACCCATAACGCACTCGCGGATCACCATCCGAAGCTGCTCTCTAACTTCTTTGCCCAGACTGAAGCGCTGGCGTTTGGTAAGTCACGCGACGTCGTAGAGAAAGAGTTTACCGATGCCGGTAAATCTGCAGAGTCTGTGGCCCATATCGTGCCGTTCAAGGTGTTTGAAGGTAACCGCCCGACTAACTCCATCC
Source organism: Pantoea sp. EKM20T (assembly GCF_011800485.1). Lineage (NCBI taxonomy): Bacteria > Pseudomonadati > Pseudomonadota > Gammaproteobacteria > Enterobacterales > Erwiniaceae > Pantoea > Pantoea sp. EKM20T. Next base: position 15,790 of record NZ_JAALFW010000005.1, on the reverse strand, counting down.
TGCTGCGTGAGATTACCCCTTACAGCCTGGGCGCACTGATTGCCCTGTATGAGCACAAAATCTTCACTCAGGGTGCCATCCTGAATATCTTCACTTTCGATCAGTGGGGTGTGGAATTAGGTAAGCAGCTGGCGAACCGTATTCTGCCGGAACTGGAAAACGAGGACGAAGTTACCACTCACGACAGCTCCACTAATGCCTTAATTAACCGCTATAAATCCTGGCGTTAATCGGCGTTAATTTCATCGGGCGGCCACTTTGCCGCCCTTTTTTTGACTGTTTTTACATCTGAATGGGCTGTTTATATCGTTGGAGAGCATGGGTTGTCAGGGAAAAGTCTTAAAATAACCTAAGATAATTCTGAACATCGATGCGCTGAACGGGCCAGCATAAAGTATAAAATGGTCCTGAAATCGGGTAAACTCTATTGTTAGCTATTGATTCATAATCATATTCAGTTTCAGCAATCCTGAGTAAATTCTGATTATTCTTATTCCGTACCAGATATTAATAAAAAAGAACATTACGCTTTGCAATTGATTCGCCAGTAGCGAAATATCTGGCATCAGCCCGAAATATTCCGATATAAAAAGTAGTTATCCCCAATCCAGCTAATTAAATCACGTGTCCACCCCGCTATTCACCCTGGTTTTTCCGGTGCTGAACTCTGGTATTTTGTTGCCCTATACTGAACGCGCCCGCAATGGGACTGTCCGTCGATTTTGCCGCAGTCTGACTGCGTTGCAACCTCAGCGGACAGAGATCCTTCATTCACTCAATGCAGGAAACGCTGTTATGAAAAAAACTATGGTTGCCGGTGCAGCCTTGATCTTCGTTGCCGTCTCTTCCAGTGCATTTGCTGCGCCGGAAGAAGCTGGTACCGCAGCTGGCGCGCAGGCGGGAGCAATCTCTGCTGGCACGTCGACCGCTGTGGGTATCGGTGCACTTGGCGCGCTGGTCGGGCTCGGCATTGCCGCTTCTGGCGGTGGTGACGGTGCAAATACCGGTACAACAACCACGACCACGACGAGCACCACTCGTTGATGGATGCCCGACCCCCGTCTGATTGCTGATCTGCAGCAAACGGGCAGAGGCTGAACCACTGACTTCGGTGAGTGAGGACGCTGAGCCACGTAACCTGTATTTCTGCAGCCGGAACGGGACGGGCAGAGCACCTTTAAACATAACCACACGCCTGTGTGGTTATTTTTTACTTTGGCATGACTTATCAGGGACACACAGTGCGCCAACTTCCTCTGCTGCTCGCTTGCCTGCTGCTGCAGGCCTGTACACAAACGCAAAAAGGTCTTGAACAGACTCTGCTGCTTGCGGTTAACGGTCCGGACGACGTGACCGTTACCGATCAACAGGTCAACAATCTTCCCTATGCCAGTCTCTATGCTCGCCTGAATGAAGGTCCGCGCATTTTTGTAGTGCTCGGCTACAACGAGAAAGGTCAGCAGAAATGGGTGACACAGGATCAGGCGATGCTGGTGACACAGCATGGCCGCCTGGTTAAAACCCTGGGCTTGCCGGATAACCTGCTTAGCGTCAGCAATCTGCAACAGGATCCGCTCGCTGACAGCCTGCATATCAGCAACGGTGCAGGCTGGACCCGCATCGTGCAGTGGACCGAACAGGGCAAGGTTCGCGGCGCGACTGTGCGTTCAACCTTCCAGCGCGGCACCGACGAAGTCCTGACCGTGGCGGGCAACCGCATTCCGTGCCGCGTCTGGCATGAGCAGGTGAGCATCGACAGCAGTAACCGCGAGTGGGAAAACACCTTCTGGATCGATAACAGCAGCGGCGATGTGGTGCAGGCCCATCAGATGCTGGCGGCAGACGCCTTCCCTGTAGATATCACTATTCTGAAGCCGGCGAAATCATGAAAAAAATCACTTTTTTGCTGGCCGGGCTGAGCCTGTTCAGCGCCGCAGAAGCGCAGGCAACTGCGCAGGTTATCGTTCATGCACCGCACAACGGCGGTCAGGCTGAGCTGAGCCAGGTCGCGGATCTCTCCCAGCTGGTGACTCTGCCTCCACTGCAGATCAACACTGACTGGCGCACGACCTTTATTGCCGAGCGCGGCGCCAGCGCAGTGGCACAGCAGCACTATCAACAGACGCTGGGCGCGTTACGTGCCTGGCGTGCCGACAGCAGCGGCGATCGGGCGGCGGCCATTGATGAGGTGATCCGCCAGCTGAGCGCCATCAAAGTAGCAGGTCGCCAGTTCACGTCGCTCGACCCGGACTGGATCCGTCTGCATCCGGCTGACAACCGTCGGCTGGAAGGCAGCTATGACCTCTATCTGCAGGCCCCCTCAGATTCTGTACTGCTGCTCGGCGCGCTGAGCGGCGCTGGCAAAGTGAGCTGGCAGCCGGGTAAATCAGTACGCGACTATCTGGATGGTCATGACGCACTCTCCGGGGCAGAACGCAATTTTGTCACCGTGATTGCACCTTCAGGCGCCACACAGCAGGTGCCGGTTGCCTACTGGAATCATCGCCACGCGGAAGTGGAGCCAGGCAGCATTATCTGGCTCGGCTTTTCGTCATGGAGCCTGCCAGGCAGCTATGAAGACCTTAATGAACGCATCCTTTCCGTACTGACTCACCGGATACCAGACTGATGAAAAAACGTTATCTCTTCAGCCTGTTGGCTGTTTCCGTGGCGGCAGCCTGTCAGGCGCAGGCTGACACCTGGCCCGAGCCGGTGGGCCCTTCACAATCCGATTTCGGCGGCGTGGGTCTGATGCAGGTGCCGACGGCGCGCATGGCCAAAGAGGGCGAGTTCAGCCTCAACGCACGCGACAACGATCAGTACCGATACTACTCCGCGTCACTGCAGCTCTTTCCCTGGCTGGAGACCACGGTGCGGTATACCGACGTGCGTACCCGTCAGTACAGTGCGGTCTCAGAATTCAGCGGCACGCAGAGCTATAAAGATAAAGCCTTCGACCTGAAACTCCGTCTGTGGCAGGAGGGCTTCTGGCTGCCGGAAGTGGCGGTGGGCACCCGCGATCTGGGCGGTACCGGTCTGTTCGACAGCGAATACCTGGTGGCGACCAAAGCATGGGGACCGTTCGACTTTACCCTGGGGCTTGGCTGGGGCTATCTCGGCAACAGCGGCACCGTGAAGAACCCCTTCTGCTCATACAGCGACAGCTATTGCCAGCGTCCGCAGGTGGGCGAAGCGGGTTCAATCAACGGCTCGCAGATGTTCCACGGCCCGACGGCGCTGTTTGGCGGCGTGGAGTATCAGACGCCCTGGCAGCCGCTGCGCCTTAAAATGGAGTATGAGGGCAACGACTACCAGAATGACTTTGCTGGTCGCCTTGAGCAGCGCAGCAAGCTCAACGTCGGCGCGATTTATCGCGTGACCGACTGGGCTGACATCAACGCCAGCTACGAACGCGGTAACACCTTTATGTTTGGTGTCACCATTCGCACCAACTTCAACGATCTGCGTCAGGCGCACATCGACAGTGAGAAGCCTTCCTACAATCCGCAGCCGCAACCTAAGTTGCTGGAGCCGACGGTGGTGGGCACTCAGTTGACCGATCTGAAATACAATGCCGGTCTCGATGGTCCGCGTATTCAGACTCAGGGTCACACGATCTATGTGTCAGGCGAGCAGACGAAGTATCGCGATACCCGTGAAGGGGTAGATCGTGCGAACCGCATCATCATGAACCACCTGCCTGACGGTATCGACACCATCAATGTCACCGAGTCGCGCTTTAACATGCCACAGGTGACGACTGAGACGCAGGTCGCCAGCCTGCGTAACAATCTGGAAGGCTATCCGCTGGGCCATGAGCAGCCACTGCAACAGACCCGCAAAGAACCGGTCGATCCGGGTAGCACCGAGCAGGGTATGTTTATCCGTCAGGATCGCCTGAACTACAGCCTCTCTCCGGTACTGAATCAGTCGGTGGGCGGCCCGGAAAGCTTCTACATGTATCAGGTCGGCGTAATGGCTAACGCTGATTACTGGCTGACGGATCACCTGCTGGTGGGCGGTAGTCTGTTTGGTAACCTCGCCAACAACTACGACAAGTTCAACTACAACGGCGCACCGGCGGACTCTTCGCTGCCGCGCGTGCGTACCCATATCCGCGACTACGTTGAGAACAACGTCTACGTTAACGATCTGCAGGCGAACTATATGGGCCACCTCGGTAACGGCTTCTATGGTCAGGTTTACGGCGGGTACCTGGAGACGATGTATGGCGGCGTGGGTGGCGAGCTGCTCTATCGTCCGGTCGATGCGAACTGGGCGGTGGGCGTCGATGCCAACTATGTCCGTCAGCGTGACTGGGACAACATGATGCAGTTCAATCGCTACAAAGCCTCAACCGGCAACCTGACGGGTTACTGGCGTCCATGGTTCATGCAGGATGTATTGGTGAAAACCAGCGTCGGTCAGTATCTGGCGAAAGATAAAGGTGTGACGGTCGATGTGTCGAAGCGCTTCGACAGCGGCGTGATGGTGGGTGTCTATGCCACCAAAACCAACGTCTCGTCTGAAGAGTATGGCGAAGGCGACTTCACCAAAGGCTTCTATATCTCCATCCCAATGGATCTGTTCACCGTGACGCCAACGCGCGGTCGCGCGCAGGTGAACTGGGTGCCGCTGACGCGTGATGGCGGTCAGATGCTGGGTCGCAAGTACCAGCTGTATGATCTGACGTCCGATCGCGACGCGCGCTTTAACTAAGCAGATGGCGGCCTCAGGGCCGTTTCATGCGGTTAACAGAAAGCAGGCTCAGGGAGCATACGCCTGAAGCAAAGCATAGCAATGAGATCGCGCCTGCTCAGGGAACCCGGTCAGATCGGAAAGGCGCTAATGCCATCCCTGGCCGCTCGGCCCGCGCCGTCCCTGGCGCGGGACGCTTTCCTCCTCTGACCGGGTTCCCTGCGCGTTGAGTTTCTTCATTATTGCTGCCAGATTTAACCGGAGCTGGATTTGTCAGCAGTCTGAAGCGGCCCTCAGGCCGCTTTTTTATTTAGTCCGCGTCGTAGCCGAGATTCGGCGCCAGCCAGCGCTCCACTTCCATGACCGACATCCCTTTGCGTGCCGCATAATCTTCCACCTGGTCACGCTGGATCTGCGCCACGGCGAAATAGCGGCTGTCAGGATGGCTGAAGTACCAGCCAGAGACTGACGCGCCCGGCCACATGGCAAAGGATTCGGTGAGCTTCATGCCGGTCTGTTCTTCCACCGCCAGCAGACGCCAGATGGCGGCTTTCTCAGTGTGCTCCGGGCAGGCCGGATAGCCTGGCGCCGGACGTATCCCCTGATAATTTTCCCGAATCAGCTCTTCATTGCTGAGATTTTCGTTGGGCGCGAAGCCCCAGATCACCTTACGTACCCGCTCGTGCAGGTATTCGGCAAAGGCTTCCGCCAGACGGTCAGCCAGCGCTTTCACCATGATCTTGTTGTAGTCGTCATGCTGACGATCGTACGCCTCCGCCAGCGCATCCTCTTCCAGCCCGCCGGTCACCGCGAAAGCACCGAGATAGTCCGCTTTGCCGCTCGATTTCGGGGCCACAAAATCCGCCAGACAGTAGTTGGCGAAGTCGGTTTTTTCGGTCTGCTGGCGTAAGTGATGACTCACACACAAAATCTCATCACGCCGCTCATCACTGTAGAGATGAATATCATCGCCGACCCGGTTAGCCGGAAAAATACCGACCACGCCACGTGGCTTCAGCAGCGACTGCTGGCTTAATCTGTCGAGCATCGCATTGGCATCGGCAAACAGACGCTGCGCCTCTTCACCCACCACCTCATCCTCCATGATGCGGGGATATTTGCCCGCCAGCGACCAGGTCATAAAGAATGGCGTCCAGTCGATGTAGTTGCGCAGCGTTTCAATGCTGGCCTCCACCTGGCTGACCCCGGGACGATGCGGCACGGGTGGCGTGTAACTCTCCCAGTCAATTGAGGTGGCGTTATCGCGCGCCGCCTGCAGCGAGACCGGCGGCGTGCGCGGCTTTTTGCGTGCATGCTGAATGCGCACGGTCTCGTACTCTTTGCGGGTTCGGGCGACGAAATCCTCTTTTAAGGTGGCGGAGAGCAGCGACGACACCACGCCAACGGTACGTGAGGCGTTCTGCACGTAGACCGTCGGGCCGCTGTAATGCTGCTCAATTTTGACAGCGGTATGCGCCTTCGAGGTGGTCGCGCCGCCAATCAGCAGCGGTAAGGTAAAGCCCTGACGCTCCATCTCTTTCGCCATGTTGACCATCTCATCCAGCGACGGCGTAATCAGGCCTGATAAGCCGATGATGTCCGCATTCACTTCGCGCGCCGTTTTGAGAATTTTTTCGCCCGGCACCATCACGCCAAGGTCAATGATTTCGTAGTTATTACACTGCAGCACCACGCCGACAATATTTTTCCCGATGTCGTGCACGTCGCCTTTGACCGTGGCCAGCACGATTTTACCGTTGCTGCGCCCCGCCTCTTTGCTGGCTTCGATAAAGGGTTCCAGATACGCCACCGCCTGCTTCATCACGCGCGCCGATTTCACCACCTGCGGCAGGAACATCTTGCCCTCACCGAACAGGTCACCGACCACGTTCATGCCGGACATCAGCGGGCCTTCAATCACCTCTATCGGCCGTGGTACCTGCTGGCGCGCCTCTTCGGTATCCTGCTCGATAAACTCGGTGATCCCCTTGACCAGCGAATACTCCAGCCGTTTCACCACGTCCCAGCTGCGCCATTCCGCGAGCTGTTTTTCCTGCGAGCCATCGCTTTTGCCGCCACGGTATTTCTCCGCCAGCGCCAGCAGCCGCTCGGTGCCATCATCCCGCCGGTTAAGAATCACATCCTCTACCGCCTCGCGCAGTTCTGCCGGCAAATCATCATAAATCGCCAGCTGGCCTGCGTTGACGATGCCCATATCCATGCCTTTACGGATGGCGTAATAGAGAAAGACGGCATGTATCGCTTCACGCACCGGATCGTTGCCACGGAATGAAAACGATACGTTGGAGACGCCGCCGGAGATCATCGCATGGGGCAGCTCGCGCTTGATATCTTCGCAGGCACCAATGAAATCCATGGCGTAGTTGTTGTGTTCGTCGATGCCGGTGGCGACCGCAAAGATGTTGGGGTCGAAGATTATATCTTCCGGCGGGAAGCCGACCTGTTCGGTGAGGATCCGGTAAGCACGGCGGCAGATCTCAATTTTTCGGGCGCGGGTATCCGCCTGACCCACTTCGTCAAACGCCATGACCACCATCGCCGCGCCGTAACGCCGGACCTGACGCGCATGATGGATAAAGGCCGCTTCACCCTCTTTCATCGAAATTGAGTTCACGATCCCTTTGCCCTGAATGCACTGCAACCCTTTCTCAATCACCTCCCATTTTGAGGAGTCGATCATGATCGGCACGCGGGCAATATCGGGTTCGCCAGCAATCAGATTCAGAAAGCGTACCATCGCCGCCTCGGCGTCGAGCATGCCTTCATCCATGTTGATATCGATGATCTGCGCGCCGCTCTGCACCTGCTGCAGCGCCACTTCCAGCGCTTCGTTATACTTCTCTTCTTTGATCAGCCGTTTAAATTTTGCCGAGCCGGTGACGTTGGTGCGCTCACCGACGTTAACAAACAGTGACTCTGCGGTGATGTTAAGCGGCTCCAGACCGGAGAGACGGCAGGCCACCGGGATCGTCGGCAACTGACGCGGTGCAACGCCTTCAACCGCCGCCACCATGGCAGCGATATGTTGCGGTGTGGTGCCACAGCAGCCGCCGATAATGTTCAGGAATCCGGCGGTGGCCCATTCACCAATCTGCTGCGCCATCAGTTCCGCATCCAGATCATATTCGCCAAAGGCATTGGGCAGACCGGCGTTGGGATGGGCGGTCACGTAGCCTTCAGCGATGCGCGACAGTTCCGCCACATACTGACGAAGCTCGTCGGGTCCCAGCGCGCAGTTCAGGCCAAAAGAGAGCGGTTCGGCGTGACGCAGCGAGTTGTAAAAAGCTTCGGTGGTCTGGCCGGAGAGCGTTCGGCCGGAGGCGTCGGTGATAGTGCCGGAGATCATCAGCGGCAGCGCAACGCCCAGCGCTTCCATCTCGGTCTGCACCGCATAGACGGCTGCTTTGGCATTCAGCGTATCGAACACCGTTTCAATCATGATGATGTCGGACCCGCCCTCCACCAGCGCGCGGGTCGATTCGCGGTACGCCTCCACCAGCTGATTAAAAGTAACGTTACGGTAGGCAGGATCGTTGACGTCGGGTGAGATCGAGCAGGTGCGGTTGGTCGGGCCGAGCACACCCGCAACATAACGCGGACGATCCGGCGTTTTCGCCGTCCACGCATCGGCGCAGGCTCGCGCCAGGCGGGCCGCTTCAAAATTGATCTCCGCCGATAAACGTTCCATCTGGTAATCCGACATCGCAATCGACGTGGCGTTAAAGGTGTTGGTTTCGAGGATATCCGCACCCGCCGCCAGATAGGCGTCGTGGATCTCGCGGATCACCGCCGGTTTACTCAGCACCAGCAGATCGTTATTGCCTTTGAGATCGCAAGGCCAGTCAGCAAAACGGCTGCCGCGATAATCCTCTTCTTCCAGCTTATAGCTCTGGATCATGGTGCCCATCCCCCCATCCAGCACCATAATGCGTTGTGCGAGCTGCTGTTTTAACGCGTCGATTTTATTGCTCACTGTTGCCCCATTCACGTCAGTCTGCTGGCGGAAAAGCCCGTTTTTCATTCTGGCACAAGCTGGTCAGGCGACAAAGTAACCTCGACTGAGAGATTTTCAGGTCACGGCTGTACAGGTCTGACCAGAAAACCAGCGTTTGCAATGCGCGTGATTAAAACGAAAATGATTTCCACAATGCAAAAGGAGAACAATGATGGCAACCCCGGTTCCTGTTAAGCGCGGCAAGAAACCCCGTGGCACCCCTGTCGCCGCACCCGCGGGAGGTCAGGTGCAATCGCTGACCCGCGGCCTGACGCTGCTGGAGCTGATTGCTGACTCACATGGCAGCGTAGCGCTGACCGAGCTGGCTCAGCAGGCGGGTTTGCCTAACTCCACCACGCATCGCCTGCTCAGCACCATGCAGCAGCAGGGGTTTGTCCGGCAGGTGGGCGATCTCGGGCTGTGGACGATCGGCGCACACGCCTTCGTGGTCGGCAGCAGTTTCCTGCAGAGCCGTAACCTGCTGGCGCTGGTACACCCGGTGCTGCGTAGCCTGATGGAGCAGTCCGGTGAAACGGTGAATCTGGCGGTGCTGGATCTCAGCGATCACCAGGCGGTGATCATTGATCAGGTACAGTGTACCCAGCTGATGCGAATGTCCGCGCCGATTGGCGGCAAGCTGCCGATGCATGCGTCTGGCGCAGGCAAAGCGTTTCTGGCCCATCTGGGCGATGAGCAGGTCACCGCCCTGCTGCATCAGAAAGGATTGCATTACTACACGCCGAAAACCCTGATGTCGCCGCAGAGTCTGAAAGAGAATCTGGCGCTGGTGCGCAAAGCGGGCTTCTCATTTGATGATGAAGAACATGCGCTTGGACTGCGTTGTGTCGCCGCGCCGATCTATGACGAACATGGCGAGGCGTTTGCCGCGCTCTCCATCTCCGGCCCCATCGCCCGCATGACTGACGATCGGATTACTGAATTAGGTGCACTGGTCATCCGCGAAGCGCGCCAGGTTACGCTGGCGTACAGCGGTCGTTAACTTTATCTGCGCCGTAGCAGACGCTGAAACGCTGCGTCTGCCGCCAGGCGATCACCTCTTCCACATGGCCCTGGGCGATGCGCTGCTGCTGCGCGCGCCACCAGCGGGCGTCGAATATCTCCGGATGCAGTTGCAACAGCAATGTGCCGGTAGCAGCTTCACTGCATAACGCATAGCGGAAGGTTTCCGGGAAGACATCGTCCGGCCCGACGCTGTACCAGGGCTCGGCGCTGAGTTCATCCTCCTCATAGCGCGCCGCGGGCACATCCCGGAAGTGCAGCTCCTGCATCGGGCGAATCTCATCGTAATCGTAAAAAATCACCCGGCCATGGCGCGTGATGCCGAAGTTTTTAAACAGCATGTCTCCGGGAAAGATATTGGCCGCCGCCAGCTGTCGGATGGCATTGCCATACTCTTCAATCGCGTGACGCCGCTCTGCGGCATTCGCCTGGGCCAGGTAGAGATTAAGCGGCTGCATACGGCGCTCCAGCCACAGGTGACGAATAATCAGGCGATCGCCTTCGATATGCAGCTTCTCAGCCACGCAGGCGTGGAGTTCTGCCAGCAGCGCCGGTGAGATGCGCGACAGCGGCAGCGCAAACTGCTCGAACTCCTGCGTATCCGCCATACGTCCCACGCGATCGTGCTCTTTGACCTGCTGATAACAGGCGCGGACCTGCGCTTCCGTCACCTCTTTTTGCGGCGCGAAGCGATCCCTGATGACCTTGAACACCCAGTCAAAACCCGGCAGCGTGAAGACCAGCATCACCATGCCGCGCACGCCGGGTGCGATCTCAAAGGCCGTCTCATTCTCTGCCAGCGCCTGAAGATACTCGCGATAGCTCTCGGTTTTACCGTGCTTCTGGCAGCCAATCGCCATATAGCGCTCCGCCAGGGTTTTGCCAGGCAGAATCGGTTGCAGCCAGGCAACCAGCGCCGCAGGCACCGGCGCATAAACCATGAAATAGGCGCGGGCAAAACCAAACACAATGCTGGCGTCATTCACATCGGTCAGACAGGTGTCGATCCACAGTTCGCCCGTTTCACTGCGCTGGATCGGCAGCAGACAGGGCAAGATGCCTTCCGGCAGATGCAGCCGCGCCACCAGCCAGGCGGTTTTGTTACGATAGAAGAGTTCACTGTTGACCTCGAGCCAGCCCTGGTTCAGCCGGGGAAAATGCGACTGCAGGTGGCGGACAATCCAGCCGACATCGCGAGCGCGCTGCTGCCACGGCAACGTCAGCGGTAAATCGCTCAACACCTGATCCACCAGTGCCAGCCAGCCCCGCTCCGGCTGATAACGGCGCGATAACGGGCGCAAAGGTGTGACCGGCGCGGTCAGGGATTGAGAGCTGAAGATAAACAGCCGGTCCGGCTGCAGATCGGCATGTCCATGTAACCGGCAGTAGACAGAATTAAAGAAGCTTTCGGCAATTTCATGCCGTGGATAGCCGGGCAGCAGGCTTTGATAGTGATCCTTAACCCGCAGCCAGAACATCTCATCCCAGCTGGCCGCGCCGTTCAGCACCCGCAATTGATCGGCAACCAGGCTGACGTGATGGTCATAGAGATGAATACGGGCCTTCATGGCATGCTGCACCGCCTGCCATTCCGCCTGCTCAAACCGCTGCTGTGCGCCAGCAGTGATGTCGAGAAAGCGACCATACTGTGCATCAAAACCCTGCAGGATAGTGTGGGCGATCAATGATTCGCGTGGCGGCATAATCAGCTCCGGTAAACGCCCGCCCGCGGTTTGCGGACGGGGAATCAGTCAGAGGAAAAGGGTCAGAACTGATGCTCTTCGGTCGAACCGGTGAGCGCGGTGACCGAGGACTTACCGCCCTGAATGATATTGGTTACCTGATCAAAATAGCCGGTGCCCACCTCTTGCTGATGCGAAGAGAAGCTGTAACCGCGATCGCGGGCAGCGAACTCAGGCTGCTGAACCTTTTCAACATAGTGACGCATCCCTTCGCCCTGGGCGTAGGCGTGGGCCAGATCGAACATGTTGAACCACATGCTGTGGATGCCCGCCAGCGTGATGAACTGGAAGCGATAGCCCATGTCGCTGAGCGCCTGCTGAAACTTCGCGATGGTGCGGTCATCGAGGTTCTTCTTCCAGTTGAACGACGGTGAACAGTTGTAGGCCAGCAGCTTGCCGGGGAAACGCGCATGAATGGCGTCGGCAAAGCGCTGCGCCATCGCCAGATCCGGCGTTGAGGTTTCACACCACAGGATGTCAGCATAAGGTGCATAGGCCAGCCCGCGACTGATCGCCTGTTCAATGCCGGCGTGGGTGCGGAAGAAGCCTTCTGCCGTCCGGTCGCCCTGGATAAAGGGACGATCGTATTCATCGCAGTCTGAGGTAATCAGGTCAGCAGCGTCGGCATCAGTTCGTGCCAGCAGCACGGTTGGCACGCCCATCACATCGGCAGCCAGCCGTGCCGCTACCAGTTTCTGAATGGCTTCCTGAGTCGGTACCAGAACTTTGCCGCCCATGTGACCGCATTTTTTTACCGCCGCCAGCTGATCTTCGAAGTGGACCGCCGCCGCGCCCGCCTGAATCATCGCCTTCATCAGCTCATACGCATTCAGCACGCCGCCAAAACCGGCTTCAGCATCGGCCACAATTGGCAGGAAGAAATCGGTGTGCCGGCTGTCCCCCGCTTCAATGCCGCTGGACCACTGAATCTGATCGGCGCGCTGAAAAGTTTGATTAATGCGCGTCACCACTTCCGGCACCGAGTTCACCGGGTAGAGCGACTGATCGGGATACATCTGGCCCGCCACGTTGGCATCCGCCGCTACCTGCCAGCCAGAAAGGTAGATCGCTTCGATGCCCGCTTTGGCCTGCTGCAGTGCCTGCCCGCCGCTCAGCGCACCCAGGCTATTGATATACCCTTTCTTCGCCTCGCCATTCAGCAACGCCCATAATTTTTCCGCACCGCGCTCTGCCAGCGTACAGGCGGGCAAGACCGAGCCGCGCAGATTGACGACCTCTGCTGCGCTGTAAGGGCGGGTAATGCCCTGCCAGCGTGCGGTCTGCCAGAGTTGTTCCAGTTGATCGATCTGTTGAGTACGTGTCATGGCAATAACTCCTCTGTTCAGGGGATCAGGCGATAGCCTGGCAGGGTAAGAAAGGAAACCAGCTCGCGCTCGGTGGTGATCTGAGCCATCAACTGCGCCGCGTCGTCATAGCGACCGGCGCTGAAGTGGGCTTCGCCCAGCGCGTTTTGCAGCAGATGCAGCTCTTCGTTAAGCCAGCGCAGAAACAGTTCAGCTGTGACCTGCTGGCCGTTGTTCAGCATTTGCTGATGATGAATCCATTGCCAGATTGAGGTGCGTGCGATCTCAGCGGTGGCGGTATCCTCCATCAGTCCGTCAATCGGGACACAGCCGTTACCGCTGATCCACGCTTCCAGATATTGCAGCGCAACACGGATGTTGGCGCGCATACCGGCTTCGGTGCGCTCACCCTGGCAGGGCGCCAGCAACTGCTCCGCTGTGATCGGCGCATCCTCTTCCCGCATGACCTGCAGCTGGTTTGGCCGGTCGCCCAGCGCAGCGTTGAAGACCGCCATCGCGGTATCTGCCAGACCAGGATGAGCAATCCAGGTGCCGTCATGCCCGTTACCTGCCTCCCGCTGCTTATCTTCCGTCACGCGCTGCAGTACCCAGGCATTGCGCGTGGGATCTTTAGCGGGGATCAGCGCTGACATCCCGCCCATCGCAAAAGCACCCCGCCGATGACAGGTTTTAATCAGCAGTCGCGAATAAGCGTCCAGGAACGGCTGAGACATGGTGACGGACTGGCGATCCGGCAGCACGCGATCCGCATGCTGTTTAAGGGTTTTGATATAGCTGAAGATGTAATCCCAGCGGCCACAGTTGAGGCCAACAATGTGATCGCGCAGATTCCACAGGATCTCATCCATTTGAAACACGGCGGGTAAGGTTTCGATCAGGACAGTGGCTTTGATCGTGCCACGCGGCAGATCGAACTGATCCTCGCTGAAACTGAAGATCTCACGCCACCAGGCGATCTCCTGCCAGCTCTCGGTTTTCGGCAGATAGAAATAAGGCCCGCTGCCTTTGGCCAGTAATGGCCGGACGTTGTGGAAGAAATAGAGCGCGAAATCAAACAGCCCGCCCGGAATTGCCTTCCCCTGCCAGCTGACATGTTTTTCTGACAGATGCAGACCACGCACCCGGCACATCAGCACCGCAGGGGTAGAGCCGAGCTGATAAATTTTGCCCTTGTCGCTGGTATAACTCAGGGTGCCCTGTACTGCTTCGCGCAGTGTCAGCTGCCCTTCAATCAACTTCGACCACTCCGGAGAGAGCGAATCCTCAAAGTCGGCCATAAAGACTTTAACGTTTGAGTTCAGGGCGTTAATCACCATTTTCCGATCGGGTGGACCGGTGATCTCGACCCGACGATCTTCTAAATCTGCCGGAATAGATTGAATACGCCATTCACTGGCTCTTATGGAAGCCGTTTCCATATCGAAGTCTGGCAGATAGCCCTGGTCATATTGCTGCTGACGCTGCTGGCGAGCCGATAACAGCTCTTCGCGTTGCGGTGCAAAGCGTGCGACCAGAGACTCTAAAAAAGAAACAGCCTCGGGCGTTAACAGCTGCTGTTCTGCATGGCTAAAGGGCTGGCTGAAAATCAGGGTATGGCTGATCACTGAGTCTGTCATGCTGGCGTTCTCCTGTATTCAAAGGATCGAAAGCAGCGGATCCACACGGTGTTTATTTTGTGAGCTACAGGATCAGAGCATAAGCATTTATTTTTTTAAATCAAAAACTATTTCCATTTTTAAATATAAATTAACCTATCCTTATGTTTTATATGAAATAAAACTTTAATCCATTAAAGGAATCGCTTTCATTTAAAGTTTTAAAGGCGAAAAAAAACCGTGTTGCCATCGGCTAACACGGTTCAGTTGATCTTCAGACAGGACTATTCCAGCGTTGGGTTCATGTGACGCAGATCGAACGGCGTGATCTGGTAAACGTAGTAGTTGAGCCAGTTCGAGAACAGCAGATTGCCGTGACTGCGCCAGGTGGCGCGGGGTGGCAATACCGGATTATCCTGCGGGAAATAGTTATAAGGGACTTCCGGATTCACCCCCGCTTCATAATCGCGATGGTACTCACCAGACAACGTCAGGGCATCATATTCCGGGTGACCGGTAACAAACACCAGACGTTTGTCTTTACTCGCCATCAGATAGGCACCGGTTTGTTCCGATTCAGCAAACAGTTCAAGATCGGTGTAATCCGTTATCAAATGAGTGGGAAAATCAGCATAGCGTGAGTGCGGTGCGAGGAAATTATCATCAAAACCGCGGGTCAGTAACGCATGGGGATGCAGTATCTGATGTTCATAGACGCCAGACAGTTTGTTATGCCGGGTTTGCTTGGGGATACCATACAGAATGTTAAGCGCGGCCTGAACCGCCCAACAGACAAACAGGGTTGAGGTGACATGCTCATTGGCCCAGTGCAGAACGCGCTGAATCTGTGGCCAGTAAGCGACATCATTAAAATCAACCAGCCCGAGTGGTGCACCTGTCACGATTAAGCCATCGTAGTTATCATGCTGGATATCTTCAAAATTGCAGTAGAAGTTGTTGAGGTGCTCAGTGGGTGTATTGCGTGACTCACGGCTGTCGATGCGCAGCAGCTGAATATCGATCTGTAAGGGCGAGTTGGAAAGCAGACGCAGAAACTGATTCTCCGTTTCGATCTTTTTCGGCATCAGATTCAGTATGAGCACTTTAAGCGGGCGGATCTCCTGAACACTGGCGCGCGACGATGTCATCACAAAGACATTTTCGTCACGCAAAAAATTCACTGCCGGTAATTCGTCGGGAACCCTGATTGGCATAACCTGCTCACCTCTTACAACCATATAAACGTTTAGACATCTGGATGCCCAACATTAGCCTGATCGATGTAAGATGTCGAGGTTTGATGCAGAAAATGAAAATGTTTCAGCTTAACGTGGCAAAGTGCAGACGTAAAAAAGCCCCGCACTTTCGTGCGGGGCTTCTTCACTTATTTAATGC
>NZ_JAALFW010000045.1:0-305 GCF_011800485.1 Pantoea sp. EKM20T | reverse complement strand
CCGGTAACAACGGTACCACGGCCAGAGATTGAGAATACGTCTTCGATTGGCAGCAGGAACGGCATGTCGATCGCACGGACTGGATCCGGGATGTAGTTGTCCAGGTGTTCAGCCAGCTCAACGATTTTTGCTTCCCACTCAGGAACGCCTTCCAGCGCTTTCAGAGCAGAACCACGAACGATTGGAGTGTCGTCGCCTGGGAAGTCGTACTGTGACAGCAGGTCACGTACTTCCATCTCTACCAGTTCCAGCAGCTCTTCATCATCAACCATGTCACACTTGTTCAGGAACACGATGATGTAAGG
>NZ_JAALFW010000044.1:0-317 GCF_011800485.1 Pantoea sp. EKM20T | reverse complement strand
CAAGTTAAGCGGTGCTCATCTGTAAAACGTCATAATGAATTTCATTATGTGTTCACTCGTGAGGCTTGATATTTTTTACGTCCGGAGACGCTGATATCAATCCTGCGAGTGCCCACACAGATTGTCTGATAAATTGTTAAAGAGCAGTGCGAACAGTGCGTTAGCGTCCTGTCGCGAGGTGGCGTATATTACGCTTTCCTCCTGCAGAGTCAACCTCTTTCTCAGAAGTTTTTCTCCGGCGGCGCAGTCTCCTGTGCCTCTCAACCCGCTTCCCGTTGCCGGTGTTCCGTGTCGATGGAGGCGCATTATAGGGAGTT
>NZ_JAALFW010000043.1:0-329 GCF_011800485.1 Pantoea sp. EKM20T | reverse complement strand
AGCGATGCGTTGAGCTAACCGGTACTAATGACCCGTGAGGCTTAACCTTACAACGCCAGAGGCGTTTTTGAGAGACAGGTTTTCAGCTTGTTAACCGGATACAGTTGTGTCCTGCGGACTGAAGTCCGAAGGATTTTGCGCTGAGGCAAGGCGGCAACCGGGCGATACGAAGGAGCATACTGAAGTATGTGACGGAGTAGCGCGAGGGCGGCCAACGCAGCATCAGCACAAAAGACACAGGACAGAGCACAAAGAATTTGCCTGGCGGCTTTAGCGCGGTGGTCCCACCTGACCCCATGCCGAACTCAGAAGTGAAACGCCGTAGCGCC
>NZ_JAALFW010000042.1:0-382 GCF_011800485.1 Pantoea sp. EKM20T | reverse complement strand
AATTTAATTATAACAAGTTGACATATGAAAGCAGAGCGATGAATGTCGCATTAAAAAGGCCAAAGTATATTTAACAAAAATATACTTTGGCAGCCTTTGAAAATAACTATGTTGGTAAGGTTAACTAGCTCACTACTAACAGTTTATTTTATCTCTTACCTGAGTGCGTATGATCACTTCATAAGCATCTTGTTCACTAAGCTTGGCTTTATTAAATTCCTCTTCGCTTATTTCAGATTTAACATCTTTATTAGCAATCCCACCAGCGTCATAGTTGATATAATATTTTCCATCTTCTTTAGTAATAAACATGCCATACCCACTAAATATAGCTTCACCCATCATATACTCCTTACTTTAAATTTTCTTAATAACTGCTTGA
>NZ_JAALFW010000041.1:0-461 GCF_011800485.1 Pantoea sp. EKM20T | reverse complement strand
TCCGCCACCGTGCTGCCTGCCGGCGTGCTGCTGTTGTCCAGATATACCGTCACCGTCGCGCCCGCTTCCGCCGTGCCCTTCAGCACCGGCGCGCGGTCGTCGGTTACCCCGCCGCTGGCAACTTCGCCCTGCACCTCACCCTGGGCGTCCATCAGCGCCGCCACGGCCGCCTCCGGTGCCACGGTGTCCAGCACCACGTTAAACGCGCCGGTCTCCGCCGAGGAAACCCCCGCCGCGTTCACCGCCGTCGCCGTCAGGTCATAGCGGCCGTCCTCGCCCAGCGCCGCCGTGGTAATGCTCCAGCGGCCGTTGTCATCCGCCACGCCCGACCCCGCGTTTACCCGGTTGCCGTCCGCATCCGTGGCCCACACGATGACCGTCAGCCCCGCGCCCGCGGTGCCGTTCAGCGTCAGCGTGCCGTCGTTGGTGAACTGGCCCTTCTGCAGGAAGCCGCTGTCCGC
>NZ_JAALFW010000040.1:0-550 GCF_011800485.1 Pantoea sp. EKM20T | reverse complement strand
AAAAAATATCAAGCCTCACGAGTGAACACATAATGAAATTCATTATGACGTTTTACAGATGAGCACCGCTTAACTTGTTTAAGCAAATCAAACTTAAATTGAAGAGTTTGATCATGGCTCAGATTGAACGCTGGCGGCAGGCCTAACACATGCAAGTCGGACGGTAGCACAGAGAGCTTGCTCTTGGGTGACGAGTGGCGGACGGGTGAGTAATGTCTGGGGATCTGCCCGATAGAGGGGGATAACCACTGGAAACGGTGGCTAATACCGCATAACGTCGCAAGACCAAAGAGGGGGACCTTCGGGCCTCTCACTATCGGATGAACCCAGATGGGATTAGCTAGTAGGCGGGGTAATGGCCCACCTAGGCGACGATCCCTAGCTGGTCTGAGAGGATGACCAGCCACACTGGAACTGAGACACGGTCCAGACTCCTACGGGAGGCAGCAGTGGGGAATATTGCACAATGGGCGCAAGCCTGATGCAGCCATGCCGCGTGTATGAAGAAGGCCTTCGGGTTGTAAAGTACTTTCAGCGGGGAGGAAGGCGA
>NZ_JAALFW010000004.1:0-439749 GCF_011800485.1 Pantoea sp. EKM20T | reverse complement strand
CCCTGTATCCCTGCGAACTGCGAAACGACTGTCAGATAAAAAATGATGGCTTTAGGATTCAAAATATTAGCTATCCAGGCCTCTCTTAAAGTCACCGAATGTTTCGTAACAGCAAGCCCGCTGGCATTTGACCTTATCCCGCTGCGGATGAGCATTGCTCCTAACCAGAGCAGATAGGCGGTTCCGAAAACTTTCAACACCGCAAAAGTTGCTGGAGACGAGATGATCACAGCGGTTATACCTAGCCCTATGAGAACCGCATGTGTGTATATACCCAAGGCTGTTCCGGCAAGCGTTCTGAATAGTCCTTTGTAACCGCCAGCCAGAGCTCCATTCATAACAAGAGTGAAGCTTGCTCCGGGGGACAGTGCAACAGGGAGTAGTGCTGGCATAAAGCCATAAAGGTTTATTTCCATAGGTTTTGGATATTAATTGATGCTCTACTTGATTTCCATTAAGGCGCTTCGCCAGAAAGTGATATTTAAAGCAATTGGAATATATAAATCTTTGCCAAAAAAGGTCCGCTCTTCGCTCATACGGGACACTCATAATCACATCTCCTGACCCAATGGAGATTGAACATGACAACATCCCCCTGGAACAAAAGCCGCATTATCGGCCAGAAACGGCCTCTTCAGATCTCTCATATCTGGAGAATTCGTATCCGTCTTGAGCTGGAAGGAAAAGTTCGTGATCTGGCTCTTTTTAACATGGCTCTGGATAGTAAACTTCGGGGCTGTGATTTGGTTAAGCTAAAAGTTTCTGATATAGCCTATGGGCACTCTGTTTCGGGCAGATCGACAGTGCTGCAGCAGAAAACGGGCAGCCCTGTTCAGTTTGAACTGACTAAGGGAACCAGAGAGGCTGTAGCCGCGTGGATCAAAATGGCTCAACTAAGTAATAGCGACTATCTCTTCCAGTCCCGCGTTGGTTCTTCAAGACACATCTCAACCAGACAATATAACCGTATTTTTCATGGATGGATTGGGAAGCTGGGTCTTGATGAGACGCTCTACAGTACGCACTCAATGCGCAGAACCAAGCCATATCTTATCTATAAAAAAACGAAGAACCTTCGGGTAATCCAGTTACTTTTGGGGCACAAAAAACTCGAAAGCACAGTACGTTACCTTGGCATTGAGGTAGATGATGCTCTGGAAATATCGGAGTCAATTGAAGTCTAGCCTGTGAGGGCTGCAACAGCAGCCCTGTGCCAGAAGCGGATGCGTCAGGTTCAAAAATGGGTAGGTAAGCGTTTTAACTTATTCGTCCGGAATACATACCCGGATACGGTGCCCGTCAGGATCAAGCGCAACGAACGTCTTGCCAAAAACAGCATGTTTGGGCTCCTGTTCTATCTGCACACCGCTCTCTGACCATTGCTGATAAAGCACATCAACCTCTTGAATATCTTTCACCATAAAACTCAATTCAGTTCGGCTACCTACACCGCAGGATATAAAGTCACTCGCTGTCGTTGACCATAGTCCAAGGTTCAGGCCGTTATTAAAGGAAAAAGCCACCCACGTCGGAAGCATCACGTCTGGTTCTGTATTGAATAGCTTCTGGTAAAAACCACTGCTGACAATCGGATTATCAACATAAAGAATGATCAGGTTAGGTATCATGAGTCTCTCACGCCAAAAAGAATGAGACATCACTATTGCAGGGAGCATTGACAGAACATGTCAGCATCAGGACCGAAACGAGCAGAACGCCTTCTCAATCTTCTGCAGATTTTTTATCAGCATCGCTATCCGATAAGCGGCCACAGGCTGGCTGAAGAACTTTCAATCAGTCTTCGTACACTTTACCGTGATATTGGCGCACTACGCGCTCAGGGTGCCGACATTCAGGGTGAGGCTGGCACAGGATATATCCTTTCCCGGAGCCATCATTTACCGCCGGTGATGTTTACCCCCGAACAGCTCGATGCACTGGCGCTCGGTTTACGCTGGGTAGCCACATATGGTGATAAGGGCATTGCTAAAGCGGCTTCAGAGGTAACGGGGAAAGTCCGCCACGGTCTTCCGCCACAGTTACAGACACTGTTTGATGACTCGTCATTATTGGTGGGAAAGAGACAGGAAGCTCATCACAACTTTGAAAACCTGAGCGTTGTTCGAAGCGCCATCAGGTGGAGACGTAAAATCCGTGCAGGTTATACAGACAGACTCGGTAATATGAGTGAAAGAACGATATGGCCTTTCGCGCTGGGTTACTTCTCCGGCGCTATTGTGCTTGCTGCATGGTGTGAAAAACGTAACGACTTTCGTCATTTCGACGTAACGCGATTAAAATCTCTTCAGCACCTGCAGGAAGGATATCCTCATTCCCGGCATAGCTTACTCCGTATATGGCGTAATGCAGGTCTGGATAACATCGTTCCCACGCGTAGCTGAAATGGGTATGATTGCTCCAGAAAATGCAGGTCTGTTCTTATCTATAAATATATCCGCTCTTCGCTCATAGCGGACCCTGGCCTGCCGTCAGTCCGCTTTGTGCCAGAATCGGACGCTTGCTTTCACGGCTTACACGGTTGCTTACCACGATATCGCATCGCACTTACTGAATTCAGTATTTGGAACAATGAGCGCCATATGGTTTTCTGCCATGCACTGTTTAAAAACTTGCTCTTTGTAACGTCCCACCTGTAAACCCAGCATGGTGCCGGACCGTTCCGCTGCGTTTTTTTCAACGTAATAGCCACAAAATTCCTTAAAGTTCTGGGGATTATCGCTATAAGTCACCGACCATCTCAGCTGAGCTTCAGCTGATTCATCTGACCGATGCTGAGGTGCCGCTTTTGCTGTTGTAGAGACAGAAAAGAGTGGATTGCCCAGTAATTTCTGTGCAAAGCGTTGGTTTTCACCGGTTATATGGCCGGTTTTACACAGCTGCAAATAGGCCTGCGAAAGGCGTTGCTCTTCAGCATCGGCAGCATGAGTGCATTCCTCCAGAACTTGTTCATTGGTCTTAGCCGGTTTTTTTTCAGTGGATATCCAGTAACTATTTTTAAAGTCCGGAACCGTGCCTTCAGTGCTGCCAAAAGGGCAAAGTGCACTGGCGCAACCCAGTAAAAGTATTGGCACGCACGTCAACGTCAGAACACGTAGCACGGAAAAGGCTTTAAGACTGCTTTTGTTCATTTTATTTTCACTTTAGTCAGCTGCAGATATGGGGTCTGAACAATGCCATTTTTTAGTGTACATAGTGCAGATGATACTCGGTCTGCTGCACAAGGTATTCTAAACTCAGTGTTTCTGGTGCTGTACTCATCGGCTGGCCACAAGTCTAAAAATTACTCATTTTCATTGGAAGCAAATCCTTACTATATTTTCCACACCATGCTGCCTGACATACCCCTTGGTAGTCCGCTTTTCGCTCAAAGCGAACATCAATAGAGTTGCATATCACGGAACCGGCAGAAGCACTCATCCTTTCCCAATGGAGATGCATACACTCACTCAGGCGTAATCTTTCATAAGAAATAAAGTTTCTGATAAGCGAACCGATAAAAGCTATGCCTGTCGGTATGATTGCCTCTGTCACTGACAGCGTTTGTGCTTTTAGAAGTGGTTCCCGGCTTTGCTTCCCCTGTGCCGGGATTTTTTATTTCTGTCACCAGACCTGCCGGAGAAACACCGGTTTAATCTTCAAAAAATCATCACAGCATGAATAGGTAAGTGCATCGATATGCATTCCCTGTAGTCCAACATTTTGCGCAAGCCGCATACAGCAATTACCCCCAACTGCCTCTGAATGACCCTACAAAAATAAAAGATAAGATAAGCATTAATCCACATGTAAAGCTCTATTAATTAAACGTTATTTCAGCTAGGAACCTTATGAACAACATCAGAATCGGCACGCGGCTTGGCGCTGCGTTTGCCTTCATCCTTCTTCTTCTGGTTATCGTTGCGTTTACCGGATTTACCCGCATTCAGTCTCTGGGAGAGACGGCGGATACGCTTGCAGGCAGCCGCTATCAGAAGGCCTCGACTGCAACCAATCTGCGTTACTATTCAACTGACCTTAGCCGGCTGGTCCGTAACGTTGTCCTGGCGGATGCACCTGACCGGAAGGCCGTCTTTAAAAAAGATTATGACAGGGTACATGATAAAATTACCGCTACGGTTGATCAGGTTGATGCCCTGCTGAAGGCACCCAAAAGCCGGGAGCTGATTGCGCAAATCAGGAGCACCGGCAGTCAGTATCTTGCCTTTTCTGATGACGTTGTCGCGCTGGGAATGGCAGGCAAGCGGGACGAGGCCGCACAACTTCTTCTTGGTCCGCGCTACCAGACCCAGGTTGACTATCTGAAAACTATTGCAGACCTGGTATCTTTTCAGGAACAACAGATGCAAACGGCGCGTAGTGCTGCTGAAGATGAACAACATGCGGCCACCATTCTGCTGACTTCGCTGAGTGCTGCCGCCATTCTGCTTGCCGTCGCCGCAGCCTGGCTCATCACCCGCAGCATTACCCGCCCACTGAGCATAACGCTTGCCGCCGCACAACGCATCGCACGCGGAGACCTGAGTCAGGCCGTCCCTGTCAGCGGACGGGATGAAACCGGTATGCTGCTCACCGCAGTTGCTGAGATGCAGGACTCGCTGGCGCAGACGGTCAGCACAGTACGCCGGAATGCCGAGAGCGTTGCCGCAGCCAGCCTGCAGATTGCGCAGGGGAACACAGACCTGTCTCAGCGCACCGAGGAGCAGGCCAGTGCACTGGAGCAGACCGCTGCTACCATGAGCGAGCTCAGCGTCACAGTCAAAAACAATGCCGACAATGCCCGTCAGGCGGCACAGCTTGCTGTTAACGTGAGAGAGGTCGCCCGTCAGGGCAGCGAGGTGACTTCCGACATTTTCGGAACCATGAAATCTATCGGCGAAAGTTCTGGCCGGATTGCGGACATCACATCGGTGATTGACAGCATTGCCTTCCAGACCAACATACTGGCCCTTAATGCGGCGGTAGAGGCGGCGCGTGCGGGTGAGCAGGGGCGTGGTTTTGCCGTCGTCGCCGGTGAGGTGCGCACGCTTGCTAGCCGCAGCGCCACAGCAGCCGGTGAGATCCGTCAGCTGATTGAGGCAAACTCTGCAAGCGTAAGTGCAGGCAGCACCCTGGCGAGCCGGTCTGTGACCACGATGGCGGATATAGTGTCATCGGTCGGTCAGTTAAGTGATACCGTTGAGGAAATTACTGCTGCAAGTGCCGAACAGGCCCGCGGTATTGAGCAGGTCGGCATCGCCGTAACGGAGATGGATGGTGTGACGCAGCAGAATGCGTCACTGGTCGAGGAATCAGCTTCAGCCTCGCAGAGCCTGCGCGAACAGGCATCCCTGCTGCTGCAGTCGGTGTCGGTGTTCACGCTTGCTGCAGTCTCTCATCCTGCAGCCACCCGGCATGCAATTGTATCTGTACCAGCCGTAGTGAAGAAAGATGCGCCTGCTGATACAGACGGAAACTGGACGACCTTCTGATATCTGGCTGCGTCCTGCAGAGCGCAGCCTCTCTCCTTTTCCGTATTGACTCTTAAGAATGTCCGCTTTGTGCCAGAAGCGGACATTTTCTTTGAGCCTGAACTGGCAAAATTCTGTCAGAATCAAAACCGTTAAACTGTGTGTGCCGCAAAGCGATTTTCAGTTAAGCCGGGGCTGACATCAGATTCAGCTTTCAGCAATGCACCGTCATATTCAGACAGCGCAGTGAGTCCCACTGTAGCCGTGGTGCAATAGAGACGGGTAAAACCCTCACCGCCGAGTGTCGGACAGGTGCTCTGGATTCCAGGTGACGTCAGAATAGCGTCTGTGGTCCCAACCGGGCGGTAACGGACAACACGGTTTCCTCCCCATTCAGCATTCCATAGATAGCCCATGTCATCCACGCAGGAGCCGTCAGGCGCGCCGCTGCCTTCGATTTCGGCGAACACGCGCTGGTTCTGCAGCAAGGGGTAATCACAGCACATTATCCGACCCTGCATCGAGTCACAGTAATAGAGCGTACCACCATCGGGGCTGAAACAGATGCTGTTCGGTATAGCGACATCGGGCAGTGCAAGCGTCTCAACAGTCAGCGTTGCCGCGTTGAGTCGATGAAACTTACCGATGACTTTAACGGGATAACCGTCATCCATCGTCCCGAAGACAAAATTACCGGCACGGTCACATCGTCCATCACCTATGCGGGTCCCGATGTCTCCCGGTGAAGCGGCCACTGGGGTAATTAAACTGCTGTTGAGATCATAGAAAGCCAGCCCTGACGCGAATCCCATCAGCAGAATGTTACTCTTTTCGGTCAGTGCAAAGGAGCCAAGGCGTTCAGGCAGCGACCAGCGCATCACTGCATCATTGCCTTCTTCTATGGCGAGCAGTTCACTGGCTTCAATGTCAGTCCAGTAGAGTCTGCGGGTTCTCTCACACCAAAGCGGGCACTCTCCAAGCGTATTCCTGACTTCAGCTGCAATTGAAAACATGTTAATCCTCCGGATATAAAAGGTCGAACTGCACGATGGCAAAAGTGGATAACGCAGTTACTGCAGAAAACGTGCAGAGAGCCGATCGCCGAAAAGCATGACGGCAAGTCCGATCAGCATGACAACCATCCCCCCCAGCCTGAGTAACGAAACCGGTCGCCGCATAGCACCCAGCAACCCATAGTGGTCAATCATCTGCGAGGAAAGTAACTGTCCGACAATCGCCAGCCCGAGCAGAGCTGAAAACCCGATTTTCGGCGCAAGCACGACATAGCTGAACAGGGCACATGCGCCTATCATTCCACCCGTCAGACTCCAGAGGGGTTGCGACGGGATCGCCGCCAGCGATGTCATCAATCCTCCCCTCAGCAGCGCGTAAACCCCCAGACTTAACGCGCCCGCCGTAAAGGAAAACAGCGCCGCAGTGACCGGGTCGCCGCCCAGTCCCTTTGCCAGCTGGCTGTTCAGGGTCGTCTGCAGAGTGATCCCCAGACCTGCGGCAAAAGCGATTACGTAATAGATCATGCTTTTCATTCCTTTCAGTCTGCCTGCTCCAGCGGCAGGAAGGTGTCAGCAAAATTGTCGGGCTGGTAGCCAGAGGCGGCAAACAGGTGCTCACGTGACTCATCAATCGCCGCCCGCAGTCGCGTGCTGTCCACGCCCAGCACCTTACCGTTCTGCTTAACGATGCGTCCGCCGATCATGACGGTGTCGATATTGCTGCGCTCGGCGGCATGAACCACCGTACCAAAGGCATTGCCGGACGGGTAAAGATTGATATCACTGGTATTAATCAGCACCAGGTCAGCCTGTTTGCCTGGCGTCAGGCTGCCCACTTTGTCCTGCATCCCTGCACAGGCCGCGCCATCAAGAGTCGCGGCTTTAAGGAGCTGCGCCGCCGGAAGCGTTTTCAGCGCATGTTCAGAATCGCAGCACTGCTGCTGATGCATGCCCATCACGCGCTGCAGGTAAAAGGCGACGCGCATCTCCATAAACATGTCGGTGCTGTACGACGTTTCATTGTCTACGCTCAGGCCAGGATTGATGCCATGACGCTGCGCGGCCTCAATGGCGAACATTCCGCTTTCGATGCCATAGTGCGAATCTGAGCGCGGGCAGACGTTCACCCGGACACCGGCTTCGCGCAGAATTTTCCATCCCTCGTCAGGCAGCGCCGTGCAGTGATTAAAAATATTGTCCGGACCCAGCAGCCCCTGCTGATGCAGTGATTTAAGTTCAGCTCCCATCTCCGCACCAAAGAACTCAGTGACAATCGACAATCCCAGTCTGCGGGCCTCGGCCCACAACTCCGGCTCCAGCTGCGCCATGACGGCGAGAGAGACCAGGCTTTCAGGGTTGTCGTTGAAATACTTGTCCTGCAGACGCTGCCAGTTTCCCGGCCAGTGCGCTTTATCCCATTCGCCAGCTACCGGTGCGCCGGAAGCATGAATGGCACGAATGCCGGTATCAAGCAGGGCCTCGACGGCGGCATCGGAATGCGCTGCGGTTCGGCTGTTGTGCGAGTTATCGATCATCGTGGTGATGCCCGCGTCAATAGCGCCAAGCGCCGTCAGCAGGTTGCCAACATAGATATCGGCAGGACGGTAATATTTAGCGAACGAGAAGTGTGTGGCATTGCTGTAGTCGTCCAGGCAGGTAGCGTTTGGGTTAATGCGGCGCAGCTGTCCTTCCCATGCGTGACGATGAGAATCGACCATTCCCGGCATGGCGATCATGTTAGTGGCATCAATGACATGCGCACCCGGTACATCAAGGTTCTGGCCAACGGCGGTAATCGTTGAGCCGTTGATGAGAATATCGCCACGCTCAATGTTACCGACGTTCTCGTCCATGCTCAGTATCGTCGCGCCACGAATCAACGTAGCCTGTAAAGTGACATTCTGATTGTTAACAATAATTCTGATGTAGTCGGTCATTAAACCTGCCTCTTTCCTGATTAATGGGGAAACGATACGTCACGTAATTACCCTGAAAAAGATGCTTAAAGCGTTTTCATAATTCATAATTAGCGAATAATCAGACTCACTTTTACCCAGGAGCAGGACGATGGATCGGATTCAGGCTATGCAGGTTTTCACGCGGGTTGCTGAAGCCGGGAGTTTTGTACGCGCGGCAGAAACCCTGTCGCTGCCTTCTTCCACCGTCACCAGCACGATTAAAAACCTGGAGAAATACCTGCAGGTGCGTCTGCTGAACCGCACGACAAGGCGGGTCAGCCTTACTCCTGAAGGCCTGCAGTATCTGGCGCAATGCCGGGAGATCCTGTCGCTAATTGAACATAGTGAATCCAGCCTGACTGAATCCATCAGACGCCCTCAGGGGCGGCTGCGGGTTGATATGCCTGGTGGAATTGCCCATTTCATCGTCATGCCCAATCTGAAAGACTTTTACCGGCATTATCCGGATATTTACCTGATGATTGGTGTCAGCGACCGGCAGGTCGATCTTGTTCAGGAAGGAGTGGATTGCGTCATCCGAACCGGGGAATTAACTGACTCCACACTGGTTGCCCGTCCGCTTGGCCGGTTTCGCTGGGTAACCTGCGCCTCTCCGGACTATCTCAGGGAGTATGGTGTCCCTGAGACGCCGGAAGCGTTGTCGCAGCATCGGGCGATTCATTACTTTTCCGGTTCGGTAAGGCGCACTAATGAACTGCGTTTCACACGAGGCACTGAGCCCTTCTCTGTTCAGGTTGAGGGGGATGCAGCCGTTAACGAAACGGGACTCTACATCAGACTGTGTCTTGAAGGTTTTGGGCTGGCACAGCTTGCTGAGAATGTGATTTCGGAGAATCTGCAACAAGGCAAACTGATCGAAGTTCTGGCGGACTGGCAGCCACCCTCCGTGCCGGTGACGATGCTCTATCCGCATCAGCGTTTTCTCTCTCCTGCCGTGCGTGCTTTTGCTGACTGGGTTGCCGGACTTTTCAACGAAGGAGCAGGTGAGAAACGGTCTTCCCGGTAAAAGACGGCTCCGGTAACAGGTAAACGCTTCAGAACGACAATTAATAGCATCCTCAGCAGAGAAACCGATCGTTTCCCCTGCTGTGTCAGCTAATTCACCCCGGCTGCTGTACAGGTTCCAGGTGAGCGTTTCGTCCGGCAGCCATTCCGGTGCAGGCACCTGCGACTGCGATTGCTGCGGTTATCAGTAATGGTACCGTCCAGCCTCCGGACAACTCCTGTACTTTGCCCAGCAACAGCGGACCCATCGCCGCCATCAGATAACCGACACTCTGCGCCATGCCTGACAACGCGGCAGCATCACCGGCGTTTTTAGTACGCAGCCCGATGAAGGTCAGACCCAGCATCATGCTGGCACCTGAGCCAAAGCCGAGAAGCGCAGCCCAAAGCATCGCCAGATTCGGCAAATACAGGATGCCGATAAATGACACCCCGGTTAACAGGCTGACGCCAGCAGCAGCTAATTTCTGATCGTTAAAACGACGCAGCGTGGCTGCCAGAATCAGGCCGGGAATGGCGGTGGTAAGCTGAAGGATGCCATGTACCTCACCAGCCTGAGCTGAAGAGAGTCCACTGTCCGTAAGAATGGCTGGCAGCCAGCCGACAGCAACATAAAACGGCATCGCATTCAGGCCCATAAACAAGGTGACCTGCCATGCCAGAGGCGAGCGCCACACCGCGACGGTCGCCGCTTTTTTCTCACCCGCTACTGGCAGCTGATGCTTCTTCTTTAACTGGGGCAACCATAAAAGCAACGCAAGCAGCGGTGCTAAAACCAGCATGGCTAACGCGATGTTCCAGCCCCAGATCTGCGTCAGAGGAATGACAATGGCAGAGCCAATGGCGCCAGCGGCGCCCATGGTGATGGAATATGCCCCTGTTACGGAAGCCACGTTGCCAGAAAAGTCACGCTTTATAAGGCCAGGCAGCAGGACATTGCCCAGAGCAATCCCGATACCTATCAATATGGTTCCGCCATAAAGCGCCCAGACACTGCCTGTGGAGCGAAGCAGGATACCCCCCGAAATCACGGCCAGGGCACCAAAAAGGGTGCGCTCCAGACCGTACTTCCGGGAAATTGATGCACTCAGGGGAGAAAATGCGGCAAATGCCAGTAAAGGCAGTGAGTTAAGCAACCCAACGGCAGTGATACTTAGCCCAAAATCATGGCGAACGGACTCTAAAACGGGTGCGATAGCGGTAAATGGAACTCGCAGGTTAATGGCAATAAAAAGGATGCCGGTCGCAAGTATGATTGAAGACCACCTGTTCGTAGTGTAGGACATAAATTTTGCGTTCTCTGGTAAAAAGAAAGACTTTAAAGGACGCATGAGTTACACAATATAGATAACCTGACAACATATAACTAAATCATGCCAGTTAATAAAAAACCGGTGACCTCACCGGATGAGTTTAATGCCGATGCTTTCAGTCAGGCTGCTATCGCGCTGCATGTATCATCGTCAGGCGAGTATGCAGGTCAGAGTCCGCACGCTCACCGTAAGGGACAACTTATTCTCTCTTTGCGCGGTGCAGTGAGCTGTAAGGTTCAGGATGCGCTGTGGCTTGTTCCACCGGGACATGCTGTCTGGGTTCCGGGAAAAATCCCCCACAGTTGTCGGGTCACGAAGAATGCAGACACCTGCTTTTTATTTATTGAGCCCGGCGCGGCAGCGATGCCGGAAACCTGCTGTACCCTTGCTATTACTCCTCTGGTCCGCGAGCTGGTTCTTTTTCTGGCAGAGCAGGAACATGCTTATTCGCCTGACAGTAAAACCGCGAGGCTGGCAGCGGTGCTGCTGGAACATATACCGGATGTGCCGGTTAAAGCGCTCCACCTGCCTGTATCCGACCATCCTAAAATCCGGAATATGGCTGAGGCACTTTTTAATGATCCTGATGACCGGAGAACGCTAAAGCAGTGGGCTGCGCATCTGGCTACCAGCGAACGATCTCTGGCCAGGCTGATAAAAGATGCGACAGGAATGAGCTTTGGTCGCTGGCGTCAGCAACTGCATTTAATGGTTGCGCTGAGCCATCTGGCAGAAGGCCAATCCGTGCAGCACGTAGCCGGAACGCTGGGATATGATTCGGTCAGCGCGTTTATTACAATGTTCAGGAAAGCGCTGGGTAAATCGCCGACACAATATTTTTCGTCCCTAAACTAATGCAACCCAACACAAACCGGATTTTTACAAAGAACGCCAGCGTCCGCTTTTCGCTCATAGCGGACCCTGGCCTGCCGTCAGTCCGCTTTGTGCCAGAAGCGGACATCAATGCATCCTTAAGAGATGACAAAACCTGATTAGCGATTATTTATTTCCTGAGCCTTTAAGAAAGCGGGGCGACTCGTTGCTCTTGATATGTAGCTATCAAGCTCTTCGGTGATTTCCAATCCGCACAGTTTTGCCCATAACAACGTATGAGAAAGAAAAATATCGGCCAGTGTAAAGTTGTTACTCGCAATCCATGTTTGAGTTGGGTTAAACCTAATCTGAGAGATAACTTTATCTGCTTCCTTACTGAGGTAATTCATTAAATCTGGGGAACGTTGATTTTCGGGAGTGAAGACAACATGTTTGAGCAGACTCCAGACGGGGGCTTCCAGATCGGATAGCGTGAAGCTTAACCACGAATTAACGGAGGATTTTTCTTCAGCAGTTGCGGGATAAATAGAGATGTTTTTATGTTGTTCACACAGGTAAATACAGATCGCTAAGGTTTCACTGATTGACACTTCACCATCGGTCAAAAAAGGAACTTTTCCCAATGGATGGGGTGATTTAACCTCAGAAGCAGGGTTCAAAAGATCGACTCTGATAGACTCGTAATTCACTCCCATTTCTTCAAGAGCCCAGAGTACTCTTAATGATCGGCTTTTGGGGTAAGTATAGATCTTCATTTCAATATCCCTTTGTTGTGAAAACAATTTTATAAGGCAAGTGGGTAGCTCATGTCAAAATTTCTGCTCCTCGCTCATACCGAATCTTGGCCTGCATTTAGTCCGCTTTGTGCCAGAAGCGGACATCGGATAATAATTTATGTTAATATTTAGAAGAAGAACATTCAGCCATAATAACCTCCTGAATTACAGTCATTAATTTTCATTTATGCAGCCTTAAAATCAAATCTATTTTTGCACTTTTAATTTTACAGTCATGGGAAGATTCTTGGCAGGTTTGCCCTTTTCAAAACGCCATTTTGAAACGGCTGTTATTACAGCATCATCGAACAAGTGGTCTGGTGTAGACTCGATAATTCTCATCTGACTTACCCTGCCTTCTGCATCAACGTCAAAGTTAAACTTAACCATACCTTCTATCCGGTTCTTAGCCGCATAGTATGGGTAAACGGGTCGATCTTGTCGAAGGGGCTTGGGTTGTTCAACTTTAACAGGTGAATAAGTAGTACATGCATTGAGTACAAGAACAGCCAGAATCATCATAAACCCATACATAACAATATCCTTTTGTTGATAAACATTATCATTATACTTAAACATCAACGGAAGGACATTTGCTGAAATCATCGAATATCGCGTTATAATCCAAAAAAACAGTGGATATAACCCCAATAAATCCTGCTCCCGTCTTGCTGCAAACTAGTCATCCGCTCCTCGCTCATAGCGGACATATCCTTCATAACACATGACCTACAATGAACACTTCAAAGAAACCGCTGCAGGCAGCCACCTTATTCAATACGCGGGAAGAGTCGTTAACGATTGAAGGGTAATAAACCTATTAATGTGGGCGAAGGCAAGTAAGCCAGGACGGCATAGAACAGAATAAGATTCGTATCGGAAACCCTGACAGCTAAGCATTACGCTCTAATGCAGCAGATTTACCTATTAACCAGCCGACCAGAAAGCGCTGTTACCTGTCTGGTCGGCTGGAGAGGGCGGTTCAGACTACCGGACTTTCGTTTTTCAGTGGTTCTGCCAGTACATTTAATATGTTACTGGCCGCGACGGTACCCATCTTCACGTAGGAGTTATCGCTGACGCCGCCGATGTGTGGCGACAGAATCACATTTCCAACACTCTGCCAGATATGCGGCGCAGTCAGGGGTTCTGTGGCAAAACTGTCCAGTGCGGCCCAGGCGACAGTGCCATTATCCAGCGCGGCTAACAGCGCTTCTTCATCAATGAGACCACCGCGCGCCGTGTTCACCAGGATGGCGCCTTTTTTAAACAGAGCCAGTTTCTCAGCGTTAATCATCTGGCGCGTCTGTTCGGTTAACGGGCAGTGCAGCGAAATGACATCTGCCTGTTGCAGCAGGTCGTCAAGTGAGGAGGATTCACACTCATCGGGAAAGGTTCTGGCAAAAGGATCATAAGCGAGCACCTTCATGCCAAAAGCACGGCCAATGCGGGCAACACGACCGCCTATGGCACCAAGCCCTACCAGACCCAGCGTTCTGCCCTCCAGCTCCACCGACTTATGGGTCGATTTGTCCCAGTGTCCCTGGCGCATGCGCTGATCAAGCGGTATCACCGATTTTGCACAGGCTAAAATTAACGCCCAGGTATGCTCGGCCACGGCCGCTGCGTTGGCCCCCGGGGCTGACTGAACACTGATATGACGTTCAGCCGCCGCCTTTTGGTCGATAACGTCAATGCCGCTGCCGTGTTTGGAAATAACCCGCAGATCAGGCGCGGCATCCATAATGCGGGCGTTGATTTTTCCGTATCGGACGATAATCGCCACAGGATTATGCTGCTGGCAGAGCTGGAACAGGCTATCTTCGCTGGGCTGTTTGCCGGCATAAACAATGCTGAAGTCACTAAGCAGGTTTACTGCCTGCGGTGCCAGGTCATTACCCGTCACCAGGATTACGGGAGAAGAGGTTGTCATCAGAGCGTCTCCCCATCGTCCAGCATGCCAGCGGTTTGCAGGGCTTTTTCTAACCACGGCGCGCGAAGGTCGCCATCACGAATGGCTGCAATACGGCTGGTCTCGAAATCGAGTTTTTTCTGTGCCAGTTCGAGCAACGCAGGAACGTCTTCACGCGGCAGAACCACCACGCCATCAATATCCCCGATGACGAGATCGCCTGGCTGAATGGCTGCGCCCGCCACAGAAACAGGGTAGTTGACCCGTCCCGCAATGGACTTGGTCGGGCCGCAGGGATTCAGGCCCGCAGAGAAAACCGGAAAGCCGTTCGCGCTCAGTGCATCGGCGTCACGCACCGCACCATCAATAATAATTCCGGCGATGCCGGAGGCTTCTGCCTGGGTGGACATTATCTCACCGATTAATGCACAGCTGATATCGCCTTTGCCATCGACCACAATGACATCGCCCGGCTGGGCAATCGCCAGCGCGGCGTGGATCGCCAGGTTGTCGCCCGGTCTCACCTCGACAGTGATAGCCGGTCCGGCGACTTTCATTGTGGGGGACACAGGTTTTACGCGACCGTGCAGCGTTCCGCGTCGTCCGGCAACATCAGCAAGGATCGCCGCCTGAAACTGAGCAGCCTGTTTTACGCGCTCTGGTGCGATACGGATAATGTCGCGATTGATGAAGGTATTCTCTGCATGGGGCATAGATTAATCCTCTTTGTTTTACCAGGCACAACTAAGTTGTACAATATAAAACTACTATATCGATGTTAATTGAGTTCGCACCAGTGTTAAGCATTCATTTGTGATGTAAATACGATGTGAATCACAAATTGCGCGGTAAACTGCCTGCCGTCGCAAACAGGAGGACGTACCGATGGGGAATGAAGGCGTAATTGCCGTAGAAAAAGCGCTGGCGCTGCTGGATTGTTTCAGGCCTGGTGAGGAATCACTGACGCTGACCGCGCTGGCGCAGCTTTCGGGGTACCATAAAACGACAGTTTATCGTCTGATGAACTCACTTGAGCGCATGAACTATGTCATTCGTCGCGACAATGGCGTTTATACCCTGGGGCCAAGACTGCTTTATCTGGGCAAGCTCTATGAACAATCCTTTCATCTGGCCAGTATCGTTCAGCCTGAACTTCACGCACTGGCGACTGCGACAGGCGAAAGCGCCACATGGTATGTGATTGAAAACGGTCAACGACTCTGTCTTTTCAGAGCGGAGCCCTCTGAAGGATTGCGTGAAACACGTCTGCCCGGCACTTATCTGCCGCTGGATAATTCGGCCATCGGGCAGGTGCTTCGTTACTGGGGGCTGAATGAACCTCTGTTTGACTCTGTGCCTGAACTCCCGCTGTTCACGTCAGGTATTCGCGATCCGCATATCGCGGCATTCTCCGTACCGGTGTTTGGTGAAGGTAACAAACTGCTCGCGGCGCTGGCATTAACCGGTCCGGCTTCACGCCTGACGCAGTCGATGCGCGACAGTGAGATGGGAAAACTGATGAAAGAGGCAGCGTGCAGGCTTTCGGTAAAATCAGGCGCACATAAAGTCATGTGTGATAACGTTTATAAAATTTAGTCGTGTTGCCTGGCTGTGACCGGGATTTATTAGCTGCTGCATCCATGCTGCGTTTAACGCTCTGCGGGTGAGAACCGATTGATTTCCGCTAAATGACTAACAGCACGCTGGCGTGCCTGATTATGGGATCATGAAAGCCTCCGCGCCTTAAGTTGAGGCGAAAGATCACTCCACCTCTGACATCTCTTGCTAAGCCCCCTTAGTGCGAGGCTTTTTACACCCAGATTTTACATCAGGTGTTAAAAGACTCGCTGCCTCATGAAAATTTCCCCGCTTAAATACCTCAACATGAATTCCCTTCATGTTCGTTGAAATTTAATCACTTTTTTTCAACCGGGTGTTGAGGCATAAAGTAAGAATTGTTAATAACTTTGAGTCATATGAATAGTTGTAAAGGGATAGCCACGCTGGATAACCCTTAAATGCAACAACGCATATCAGCGACCAGGATACCCGATAGCGATGAACAACTTAGCCTTTACCCTCAAGCGCATTCGTTTCGACGAAAACTATAATCCTTCGAAAAATACGCGGGCGACGACTAACTTCGCTAATTTAGCGCGCGGCGAAAAACGTCAGGAAAACCTGCACAACGCCCTGGTGATGATCGACAATCGTTTCAACTCTCTGGCGCACTGGGACAATCCAAAGGGCGACCGCTACTCAGTTGAACTTGAGATTATTTCTGCTGAGCTGAATCTTCGTCCCGGAAGCAGCGACGAAACGTTCCCGGCGATTGAGATTTTAAAAACGCATATCGTGGATCATAAAACCGGTCAGCGCACCGAGGGGATTGTCGGCAATAACTTCTCTTCCTATGTGCGTGATTATGATTTCAGCGTTGTTCTGTCAGAACATAACAAAGGTCAGACTGAATTCAGCCTGCCAGATGATTTTGGTCAGCTGCATGGCAATATTTTCAAAAGTTTCGTGAACTCAGCGGTCTATAAAGAGAACTTCAGTAAATCGCCGGTTATCTGCCTGAGTGTATCGAGCAAAAACACCTACGTGCGCACCGGTAATCAGCATCCGGTATTGGGCATTGAATATCAGCAGGATGAACCTTCCCTGACTGATTTCTATTTCGGAAAAATGGGTCTGAAAGTGCGTTTCTTCATGCCGCAGGGCAGTGTTGCGCCGCTGGCTTTCTATTTCCACGGTGACCTGCTCAGCGATTACACCAATCTCGAGCTGATCAGCACCATCAGCACCATGGAAACTTTCCAGAAGATCTATCGCCCTGAAATTTACAACGCGAATTCTGCTGCGGGACAGTGCTATCAACCCACGCTGCAGCATCAGGATTATTCGTTAACCCGGATTGTTTACGATCGCGAAGAACGCAGCCGCCTGGCCGTCGAACAGGGTAAGTTTACTGAGACGCATTTTATTAAGCCGAATCAGACACTTCTCGCGCAATGGTCTGCTGAATTCGTTCTTTGATTAATTAAATATAGAAGGTCACCTGCTATGAAAACCTTATTACCGACATCTACTGCTGGCAGCTTGCCTAAACCCTCCTGGATTGCGCAGCCAGAGGTGCTCTGGTCACCCTGGAAACTGCAGGATGAAGAGTTAGTTGACGGCAAAAGAGATGCGTTGCGTCTGTGTCTGGACGATCAGGTTCGGGCCGGTATTGATATCGTCAGTGATGGCGAGCAGACCCGTCAGCACTTCGTGACGACGTTTATTGAACACCTCAGCGGTGTGGATTTTGAAAAGCGTGAAGTGGTGCGAATCCGTAATCGCTATGATGCGAGCGTCCCGACCGTGGTGGGTGAAGTCTCACGTCAGAAACCCGTATTTGTTGAAGATGCGAAAATCCTGCGTAAGCTGACCGATCGTCCTATTAAGTGGGCGTTGCCGGGTCCGATGACGATGATCGATACCCTTTATGACAATCACTATAAAAGTCGCGAAAAACTGGCCTGGGAATTCGCAAAGATTCTGAATCAGGAAGCCAAAGAATTAGAAGCCGCTGGCGTGGATATTATTCAGTTTGATGAACCTGCGTTTAACGTCTTTTTCGACGAAGTGAATGACTGGGGCATCGCCGCGTTGGAGCGCGCTATCGAAGGTCTGAAGTGTGAAACCGCGGTTCATATCTGCTACGGCTACGGCATTAAAGCGAATACAGACTGGAAGAAAACTCTGGGTACAGAGTGGCGTCAGTACGAAGAGGTCTTCCCGAAATTACAGCGTTCGGCTATCGATATTGTCTCACTGGAGTGTCAGAACTCGCGGGTTCCGATGGATCTGATCGAGCTGATTCGCGGTAAGAAGGTGATGGTCGGTGCCATCGACGTAGCAACTCATACCATTGAGACACCTGAAGAAGTGGCGAATACGCTGCGCAAAGCGCTGCAGTTTGTGGATGCTGAAAATCTCTATCCTTCAACCAACTGCGGCATGATTCCACTGCCGCGTCAGGTTGCCAATGGCAAACTGCATGCGTTAAGTGCTGGCGCTGAGATTGTCCGCAGAGAGATTCTGGGGAAATAATCTTTCCCTGAGCAGATTCAGTCCGGCTGACGATTTGATTCCTGAAAGGCGATCAACAGCCGGACTGAGTGACAATCATCCCTCTGCCAATGGCCGATTTACTCAGGGATTTATGCCCTCTGCCTGCTCAGGCAGGCCGGAGTACGATAACGGCATATCGACAGCCCTGAGCCGTTTTATTTCTGAACACGCAGTCAGCCGGATCGCCCAGTTCCAGACAGTCGCCAGCAGCCATCTCATAGGTGCTGGTACCTGCTTCAAAAGTCAGTGTCCCTTCAATTACCCATATCAGCTGGCGTCTTGAAACATAGGAGATTGCCGGCATCGGCACAGCGGTATTTGCCGGCAATTCGACACTGACCAGATCGACCGGCATCTCGCCCGGAGAAACGTGGCGACGCAGATAGCCGGTTTCCGGATCCTGCCACACCGGCTGATTTTCATGCCTGACCAGCGTCCCGGTTTGCACTTCAGTCTGAGCAAGCAGCTGTGAGATAGTCATATCAAACGAGCCTGAGAGGCGCGCTAACAGAACCGCCGTCGGGCTGCTCTCCCCACGCTCAATCTTATGAATCATCGCCCGTGAAACGCCTGAGTTATCAGCCAGCTCGGTAAGTGACCAGCCGCGTTTTTCCCTTTCCTCTTTTACCTTCTGACCGATGCGGATGTTTAGGCTGTCTTCTTTGCTGGACTTTTTATCTAACATAATGGATAACTATCATAGTGAACAATTCATCTACTTTAGTGAGTGAGCAAAGGGGTGTCCACCATGATTATCCGTGCGGCTGTAGAGAGCGATGCTGAAATCATCTCAGAGATTTATAACGACGCGGTGCTTAACACCACCGCGATCTGGAATGAAAATCGTATTGATGTGGCTAACCGCATCGCGTGGATAAACAGCCGCCAGCAGGCCGGTTTTCCTGTGATTGTGGCGACAGACAAAGATGATACCGTGCTGGGATATGCCTCTTATGGTGACTGGCGTCCCTGGGACGGATATCGTCATACGGTTGAGCATTCGGTTTACGTTCATAAAGATGTACGAGGTAAAGGCGCGGGTGCCGCCCTGATGCAGGGGCTTATCCAGCTTGCTCGCGAAGCCGGGAAGCACGTTATGGTGGCGGCGATTGAATCGGAAAATGCAGCATCCATAGCCCTGCATAAAAAACTGGGATTTATTGAGTCTGGCAGAATGACGGAGGTTGGAACTAAGTTTGGACGCTGGCTGGATTTGACATTTTTGCAGCTGCGTCTGGATGAACGTAAACGACCCTGAGTTGTCCCTTAAAGCGAATCCTTTGATGATACTTCCGGCAGGATGCCGATCCCCGCAGAAGAAAGCTATGTCTGGAAAACGTTTGATTGCGCAGATCGTTTAAAGCGAGAAACGAAGCCGCAGCGAACCAGGAGATAGCAAATTTGCACGTCAGCCGATATAACAGATAAATAACAACCCATCGCAGAGGACATCATGGCGCTTTCGCACGAATTAATCCTGATCTTCACCACCTACTTTGTCGCTACAGCCAGTCCCGGGCCAAGTAATATGGCGATAATGGGAACGGCAATGAAAAAGGGCAGAGGTGCCGCACTGGCGCTGGCTGCGGGTGTCGTGAGTGGTTCGATGCTCTGGGCGCTGCTGGCCGCCTGCGGTGTGCTGACCGTGCTGGCCACCTTCGCACAGTTGCTGATCGTGCTAAAAATTGTCGGAGGGTTATATCTGTTATGGCTGGCGTTTAAAGCCGGCAAATCTGCGTTACGCCGCACTGAGGCCAGCGATTTTAAAGCCAGCGATGAGCGGGTCGCATATGGCAGACTGTTTCGTCAGGGTATCCTGATGCATATCGGCAATCCCAAAGCGATTCTTACCTGGGTGGCCATTATGTCGTTTGCACTGAAGCCGGATGTGGTCGCCGCCACGCTGCCGATAATCATCTGCGGCTGTGCGGTGATTTGCGTGGTTGTGTTCGGCGGTTATGCTCTGCTGTTCTCAACCGCCATGATGGGTGCATTTTACCGTCGCATTCGTCGCGGACTCGATGCGCTATTAGCCTGCTGCTTTGCGCTGGCAGGGCTGAAACTGGTATTCAGCCGCAGTTAATACTGATGAAGGTGTACGAGGGGTTATCCGCTTCTGGCTCAAATACGCAAAAGATCATGCAATGAGCCGGAGCCGCATTAAAATGACAGGGTTGCGGTAGCGCTACTGCAGCCCCTTACTTAAACACCACTATGATCAGGCAAGTAGTCCGACAAACCAGGAATGTGAGTGAACAGGATGATGAAATGAAAGGCGCATGTCTGTGTGAAACCGTTGTTTTCGAAATATCAGTAACCCCCACGCGCTATTACCGTTGTCACTGTTCTTTGTGCAGAAAACAGAGCGGAACCGGCTATAACCTGGCAACGATCGTAAAAGAGAGTGACTTTAGCTGGATTTCCGGTGAGAGCCAGATCG
The DNA here is from genome assembly GCF_011800485.1 of Pantoea sp. EKM20T. Classification (NCBI taxonomy): domain Bacteria; kingdom Pseudomonadati; phylum Pseudomonadota; class Gammaproteobacteria; order Enterobacterales; family Erwiniaceae; genus Pantoea; species Pantoea sp. EKM20T. Next base: position 418,890 of record NZ_JAALFW010000004.1, on the reverse strand, counting down.
CGTCATGGCGCAAACCCACAGGTTATCGCAACGATTTTTGCGCCAGCTGTGGCTCCACAGTGCCTAACCGGTTGCGTGGCAGGCCTTATATCTGGCTTCCGGTTGGTTTACTCAGTGAGCCTGCCGATATGCAGTGCACAGGTGATTATTGTACTGATGACGCCATGCCCTGGGACACAATCCGTTCAGAGACAAATCATGCCGGGCCGGTAGAATCGCTGGACTCTCTTCTGACAAGCTTAATGCTTTTTGATTGATGGCAGTGGTGCTTCTTTGTTATTCAAAAAAGGTTACTGAGTCAGAACGACCCCATTAACGAAAAACAGACGTTATTCCGTCAGCCTGTGTTCATCGATCATTTTTCGTTAGCTGTAATCCCCAGTAGTCAGAACAGGCTTTAACATCGCGAGTAGAAGGAAGCAGAAGTTTTGGCAGTCTGACCTGGTCGTAAAGCTTTTTATGGCGCTTTCGATTCTGCGGGGCAGTACGGAGAATATATTTCAGCATCTCCAGGCTCATCTGCTCTCTGTCCATCCCCAGGCCGCCAATACGCGGCGTGGATGAGTAACATCTGCGAATGTACCGCAGCAGTGCCACTGTCACTTTTACATCCAGCAGAATTAAGCCTGTGGCACGCGCGAATCGTTCTTCAATGCATTTGGTGTAATTACCCTCCATCACCCATCTTTCCTGACTCACCGCCTCAGCATGCAAACGGAGAAATTCTGCCGGTGCTCTGGGCATCCATTGACTGTCCGGAATATGGTGAAGCTGATCCAGATGAACTGCTGGTAGATCTGTTTTGCGAGCAATGGCTTCAGCTAAGGTCGATTTTCCGCTGTTCGAGGGACCCATAATACAAATGCGCGGCCCAAGCGCATCTAATGGAAGTGCACTATTCACAACGTCTCCTCTGAATTAACCCTGTCTGAAATGGATAAATGCATACTGCTCTGAAACTTTCCTGTGCATTCCGTAAAGTCTGAAACGCTGCCTGGACCCGTTGGCTGGTCAGCCTGGGGATTCTGAACCTTTTCTGGATCAAAGTCAGGCCGCAGCGGCGATGATAGCCAGACTTGCCCTGAGCCGTCTTAACCCAGACAGCAATAAGATTTCGGTAAAGATTGGTTACATTTTGCCGATAAATTGTTCAACCAATCAAACCGTAGAGGGCATTATGGGGTTAATCAATGGCGTGACAACAGAGGTGGCAAGAGGATATTTAGCCACGCTCACCGTAACAAACAGAGCTGAGAACACGACTAAAGAAACTATTACCGGAAAAGAATTACCTGCCAGTGTGGTGGTGATCTCACCCGAGGCAAGAGCGCGCCTGGTGCAGGCTATCGCTGAGCCCATTACGGCAGAGCAGCAGGCCAAAAATTCAGAGGAACTGGCAAAGACAAAGTCATCCGGTCAGGGACCGTCCGTTAACCTCGGATATGCGTTATTCAACGATCCCTACACCAGCTGGGACGCCAGAACATTTACTCCGCTTCTGAGTATGACGGCTGCCAATACGCAGACCGCTATGGATGAGTTTGCCGCTGCACTCCATGAGGTGCTGGCTGAAGGCCAGGTGGGCCGTAATCAGTACGATAATTCGGATACCTCGGAAGCCATGGCGCTGACCCTGACGCAGTCTAAGCTCCATAAACTGATAGAAAAATATGTCTCCGGCGATAACCAGAAGCAGGCGAATGAGATTGCTGATGAGATGATAAGCGTCAAAGTTGCCATTCGTGAACGTCAGACGTTGCTGGGAGCACAGGATACGCTGGCGTTAGCCATACGTCATGGAACACGCGACATGCAGGAGAGCGCACGTGACTATCTCAGCCAGGTTAAGAGCGCAACCGCACGGCCACAGGTGGAGCTGGCCGGGATGATGGAAGCCATGAAGTCGGGCCGTGATATGGACTCTGTCTTCAGCACCTTTGCCGATTTGATTCGTGCCACGCCGAATCCTGACAACAAAGCACAGCCCTCCATTGATGGCGCACTTAGTCAACTGGAGGTTTATCGTCAGCAGTGGCAGGCGTTCACTGAAAAATACGCTTCTTAATGTTCTTATGATCCTGCAGGCAGCACCTCCGTCCCGGCGAAGCAATTTGCCTGAAAGCGGCGTCTGCAGAATCTCCTCCTGGCGTTACGCAGTCAGGCGCTGCGCTGAGGGACTGTTAATCCCACGCGCTGTCAGCACTCCACCCAGAAAGTGACCCTCTGCCAGAAACCGCAGATACCGCTCCGGACAAAAAGCACAGATTACACATTTACAAATTTAAATGTGTAAATATAATGTCGCCTCTTCACACATCAGAGGATTTTTTGTCATGTCGTCACTTTTTACCCCCTTGAGTCTGGGCGACCTTCAGCTTCGTAACCGCATTGTACTGCCGCCACTGACGCGCTGCCGCAGTGAACAACCGGGCAACATTCCCGGCGAGATGATGGTGGAGTACTACCGCCAGCGTTCCAGCGCGGGACTGATGATCACCGAAGGCACCCAGATTGAGCCTCGCGGGCAGGGCTATGCATGGACGCCGGGGATCCACAGCGAAGCGCAGATCGCCGGCTGGAAAAAGGTTACAGAGGCAGTACATCAGCAAGGGGCCACGATTTTCTGCCAGCTCTGGCATGTTGGCCGCGTGTCGCATAATGAACTGCAGCCGGGCAAGCAGGCACCCGTTGCCCCTTCAGCCATCGCAGCCGATAACGTCCGGGTATTTATTGAAACCGGGCCTGGCGCCGGCATATTGACCGCACCCAGCGAGCCACGCGCACTGACTACATCGGAAGTTAAAGAGATCGTAGAGCTTTACCGACGCGCGGCGGAGAATGCCAAAGCGGCCGGTTTCGACGGTGTGGAACTCCATTCCGCCAACGGGTATCTGATTAACCAGTTTATTTCTGAGCACACCAACTTCCGTACGGATGAATATGGCGGCTCTGCTGAGAATCGTCTGCGCTTCCTGCGAGAAGTCGTTGAGGCGGTCAGCTCGGTATTTGGCAGCCACCGCGTTGGCGTCAGATTTGCGACTCTGTTTACCAGTACCGACGAAGAGCGCGTCTATCTCGGCCTGGTTGAAAGTGATCCACACGCGACCTACATCCGCGCAGCAGCACTGCTGAACGAGCTGGAAGTTGGCTATCTCTCCATTGCTGAAGCCGACTGGGACAACAGCCCGGAGATGCCAGAGAGCTTCCGGATCGCACTGCGGAAAACATTCCGCTCTCCGATCATCTATTCGGGTCGCTACACGGCTGATAAAGCGCAGCATGTGCTGGAAAAAGGCTGGGGCGACCTGTTTGGTTTTGGCCGCTCATTTATCGCTAATCCCGATCTGCCCGCGCGGATTAAATCAGGATATCCGCTGAATGAGGTCGATCACGCCTCCCTGTATGGCGGCACTGAGAAAGGCTATACTGACTATCCATTTTATCCATCCTGATATTCTGTGAGGCGGCATGTCCCCCGAAAATGCCCTGAAGTTACTGTCCAACCCGACCAGAGTGGCAGTGCTGAAGTGGCTTAAAAATCCTGACGAAGCGTTTGCGGGCTATACCCAGCTCTATCCCTTCGATCAGTATGGCGTCTGTGCCAGCCTCATACAGGACAAGGCGGGCTTATCACAGCCCGCCACCTCGTTATGCCTGAAAGCACTTCACAATGCGGGGCTGGTTGAAGCCAGCAAAGTCGGGAAATGGACTTACTATCGCCGCGCCGAACCGCGCATTCGTGAAATAACCGATGCGTTAACCCAATCGCTGCAGGCGCTTTAAAAGCGACGGCGTACAGGGTAATGTAGATGTCAGCGCCATCCTTCTGAGGGTGACTTCACCGAACGCATTAACTCAGGGTCAGAAAATGTTTATGTCAGTTCTGTCTTTCACAACCGTCACCACCACCGCCTCTGGCGGCGGCGTGAGCGACTCTGTGACAGGCACCTGACACAACTGATTCTCACTCCCCGCCGAACCGGACGGGGAGCTGTTCTCCGTTCTTAAAACTGAATGGAGACACGTCATGGTTACATCTGTAAGTGCACTTTTAATTATCGACATGCAGCAGGGCCTTTTTAATGGTCCCGAGGCTCCCTTCGCCGCAAATTCGATCTTGTCGAACATCTCACTTCTGATTACTAAAGCCCGGGCTTCTGCCGTCCCCCTCTTTTTCGCACGACATATCGGCCCGGATGATTCCCCTTTTAACGAGCAAAGCCCGCTGACGCGCCTGATCCCGGAATTGCAGGCTAACCCGCAGAGTGATGTCGTCTTCACCAAAAGATATCCCAGCTGTTTCAGGGATACTGGCCTGCAGCTTCAGCTGAAGCAAAAGGGCATTAAGCAACTGGTGATTGCGGGGATGAAAACGGAGTTCTGCGTTGATACTACCTGTCGGGCAGCCCCGGAGCTGGGTTTTAACGTCGTACTGATTTCCGATGCGCACACCACCGTCGATAATCCCCACCTCTCTGCGGAGAAGATTATTGCGCATCACAACCAGACGCTGGCGGGCCCCTTTGTGACGCTGGCAACCGCAACTGACTGGCATTTCGGTTCTGCCGGTTAAGTCCGATTTTCTGACCCGGTTCCATGCAGTCTGCTTGACGAAGCTGTCTGCTTAACTTACAACTAAACCCGTCAGGGGAGTCTCGCCAGAGAGACTGAGAGGCTAATAGCGCACCGCGCGGCTTAGCGACCCTTAGAACCTGACCCAGTTGATACTGGCGTAGGAAGACGGGTATCTCATCAGATACTTGCCGCAGGGGCGCATTCGCAACGTTCCTGCCTTTTCCCTCTGTATCACGGGTCTTCGTTAACTGATAACGAGGCCAAATTGAAAAATCTCATCCTGAATCTTTCTTTTCCTGTCCGGTGGATACCATGAGCCGCTGGTCGGTGCTCGGCAGCGGCGTTGCCGGGCTTTGTGTCGCCACGCTGCTGCTGGAGCGGGGAGAAACGGTCGAAGTTATTACTCAGCCTGACTGCCGTGCGGCCTCGCACTGGGCGGGCGGCATGCTCGCGCCCTGGTGTGAAGCAGAAAGCGCACCGCCACAGGTGATCGAATGGGGCCAGCACGCGGCCAGCTGGTGGGCGAAACGCGTTGATGGCGTGGAACAGCAGGGCACGCTGGTGGTTGCTCCGCCGCGTGACAGCCGCGAACTGACGCGCTTCGCCAGCATGACGCAGCAGCATCAGTGGGTCTCTCCCGGTGACATTGAACCCGCACTGGAAAACCGCTTTGCCCGCGGCCTGTTTTTCGCCGCAGAGGCGCATCTCGAACCGCGCCGCGCCTTGCAGCAACTGCGCGAAAAACTGCAACAGGCTGGCGTCCTCTTTCACAGCGGTAAACCCGGCGGCAAAATCATCGACTGCCGTGGCATCCACGCCTCCGATCGGCAGCCAGCCCTGCGCGCCGTGCGGGGCGAAATGGTGATCCTGCACACATCCGACGTACAACTCTCCCGTCCTGTCCGGCTGCTGCACCCGCGCTTTCCCTGCTATCTGGTGCCGCGTGCCGGAGGCCACTTCATGCTGGGTGCCACTATGGTGGAAAGCCACGACAGCAGCCCGATCAGCGCCCGGGCGATGATGGAATTGCTCAGCGCCGCTTACAGCCTGCATCCGGCACTGGCCGAAGCGCGGATCGTGGAGAGCGGCACCGGTCTGCGTCCTGCTTACCGGCAGAACCTGCCGGAAGTCCGCTACGAAAATGGGCGTTTCTCACTTAACGGCCTCTACCGCCACGGCTTTTTGCTGGCCCCGATCATGGCTGAAAAACTTATGCTGCAACTGACTCAGGAGATGACTCATGCGCGTTGAACTGAATGGACGCACGATTGAAACCAGCGCAACGACGCTGGCGGAGCTTATGGCGGAGCAGGAGATCGATCCGCGGACCGTCGCCACCGCGCTGAACGGGGAGTTTGTACCGCGTAGCCGCTATGCCAGCCAGCAACTTGAGGCGGGCAACCAGCTCGAAATCCTGTCACCGATGCAGGGAGGTTAACCATGTTCTATCAATTTACTCCGCAATCCCGATTTCTGCTCGGCACGGCCGGTTATCCGTCACCGGACATTCTGCATCAGGCGATCAACGCGTCAGGCGCGGAGATTATTACCGTCAGCCTGCGGCGGGAAGGCAGTGAAGGCGGCGCTTTCCGCACGCTGCTGCAACAGCTCAACAAACGTATTCTGCCGAATACGGCGGGTTGCCACACGGTGAAAGAGGCGGTGACGACGGCGCAGATGGCGCGTGAACTGTTCGACACACCGTGGATCAAGCTGGAGGTGATTGGCCATGCCGACACGTTGCAGCCCGATCCTTTTGCGCTGGTTGAAGCCGCGCGGATTCTGTGCGCTGACGGCTTCCAGGTGTTTCCCTACACCACGGAAGATCTGATTGTCGGCGAAAAATTGCTGGAAGCGGGCTGTGAAGTGCTGATGCCCTGGGGCGCGCCGATCGGCTCCGGCCAGGGGCTGCGTAATATCGAGGGACTGCGCGCTATGCGTGCGTGGTTTAAAGATGTGCCGCTGATTATTGATGCGGGCATTGGCGCGCCTGGCCAGGCGGCTCAGGCGATGGAGATGGGTTTCGATGGCGTGCTGCTCAACACGGCGGTGGCAAAAGCGCGCGATCCGGTGCGCATGGCCGGTGCCTTTGCTGCTGCGATCCACGGCGGACACGAGGCGTTTCAGGCGGGACTGATGGAGCAGCGCGACATGGCGTCTGCCTCTACGCCTATTTTTGGTCTGGCACAATTCAGTTAAGGAGCAGCGATGGAGCGTTATCAGCGACAGACGATGTTGCCAGAGATTGGTGAAGCGGGGCAGCAGCGGCTGAGCAGGGCAAGGGTGCTGGTGGTGGGGGCGGGCGGGCTTAGTGCAACGCTGCTGCCGTTACTGGCAGGCGCGGGTGTGGGATTTATCCGTCTTTACGATGGCGATCGGGTTGAACTGCACAACCTCCACCGGCAGACGCTGTTTGGCATCGACGATGTGGGTCAGCAGAAAGTATTTTGCGCTCAGCGTGCGCTGGCGCAGCGCAATCCTGACTGTCGCGTTGAGGCGTATCCACACGCGCTAAGCGCCAGTCAACTGCCGCAGGCGCTGGAGGGAATCGATCTGGTGGTGGATGCGGCGGATAACTTCGCCATTACTTATCAGCTCTCCGATGTCTGTTATCCGGCAGGCCTGCCGCTGATCTGCGCCTCGGTGCTGGGACGCAAAGGCTATGTTGGCGGATTCTGTGGCGGTGCGCCTGGCTATCGCGCGCTGTTCCCGCAGCTGCCCACGGCCTCGGGTAACTGCAATACGGCAGGCGTAATGGGACCGGCGGTAGCGACGCTGGGCGCAATGCAGGCACAGATGGCGCTGAGCGTATTGTTAAAACTGACGCCATCACCGCTCGGCTGCATGATCCACTGTGACTTTGTTGACTGGCATATCAGGCAGTTTCGTTTTGATGACGCACCTGAACCTGACGCGCCCGGCACGCCCTTTATCGATCGGGCCATGCTGATGGAGGATGATTGCATAGTGGAGTTGCGCAGCCTGGAAGAGGCACCGGTCAGTGTGGCCGAGCGGGTGGTGCGAATTCTGCCGCAGCAGATAGCGGCCTGGCAACCGCCGGTCAATCAGCGTGTGGTACTGGTGTGTGCCAGTGGCATGCGCGCAGCCCAGGCGGCTGATAACCTTGCCGCGCGGGGGATTGCGCGGCTTGCGCTGATGGCGGCAAACACGCTGTAACGTGCCGGTTTAGACTACCTCGACCAGCTGGAACGTCTCGAAGATCAGCTCCATTTCGCTGTGAAAATAGCCTTCACGCTCGAAGTAGCGCTGATGTTCCTGACGCCAGTGGTCGAGGCTCAGATCGCCTTCACCCTCCAGCATCGCCATCTCTGGCGTGACGCGATCAAAGCGCGTCAGAAACAATCCGGTGGTGCGGATCACGCAGACGGGCTGCTGTTCGCCGTTGAGAACAATGCTGTAACCGCCCGGTTGAGGCAATGCTTCCTGATCCTGCCAGCTCCGCAACGACCCGCAGGTAGCTACTTTCTTACCGGCAATAATCAGCGTTGCGAGCTCGCTGGCTAATTCCGGGGAGTCACCAAATGCATCTGTGAAGGCACCCGGATATTTGTCCTGCAGTTGTTGCAGCGTCATCGTCATCAGCAAATCCTCAATGAATTAGGCGTGCGGGCCCGGCGTAACGTCAGGTTATCGCCATGCAGGCCAGCGGTGCCGTTAAGATGAACAACAGCAGCGGCTTTAATCCCACCGTCTGCTGCTGATAGCGGTACAGCTTACCCGGCCTCCACATGGGAAAACAGGCTTAATTATCAGGATATTGAGTTTGCGCGTGAGTGGGGTCGCAAAGGAGAGACTCAGTCTGGCGCGGCCAGGCACAGCCGCGCACTAAGATTAACGAATCAGAAAGCTTGCCCAGTGCGCTATATCGTCACCGCTGCTGATTTCGGGCTGTACCAGACCGTTAACCATAAAGGTTGGTGAAACGTGAATGCCGTTCTGACGGGCATACTTGCAGTGCCATTTAATGGCGTTCTGCAGGTCGGGCTGATCAAACGCGGCGCTGGCATTCACGCCGCTGTAATCTTTAAGGCGGGCGAGGATCTGATTCGGCGTGGCATCGCGGTTCGGACCGGTACAGTGATCGGTGAACTCAAACTCTTCACGATGATCGGCCACCGCCTGCATCACCTTTTTCGCGGCCTCTTTACTTTCGCAGGCGGCGGCAAGGATATAGCGCACTATCAGCCCGGAATAGAGGTGCCACGGCTGTGATTGCAGACGGATCTTCAGGGTGATGTTCTCTTCACCCGCGTGCGCCAGTAACGCGTCGAATTTATTGAAGGCGCGCACCGAAAAAGGACAGGTGGGTTCCAGAAAGACTTCAAATATCTCAGGGCCGTGGCCCCATACCAGTACATCAGCGTGCTGACTCATCGACAACTCCTTGAACATTAACGAGACGGGAAACCTGTTTACCCTGGCAAATCCCTCTGACATCAGCCAGTTAAGAATCAGCTGCAATTGTTACAAAAAACAGCAATCAGCTGATGAGTCGCGTGTAATACGCGACAGGCAGGTCCATTAGTCGTTAGAATTGCCAACTTTGGCATTTTCAACTGCTGGCACGGCGTAGCCGCCCACGAACAGCTATAGTTGTCAGCAGTGTGCAATCTTTTGCAGGATGCAGCCATTTAAGCTGCTTCACTGCTGTTTGTTTGCCCGGAGCTGATAAGCGTTAGAAGAGGTTAATTTTGCATACCGATCTCACCTGGAAAACTCTCCATCACGTCATCAATCAGACGATCTCTGACATGCTTGACGAGCAGCAGACCATTGATGTGTTATCACTGCGCGCCCGCCTGCATGAACTGGCTGAAAAAGAGGAGGATGAGGTCATGCTGCTCTGTTACTGGCAGGCCAGCAAAATTCTGATGCGCTTACCCACGACCGTCACCGCCAGTCAGTTAATGACCGCGGCACGCCACGCTTTTCGTACCCCGCTGAATCACGATCTGCTTTAAAGGCTGCGTCCCACACAAATATCAGGATGGTGATCATTCAAGCTTCAACGGCGTGTTCCCTTATTTTTCTCCTGAACACTGTTTTCCCCAATCTCTGTTAAAATTGAACCTCTGCGCCACTTTGCAGGATGCATGTTCGGGAGAAACTATGTTGTGGATTTGGAATGCCCTGATTGTTCTGGTCACTGTTATCGGAATGGAGATAACGGCTGCACTGGCGCACAGATACATTATGCATGGCTGGGGTTGGGGCTGGCATCTGTCACATCATGAACCGCATAAAGGCTGGTTTGAGGTTAATGACCTCTATGCCGTAGTGTTCGCCGCTTTGTCGATTTTGCTCATTTATCTGGGCAGCACGGGTGTCTGGCCCTTGCAGTGGATCGGCGCGGGTATGACACTCTACGGCCTGCTCTATTTTATTGTGCATGACGGCCTGGTGCATCAGCGCTGGCCATTCCGCTATGTTCCGCGCCGGGGTTATTTACGCAGGCTTTATATGGCGCACCGCATGCATCATGCGGTACGAGGCAAAGAGGGCTGTGTCTCGTTTGGCTTTCTTTACGCGCCGCCGCTGTCAAAACTGCAGGCGACGCTGCGAGAACGTCATGGCGTTAAACGGGGCGCTGCCAGAGATCAGCGGAGCGTGGAGCGTGACGCGCCACCCGGGAAGTAACCGCCTGACCCGATGCCGCCACCAGCAGTGCCAGTTTCTCTGGCGTGCTGGTGGACTGGCGTTGCTCCCACGCCTGTGAACCCGCCTGAACCACCTTCATACCGATTTTACGATAGACCTGCTGCGCGGTAGCAATCGCCCACGCTGAACGCAGCGGTAAACCCGGCAGGCCAGCCGACGCCGATCGATAATAGGGCTCCGCCGTTTCCACCAGCCGACGGGCGACGCGGCTGAGTGCCTGGCGATTTTGCGGATCGGCCAGATTCTCTCGGGTCAGCCCCTCTTCAGCCAGCCACGTAGCGGGCAGATAGCAGCGTCCCGCTTCAGCATCTTCAACGATATCGCGCGCAATATTGGTCAGCTGAAACGCCAGACCGAGATCGCAGGCGCGATCCAGCGTGGCGTTGTCGCGTACGCCCATAATCTGCGCCATCATCAGGCCAACCACGCCCGCGACGTGGTAACAGTAACGCAGCGTATCATCCAGCGTCTGATAGCGTGTCTCATGCACGTCCATCGCAAAGCCCGCCAGATGATCAAAAGCGTAAGCAGGCAGAATATCGTGTGCCATTGCCACCTCCTGAAAGGCCGCAAAGGCGGGCTCATGCATCTGGGATCCGGCATAGGCCTGACGCGTTTTCATCTCCAGCTGCGCCAGGCGCTGTTCGGCGGATTGCAGCGATGGCGTATCGTTGCTGAATCCCAGGACCTGATCGTCAATCACATCATCACAGTGACGGCACCAGGCGTAGAGCATCAGCACGCTGCGTCGGGTTTTGGCATCAAACAGTTTTGACGCGGTGGCAAAGCTTTTCGATCCCACCTCCATGGTGTCTACGGCATGATCGAGCAGTGACGGACTATTCAAGCCAGATCCTCCAGCATCAATCCTGCGGTAGCCTTGGCCGAGCCAATTACGCCTGGAATACCCGCGCCAGGATGGGTACCTGCACCGACCAGATAGAGATTATCAATATTTTTATCGCGGTTGTGAGGCCGGAACCAGGCGCTTTGCGTCAGGATCGGCTCCACCGAGAAGGCCGAGCCCTGATACGCATTCAGCTCATCGCGGAAATCAAACGGCGTGAAGATGCGATGCGTGACCAACTGGCTACGCAGGCCCGGCATATAGTGCTGTTCCAGATAGTCAAAAATGCGATCGCGCAGGCGCGGACCTTCAACGGCCCAGTCGATATCGGCGGTGCCGAGGTGCGGTACTGGCGCCAGCACGTAGTAGCTGCCGCAGCCCTCCGGCGCCAGTGAGGGATCGGTCACGCAGGGCGCATGCAGATAGAGCGAGAAGTCCTCTGCCAGGCCATCTTTGTTAAAGATCTCATCAATCAACTCACGATAGCGCGGACCAAAGCAGACCGTGTGGTGCGCCAGCTGATTGTGATGATGATTCAGGCCAAAATAGATCACAAACAGTGAGTTGCTCATGCGTTTGTTTTGCAGTGATCGTCCCTGCGCCTGCGAAGCGGGATGCTGGCTCAGCAGTTCGCGGTAGGTGTGAACCACATCTGCGTTGGAGGCAACCGCGCGGGTTGGGAAGACCCGGCCATCTTTCAGGTGTACCGCGGTAATCCTGTTTTCCTGGGTCTCCAGCCGGGCAACGCTGGCATTGAGCTCCACTTCGCCGCCCAGATCTTCAAACAGTTTCACCATGCCCTGCACCAGCGCGCCCGTGCCACCGCGCGGGAACCAGACGCCCCATTCACGTTCCAGCGCATGAATCAGGGTATAGATTGAGGAAGTGGCAAACGGATTTCCGCCCACCAGCAGTGAGTGGAAAGAGAAGGCCTGACGCAGATGCTCATCTTCAATGTAGCTCGCCACTTTGCTGTAAACGCTACGCCACGCCTGAAGTTTTGCCAGCTGAGGCGCGGCCCGCAGCATGTCGCGGAATGACAGAAACGGCACGGTGCCAAGCTTCAGATAGCCTTCAGCAAACACCGCTCGGGAATAGGCCAGAAAGCGACGATATCCTTCAACGTCACGCGGATTAAACGCGGCAATCTGCGCTTCCAGCGCGGGCTGATCGTTGTCATAACTGAACACCTTGCCGGACTCCCAGCAGAGGCGATAAAACGGCTTCACCGGCATCAGCTCGACATAGTCAGAGAGCTTTTTACCCGCCAGGGTGAACAGCTCTTCAATGGCGCTGGGATCGGTGATTACCGTGGGGCCGGCATCAAACGTGAAGCCCTGATCCTGATAGACATAAGCCCGGCCGCCAGGCTTGTCACGCTGCTCCAGCAGTCGGGTGGGAACGCCTGACGCCTGAAGGCGAATTGCCAGAGCCAGACCACCAAAGCCTGCGCCAATTACTGTAGTTCTATTCATTGCATCGCCTGTTGACGGTGAGGAGTCATAATAGCCTGTAACGCCGCCAGAACGGGGACCGGGGGCTTGCCGCTTAAGATGCGCAGCCGATCAGGCAAAGTGAGTTTTCCCGCATAAAAACGGGCGATCAGACCTTCGGGAAGGCCGTAAAAACGTTGCATAACCTGCCAGCGCTGGTCAGCCGGACCCGCCAGAAACAGCATACGGTTCAGCATGCGGAAGAAGCGCTGTTGCTGCCATGCCTGACTGGCGAATTGCTGAATGGTGGCGTGCAGGGTCTCAGAGGTAAACGTCTGCATCTGCGCCAGCCGGTCAGCCAGCGCGACCGCCAGCGGCAGAGAATAGCCGGTAGTCGGATGGAATAACCCGGCACGCAAACCGCTGCAGGGCAAATCGCGGTTCTGCCAGAAGGCGGCCACGTCGCCGGTCAGCGTAATGGGTAATGCGCCTTGCTCTTCGCGTAGCAGCCGGTCTAAACGCCACCCCTGCTGCGCGGCATAGGCGCGGATATTCTGACGGGCGCGATCGCCTTCCAGCGTGGCGTTATCAATGTAATGGGTATCTTCAATCAGCAGGGTGTCTGCAGAAAAGGGCAGGCTGTAGACAAAGCGATAGCCTGCCTGCTGATCTACCGTGGCATCCATGATGATCGGCGCGGTCAGGCCATGTGGCTCGCTGAGCTGCCACTCCTGTCCGACAAACGACTGGAAGCCCATGCGCAGCGCGGCATCGGGCTGGTAGCCACGGCCATCAATCACTGCGTCACTCTCCAGCACCCGGCCATCGTCCAGCGTAACCGCGCGTGAAGCGATGCTCGCAACCCGGGTATTCAGCAGCAGATCCGGCGCAAACCTGTCGCGGATGACCTGCGCGAAGCGCTCCGCAGTCACGCAAAAATAGCCACTGTTCAGGCTGCGACTGCGTTGGGGAAAGCGGACCTCATAACCGGACCAGTGATGTACTACCAGCGGAGCGATCCAGCGATGCTGCGTTTCGGTGAGATCTTCCGCATGAAACGACCAGGTGTGATTGGCACCCGGTTCACGTTCGGCGTCAATCAGCAGAATGCGCAGGGAGGGCCGCTGCTGTCTCAGGCGCAGGGCGATCAGCCCGTTGGCCAGCCCCGCGCCCACCAGAATCAGATCATACCGCGGCATAGTCTCTCCTGGTGAGCACCGGCTGGCGGGTCAGCATCGCCTGTTCGACGATGTCCGCCGCCAGGGTGGTTCCGCCCGCCTGACGAAGTGCGCTACGCAGCGTTTTCATCTGCTGAACGTAGCTTTCATCAGCCAGTAAGGTCTGGAGCTGACGTGCCATGGAGTGGCTGGTGGTAAAGCGTGAGGCGCGACGTCCGATACCGTGCCAGACCACTCTGGCAGCCACACCCGGCTGATCAAAGGCCAGCGGGATCGTCAGCAGCGGCGTCAGGTGGTTAATCCCATCCAGCACCGTATTCATGCCGCCGTGCGTAATGGCAAGATCGGCCTGAGCCAGTGCAGCTGCCTGGTCGGCAAAATCGACCACCTGAACATGGCTGGCCTGCGCCAGTTTCTCCGCCTGGAAAGGTGACAACCGACCGCAATGCGCCAGCAATAACTGAGCATCGATCTCCTGGCAGGCGCGGACGATGGTTTTAAACAGGCCGTAGCGATGTCCCTGCAGCGTGCCGAGTGAAGCAAAAATGCGCGGTCTGTCGCCATGCGGGAAGTAGCGAGGCTGCGACGCGGCGGGTGCCGGTTCAGTGGTACGCAGCGGGCCAACCGAATGGAAATGATCGGGCAGCGTCTGGCGGGGAAAATCCAGTTCCGGGATCAGCTGGCTGATCTGCGCCAGCGGTGAAAAACAGTGATGCAGTTTTTCCCGTGGCGCTAATCCCATCGCATGAGCGTTGCGGGCGATCACCCGATCGTGACGTCGCATCAGCCAGTCATAGATTTTTTCACTGGTGCGATAGCGTTCGCGTGCCTGATCGGTCCTGGCATAGTCAAACGGCATCACGGCCAGCGGGAAATCCGCTTCACGGTTAAGTGGCAGCGCACAGGCAACCGAAACATAAGGCAGGTTCAGCGCTTCTGCCGCCAGTGCACCGGCAGGCTCCATCTGATCGACGATCACGCCATCAATCGCCAGGGTGCTCAGCACCACGGGCAGTTCACGACAGAGCATATCGGTGCTGCGGGCCATCTCATTGATCAGTTTCAGCATTGAGGGGCCGAGAGGATGCGCCGCCAGTTGCAGGGTGTGTGCCAGACTGCCTGCCGGATGCGAGGCTAAACCCAGCGGGAAAAAGCCGATCCGGCTATCGGTGAGTAGCGCGCTAACGTCCGTCTGCTGGATGAAAGTGATCTGGTGTCCGCGTGCGATTAAGGCCTGGCTAAGGTGCTGAAGCGCCTGCACATGGCTATAGAAAGGCGGTGCAATGACCGCAAAGTGGCTCATGCAGCATCCTTAACTGACGGCAGCGAGTTTTTTCTCAAACCAGGCCTGAACAAAATGGTGTGTGGCATAACCGTCCTGGCAGGCCGATAACAGATGCTCGCTGGCGCAGCGCAGATGATCGCGCAGTCGCGTTTCAACCGCCTGTGGTCCCAGCAGATTCACCAGCGTTGATTTCCCGTCATCCTGATGGGCATCTTTACCGGTGTCGGCCATGCCGTCAGTGAGATCGTCCAGTAGCTGGAAAGCCTGACCAAGATTAAGAGAAAAACGGTGCAGCTGTTCGCGGGCTTCACCTGAGGCTTCAGCCACGATAGAGGCCATCTGCATGGAGGCGCAGAACAGGGTGCTGGTTTTATAGTGATTGGTCATCAGAATGGCGTCAGCGCTGCGTGGCTTGTCACCTTCGGAGAGATCCTTAAACTGCCCCTGCACCAGCCCCTGCATGCCGACTGCGTGGGATAATTCTGCCACAGCGTCGGCTCTGGCGGTTGCCGTTAAGCCTTCTGCCGCAGCGACCACGCCGAATGCCTTACTCAGCAGGGCCACCGCGGCCAGAATCGCGACATGTTCACCATACTGGCAATGAATGGTCGGACGTCCGCGACGCAGTTGCGCATCATCCATGCAGGGCATGTCATCCAGAATCAGTGATGCGGCATGCACCATCTCTACCGCGCAGGCGAGATCAAGCAGGCCGGCAGGCGTGGCGTTGCAGCCCAGATCGCGCGCTGCCAGCAACAACAGCAGTGGACGG
Organism: Pantoea sp. EKM20T; assembly: GCF_011800485.1. Lineage (NCBI taxonomy): Bacteria > Pseudomonadati > Pseudomonadota > Gammaproteobacteria > Enterobacterales > Erwiniaceae > Pantoea > Pantoea sp. EKM20T. The sequence goes on along the minus strand of NZ_JAALFW010000004.1, from coordinate 403,121 downwards.
ATACGCTTTCCTGGTGCCAGCGCACCGTCGCGCATGGCAGCGCCCACTAAGTCACGTTCGCTTTCAACCGGTAAAAGCTGATCAAGCCGTTGCTCAATGTCGTTCAACAGGCTGGCTGCATCGCTGTGTATGAAATTGACGTGTTGTTCTGCACAGACCGTCATCATGGCTGTCCTTATCTACAGAGGAAGTCACAGCAGGTCGAATGATTCGATGCCATCTTCAATAATCGTCCCCGACTGCCATAGCATAGTTGGCAGGTTTTCAAAGAACGGCGGGTTAATCCATTACAACTAAGAGTAGTTCACGATAATAAAAATGTCGGAGAATTCAGCAGCCTTCCGCGTTTTGCGGCGATAGCCGGATGGGCATTATGCGTGATTTAACCCAGTAATGCGCGTAGCTGTTTCATCACGCTGGCGACATCCTCCGCAGATAATGCGCCATCTTTAGCAAAGCGCACAATGCCTGCCGGATCAATCACCACCACGGACGCGCTTTCCGGCTTAAGATGCCAGCTGTGCGCGGTTACGCCACTGCTGTCGATAATGAATTGCTGCCACGGTGCCGCTTTTTTACTGGAAGCGATGCTGCGCACCACAAAAATGGCACTGCCAGGCAGCGCATCGTCAGTATTCACGATGGTAGTGGTCTGAAAACGGTCACGCGGCAGGCTGGCCTGCTGAATGGCTTCGATTAATCGTGCATTCTGATCCTTCGCTGAGAGACGACCCGCCACATGAATCACCAGACGCACTTTTCCGGTCAGAGTCTGACTGTTCCAGCGCTGATAATTTATGTCGCCCTGATTCAGCACCATTTCGCCTTTATCGGCAACGAAGACAGGTGGTACAGGCTGACCAGGGGTCAGGGTGTGAGCGGTGGCAAAGCCGGAAAACAGCAGGGCAATCATCAATCCATAATGGCGCACGGGTTCCTCACTTCTTTCTCGGTTTGCGTCAGACGCGGTGAACGCTCTCATTAGCAGGCAGAAGATTAGTACCACATCTATGTTTCAGATCAATAAAAGCATTCAGGATTTGGCCTGAAAATGCAGGGGAGATTGTGTTTACAGGAGGTGGGAAATGAGTACAGCATTGATGACATTACCTGAATTTGCCCGTTATATCGGCATTGCCACCCCAACGCTGGCGCGTGCCTTTTGCTGCCGGGGATCGCTGGCGGGTGTGCCGCTGCCGCAGGCGCTGGATGATGCTCCGCTGACGCAACGCCACTGGCTGCGCGATGATGTACGTCAGTTCGATCATGCCTATAAACGGGTTCAGGCGATGCAGCAACGTAGCACGCTTTAATCTGCTTAAAGCAAGAGATGAGCGCGGGAAGTTCCCGCGCTTTTTTATGCAAAATTATCGGGCTTTATCAGGAAGCAGACCAGATTGGCATCCCGATCGCCCACGATCTCAATGCTGGAATCCAGCCCGCTGACGGCATCACCGCGACTCAGTCGCAGATCGCCGACGCGAATAATCCCTTCAAGCACGGTGAGATAAGCGACAAAGCCCGGCATCGACGGCACGTCCAGCGTATGGTTGCGCTCAAGCAGTGTGTCGAAGATGTAGACTTCCTGGCGAAGTTCCAGCGGCGCATCAGACTCTTCCGGCCCGGCCAGTTCGGTCCAGCCATTGGTCATAATGCCCTGATCGCGCTCCAGCACCTGGGTCATTGCTTCACCGCCCCGAAGTGCCGGTCGGATAACCGCCTGTAACAGCTCCGCTTCATATAACGGCACCGACTCTTCGTATTGAACGCCATCACCCGCGTTCACCACCATCACGCGTTTTGCAGAAAGCTGGGTACGTTCGCCATTACTGTCCTGATGCTGCATCGAACCACGCCACAGGTAGGTGAAAACTTCTTCATCCTGATGCTGCTGCATCGGAATGCGGGCATCAAGTTTTAGCGACATCAGATCAACACTGACCAGCGGGCTTAACGCCTCGCCAGGACGCTGGCGACGGACGGTAAAAGGACCGTACTCAAACAGTTGTTCAGGATTAGCTCGCACAATGTTCATGATTTGCTCTCAAATAAAGTGACTCATAACAACGATCATAGACCTCAGGCGGAGAATGAGAAGCCGGGAGTTTTGCCCGGCTTCGTCAGTTATTTTGAATAACAGAGTTTAGGGTGTCTTGCCAGCCTACTTGCCCTGTTCGTCGCTCTCACCGAGGAAGAAATACCAGAGTGGAATCGACAACAGCCCGGTAAAGACCGTGGAGTAGAGCAGGATCATCATCGCCTGGGTGATATACATGGTCAGCGACCAGTGACTGAAGGGGATCTGATACTGATCAATCACTCCGCCAATCATCGCATTCGCCATCACCGTAATGACAATCAGCGCCAGCACCGTCACGCTGCGCAGAAAATAGCGCATCTCTTTGCGCTTCCCGGCAAAACGCGACTGGACGATGGCCAGCGGCGACTGTTTGTCCGGAGCGACATCCACGCGGACGACTGCGGCGCGCTGTGCGCTGCGCCAGCGCTGAATATCCAGCAGCACCAGCACCAGCAGGCTGATTCCCATAACGGGCAGAGCATATCCCAGCGCCAGCATCACTATCAGGCTGGTGCCCTGCGCATAGCGCGGCAGCGCCAGCCAGGCGGATAACAGCGTCTGCGAGGGGTTGAGCTGCGGAACAGCCGGGCGACGAATCCACCACATGCGGTAGCCCAGCACAATCATTGTGCACAGTCCAAAGCCAGACAGCGCCAGAATCAGCTGATTAGGCAGGCCAAACAGCACGCCCATATGCGCATCCACGCCCCAGCGGGTCAGTTTCGCCACCAGCGGGAAGCTGGCAAACTCAACGCGGTCGACCACGCTAAAATCAGTCGGATTAATTGAAACCGCATCGACCTGGCTTGGCCAGCTGCGGTCAATCTCCGAAACCGTCCACGCCTGTTCAGCGTTCTTAGGCTGGCGTAGTTCCAGTTTCGCTGCGTGCAGTCCGGCCTGACGCGCCGCTGCCAGCGCCTGATCCCAGCTGGCATTCGGCTGATTGAGAATCGCCGGTGCGGCGGTTTTGGCCGGCATAGTCATTCCGGACATCGTCATCCCTTCCATCGCGCCGCGATGGTCAGCATGGGGATCGGCGGCTTCAGCGGGCGCGTTACCGTTCAGTGCAGTATTGACCTGCGGCGTTTTCCAGCCAAAGTCGCTGCGCATCTTTTCAATATTATTGCCCGCCCACTGTGACCAGGTCAGCCCGGTTACTGAAAAGAACACCAGTCCGATTGCCAGCAGCAGCCCCAGCGTGACATGCCAGTGACGGGTTGCCGCGAAGCCGCTCCGTGCTTTACTGCGGATGCGCGGCGGCCGGGTGCCGGACCATAAGACAATCCCACCCAGCGCAGCGACCCACAGCCAGGAGGCTGCCAGTTCACTGTAGTTTCGGCCAAAATCACCCAGCAACAGGCCGCGATGCAGCTGATCCAGCCACATGCGCAGCGGCAGCACACCGCTGGTGCCATACACCGTCATATCGCCTTTCACCTGCAGGGTGTAGGGGTCAATAAACAGCGATCGTGATTCCGATGGGCCAAGCTGTGGCTCGGCAAACTGCACGCGGGTTGTATCCTGCGGGCCGGGTGCCGGACGCACAGCGTAAATGCGTGCTGATTCACCGGCACGGGCTCGCGCAGCGGCAATCTGGGCGGACAGCGGTTGTGCCACACCCTGCGCGTCGGTGGTCAGGGCATCATGGTAGATAGCCTGTTCCAGTTGCGGTGTCAGAACGTAGAGCGTGCCGGTGAGTGCCGCGACAAAAATAAACGGCGCAATAAACAGGCCGATATAAAAATGCAGGCGACGAAAGAGATTAAACACCGTGCCGCGCGGTGCAGGGGACATTTCCTGAGAAGAGGACATAGCATTCCACACTTTTCAAAAGACAAAGACGATCAGGTGACGTTGTCACGCAATCGGATTAGTAAGCAGTGAGTGTGACGCGATAAAGGGTGGCGCGCGCGGTCGATGAAGACGCAACAGCCGTCGCCATTGGGGTGGATTGATAGCCGCTGGCGGCGGGGCGCGGCTGATCAGGCACATCCACCAGATAAACGGGATAAAAACCCAGAGCATCAGCGGAACATGCACCAGCAGATCGCAGTAGCCACAGGCAAAGCCCGGGCCCATCATCATCCCGTGATCCGCCATCGACATCTCGCTGTGATGATCCATCATCGGCATCTCTGCGCTCATGATCGAAGCGCCTTGCATCCTGGCATGATGTTCAGCGAGATTCTTTGAGATCATCGGTGCAACAAACAACAGCAGCACGGCCAGTATCGCAATACCGGCGGTGAGTCGTTGTCTGAGTGAAGATCCCGGCATGATTTCAACGGTCGTATGAGGTCAGAATTCAGGGCGGCAGTGTAACGCGAAGGGAATAAAAGAGTTAAATAAAGTGGCATTTGTTCCGAAAAATTTCGCACTCTTTGAACATTTTCACTTTAATTTCAGCATCATTTAACTTAGTTGTTACTCGCGGTGCACATACAAATAACATTAATCATTCGCCTGCGGTTTAACCAAACCTGATGAAGGAATAAAAAATGAAAATTGTAATGCTGGATGGTGACACGCTGCCGGTACCCCTGCCGACCGGTCAACAGCAGGCTGACTGGGAGATGCGCGCGCAGACTCCGGCTGATGACATTGTATCTTCTCTGGCGGGCGCAACGGTCGCTATCACCAATAAAGTGCCGTTGCGGGCTGACACACTGCAACAACTGCCTGAACTGCGTTTTATCTGTGTCGCAGCGACGGGCTATGACTGTATCGATCTTGATGCCTGCCGCGCACGCGGCATCGTGGTCAGTAATGTTCCAGGCTATTCAACTCAGAGCGTTTCAGAGGCGGTGATAGCCGCGATTTTTGCCCTGCGCCGTCAGCTGATGGCTTATGCCAGCAATACCCGCATCGACTGGCCCCAGGCTAAGCACTTCTGTGTGCATCATCAGCCGATAGGGGATATTGGCGGTGCCACGCTGGGCATCGCGGGCAAAGGCGACATCGGCCAGGCGGTCGGCAGGCTGGCCCAGGCGCTGGGAATGCAGGTGCAGTACGCCGAGCGAAAAGGCAGTGAAAGGGTGCGTGACGGTTATGTCAGCTTTGAGCAGATGCTGGCGACCAGCGACATCATTTCGCTGCACTGCCCGCTGAGTGACAGCACCCGCCAGATGATTGATCGCGAGGCGCTGGATAAAATGAAGCCACAGGCGCTGCTGATAAACACGGCTCGTGGCGGACTGATTAACGAAGCCGATCTTGCTGCCGCGTTAAAGCAGGGGCAGATTGGTGGTGCGGCGCTGGATGTGCTGAGCAGCGAGCCGCCCGCTCCGGATAATCCGCTGCTGGCGGATCTGCCAACGCTGCTGCTGACACCGCACATCGCCTGGGCAAGTCGCAGCGGCGTAGAGAATCTGGTGGCTGGCGTGATGACCAATATCGCGGCCTTTATTCAGGGCGAGCCAATTAATGTGGTGAGCTGAGTCAGATGGAATAGTTTTTAATGCCCGACAGGGGTTGATATTCAGAGCAACCTCGTAGATTTCAGGAAAAGCGTTTTACGCTGTTTAGTCATCAGGGTATTAATTTCGTTATTTCCATCAGGACTTTAAACGTTCGTGCGCTACAGGAATTAGAGCCTTTTACTGGCTGAATCAGCCGTTGTAAGCGCTTCAGGAACAGAAAGGATTCTGGCCAGTGAAAAAGAAGAACAGCACGCCTGTGCCTCATGATGCCACATTCCGGCAATTTCTGACTCAGCCGGATATTGCCCGGGATTTCATGGAGCTGCATTTGCCGCCAGAGCTGCGCATATGCTGTGATCTCAGCACGCTGAAACTGGAGTCGGGGTCATTTGTCGAGGATGACCTTCGGCAGTACTTTAGCGACGTGCTTTACAGTCTTAAAACAACCGCTGGCGATGGATATATCCATGTACTCATTGAGCATCAGTCTGTGCCAGACAAACATATGGCATTTCGGCTGATGCGCTATGCAGTGGCTGCCATGCAGCGCCATCTTGAAGCAGGGCATAAGCGGTTGCCGCTGGTAATTCCCGTACTGTTTTACACTGGCAGACGCACTCCCTATCCCTATTCGACCCGGTGGCTGGATGAGTTCGACGCCCCGGCGCTGGCGGACAGGCTTTACAGCCGTAGTTTTCCGCTGGTCGATGTCACGGTGATTCCTGACGATGAGATCATGCAACATCGCAGCATGGCGGCTCTGACCCTGTTGCAGAAGCATATCCGGCAGCGTGATCTGGCTGAAATGATGGACAGGCTGGTAACCATTTTGCAGGCTGGTTATCACTCTTCATCACAGGTGATAACGCTGGTACACTACATTGTACAGGCGGGTGAAACATCGGACGCCAAAGCCTTTGTACGGGAGCTGGCACAGCGTGTGCCCCAACACGAGAACGCACTTATGACTATCGCACAACAGCTTGAGCAGATAGGGCTTGAGAAAGGCATTGAACAGGGTATTGAACAGGGACGGACAGAAGGTAGTCGTGGAGCAAGCCTCAGAATTGCCCACACCATGCTGAAGAGTGGCATGGATCGCAATACCGTTATGCGGATGACTGGTCTGAATGAAGACGATCTGGCGCAGATTTCGCACTAATTAGTTTTTTGAGTTCTGATTATCGCTAACGACTCAAATCGCCAGCGGACTACACGGAAAATGCAAAATCAGCTTCCCGAAATCATGGGAATCCCGCCGCATTTCACCACGGCGAGCCTGTGACTTGCGCGCTCAGACTCAGAATATCGATCGCCCCAGCTTCTCGGTCAGCAATTCCAGCACAGCGGTACCGGCCAGAGAATTGCCCGCGCTATCCAGCCCAGGCGACCAGACGGCAATGCTCATCTCACCTGGGATGATGGCAATAATCCCGCCACCCACGCCCGATTTTGCGGGCATCCCGACTCTCCACGCGAATTCGCCAGCGCCGTCGTACATCCCGCTGGTGATCATCAGTGCGTTAATCTGCCGCGCCTGACGTGGAGTAATCATCTGGCTGCCATCCAGCGTTTTGCCCTGATTCGCCAGATAGATAAACGTGCGGGCCAGCTCAACGCAGTTCATCGACAGCGAACAGTAGTGGAAATAGGTCTGCATCACGCTGGTGACATCGTTATCGAAATTTCCAAACGACTTCATCAGCCAGGCGATCGCTGCATTGCGGGCCGAATGTTCGAACTCAGAGCGGGCAACGTGGCGATCATAATTGATATCGGACTGCTGACTCAGCTGGCGCACAATTTCCAGCATTCGCTGACGCGGGGCGGTCAGTCGGGTTTCCAGCAGATCGCAAATCACCAGCGCACCGGCATTAATAAACGGATTACGCGGCTTGCCCTGTTCCAGCTCCAGCTGAACCAATGAATTAAATGGCTGGCCAGAAGGCTCTTTGCCGACCCGCTGCCAGATTTCGCTGTCCTCATAGCGGGTCAGTGCTACGGTCAGAGAAAGCGCCTTGGAGATCGACTGAATCGAAAAGCGCGTCTCAGCATCGCCCGCCTGAAAGAGGGTGCCATCACGCAGGCAAACCGCTATTGCCAGATGATCGGCAGCCACATCCGCCAGCGCAGGGATATAGTCAGCCACCTTTCCCTGATGGATCAGCGGACGCACCTGATCCAGGATCTCCTGCAGCAGAGCATTATTCAGTTCAGACACGCACATTCTCCCGTCGATTCCCGCCGACCCGTGATGCTAAGCATCCGCGATCGGCGAGTCATTTATTGTTAACGGCTCCGCCGCATTTTCAGCTAATGGGTTTTGACTGCGCTGCAAGCGGAGCCAACAGCATCTGTAACAGGCTCAGCATTGCCAGCACGCTGAAGGGCAGCGTCCAGTTACCGCTCTGCTCATGGAGCACGCCAAAGAACAAAGGGCCGAGTGCCGCCAGCGCATATCCGACACACTGTGCCATGCCCGACAGCTGTGACGCCTGACGGTGATGGGTGGCTCGAAGATTAAACAGTGAGAGGCAGAGCACCAGTGATGCGCCTGCGCCCAGTCCGGCCAGTGTCAGCCAGATGACGGCCCACTGCGGATTGAACAATAGGCCCAGCATGCCGAGGAAAATGCCTGATGAAGCAATGAACGCGGTAAGCCGGGCATCTTTTACGCGCTTCAGCGCCACCATGCAGCCCAGGTTAGCGACGATCGCAATTGCCTGATACCAGAACAGCAGCCAGCCTGCTTGGGCCTGACTGAAGCCGTTATCCTGGGCAAACAGCGTAAACCAGTCAATCAGGGTATAAAACGCCAGCGATTGCAGCGCCATAAACAGTGCGATTTGCCAGCCGCCGGGCGTTCGCCACGGATGGCGATATGCAACGGGCGCGTCGGCGGACGCTGCGGTTGACCGCCGTTGACGTAACAGCGGCAGCCAGACGAGTAGCGCAATCAGCGCCGGTAGCGCCCAGACAACCAGCGAGAGTCGCCAGCCTGCCGCTGAAAGCTGGCTCAGCGGAACGGCAATGCCAGATGCCAGGCTGGCAGTAATCGACATGGTGGCGGCATAAAGGCCAATATATTTAGCGGTGTGGGCGGTGAAATCGCGTTTAATCAGTGGCGGCAGCAGCACGTTGGCGGCGGCAATACCTGCGCTGAGCAACAGCGTTCCGCTCCACAACGCCGCTTCAGCAGGCTGCCAGCGCAACAGCGAACCGGCAGTGATCAGGCATAGCGCGCCCCATAAACTGCGCTCAAGCCCGACGCGATTTCCCAGCCAGGCGGCCAGTGGGGCGAGCAGGGCAAACAGCATCAGTGGAATAAAGTTAAACAGGCCCGCTTCACCGACACTCAGGCCAAAGGTCTGGCGGATATCCTGTAGTACCGGGCCGATGACAGTAATGGGCGCACGAAGATTAGCCGCGGTCAGCAGCAGGACGAACAAAAAAAATGTGGCGCTGGAATACGCAGCGAGAGGTTTAGCTGGGTGTTGTACAGGCATCATGGCAGGGATCATCACATGCAGCAGTGCTGCGGGGGCGTTGGTTGACGTTAACGCTTACGCATCAGAATTGATGTCTGGGCGCTACTTTACTGACCGGTTAGCAGCGTGTAAAGCCTTGTTATGCGATGAAATAGCGTAATTGAGATCTCACAGCAGCGATCGCCTTGTGACAGGATCAATGGAATTCAGGTTCAGGGAAATGACCGCAGTCGTTCTGGCTGGGATTGGAGCCTGGCTGGCAGGTCTGCTGGCGGGTTTCGGCCGCCGGAACCGGTTTTTCAGCGTGCCACGGGGCACTACAGGCACTGAGAAGAGAAACCAGAATCATCACACTGATAACGCGCATATCCGCTCCTTATTAACCGTCATGAACAAGGCCACGTCGGTGATCAGCGGTTTGCAGGTCAGGGACGTCTTACCTGAGTGTGGTATCTAAGGGGATAATGTCAATTAAAACAGAGCAAACATCAGCGCGACAGGAAAACTCATCGGCCAGGTGGCCCCCACCAGAAAGGCGCTCAGCAGTTTGATGCTCAGCTTATCTTTGGCGATGAAGAACGTGATCAGCGTAGCGATCAATGCAACAACGGCATAGAAAATTAGCATACCCTGGTACAGTGTCATTGATATCTCCGCAGCGTCATTAAGGTTTTCGCTGCGCATGATGCGGATTTTTGTGATCCAGATCAAGTGAATCAGGGTTTAGCATCTAAAGAAATCATGGGTAAGGGCAGTTGGTTCGCTCGCTGAACTTCATCGTAACAGCCGGCGATTTCAGGCTGAAACCAGGCAGGATAAACGCGGCTAAAACCTTGGCTGATGCCGTAAGTCAGACTGAACAACCTCTGGCGAAGGCTCCCGGATTAAGCGTTGCCATGACGTAAAAAAGCCCGCCAGCGAGGACGGGCCTGTTATCGGCAGTGCATCACTACAGGATATGCGCTTTAACTCTGGCGGTATAACGCCATCACGTCCTCCAGGTCCGGCGTACGTGGGTTGCCGCCGGTACAGACATCATCCAGCGCGGCCTGTGCCAGTGCAGGGATATCCGCCTCTTTTAAGCCCACTTCACGCAGCGAGCGGGGAATACCCACATCGCGACAGAGCTGACGCACCGCGGCGACCGCCGCTTCCCGTGCCTGATCCAGCGACAATGACTCAACCTGTTTCACACCCATTGCACGGGCAATGTCGCGATATTTTTCGCCAGTGCCTGAGGCATTCCACGCCATCACCTGCGGCAGCAAAATGGCATTGGCTACGCCGTGCGGGACATTGTAAAAAGCGCCCAGCGGGTGTGCCATGCCATGCACCAGACCAAGGCCGACATTAGAGAAACCCATACCGGCCACATATTGTCCCAGCGCCATCTGCTCAACCGCCTCAATATTTCCTGCCACCGATTCGCGCAGTGACTGGCTGATAATCTCAATGGCTTTGAGGTGCAGCATATCGGTCAGGGTCCAGGCTCCGCGTGTGATGTAGCCTTCAATGGCATGGGTTAAGGCATCAATACCGGTCGCAGCCTTCAGCGACGCGGGCATGCTCGCCATCATCTCCGCATCAATGATCGCCACTTTCGGAATGTCATGGGGATCGACACAGACAAACTTACGGCGATTCTCTTCATCGGTAATGACGTAATTAATCGTCACTTCTGCGGCGGTGCCTGCCGTGGTCGGGATAGCGATGATCGGCACGCATGGATGACGGGTGGGGCTGACGCCTTCCAGGCTGCGCACATCTTCAAACTCAGGGTTATTAATAATAATGCCGATCGCCTTGCTGGTATCCTGTGGTGAGCCCCCGCCAATGGCGATCAGGTAGTCGGCACCTGACTCTCTGAACACCGCAACACCCTGCTGCACAACCCGAATGGTAGGATTCGGCACCACCTCATCATACACCGCCCAGTCAAGCTGATGTTGCGCCAGCAGATCGGTCACCCGCTTCAGCGCACCCGCCGCGACCAGCGCTTTGTCAGTGACGATCAATGCTTTTCGCATCCCGCGACGTTGTACCTCTTCCGGCAAATGGCGCAATGCACCAGCACCAAACCAGGCGGTTTCATTGAGAATCATACGTTGGGTCATTAAAACATCCTCTGTTAACAAATGAATTTTTACCATCCGTGATCCCCGGTTCATGTTCTGCGCAGAACCTCTCACTTTCAGGTAAAGACATTTGATAAAAATCAATCAATTAGTAAAAATCACTGCGCCTGTGTCAGCTGGTTTTCGTGCGGTATGTCTGAAATCAGACTACAGACCTGTTGATGGATTTCTCACTGTCGTCAGTGGTATGTAACACTGGGTCATCAGCAAACCCGCATGCCTATGAGGAAAGAAGACATGACCCGATTCGTAATGAATAAAAAGGATGATCTCGTCGACAGCGCGTTAGATGGCATGATTTACGCCAGCCCGTGGCGCAATCTGGTCCGGTTGCAGGTCGATCCGCGCATTCGCATCGTGATGCGTAATGACTGGCAAAAACAGCAGGTCGCGCTGATTTCCGGTGGTGGTTCAGGCCATGAACCGGCCCATGTCGGCTTTATCGGCAAAGGGATGCTGACGGCTGCCGTCTGTGGCGATGTTTTTGCTTCCCCCAGCGTTGACGCGGTTTACAACGCCATCATCAATATTACCGGTGAGGCGGGATGTCTGCTGATTGTGAAAAACTACACCGGAGATCGCCTCAACTTCGGTCTGGCGGCAGAAAAAGCGCGCAAAGCGGGATTCAGCGTCAATATGGTGATTGTCGGTGATGATGTTGCGTTGCCCGATAACCCTCAGCCACGCGGCGTCGCGGGCACGTTGCTGGTGCATAAAGTGGCGGGCTTCGTCGCAGAGCGGGGTGATGACCTGGCGGCGGTGACCGAGGCAGCAGAGGCAGCCAGTCGTGCTATCGCCACCATGGGCGTTGCGCTCTCAAGCTGCCATCTGCCGGATGAACAGACCGGCCAGCGGGTGCCAGACGGCAGCGTTGAAATGGGGCTGGGGATTCATGGCGAACCGGGTGTTGACGTCATGCAGACGCAAAACAGTCAGCAGATTGTGCAGCATCTGCTGGAGAAAGTGATGCCGGACAACGATCAGCCACGCGCGCTGTTAATCAATAATCTTGGCGGCATGTCCGCGCTGGAAATGAGTCTGGTCACACGCGACCTGATTGAGTCGCCGCTCAGCCGGGGCAGTGATTATCTGATTGGCCCGGCTCCGCTGATGACCGCGCTGGACATGAAGGGCTTTTCCGTCACCTCCATGACGCTGACGCCGTTGTTCGAAGAGGCGATCTGTGCGCCGGTTGAGGTCACCGGCTGGGTTCAGGCGGTTAAAATCGCACCGCTGCAGCCGGTAAACGCGACAAAAGAGGCAACAGCGCATCCGGCGCAACCCTCAGATAACCCGACCGTCGCTGCGTTTGTTAACAGCATCTGTGAAACCCTGATCGCCAGCGAAAGCGAGCTGAACAAACTGGATGCGCAGGTCGGTGATGGCGATACCGGTTCGACCTTTGCTGCTGGCGCACGCCAGATCCAGCGCGAATGTACAGATAATCAGCTGCCGTTAAATGCCTTGCCCGATCTGCTCGCGGTGACGGGTGAGCGACTGGCGACCGTGATGGGCGGCTCCAGCGGCGTACTGATGGCGATCTTCTTCACCGCTGCTGCGCAGCAGCTGGCTGAAGAGGATGCGCTGCCCGCGGCCCTGCAACAGGGTCTGGAGAAGATGAAGCAGTATGGCGGGGCACAACCAGGAGATCGCACGCTGATTGATGCGCTGCAACCGGCAATCGAGGCGCTGGTGGCGGGTAAATCGCTGGCAGAGGCGGCTGATGCGGCACAGCAGGGCAGTGATGCAACCGCCAGCATGGGGAAAGCAAAAGCGGGCCGATCATCTTATCTTAACAGTGCTAACCTCAACGGCGTGTCTGATCCGGGTGCCGTCGCTGTCGCCAGGGTCTTTGCGGCATTAAAAAAACTTTAGTGCTGTCACGACGCTAAACGCGTTTGGAGAAAGGCCAGTAACTGGCGGTTTACTTCGCTGCGCTGACGGTGCTGCGGGTAAACCGCATTCAGGGAGAGCGGGGGCGGCAGATAGTCGTCCAGCACGGTCACCAGCTCACCGCGTTGCAGGGCTGTCTCAACGATAAAGGCGGGTAACAATACCAGTCCTAAGCCTGCCAGTGCGGCATCACGCAGAACCTCGCCATTGTTACTCACCATCGGGCCCTGAACCGCCAGCCACTTCGGTTTACCATTGACCTGCAGTTCCCAGCCATTCTGACCTTCACGTCCGTAGCGCAGACAGGCATGTTGCAGCAAGGCTTCTGGCTGCTGCGGCACGCCTGCCCGTTCCAGATAGCGGGGGCTGCAGCAGATAACCCGCTTCAGCTCGCCGAGCGGACGGGCAATCAGCGTGGAATCAGCCAGCGTACCGATGCGAATCGCCATATCAACGCCTTCGCCAATCACATCGGCATAGCGGTCAGCCAGCTCAATATGAAACTGCAATGACGGATGGTGGCTTAGAAACTCGGCAATCAGGGGGGAGAGGTGGCTCATGCCAAAGGACATCGGCAGATTGATTCGGAAGGTGCCGCGCAGCGCCTGCTGCTGCTCTGACACCGCCAGTTGCGCTTCCTGAATCTCATCCAGAATGCGCTGAGCATGTTGCGCGAACAGTAAACCTGCATCCGTTACAGACAGCTTACGGGTGTTACGGATCAACAGTCGTACCCCTAATGATGCCTCCAGCGCAGCCATACGGCGGCTGACATACTGTTTCGATAGCATCAGATGCTCAGCTGCTGCAGTAAAGTTGCCAGCATGCATTACCGCAACGTAAATCCGGAGATCTTCAATCTGCATAGTGTCCACTTATCGGTGACAGTGACGATGATTCAGGCGAAACTTCAGCCAGATGCGTTAACTTATATCGGGTAATGCGTCACAGGGCAACGCGTCAGCTCTCTCAGCCAGCGCGACGGAGATCATAGATTTGCCGTTTCCTTACCCCTGAACAGGCGGTCAGTCGGGTCAATCGCGTTAAAGCCGTTATAGTAATCAGGCAGTGACGCAATCCATACGGAACATAATCTCTTGAGTAATCTGATAAGGAGTGGCTGGTGAAAAAATTACTCTGCGCGACGGTGCTGGCCGTTTTGCCAATGACCACGCTGGCAGCGTCGGTATTTACGCTGCAATCACAAGACTTCAGCGATAATGCGCTACTGGATAAAAAGTTTGCCGGTGCCAATAAAAGTAATCCTTCCTGTACCGGTGAGAATATCTCTCCCGAATTGAACTGGTCTGCGATTCCGGCGGGCACCCGCAGTCTGGCTCTTCTGATGACCGATCCGGTCGGGGCCAAAGGGCTCGGCGTTACCCACATGGTGGCCTATAACATTCCCGCCAGCCGCTCGTCATTTGCGCAGGGGGCTCTGACAAAGGGCAAGGACTACACCGGCGGAAAAAATACCCCAGGGACGCTGCACTATTATGGCCCTTGTCCGCCTGCAGGCAGTGGGCTGCATCACTATAACTTTGTGCTGATCGCCACCGATTTGCCGGTGGGTCAGTTGAAAGCGGGGTTAACCCAGGCAGAGCTGGTGGCACAGCTGAAAGGCCATGCGCTGGGCGCGGCCAGCACCGTTGGCCGCTTTAGCAATGAGTGACCTGCACGCTTGCAGAGGCAGCGCTGAACAGCCTGCCTCTGCGCAGCGGGTCAGTCGCCACTGAACATCTCGCGGATGCGCGACGCAATGTGATGCGTGTGTGTCTCCAGCGCGAAGTGGCCGCTATCCAGCATCTCGACCACCGCCTGTGGATTATCCCGCTGCCAGGCCACTGCGCCCGGTGGAATAAAGAACGGATCGTGCTTGCCCCAGATCACCAGCGTTGGCACCTGCTGCTGGCGAAAGAACGCCTGAAATTCCGGATAACGTTTCAGGTTACTGGCGTAATTGAGAAACAGGGCCTGCTGAATATCTTTGTTACCGGGGCGCTCCATCAGCAGGGTATCCAGGGTATAGGTTTCCGGGGCGATCTGCTGCGGATCGCTCACCCCATGCAGATACTGCCACTTCACCCCTTCCAGCGTCAGGATGGCGTCACGGATCACCTGACCATTTGCTTCGCTGGGATCGTCCCAGTAGGCGCGGACCGGCGCCCAGGCCTCTCCTAATCCCTCCAGATAGGCGTTACCGTTTTGTGATATCAGTCCGCTGACGCGATCGGGGTAAGCCAGTGCCAGTCGCAGACCGGCAGGTGCGCCATAGTCGAAAACATACATCGCATAACGTTCCAGCCCCAGTGCATCGACAAAGGCGGTCAGCGTCTGGCCCAGCGCGTCGAAGGTCCAGGAATAGTTGCGCTCAGCAGGCACTTCAGTGAAGCCAAAGCCCGGCATATCGGGTGCGATGAGATGAAATTTATCGGCCAGAAGCGGGATCAGATTGCGGAACTGATGTGAAGAGGTGGGAAAGCCATGCAACAGCAGCAGTACCGGCAGGGAAGGATCGCCCGCTTCGCGATAGAAAATATTGACGCCATCGGCCTGCTGGTAACGATACGAAATGGATTGATCACGCATGCTGAACTCCTGTAACTGGTTAAGTGGTATTTATGGGGTTACTAAGAGTCATTATGCAGCCAGAATGTAACCTGTCAAATCAATTTATAACGGTTACAATAAGGGCGGTGTAACTATTCAAATAATCCTTTGTCGGTTACAGTGGCATCAGCAGAGTTAACAAGGGAGGCAATATCATGGCGGAAACGCAATCACACACCGCCCAGGGACCGTGGTTTCTGGCCGATCATCCGGCGCTGGATTTCATCAATACCCTGGCCATCGTGGAAGGCCAGCCGCACGACTTCTGGCAAACCGATCAGGATGTTGAAGCCTGGCTACACCAGGCCGGACTGGCACCAGACGCCCCGGCTCCGCAGCATGAACCGGGTGCGCTGTTGGAAGCAGCGCGTCACTTACGTCAGATCATTCGTGATAACGTGCAGCAGCACAAAGCGGGAGAGGGCGTTGATATTCAGGCGCTGAACGCCTGGCTGGGTGAAGCGACCAGCCATCTGCAAATGACCGGGGAGCCGGGTGCCTTAAAAATCAGGCGGGTCTATGCGGGCCAGAGTGTGATGCAGCGGCTGGGACAGGTTGCGGAACAGACCGCGATGTTGCTGGCGCAGGAGGACTTCAGCAGAGTCCGTGGCTGTGAACATCCCGCCTGTACACTGTGGTTTTACGATCGCACCAAAGCGCATCGCCGTCGCTGGTGCAGCATGGCGCTGTGTGGCAATCGGGCGAAAGTGGCGCGTTTCAGGGCAGTTAAATCAGCTGGGTAAACAGATCGGATGGCAGATAAAAAAACACCCTGCAGAGCAGGGTGTCAGAACAGTTATTTCGCGGTGGTCGCTGATGGCTTGTGCCGCTTGCGCAGCTTGTCGATCAGGCGATGCGCTTCCGCTTTGGTCGCTACCGCAGGGGATGAACCGGTCAGCGGTTGACGGGCTGTTTCACGTACCGTCAGAATGGTGAGCAGGCCAATCACGCCCGCGCCCATCATGTAGTAAGCCGGCATCATATTGTTTTTAGTGGTATCCACCAGCCACGCGGTAATCAGCGGTGTCGTACCCCCAAACAGCGATACCGACAGGTTGAAGCCGATGGCCAGCGCACTGTAACGGATATCGGTAGTAAACAGCGCAGGCAGCGTCGAAGGCATAGTGCCGCTGAAGCAGGTGTGCAGTACACCCAGAATCATCAGGCCGCCAAATACCGCCCACATATTACCGGACCCGATCAGCATAAAGCTCGGGATGGCGAGCAGGATCAGACCCACCGCACCAAAGGCAATCACCGGACGACGACCGATGCGGTCAGTCCAGCGACCCCACAGCAGCGTCAGCGGCATCATCACGAACATCGCCACCATCACCAGCAGCAGGCCACTTAACTCTGGCAGACCCAGCACCCCGGTCAGATAGCTCGGCATGTACGAGGTCAGCATGTAGTTAGAGACGTTAAACAGCAGCACCAGACCGATACATTTCATCATCGGTGCGCGGTATTTGCTCAGCATCTGCATCAGCGTCAGACGCGGCTTGCTTTGCTCCAGTGCTTCCTGTTTTTCCATGTGCTGCTGGAAAGCCGGAGTCTCTTCCAGCTTCAGTCGCACATAGAGACCAAACAGGCCCAGCGGCGCGGCGATAAAGAACGGCACGCGCCAGCCCCAGGACATCATCGCCTCATTCGACATCACGGTGGTCATCACCGTGACCAGGCTGGCACCCAGCAGGTAACCACCGATGGTGCCGAATTCCAGGAAGCTGCCCATAAAGCCCCGGCGTTTATCGGTAGAGTACTCCGCGATAAAGGTCGCTGCGCCACCATATTCACCGCCGGTTGAGAAGCCCTGAATCAGACGTGCCACCAGCAGCAGAATCGGTGCCATGATGCCTATTGACGAGTAAGCCGGGATCAGACCGATACAGAACGTACCAATCGACATCATGATCATCGTCATCGCCAGCACTTTCTGTCGTCCGATGCGGTCACCCAGCGGGCCAAATACCAGGCCGCCAATCGGACGTACCAGGAAGGCCGCGGCAAACGTACCAAAGGTGGCGATTAGCTGCACCGCGTTGTTGGCATCCGGGAAGAAGACTTTGCCGATGATCACGGCGAGATAGCTGTATACGCCAAAGTCGAACCATTCCATCGCATTACCTAACGCAGCTGCGCCAACTGCACGCTTCAGCATGTCGTTGTCGATTACGGTAATGTCGTCAACAGTCAGCTCTTTTGGCTTCCTGTTCCAGAAATGTTTCTTTGGGTGTTCAGACGATGAGTTTCTGGTGTCCATATTCTCCTCAGGTGCATCAATGAAGGAGTCTTATAGCTTTCGCAGCCGCAAACAATGTTCAGAAGAAACCGTGGAAATGAAAGCTATAAGAAGCCGAATAAGTTTTAAGTGAAGCGGCAGAAACCGCAGCCGGTAAACTCTAGACTACGATTGTAAGTTTTTGCAAGTTTTCAGCCGAAATAACTGCATTTACTGACAAACCCAGCATAGTGAACTTATTCACGCCTGCTTACGGGCCTGAACATTTGGTAATAACTTGCAGCTGGTGCTCTGGTTATATCTGGAACTGATTTTCCCGGTGCTGATGCGCTACTTAAACAGTTTCAGTTCGTCGATGCGATCCAGCGCCTGCAGTAATTGCTCCGTCCCGGTTGTCAGGCTGATGCGAATATAATCACGACCCGCTGCGCCAAACCCGTTACCCGGTGCCACCAGCAGATGACACTGGGCCAGTAGCAGGGCGGCGAACTGCTCCCCGGTGAAACCAGCTGGCGCTGCCAGCCAGAGGAAAAAGGTGCCCTGACGGGCGCGTACCGGCCAGTGCATCGCTGCCAGCCTGGCTAAAATCACTCTGCGGCGCTGATGGTAATGCTCTGCCAGCAAGCTGAGTTGTTCAGCGGGCAGCGACAACGCGGTGATGGCGGCATCCTGCACCGCGCCATACACCGTGCTGTAGCTATGAGTATGAAGTTTTTTAAATGCTGCAATCATCGAGGCGTTTCCCACCGCAAATCCCACCCGCCAGCCTGCCATGAGTGCGCTTTTTGACAGCGTGTAGATTTCCACGCCCCAGGCTTTGCCATCGGGCTGTGCCAGCAGACTCAGCGGCTGTTCGCCCGACTCACTGCCTAGCGTGGCATAGGCGAAGTCATGAATCAGCGGAACATGATGCTGGCGGGCGAAGGCCAGCGCGTCGGCGAACAGCGCGGGTGTCGCCAGTGCGCCGGTGGGGTTATGGGGATAATTGAGCAGCAGCAGACCGGCACGCGCCGCGATATCGTCTGGCACTTGGGTGAAATCGGGCAGGAAATCATTGCACGCCTCCAGCGGAATGCCATAAAAATCGGCACCTGCCTGACGGGCCGCTGAGCGGTAGAGCGGATAGCAGGGATCGGTAGAGATCAACACCTGCCCCGGATTGAGCAGGGCGCGGGGAAAACCGTTGACGCCAATGTGCGCGCCCTGGAACAGCGCCACTTCAGTTTCAGGATCGAGCGTGACGCCGTAGTGACGCTGGTAAAAGGCTGCGATAGCACGTCGCAGCGCGGGTTTGCCCCAGAACGAGGGATACTCATGGTTCTCCGGTTTCGCTGCCGCAGCCTGTAATGAAGCGATTACCGCAGGCGGCGTTGGCTGACGTGGACTGCCGGAAGAGAGATCGATCAGCGGTAACAGCGCATCATCCAGTTGTGCTGCCTGCTTTTCCAGCATGCTGAAGAGGTTCTCTTCGAGCCCTGCGACCATCTCTGAAGCTGCAAACTCCGCCATATCTCTCCCGCAATAAACAGTGTTAAGCGAGGAAGAATGACACAGCTGACATTAAAATCTTTAGCAGAAATAACGCTGTTCTTTGCAAGGATTCGAATATCCAGCATGTGACTATCGTTAGCATAAATAAGCCAAAGTCGGGGCTGGGTTTTGCCTGTTCCTCTCCGCGATGGCTGTGATTAAATCGATCGCTCTCACAATAATGAATCAGGGCAAACAATGCAGATCACATCCCGGGGAATTATTCTGGCACTGACCACCGCCAGCCTTTTTATTTCTGCCGCTCAGGCAGCCGACCAGAAGAAAATACGGATTGGATTTAATCCAGGGCCTTATAAAGAGCAATTTGAAAAAGGCGTCGCGCCCTTATTAATCAGGCAGGGGTATACTCTGGAGTATAAAGATTTCAGTGATGGAATTCAGGTTAATGATGCTGTTCATCGCGGGACGATTGACGCCAATATCATGCAGCATCCCGTCTATCTTAAGTCGGTTAATGACCGGCTTGGCATTGATAACGTTGGGATTGTGCAGGTGCCGACCCCGCCAATGGGGCTCTACTCTGGGCGCGTGAAAACGCTGACTCAACCCGCGCCAGGCAGCACGGTCTCTGTGCCCAATCAGCCCTCAAATGAGTACCGGGCGGCGCTGTTACTCCAGAGCATCGGCTGGCTCAAAATCAGCCCCGATAGCGATGCTGCCACTTTTTCGCAGAAAAATATCACGGAAAATCCCTACAAAATCGTGCTCAAAGAGATGGATAACGCTCAGCAGGTGCGTGCACTCCCCGACGTTGACTATGGAGTCATTCAGGGCAACTTCGCGGTATCCAGTGGCATGAAACTCAATTCGGCACTGAAACTGGAAGCGGCAACCAGCCAGTTTATTAACGTTGTGACGGTAGCCGGTAAAAATAAGCAGGCTCAGTTTGCCCGTGACATTATTGCCGGCTACCACTCAGCAGAATTTAAAAGCTATATCACCGGTAATGCGCAGTATGCGGGCTATCTGCTGCCAGATTATTTCAAATGAGTCAGTTAGCCATTGCGTTTCGCCATGTCAGCAAAACGTTTGCGCGTAACGGTGCAGAAGTGCAGGCGCTGAAGGAGATTAATCTGCGCATCAGCCAGGGTGACATCTTTGGCGTCATCGGCACCAGTGGAGCCGGAAAAAGTACGCTGCTGCGACTGATTAATCACCTGGAGACCCCCACAACCGGCTCGGTTGAGGTGCAGGGTGAAGCGTTACAAGGGATCAGCAAAAAGCGCTTAATTCAGGTCAAAAAGCAGATTGGCATGATCTTCCAGCACTTCAATTTGCTCAATGCCCGAACGGTGTTTCACAACGTCGCCATCCCACTGATTTTACAGGGCCGGGATAAAGATTTTATCGCCACCCGCGTGGCGGAGCTGCTGGCGTTTGTTAACCTCAGCGACAAAGCTCACAGCTACCCGGACGAACTTTCTGGCGGTCAAAAACAGCGCGTCGGAATTGCCCGCGCGCTGGCAACCAATCCCGCAATTCTGTTGTGTGATGAGGCGACCTCCGCGCTGGATCCCCAGACCACGGTGCAGATTCTGCTGCTGTTAAAGGAGATTAATCAGCGTTACGGCATCACCATTGTCCTGATCACCCATGAGATGTCGGTGGTCCAGAAGATCTGCAACCGGATGGCGGTGATGGAGCAGGGCCGTATCGTTGAACAGGGCGATGTCCTGTCGCTGTTTGCTGAACCGCAACAGTCGGTGAGCGCCAGCTTTGTGCAGTCCGTCATCCACGATCGTCTGCCACAGCAGACCCTTGCGCTGTTAAGCCAGCATCCGGCTGTCGACGTGTTGCGGCTGGAGTTTGTCGGCAGCACGGCACAACA
Source organism: Pantoea sp. EKM20T (assembly GCF_011800485.1). Classification (NCBI taxonomy): domain Bacteria; kingdom Pseudomonadati; phylum Pseudomonadota; class Gammaproteobacteria; order Enterobacterales; family Erwiniaceae; genus Pantoea; species Pantoea sp. EKM20T. Next base: position 381,875 of record NZ_JAALFW010000004.1, on the reverse strand, counting down.
GCCGATCATCAATCGCCTGATCCGTGAACATGAGGTTGAAGTGAATATCCTGTTCGCCAGCATGACGGAAGTACAGCGTACCATTCTGGGTTTCATGATTGTGCAGATCAAAGGCGAGCCCGCCCGACGCGAGGCGGCCATCCAGTTTCTCATCGCGACCGGAGTGAAAATCAGTGATGTCAGAACTCTTTGAAACCGCCGTTACCGGCGATCAGTTCCTGACGGCGATGCAGGACACGCTGATCATGGTGGCGCTGTCGCTGGGCTTTGGTTCGCTGCTGGGCCTGCCGCTTGGCATTGTGCTGGTGATCTGTCGTCCGGGTGGGATACAGCCGAATCGACTGGTACATCAGTTGCTGAACCCGATCGTGAATATCATCCGTTCACTGCCGTTTATTATTCTGCTGATCACGATTCTGCCGCTGACGCGCCTGCTGGTGAACACCACCATCGGTACGGCGGGGGCCATTGTGCCGCTGGTGATATTTATTGCGCCCTATATTTCGCGGCTGGTGGAGAATGCCCTGCTGGAGGTGGATGAGGGCATTCTGGAGTCAGCCAATGCGATGGGTGCCACCACGCTGCAGACTATCTGGTATTTCATGATACCGGAAGCCGCCTCGTCGCTGGTGTTAGCCCTGACCACCGCCACTATCGGCCTGCTGGGTGCGACGGCGATGGCGGGCACGGTGGGCGGCGGCGGCATTGGCGACCTTGCCATTACTTACGGCTATCAGCGCTTTGATGCCTTTGCCACGATTTCGACTGCGCTGGTGCTGATTGTCATTGTCCAGCTACTGCAAACCCTGGGTACGCGTCTCTCGCGCCGTATCCGACGCGAGTGAGCCATGAAAAAGAATGATTTAGCCGTTATGCACTGGGGCACGTATCACGTCACCACCGATGGGGACACGCTGACGTCGGTCAGGCCGGTGGCGTGGGACCGTAATCCCTCTGCGATCGGGCAGTCGTTACCGAGCGCGGTGCAAAGCGAAACCCGGGTCAAAAATCCGGCCGTCAGGCTCGGTTATCTCCAGAACAGAAGCGCATCCCGCAACGGGCGCGGCAAAGAGCCGTTTGTGGAGGTGAGCTGGGATGTTGCGTTGCAGCTGGTGGCGGAGGAGCTGGAGCGTGTCAAAACAGAGCACGGCAATCAGGCGATCTACGCCGGCTCTTACGGCTGGTCGAGTGCCGGACGTTTCCATCATGCCCAGAGCCAGCTTCATCGTTTCTTTAACCACTATGGCGGCTACACCGCCAGCACCAACACCTACAGCATTGCGGCCGGTGAACGCACGCTGCCGCACATCATCGGTAACCTCGATGAGTTACAACGTCACCATACCCACTGGCCGGTTCTTGCAGAGCATTGCGAACTGTTTGTGGCTATCGGGGGTTTGCCGCTGCGCAATGCGCAGGTCAATGGCGGCGGGGCTAATGACCATGCGCTTTCTCATTGGTTAACCACGCTGCGGCAAAATGGCACCCGATTTATCAATATCAGTCCGGTCAGAAACGATCTTGCTGGGGTGGTGGATGCAGAGTGGCTGGCGATACAGCCCGGCTCCGATACGGCGCTGTTACTGGCAATCGGGCAGGTGTTAATTACTGAATCTCTTTACGATGCGTCATTCACAAAACGTTACACGGTGGGCTTTGACCACTATGCCGCCTACCTGCTGGGTGAACGCGACGGGATAGCTAAAACGCCAGAATGGGCCGCTCCGCTGACCGGGCTGGCGGCCGCGGAAATCCGTGCGTTGGCACGGCAGATGGCGGCGCATAAAACGATGGTGAATATTGCCTGGTCAGTGCAGCGGGCGCGGCAGGGCGAGCAGGCTTTCTGGGCCACCGTTGCGACTACTGCTCTGCTGGGTCAGATCGGCACGCCCGGCGGCGGGCTGGGCTTTGGTTACGCCTCAACCAATCTGGCCGGTGCCGCCCGGCGACAGTTTTCCGGGCCTCGTCTGCCCGCCGGTCATAATCCGATGCAGGAGACGATTCCGGTGGCACGCATTGCCGACATGTTGCTCAATCCCGGAGGGCACTATGAGTTTGATGGGCAACAGCGGGTCTATCCCGACATCCAGCTGGTCTACTGGGCGGGCGGCAATGTCTTTCATCATCATCAGGATATCAACAAGCTGATACGCGCCTGGCAGCGGCCGGACACTGTAATTGTGCATGAGCAGTTCTGGACGGCGCAGGCAAAATTTGCCGACATCGTGCTGCCTGCGACCACGTCGCTGGAGCGTGAAGATATTGGCAGCGCCAGCAACGACGGTTTTATCATCGCCATGCCGCAGCATCTGCCGCCGTTTGCAGCTGCAAAATCGGATTACGCAATTTTTGCCGCTCTGTCGCAGCGGCTCGGTTTTGCTGACGCCTTTACGCAGGGGCGTGATGAGCGCCAGTGGCTTCAGTCACTCTATGAAGATTCCCGGCCACGCGCGGCAGCGCAGGGCATCGAACTGCCGCCCTTTGAGGCGTTCTGGTCACAGGGAGTGGTGGAGTATCCGGCGCCAGAGACGCCGCAGATCCTGCTAAAAGCGTTTCGCGATAACCCGGAGTCAGCCCCGCTCAGCACGCCGTCGGGGAAAATCGAGTTTTTTTCTCAGCAGGTGGCCGATTTCGGGTATGACGAAGCGCCCGGATTTGCCTGCTGGTATGCGCCGGAATACCAGGCGCAACAGCAGGAAAAGCAGCAGTGGCCGTTGCATCTGCTCTCCAGCCAGCCACGGACCCGGTTGCATAGTCAGTACGATCATGGACGGGTCAGCCGGGCCACCAAAATTGCCGGGCGTGAGCCACTCTGGATGCATCCTGAAGATGCTGCTGCGCGCGGCATTGAGGAGAACAGCATCGTAAAAGTCTTTAACGGACGCGGCGCGCTGCTGGCGGGTGTGCATCTGACGCAGGATATCCTGCCGGGTGTCGTACAGATGTCGACCGGCGCCTGGTATGACCCGCTCGATCAGCAGGAGGGCCAGCCGCTGGATAAACACGGCAATCCCAATGTGCTGACCCAGGATAGCGGCAGTTCACGACTCGGCCAGGGGTGCAGTGCGCAGACCTGTTTTGTCGAGATTGCGCTTTATCAACAGCCTTTGCCTGAGATTACGGCATGGTTACCGCCGGCATTCGTGGCGTGGAGCGCAGAGTAATCTGCGGGTTTAAAGCCCGCGGCGTGGTGGGATATTCCCATCCGTCGCATATACATAGCAGGATTAGTTGGTAGTTAACGCATAAATGAAATGGCAGTGTAAAGCGATTCCATGCCAACAGAGTGTCAATCATGAGCGCGTTAACCACAGCAGAATTGCCGGTAATTGATTTCGCATTATTGTCAGGTAATCAACAGCAGCAGCAACAGGTCCTGGAAAAATTAAGCCAGGCCGCGCGTGATGTCGGTTTCTTCTATTTAATCAATCACGGCATCGACCGTGAATTATTAGATGAGGTTCAGCACGTCGCGCGGAAATTTTTTGCCCTGCCACAGGCGGATAAATCCGCAGTGGCGATGGCGAACTCGCCGCATTTTCGTGGCTATAACCTGGCGGGCGTGGAAATAACCCGCAGCCAGCCCGACTATCGCGAGCAGTTTGATATTGGTGCGGAACGGGAAGCGCTGCCCGTTACTGCCGATTCACCCACCTGGCAACGGATGCAGGGGCCGAATCAGTGGCCTGAAGCTTTACCTGAACTGCAAATGGTGGTCACCCGCTGGCAGCAGCAGATGACAGCGGTGGCGCTGGAGCTGCTGCGCGCCTTTGCCGGGGCACTGAATCTGCCGCGCAACGCCTTCGATAACCTCTATGGCGACTATCCCAACGAACATATCAAACTGATCCGTTATCCGGGCCGCACGGAGGGCGAATCACGCCAGGGTGTTGGCGCGCACAAAGATTCAGGCTTCCTGACGATGTTACTGCAGGACGATCAGCCGGGCTTACAGGTGGAAGTGACGCCGGACAACTGGATCGATGCCTCACCACTGCCGGGCGCGTTTGTGGTGAACATTGGCGAGCTGCTGGAGCTGGCAACCAACGGTTATCTTCGCGCAACGGTGCACCGTGTGGTGTCGCCACCGCAGAGCAGCGAGCGCTTATCCATCGCCTTTTTCCTTGGCGCGCAACTCGACGCCGTGGTGCCGATCTATCAACTGCCTCCTCAGCTGGCTGAACTGGCACAGGGACCGAGCAGCGATCCGCTTAATCCGCTGCTGCGCGAAGTGGGCTGGAACTACCTTAAAGGCCGGCTGCGTTCGCATCCGGAAGTTGCCCAGCGTTTCTACCCCGAACACAACACCCACTGATAACGATAAGAGATAAATGATGATGATTAAAAAGCGCTTTCTGGCCCTTGCCGGTCTTTCACTGCTGATTGCCCAGAGTTTACAGGCCGCGCCGCTGCGCGTAGCGGCCGATCCGCTGCCCCATGCGGAAATCCTGGAGTATGTCAAAACCCTGGATCCGAAACTGGATCTCAAAATTGTTGAGCTGAGCGGGGGCGTGAATGCCAATGAGCTGCTGGCCGCCGGGGATGTGGATGCCAACTACTTCCAGCATCTGCCTTACCTGAAAGATCAGGAGAAGGCGCTGGGGAAAACCTTTGCCGTAGCCGCCAGTGTTCACATCGAGCCGCTGGGTATCTATTCGCGGAAAGTGAAAAGTTTAGCGGCGCTACCTGAAGGGGCCAGCATTGCGGTACCGAACAATACCACTAACCTGAGCCGCGCACTCTGGCTGCTGCAGGACAAAGGGGTGATCAAACTTAACGCGCAGGGTGAAACGGGTTCGACGCTGGTGACGCCAAAAGATATCAGTGAAAACCCGAAGAAAATTAAGATCGTTGAGATTGAGTCGCCGCAACTGCCACGCTCGCTGGATGATGTGGATGCCGCAATTATCAACGGCAACTACGCGCTGGAAGCCGGTCTGACCCCGGCGAAAGATGCGCTGGGACTGGAGTCTGCAGCACATAATCCCTACGCCAACCTGCTGGTAACGACGCCAGAACTGGCGAAAGATCCCCGCGTGTTACAGCTGGCGAAAGATCTGCGCTCGCCGCAGGTAGCGGAGTTTATCCGTAAAAATTATCAGGGCTCAGTGATTCCGGTCGCGGACCAGCAGCATGATTAAACTCAGTCATCTCAGCAAACAGTATCCTGGCGCATCTGCGCCAGCGTTAGACGACATCTCACTCACCATCGAAGAGGGGACCATCTTTGGCATCCTCGGTCGGAGCGGAGCGGGAAAAAGTACACTATTGCGCTGCCTCAATCGGCTGGAGAGTCCCACCAGCGGCCTGATTGAAATTGACGGGCAGGATCTCGCTGCGATGAGCCTGGCGCAACTGCGTCAGCAGCGACAGCAGATGGGGATGATCTTCCAGCACTTCAATCTGCTGCATTCGCGCAACGTGCAGGACAACGTCGATCTGGCGCTGGAGATTGCCGGTGTGCCTGCGGCTGAACGTCGCGAGCGGGTCGCATCGCTGCTGAAACTGGTGGGGCTGGCCTCCTTTGCGGCGGCCTGGCCGTCGCAGCTCTCCGGTGGACAGAAACAGCGCGTCGGCATCGCCCGCGCGCTGGCCGCCCGACCCCGTTATCTGCTGTGCGATGAGGCGACCAGCGCGCTGGATCCCGAAACCACCACTTCGATTCTCGATCTGCTGGCCGATATTCAGCAGCAGCTCAATATCACCATTGTATTGATCACCCATGAAATGGCGGTGGTGAAGCGGATTTGTGACGGGGCGGCGCTGCTTGAGAATGGCCAGCTGGTTGAGAGCGGCAGCCTGAGCCAGATCATGGGACGTGAAGAGGGACGCCTGCGCAAAATGCTGCTGAAGGATGGCGAAGCAGACCGGGCGTTTATCGAAAAATATCAGCACGAGGCGTTAACCCGATGCGTAGCATGAGTAGTGAGCGGTTTCAGGAACTGCTGCTGAACGCCACTGGCGAAACACTGTATATGGTGTTGCTGGCGGCCCTTTTCACGGTCGCGATAGGGCTGCCGGTAGGCGTGCTGCTGTTTCTGACCCGGCCAAAAGGCATTCTGCCCAATCGCGCGATTTCACTGCTGCTGAATACGCTGGTAAATACCGGACGCGCCTTGCCGTTTGTGGTGCTGCTGATTGCGCTGATCCCCTTTACCCGTCTGCTGGTCGGCACCACGCTGGGCAGCACTGCCGCCATTGTGCCGATTACGCTGGGGGCATTTCCCTTTTTCGCCCGCATCGTGGAGAACGCGCTGGATGAGGTCGACCGCGGCCGCATAGAAGCGGTGGTATCAATGGGCGGTACCCTGTGGCATATCGTCAGCCGTGTGCTGCTGCCGGAAGCGCTTCCCGCGCTGGTGGCGGGCGTTACCCTGACGATTGTGATGTTGATTGGCTTCTCGGCGATGGCAGGCGTGGTTGGCGGTGGCGGGCTGGGCGATCTGGCGATTCGCTACGGTTATCAGCGTTTCGATAACCAAATCATGGCGGCCACCATTGTGGTGCTGCTGGCGCTTGTGATGCTTATTCAGAAACTCGGCGACCGGCTGGTACGCTCGCTGGCTTATCGTCGATAAGGAGCAACCATGTTTCGCGTGATGTCGCCGAAAGGCTATCTGCAACGGCCAGGGCTGCGGGCCGGGGTGGGAGAAATTATCCGGCCGCTTGCCTCGCATATTCACATCCTCACCTCGCCGCGGGCCTGGCAGGCGGTGAATCCTGACATGAGCATAAGTCTGGAACGGGCGGGGATCCGCTGGCAGCTCGACACGCTGACCGGTGAGTGTACCGATGCGGCGATTGCTGCCCTGCAACAGCAGGTGCAGACGCACGGCGCTACCCTGATTCTGGCAGTCGGCGGCGGGCGGGTTCTGGACTGCGCCAAAGCGGTCAATGATGCGCTGCCGGATATCCGGCTGGTTAACTTCGCCACGCTGGCCGCCACCTGTGCCGCCTGGTCTCCGCTGGCGATTATCTATGATGAGCGCGGCGGCCATCTGCGCAGCCAGCCACTGAATGCCATGCCTGAGCGGATTCTGGTGGACAGCGAGGTCATCGCCCGCAGCGAGGTACGCTATCTGCGGGCCGGGATCGTGGATGCGCTGGCCAAATGGTTTGAATTTGAGCCTTATCAGCGACAGACGCCGCACCAGCTGGCGCTGGATCTTAAAGTCGCAGCCGCCTGGCAGGCGGTGACGGTGCTGAAACGCTGGGGAGACACGGCGGTGGCCGATAACATCAGGCAGCAGGTCACCCCGGCGCTGGAGAAAGTGATTGAAGCCAACATTGTGCTGGCGGGGCTGGCTAACAGTATTCAGGATGCGATGGCGACTCCCGGTTTTGCCCATATCATCCACGATCGCCTGACTCACCAGCCAGAGCTGCATAACTGGCTGCATGGTGAAAAGGTCGGCTTTAGCTTGCTGGTACAATCCTGGATTGAACAGCAGGGTAAGCAGGTGGAGCCTGAACTGCTGGCGCTGCTGCGCCGTTTCCACTCTCCCCTGACGCTGCCTGCGGCGATTAACGCGGACAGGATGAGACAGATTGCGCAGCAGATCCATTTCCCCTCCGCCAGCCTGGCGCACCTTCCCTTTACGTTCGATCACCCTCTGCTGGAGCAGGCCTTGCTGGCGACTTCTGCGTTTAAACAGTAAGTGCGGTCAGCGAATCGATCAGTGGTCGCTGCTTGCTAACCTACCAATAGTAACTTACCTTTAGTAGCTTAATGGCTAATCAGGTAAGGTGACGACGATGCATGCATTAATAGTGACTTCTCATCCCAATCAGGACGCTCACACCCACCGCGTGGCGGACCAGCTGGCGCAGGGCATTATCGCGACAGGCCATCATACGGCTGAAAAGGCCGCTCTGGCGGCAGAAGGGTTTGATCCACGTTTTACGCTCAGCGATCACAGACATTTCAACGGTCTGGCACCGACGCCGCCCGATGTGCTGGCAGAACAGCAGCGGCTGGATCGTGCCGATGCGCTGGTGCTGGTCTATCCGGTCTACTGGTGGTCATTTCCGGCACAGCTTAAAGGCTGGATAGACCGCGTCTTCATCGCGGGCTGGGCCTTTGATGAGCAGGATGGCCATATCGTAAAACGCCTCGGCCATCTTCCCGTGCATCTGGTTGCGATTGGCGCGGCTGACACCCGAACCTTTCTGCGGCGCGGCTATTTCGCCAGCATGCGGAATCAGATCGATCACGGCATCTTTGACTATTGCGGTGCGCCGGTGGTGACCAGTGAACTGTTGCTTAGCGGCGATGAAGGTTATCCTGAGTCACACTATCAGCTGGCGCATCAACTGGGCCAGCGTCTGTTCGCCCATCAGGAAAAACATGACCGTTGAAAAAACACCCCGTAAGCGTCTGTCACGCGAAGCACGACGCAGGCAGTTGTCAGACGTCGCGTGGCAGATAATGCAAACCGAAGGCAGCGAGGCACTGACGCTGGCCAGAGTCGGCGACGCGGCGGGGGTCAGTAAACCGGTGGTTTATGACCACTTCACCACCCGTCATGGATTGCTGGCGGCGTTGTATGACGATTTTGATCGTCGCCAGACCGAAAAGATGGAAGCGGCGATGAATGCCGCACCGATGGTGATGCAACAAAAAGCGGAAGTGCTTGCGGCCTGTTATGTGGATTGTGTGATGACGGAAGGGCGTGAGATTCCGGAGTTGCTGTCAGCGCTCAGCACCTCACCGGAACTGGCTGCCGTCAAACGCCACTATCAGCTCGACTTTATCGCCCGCTGTCAGCGCTGGTTTGTCCCTCTGGCAGGCAGCAGCGGTATTCCGGAAGCAGGCATGTGGGGCTTGCTGGGGGGCGCGGATGCCATCGCAGGTGCGGTGGCACGCGGCGATGTCAGCAAACGGGAAGGAGAACAGGCGATCACTGCCATGGTCGTGGCGCTGGTGGCAGGCAGCCGTGCGTCGGAATCGGATTAGCATAAAAAAGGCGGCCCGCAGGCCGCCGAATCCTTCAACCACAACAGGCGTTGTGTAAGTAGTGGCAACGTACAATGATGATCGTTTTAGCCTTTCACCCCGCCCGCGGTTAAACCGCTCACCAGCCAGCGCTGCGCCAGCAGGAAAACCAGGGTGATCGGAATCGCGGAGAGCACCGCCGCAGCGGCGAAATCGCCCCACAGATAGTTCTGCGGATTGAGGTACTGCTGCATCCCGACCGCCAGGGTGTAGCTGTTTACATCGCGCAGCAGCAGCGAGGCGACCGGCACTTCAGTCACCGCGGCGATAAACGCCAGAATAAACACCACCGCCAGAATCGGCACCGACAGCGGCAGCAGCACCAGCCGGAACGCCTGCCACGGCGTTGCGCCATCCAGCGCGGCGGCCTCTTCCAGTGACCCGTCGATAGTTTCGAAATAGCCTTTGATGGTCCAGACATGCAGCGCGATACCGCCCAGATACGCGAAGATCACCCCACCGTGGGTATTCAGCCCGATAAAGGGCAGATACTGACCGAGACGATCAAACAGGGCATAGAGCGCCACCAGCGACAGCACCGCCGGGAACATCTGGAATATCAGCATTCCTTTCAGCAGGCTGGCACGGCCGGTAAAGCGCATACGGGCAAAGGCATAGGCGCAGGTGGTTGAGAGCGCCACAATGCCCAGCGCACTGATAGCTGCAATCTTGATCGAGTTCCATAACCAGAGCAGCACCGGGAAGGGCGGCGGTGTCACCCGGCCATCCGCATGTTCCACGTTGAAACCCAGCGCCAGACGCCAGTGCTCCCACGAGATCTGCTCCGGGATCAGGCTGCCGGTGGCGAAGTTCCCGGCACGCAGCGAAATCGCAATCACCATCAGCAGGGGAAAGAGAATCGCCGCGATAAATAACAGCAGCAGCAGATGCGTGGTGAACAGACGCAGCCGTTGCGATTTCGGTTGTACCATAGCCATAACAACTCCTCAGAGCCTGGTCCATCAGGCTATTTTATTTGTCAGTCTGAACCCGGGCAGTGCTCACAATCCTCACCTCCCAGGTTGCGGTTGTTCCACGCTCTTCGCGTCCGGACTGCCTGCAACCATGACGCCTGTCGGGCCAGGCGCTTAGTCGAATTTCATCCGCGAGGCTTTCAGGTTAATCACCGCCAGCGCACCCACCAGCAGGAAGATCAGCGTGGCGATAGCGGCGGCCAGCCCAAAGTCCTGCCCGCCGCCGCCTTCAAAGGCGATACGCCAGGTGTAGTTCACCAGCAAATCGGTGTAACCGGCTGGCGTGGTGGTGCCGAGGCGATCCGGCCCGCCGTTGGTGAGTAACTGCACCAGCACAAAGTTATTAAAGTTAAAGGCAAAGCTGGCGATCATCAGCGGCATCAGTGGTTTCAGCAGCAGCGGCAGAGTAATCAGGAAGAAGTTCTGCAGCGGTCCCGCACCGTCCATCGCCGAGGCTTCATAGAGATCGTCCGGAATTGCCTTCAGCAGGCCCATGCAGAGGATCATCATGTAGGGGTAGCCGAGCCAGGTATTGACGATAATCAGCATGGTGCGCGCCAGCGTCGGGTCGCTGAACCAGGCCGGCTTCACACCAAACAGCGCGCTGAGCATCACGTTGATTTCACCAAAGCTCTGGTTGAACAGTCCTTTGAAAATCAGGATCGAGATAAACGCCGGCACGGCATAAGGTAGAATCAGCATCACCCGATAGACCGCTTTGCCGCGCAACGCATCCCACTGCACCAGACACGCCAGCACCATCCCCACCGCGACGGTCAGCACCACGGTGATCAGCGAGAAGAGTAGCGTCCAGCCAAATATCGCCAGGAACGGCTTCTGAATCCCTTCGTCAGTAAACACCCGCACGAAGTTTTTCCAGCCGGTATTCACGGTAAAGCCGGGACTCAGGGTTTCGTTCGCCCAACTGCCGTCGGCGTTAATCGCCTGGTAGAAACCAGTCTGCGGATTAGCACGATAGCGCGCGTTACTCTGCTGGTTGATCAGCTCATCCTGCACACCCACCCGATAGAGCGGCTGGGTGCCGGAGAACTGGCGCAGTGAAGTCATCCGCAACTGACGACCATCCGGCAGTTCCGCCCGGATCTGGCTCAGTGCCTGACGATGGGTCGTGATCGCTCTGAAGTTCGCCCGTTCACCTGAAGGTGCAGCAGCAGGGGCCATTTTCAGGGTCTGTTCAGCGCCAAACTGAAACGGCGGTGAAACATAGTTTTTGCCATCATTCAGCACCAGCTGCCAGCGCTCGCCGGCCGGGAACAGAGAAAAACTGACTGCTTCACCCGACTGGAAAGTGCGGCCCAGCAAAACCTGCTGCGCCCGTTCAAAGGTGAGCTGGTTGCTGCTGCTGTAGTTGGTAAAGGCAATGGCAATCGTGCAGGCGAGAGGGAACAGTACAAACAGCGCCATTCCCGCCACGCCGGGATAGACATAACGCCACGCATAGGCGCGACGGTTAGCAAAAATCCACAGTCCGGTCGCACTGAGGATCAGCGTCAGCAGCGCAAACAGATATTCGCCCTGCGCGTACATCAGCACCAGCAGATAGCCGACCAGCAGACAGCAGATCCCGATGAGAACGCTTTTCAACAGCACACTGCGCGTTTTCGGTTTTCCTGACATGATGCGGTTTTCCTTAACGGTCACTCAAGCCGGGTTGCCCCGGCTGCAAGGGGAGAATTACTTCTTCAGACGGGCCTGAGCATCTTTCAGTGCGGCGTCGACGCTCTGACGACCGCTAAGCGCGTTCAGGGTAGCGGTGCGCATCGCATACCAGAATGCCGCCATCTGCGGGATATTCGGCATGATGTCACCCTGACGGGCGTTGTTCATGGTGGCGGCGATACGCGAATCTTTTTCCAGCGTCTGCTGGAAAGATTTCAGCGCCACGGCACCCAGCGGCTTATCTTTGTTGACCGCATCCAGACCGGTGTCAGTCAGCAGATAATTCTCCAGGAACTCTTTCGCCAGCTCTTTGTTAGGACTGGCGGCGTTGATCCCGGCACTCAGCACGCCGACAAAGGCTTTCGACGGTTTACCGTTCAGGGTTGGCAATTCGGTGACGCCATAGTCGATGCCGCTTTTGTCGAGGTTGCCCCACGCCCACGGACCATTAATGGTCATGGCGGTTTCGCCCTTGTTAAAGGCGGCCTCAGCAATCGAATAATCGGTGTCCGCATTCAGGGTTTTGGCTTTAACCTGATCGACCAGGAACTGCATGCCCGCTTTAGCTCCGGCGTTATCGACGCCGACATCCTTCACGTCATAATGTCCGTCGGTGAGCTTAAAGGCGTAAGCCCCGCCTGCGGCCAGCAGCGGCCAGGTGAAGTAGGGTTCCTGCAGGTTAAACATGATGGCGCTTTTGCCTTTGGCGCGCAGTTGCTTGTCGAGACCGGCGATCTCTTCCCAGGTTTTTGGCGGGTTCGGCAGCAGCTTTTTGTTGTAGATCAGTGACAGCGACTCAACGGAAATCGGGTAGCCAATCAGCTTGCCGTCAAAGCGCACCGCGTCCCAGGTGAACGGGAAAATCTTCTCGCGGAAGCTGGCATCCGGCGTGATCTCAGCCAGCAGGCCGGACTGCGCGTAGCCGCCGAAACGGTCATGTGCCCAGAAGATAATATCCGGGCCATCGCCGGTCGCTGCGACCTGCGGATACTTCTCTTCCATTTTGTCAGGATGTTCGACCGTGACTTTGATGCCGGTCTCCTGCTCAAATTTCTTACCCACTTCGGCAAGGCCGTTGTAGCCCTTGTCACCGTTGATCCAGATGACCAGTTTACCTTCCTCAATTTTTGCCATCGCGCTGGCCGAAAAGAGCACGGCAGAGAGGGCAGAAAGGGCCAGAATTCTTGCTCCGGTTTTCATCGTCATAAATCCATCCTGTTAGCGGAAGTGGTGAATGCTGTACCGGCATCATTGTGCTTATCCGCCACGGCTTCTCATCCTCCTCTGCTCTACGCCCCTCGGCTTGCCGCTGTGATCGCGCTGGCAAAAAGCCCCTCAAGCGGGCGCTTACGCGGCAAAAATTCCTGCGGGTCTGCGTTAGCGATCACAAAAAAGCGCGTCAGCGTGCGGGCCGCGGCGTCAGCCCGCGTTTCTCCTCCTCCCGCCTCCTCCCCCAGCGGAATGCATTGCGGTGGAGGATGTTACCGTCAGTTTCCTCTCGCATAGTGAGCCCCGGAACTCGTCTGCCGCTGGGCAGACACGACTATGCAGCTAAGAGGGAAGGGATCATGGCGAGCGTTGTGTTACGCAATGTCACGAAAGCCTGGGGCGATACGGTGGTGTCGAAAGATATCGATCTCACTATTCGTGAAGGGGAATTTGTTGTTTTCGTCGGCCCATCAGGCTGTGGCAAATCGACGCTGCTGCGCATGATTGCCGGACTGGAGACCATCACCAGCGGCGAGCTGTTAATCGGCGACCGGCGCATGAATGAAGTGCCACCCGCCGAACGCGGCATCGGCATGGTGTTTCAGTCCTATGCGCTCTATCCCCATCTGTCGGTGGCGGAGAACATGTCTTTTGGCCTCAAACTGGCCGGGGTGAAAAAAGCGGAGATCCAGCAGCGGGTTAATCAGGTGGCGGAGATTCTGCAACTGGCGCATCTGCTCGATCGCCGTCCTAAAGCTCTCTCTGGCGGGCAGCGTCAGCGCGTGGCGATTGGCCGCACGCTGGTGGCGGAACCGCGCGTCTTCCTGCTGGATGAACCACTGTCGAACCTTGACGCCGCGCTGCGCGTTCAGATGCGCATTGAGATCTCCCGTCTGCATAAGCGCCTGAAGCGCACCATGATTTACGTGACCCACGATCAGATCGAAGCGATGACGCTGGCCGACAAAATCGTGGTGCTGGATGCCGGACGCATTGCGCAGGTCGGCAAGCCGCTTGAGCTGTACCACTATCCCGCCAACCGCTTTGTCGCCGGATTTATCGGCTCACCAAAAATGAATTTCCTGCCGGTCAAAGTGACCGCCACCGCCATCGATCAGGTTCAGGTGCGGCTGCCGAATCAGCAGCTGGTCTGGCTGCCGGTTGACAGCGCCGGTGTGCAGGTCGGCAGCAACATGTCACTGGGTATTCGCCCGGAACATCTGCTCTCCAGCGATATCGCCGACGTCACCCTGGAAGGGGAAGTGCAGGTGGTGGAACAGCTGGGGCATGAAACACAGATCCACATCGAGATTCCCGCTATCCGTCAGAACCTGGTTTACCGCCAGGAGGACGTCGTGCTGGTAAAAGAGGGCGCCATCCTCGGTATTGGCCTGCCGCCCGAGCGTTGTCACCTGTTCCGCGAGGACGGGAGCGCGTGCCGCAGGCTGTATCAGGAGCCGGGTGTATAGCCCTGCCAAAAACAATAAAAGCAATGACCTCAGGAGATAGAAAATGTTAACTCTGCGCAAACTTCCCATCGCCGTTGCCGTCGCGGTGGGAACCCTCTCCGCCCCGACGATGGCGGTTGATTTTACCGGTTACGCCCGTTCCGGCATTGGCTGGACCGGCAGCGGTGGTGAACAGCAATGTTTCCAGGCCACCGGTGCCCAAAGTAAATACCGTCTGGGCAACGAATGTGAAACCTACGCCGAACTGAAATTAGGCCAGGAAGTGTGGAAAGAGGGCGACAAAAGCTTCTATTTCGACACCAACGTGGCTTACTCCGTGGCACAGCAGAATGACTGGGAAGCCACATCGCCCGCCTTCCGTGAAGCCAACGTAAAAGGTAAAAACCTGATCGACGCGCTGCCAGGCTCTACCATCTGGGCCGGTAAGCGTTTCTATCAGCGTCATGACGTCCATATGATCGACTTCTACTACTGGGATATTTCCGGTCCGGGTGCCGGTCTGGAAGATGTCGATCTCGGCTTCGGTAAACTCTCTTTCGCCGCAACCCGTTCATCTGAAGCGGGCGGCTCTTACACCTTCTCCAGCGATCGTATCCGTGACTTCGCCACCAGTACTGCCAACGACGTGTTTGATGTGCGTCTGGCCGGTCTGGAAACCAACACCAACGGCGTGCTGGAGCTGGGTGTCGATTACGGTCGTGCCAACGCCCGTGACGACTATCGTCTGGAAGAGGGTGCCTCTAAAGATGGCTGGATGTTCACTGCTGAACATACCCAGAGCATGCTGAAGGGCTACAACAAATTCGTGTTGCAGTATGCCACCGATGCGCTGACCTCTCAGGGCAAAGGCGTGCCGCAGGGCACCAGCCTCAATAACAATGGTGACATGTACCGCATCCTCGACCACGGTGCGATCTCGCTGGCCGAACGCTGGGATCTGATGTACGTCGCTATGTACCAGAACATCGATCTGGACAACAACCGCGGCACCGAGTGGTACACCGTGGGTGTGCGTCCGATGTACAAATGGACGCCGATTATGAGCACGTTGCTGGAACTGGGCTACGACAACGTCAAATCACAGCAGGCTAACGAGCGCAACGGCCAGTACAAAGTGACGCTGGCGCAGCAGTGGCAGGCGGGCGACAGCATCTGGTCACGTCCGGCTCTGCGTCTGTTCGCGACCTACGCCAAATGGGATGAAAAGTGGGGTTACAACAAAGATAACTCAGGCGATCTCACCACCTTCGCCTCTGCGGACACCAGCGGCAACGGCATCCTGACCAACAGCCGTGGTAAAGACGATGAAGTGACCTTCGGCGCGCAGATGGAAATCTGGTGGTAAGCCAGCACCTTTTCTGACAGGCGCGCCTGCGCCTGATGGATCTCTTTGGTCGCGGTGTGCCATTGCCTGGTTCACGCCGCGACCTGCAATAAGGTAGACATAATGAAAATGAAAAAACTGGCTGCACTCTGCCTGAGTGCGGCGTTACTGACAGGACACGCGCTTCCCGCCCTGGCGGATGTCAATCTGGTGCCGCAGGATCTCTCGTCCGCACCGGTCGTGGCACCCGAGACACTGCAACGCCTGAGCTGGCAACCGCTGGCTGCTTCTCAGACACAGACCACAAAACTCGCTAACAGCGGACAGATGCTGAATGCGCCACACATTGCCGGTCCGGTCGCGGCCTACAGTCTGCCCGCCAATATCGGCGAACTGACGCTGACGCTGAGCAGTGAAGTGGCGAACGGTCAGGTTTTCGCGCCGAACGTGCTGGTGCTGGATGAAAACCTGCGTCCCGCGGCCTGGTTCCCCAGCCGCTACTTTACCTATCAGAAGCCGGGCGTGATGGCGGCAGATCGACTGGAAGGGGTGATGAAATTAACCCCGGCGCTGGGTCAGCAAAAAATCTACCTGCTGGTGTTCACCACCGACAGCGATCTGACACAAACCACCACGCTGCTTGACCCGGCCAAGGCCTACGCCCAGGGCACCGGTCATGCGGTACCGGATATCCCCGATCCCGTCGCCCGCCACAGCCGGGAAGGCACGATCAAGCTGAAGATGCAGACCAGCTCCGGCTCATCCATTCTGGTCGGGCCGCTGTTTGGTTCATCCGGCCCGAGCGCGGTGACCGTCGGCAACACCGCACCTGCGGCAGCGTACAGCGCAGCACCGGCGCCTGCACCCGCCGCAGCGCCCGCGCCAAAAGCCCGTGCGGAACCGATCATGAGCGACACCGAGAGTTACTTTAACCAGAAGATCAGACAGGCGGTGAACAGCGGTAATATCGATAAGGCGTTGAAACTGCTGGATGAAGCCGAGCGGCTGGGTTCCACCTCTGCACGGCAGACCTTTATCAGTAGTGTTAAAGGCAAGGGGTGAAGCTGCCCCGACAATACTGATGTTGTTCCATCTGGTGCGCTGCGGCGCACCTTTTTTTGTTGCAGAGATCCTGATTGCATGATTTTTTTGCGTGGTTTTACGCATTGCGTAAGTCATGCTGTGGGCAATAGCGTTTGATGAATATAGGCTAACTAAGCTGTTTCAGGGATGACTTTTCTGGAGGCTATATGCGAAGTTACACGACAACACAGGCCCGAAAATATCTTGCTGAAATCATGGATATCGTGAGGGCGGGTGAGCCTGTGATTATCACCCGGCGGGGCGGTTTTGCTGCTGTGCTTATCAGTCGCGAAGAGTTTGATGTCTGGCAGGAAATAAAACAGGGTGCCAATTTTTCAGTCGATACGGAAAAGCGTAATCAGAAACTTTTAATGAAGACTTAGTAACAAAACATTCGCTCTTATCGCGATCAATGCATTTGCATTGCCAATGCACTTGCATTACTGTTGCGCTATCTTGTTTTTTTCTAGTGAGAATCCGCAATGGGAACTCTGACTCATGCAAACATCTCTCTGCGTGCTTCATCAAAACTGACAGCGCGCAGCCAGACCACTATCCCTGCCGCAGTTCGTGATGCGATGAATCTGCAGCCTGGTGAGAATATCGAATACGCTGTTCTGCCGGGCGGCAAAGTCCTTATTACCCGTCAGGAAACGGTGACTGATGATGATCCAGTGATGGCGAGCTTTCTGAGTTTTCTTGCTGCTGACATACGCAACACACCTGCAAATATTAAAACGCTGGATCGAGGATTATTAACTCGCATTACATCGTTGACCGAAGGTATGGACGTTGATTTGGATGCTCCACTCATGGACGATGAGTAATTAAGTATGGAAGACAGCACGGTTATAAATGGATGGCACGTTTATGTTCATCCCTGTTTTGAATCGCAGCTGATTGCGCTGACCAATGAAGTGGAGTTACTCAGGGCTAAATATCCTGAAAGTTACCAGCGAAAAGCGACGACTAAGCTTTTAGCCGCTGTGTTTAAAGTTATCAATAGTGAGATTTGCGCCGATCCACATCAGGCAAAGTTTCGCCAGGGCGATACGCTGGGAGAACAAAATAAGCATTGGTTCCGTGCAAAGTTTTTGATGCAGTATCGTTTGTTCTTTAGATTCAGCGAGCAACATAAAACCATCATCCTTGCATGGATGAATGACGCTGAGACCAAACGTGCTTATGGCAGTAAGCGTGACGCCTATAAAGTATTTTCAGGAATGTTGCATAACGGCTATCCACCTGACGACTGGGCATTGCTGTTAAAGCAATCTCAGGATTGGGCGAAGATAAATTCTTAAGTTCATTAAATCCTGAACAGAATCCGGTGTGCTTTTTTCAGACGCTCGTGCTCAGGGTGATCTTATCACTGTTGAGAGGCGCTGATTACAGTAGCAGAGTGCGAGCCGTTGCCGGCCCGCACGCTGTAATAACTGAAAATTATGTAAAACAGGCTGCGTCAGAGACGAGTCTGAGTCGCGCGTTGACCTTCAATTGCGCAGTAGTCGCTTCCGGCGTGCCGTCAGATCACGCAGCAGCGTGTCAGTGGCAGGATCGCTGAACAGCGTTTCCAGCGTGGCGCTGAGCTTGCGTCGCCAGTTCGGATATTCATCGCTGGTGCCCGGAATATTGACCGGCACCGCCATATCCAGCCAGTCCTCCGGTTGCAGTCCCAGCAGGGCGCTGTGACTGTCAGCCAGATAGCGCTGCATCGCCCGGTTTAATGCCTTGCTCATGCCGGTGCGAGGTGCATCGCGTCCGGCACGTTTCGGCAGGGCACCAACCCGATGCAGACTCTGCAGCAGCGCCTGCTTCGCTCGCAGCCGATCCTGATATAGCCCGGCCAGCACCACCTTGTCGGGATAGAGGCCGAGTTGTGCGCCGGTGGTCAAATCATCGCTCTGCCACCAGCCACGCAGCGTCGGAAGATCGTGAGTGGTCGCGACCGCCATTGCCTGTCGTGGCCATTCGGCGGGCGGACGAAAACTGTGGGCTGACTCCTGCTCAAAATAGAGCACCTTATAGGAGTAGACCCCGCCGTCCCGCAGCTTATCGACAATCGCTTCCGGCACCGTACCGAGATCTTCGCCAATGACCATGCAGCGATGACGCTGACTTTCCAGCGCCAGAATCGCCAGCAGATCGTCGATGGGATAGTGCACGTAGGCACCGTGCATCGCGCTATCACCGGCCGGAATCCACCACAGCCGCATTAGCGCCATCACATGGTCAATGCGCAGTGCGCCGCAGTGGCGCATGTTGGCGCGCAGCAGGGCGATCCACGGCTCCCAGGCGCGCTGACGCATCACCTGCGGATCCATGGGCGGCAATCCCCAGTCCTGGCCGCGCGGGCCGAGAATATCGGGCGGCGCACCGATGCTGGCCTCCATGCAGTAGAGATCGCGCTCGCTCCAGGTCTCTGCGCCACCCTGCGCAACACCCACCGCCAGATCGCGGTAAAGTCCAATCGTCATCTGCTGCTGCTGGCAGATGTCCCAGCAGTCGGCAAACTGCTTCGCGGCCAGCCACTGCAGCCAGAGCCAGAAGCGCACCTGATCGGCGTGCTGTTGCAGGAAGGCCTGCACGGCCGGACTGCCGGGATCCTGCAACGCCTCCGGCCACACCGGCCAGCCCCAGCGCTCACTATCCTGTGCTATCTGATCGGCGTGCAGCGCATCAAACAGCGCCTGATGCTGAAGACTCTCGCCTCCTTCACGTATAAATCTATTAAACGCCTGCACCTCGGGATCGCTGGCGTCACGCTGAGTAAACTGCGGCCACGCCAGCCTCAGCGCGTCCATTTTCAGCCGGGTCACCGCCGCATAATCCACCCAATCTGCTGCGCGAGCCTGTTCCAGCGCCTGTTCTGTTTCCGGACGTTGCCACCAGGCCTGAGCGGCAGTGCTCTGCCGGAAATCAGCGACTGCGCCCACATCGATGTAGAGCACATTGAGCCAGCGCCGGGACGAGGGGCTGTAAGGGCTGGCACTCTCCGGGCTGGAGGGAAACAGCGCATGGATAGGGTTAAGACCGATAAACGCGCCGCCGCGTGCGGCCACCTCCGGCAGCATCCGGCGCAGATCGCCAAAGTCGCCGATTCCCCAGTTCTCCGCCGAGCGCAGGGTATAGAGCTGCACGCAGGCGCCCCATAATGACTCACCTGCCAGCAGGGCCGGGGGTTCATAACAGCGGGCCGGGGCAATTATTATCCGGCACGACCACTGCTGCGCGCCCTGTTGCAGCGTCAGCTCATGATAGCCTTCAGGCAGCGGCGGCAGATGCAGCGGCTGAGAGGGCTGGCAGCGACCTGAGCTGATTTCACCCGCTTCACTGGTGAGATGCCAGTGGGCATCGTCAGCGAGCTGTGGCGACAGGCTCAGAAGATCGCCGCTGCGAAAAATCACCACCGGTGGCAGTGGCGTGCTCAGCGGATGGGAAGGCTGCATCACCGCCAGCAAACGCTGGCGGGTCAGGGTCGGGATCGCCTGTGGCTTGCCGTGAGCATTGATATACTCAGCGGCGATGCCCGCCCGGGAGAAATCGTCCATAACCGGATCTGTTTTCATGGCGTTCCTTAGCGTTTCGCTTGCCAGATGCGCTGCTGGTAATCGCGGATAGCGCGATCGGAGCTGAACATGCCACAGCGTGCGGTATTGAGGATGGTGGCACGTGTCCAGGCCTCCTGATCGCTCCACAGCGCTTCTACCTGCGCCTGTGCGTCAAGGTAGGGCTGGAAGTCAGCCAGTACCAGATAGGGATCACCGCCTTCCGGGCCGAGACTCTGCAACATCGCATCAAAGGCGTGGCAGTCGCCCTGGCTGAAGGTGCCATCTTCCAGCGCCAGTAAGACCTGATTGAGCTGCGGATCTTTCTTGCGCCACTGCGCCGGGGCATAACCGTCTGCTTTTAACGCCACCACCTGTTCCACGGTATGCCCGAAGATAAAGATGTTCTCGCTGCCAACCTGCTCAGCGATCTCGACGTTCGCTCCATCCAGTGTGCCGATGGTCAGTGCGCCATTCAGCGCCAGTTTCATATTTCCGGTGCCGGACGCTTCTTTACCGGCGGTGGAGATCTGCTCAGAAAGGTCGGCGGCGGGAATCAGCCGCTCGGCGACGGAGACGTTGTAATCGGGAATAAACACGACTTTCAGCCGGTCCCCGATACGGGGATCCTGATTGATCACCTCGGCCACTTTGTTGATGGCATAGATGATGTTTTTCGCCAGTGCATAGCCGGGCGCGGCTTTGGCACCAAACAACACCACGCGCGGCGTCCGGTTAGCCTGCGGATCGGTGACCAGCGTCTGCCACAGCGCAATGATGTGCAGCAGGCTCAGATGCTGGCGTTTGTACTCATGCAGTCGTTTGATCTGCACGTCAAACAGCGCGGTAGGGTCAATCTCAATGCCGGTCCGCTGTTTCACCCAGTGCGCCAGCGCGACTTTGTTCTGCTGCTTGATGGCGCGATATTCCGCGCAGAAGGCGGCGTCATCCGCAAAGGCTTCCAGCCCCTGCAAGGCATCGAGATCGTTCAGCCAGGGTTTTTGCAATGTCCGGGTGATCAGGGCACTCAGCGCCGGGTTGCACTGATTGATCCAGCGGCGCGGCGTAATGCCGTTGGTCACGTTGTGAAATTTCTCTGGCCACATCTGGTGATATTCCGGGAAGAGATCCTGCACCACCAGTTTCGAGTGCAGCGCCGCCACACCGTTGACCGCGAACCCGCTGGTCACGCAGAGGTTCGCCATCCGCAGCTGGTTATTATGCACCAGTGCCAGTCTGGCCCACTTCGCTTCATCGTCCGGCCAGCGCGCGGTGACAGCCGTTTTTAGCTGCGCGTTCAGGGTATTGATGATCATCATATGGCGCGGCAGCAGACTGCGCACCAGACGCACATCCCAGCACTCCAGCGCTTCCGGCATCAGGGTGTGATTGGTGTAGGCAAAAGTGTGCTGTGTGATCTGCCAGGCGCGATCCCAGCTCAGCTGATGCTCATCCAGCAGCAGACGCATCAGCTCCGGGATGGCCAGCGTCGGATGGGTGTCATTAAGCTGGATCACTTCATGATCGGCCAGGGTTTCGATGCTGCGTCCGGCCCGATGATGGCGACGCAGAATGTCTGCCAGCGCACAGGCGCACTGAAAATATTGCTGCATCAGACGCAGTTTTTTACCGTTCTGATGATTGTCATTTGGGTAGAGGACCTTGGTCAGTTTTTCAGCATCAATACCCTGTTGCTCCGCGCGCAGAAAGTCGCCGTCGTTGAAGCGATCAAGGTTGAATGGATGGGCATGTTTCGCCTGCCATAGACGCAGTGGCTGGCTGATACCATTCTGATAACCCACCACCGGCAGATCCCAGGCTTCGCCGAGCAGTTCAAACGCCGGTTGCCACTGTGGCTGACCCGCAACCGTCACCACTTTACCGCCCAGCCCGACCCGCACGTTAAGCGCGGCGTTGTGGTTAAACCACGGATAGCGGTCGCGCTGCCAGTCATCCGGGCCTTCAATCTGCGCGCCCTGTTCGAAGCGCTGGCGGAACAGACCGTACTGATAGTTCAGACCGTAGCCCGTAGCGGGCTGACCCACATTCGCCATGGAATCCAGGAAACAGGCTGCCAGGCGACCCAGGCCGCCATTACCCAGCGCCGGATCCGTTTCGGTTTCCAGCACGTCAGTGAGTGAGATATCCCAGGCGGCCAGGGCCTCGTTGACCGCGTCATACCAGCCCAGGTTCAGCAGGTTGTTGCCGGTCAGGCGACCGATCAAAAACTCCATCGACAGATAGTTAACATGGCGCAGTTCTGTTGGGTCCGGAAGAGCAGGCTGCGCGGCCAGCATATCGGCCAGCGCACCGCTGAGTGCCTGCCACCACTGTGTCGTGGTCATCTCCTGTGCATCGCGCAGGCCAAAACGCTGCCACTGACGGGTCAGGGCAGCATTGAACTGAATCGGGTTGAAATCGGGCTGTGTCATGGTTGATGTCCTGTAAAAACGGAAAATGGGTCAATGTGGCGACAGTCTGCCCGCGCGGAAACCCTCGCTCATCCTCCTGCAAAGAATTAGCGGAGGAGGATGGGGAGGGTGGAGAGGATGAGGCTAATCCGAAATCGTTGAAGGAGTGTGATTGCGCACGCTTTTGTAAAGTTTAATTAATGGGTTTGCTTGCATTCATCTGACGAAATGCTGAACCTGTGTAAGGAATAATTACGAAGCGTAAAATAATGATGCGCTCGACAAATGGAGAAACGCGCGCCCATGTTAATACCCGCTAAACTCAGCCGCCCGGTGCGTCTTGAAGGCACTGTGATTCGGGAGAGATTGCTGCAAAAACTCACCGCTGCCGGTAACTATCGGCTGGTGCTGGTCACCAGTCCGGCGGGCTACGGTAAAACCACACTGGTGTCGCAGTGGGCGGCAGGGAAAAGCGATCTGGGGTGGGTTTCTTTAGATGAGGGCGATAATCAGCCGGAGCGCTTTGCCGATTACCTGATCGCTGCACTGCAACAGGCCACCCACAGTGGCTGTCCGCGCAGTGAGCTGCTGGCCCAGAAGCGGCAGTATGTGAATCTCAATGCCCTGTTTTCTCAGCTCTTTATCGAGCTGGTGGAGTGGCAGCAGCCTCTGTGGCTGATCGTTGATGACTACCATCTGATTACCAATCCGGTGATCCACGACGCGATGCGCTTTTTCCTGCGCCATCAGCCTGAAAATCTGACGCTGATTCTGATGTCACGTAATCTGCCGCAGCTCGGTATCGCCAACCTGCGGGTGCGTGAGCAACTGATTGAGCTGGGCAGCCAGCAGCTGGCTTTTACCCACCAGGAGGCGCGACAGTTTTTTGACTGCCGACTGGCGGCCCCGCTGGAAAGCGATGAGAGCAGCCGACTCTGTGATGATGTAGCGGGCTGGGCCACTGCGCTGCAACTGATCGTGCTGTCGGCGCGACAGGGTGCCAGTTCGGCTCAGCACTCCGCGCGGCGTCTCTCTGGTATTAATGCCAGCCACCTCTCCGATTATCTGGTTGAGGAAGTTCTGGATAACGTCGATCTGCCTACCCGCCATTTCTTACTGAAAACCGCGCTGCTGCGTTCAATGAACGATGAACTGATCGCCTGTGTCACCCGCGAAGAGAACGGCCAGATGCGGCTGGAAGAGATTGAGCGTCAGGGTCTGTTTCTGCAGCGCATGGACGATTCAGGCTGCTGGTTCAGCTACCATCCGCTGTTTGGTAACTTCCTGCGTCAGCGCTGTCAGTGGGAACTGGCGGCGGAGCTGCCCGCGCTGCATCGGGCTGCGGCAGAGAGCTGGATGGCGCAGGGCTTTCCCGGCGAGGCGATTCATCATGCGCTCGCCTCTGGCGACGCCACCATGCTGCGGGACGTGCTGCTGAAGCACGCCTGGACGCTGTTTAATCAGAGCGAGCTGCCACTGCTGGAGAACTCCCTGAAAGCACTGCCGTGGGAGATGATGCTGGAAAATCCAATGCTGGTACTGCTGCAGGCGTGGCTGATGCAGAGTCAGCATCGCTTCTCCGAAGTCGACAGTCTGCTGGCGCGTTTTGAACAGGCCAGCCGCTGCGAGATCGATGCAGCACTGCGCGGTGAATTTAATGCGTTGCGCGCCCAGGTGGCGATTAACGATGGCAATACCGATGAAGCGGAGCGGCTGGCGAAAGTGGCGCTCGACACCCTGCCAGCGAGCCGTCACTACAGCCGCATTGTGGCAACCTCAGTGCATGGTGAAGTGATGCACTGCAAAGGCGAGCTGGATGATTCACTCAAACTGATGCGGCAGACCGAACAGATGGCGCGGCGCGATGAAGTGTGGCACTACGCCCTCTGGAGCCTGATTCAGCAGAGCGAGATTCTGTTTGCTCAGGGCTTTTTGCAGGCAGCGTATGAGATCCAGAGCCGCGCCTTTGTGCTGGTCGACGAACAGCACCTGGCGCAGTTCCCGCTGCATGAGTTTCTGCTGCGCATCCGCGCTCAGTTGCTGTGGGCCTGGGGACGGCTTGAAGAGGCGGAGCAGGCAGCCCGGGAAGGCATCAAAGTGCTGAACGGTTTCCAGCCGCAGCAGCAGATTCAGTGTCTGGGATTGCTGGTGCAGTGCTCACTGGCACGCGGCAATCTGGATAACGCCCGCAGCTACCTGAACCGGCTGGAAAACCTGCTGAACAATGGCAACTGGCACAGCGACTGGATAGCCAATGCCGACAAAGTCCGGGTCATTTACTGGCAGTTGACCGGCGACAGCCAGAACGCCCGTGACTGGATGCGGCAGACGCCTAAACCCGCCTTCGCCAACAACCATTTTCTGCAGGGGCAGTGGCGGAACATCGCCCGCGCGCAGATCCTGCTGGGTGATGTGAGCCAGGCGGAAGTGGTGCTGGAGGAGCTGAATGAGAATGCCCGTGCCCTGCGCCTGATGAGCGATTTAAACCGTAATCTGCTGCTGCTGAATCAGATCTACTGGCAGACCGACCGAAAAGCGGAGGCGCAGCGTGTCCTGATTGAGGCGCTGAAACTGGCGCGCAGCACCGGTTTTATCAGCCATTTTGTGATTGAAGGCGAGATGATGGCGCAGCAGTTGCGGCAATTGATTCAGCTGAATACCCTGAATGAGCTGGACAGCCACCGCGCCCGGCGCATCCTGCTGGAGATCAACAAATATCACCGTCACAAGTTCGCTCATTTCGATGAAGGCTTTGTCAGCCGGTTGCTTAACCATCCTGACGTGCCGGAGCTGATCCGAACCAGTCCGCTGACGCAGCGTGAATGGCAGGTGCTGGGATTGATCTATTCGGGCTACAGCAACGATCAAATCGCCGGTGAGCTGGCGGTGGCCTCCACCACCATCAAAACCCACATCCGTAATCTCTATCAGAAGCTGGGCGTCACCCATCGCAGCGAAGCGATGAATCAGGTGCAGTCGCTGCTGAAAATGATGGGATATGTCTGACGACAGGCGTTTACAGGGGCGGGCTTCAGCCCGCTCTGCCGCATGTCAGCACACCATCGAAACAGGCGGTCTTTATCAATGGGAAGCGGGGCAGTTACTTTACTGCGCAACATGCAGCTCTGATTTGCCGGATTTCGGGCCCTGATTTCTTCCAGCCGGTGCATAAATATCGCATGCATCAGCGCGTTACGGGCTTCACCTTTATTCAGCCCCGCGAGGTCCCGCCTGCAGCAGTTAGGGTAGTGCTTCCTGAAATTACGGATTTCTGAGGTTCAGGAAAATTAATTCTGAGTGGTTAAACAGTGTCCCCTTACCATACCTCTTAAAAGTCAGATGAATTATAGAAAATGATATATGCTTTTGCTTTTTTTTGAGTTCAGGATTGTCATTCCCTGCTTATGAAAAAAGTGCCTTAATAAAAATGCAATATGTATTATTTCATGAAAAGAGTAAATTG
The DNA here is from genome assembly GCF_011800485.1 of Pantoea sp. EKM20T. Classification (NCBI taxonomy): domain Bacteria; kingdom Pseudomonadati; phylum Pseudomonadota; class Gammaproteobacteria; order Enterobacterales; family Erwiniaceae; genus Pantoea; species Pantoea sp. EKM20T. The sequence goes on along the minus strand of NZ_JAALFW010000004.1, from coordinate 355,719 downwards.
TTAGCAGGGTGATTGTTAGCCTTTAATGTCATTAGCTATTAACTAGTTAGTTAAAAAATAGCATCCCCGAAAATTTTTTTTAAAATTAAACGAAAACATTCTAAAACAACGAAAAACGTTTCATTACACTCCATAGTTTTTATTTTTTAGATAATTTACTTTTAATGAAATAGCTCATTAGCTATGGGGTGGGCCAGCGATTATCTCATGTATTTATTATCTTTAAGGATGGATTATGAGACATAAAAAATTAACGCTTGCTTTGGCTGTTTTTGTTCTCTCTGCGGCGCGACTTGCAGTCGCTGCACCGTTACATAACCAACCGTTTACGAATCACTCCCCACAGACCTTCTTACTTGTCGGCGATGCTAATGGAGGTGACGGCGGCAACGGGGGTTCTGGTTCTAATTCTCCTGGTGGCCCTGGCGGCGATGGAGGAAATAACAGCGCCAGCGGTAACGGGAATGGCAGCGGTAATGATAACGGCACTGGCAACGGCTCCGCTAACGGTAATGGTTCCGGAGACGGTGACGGCGGCGGTGATGGTGGTGATAGCGGTGGCGATGGTGGTGGTGGTGATGGCGGCGGTGCGTAATCAGGCTGCAGAATCTAACTAAAAATGGTCGCCTCATGAAGGCGGCCATTAATTAAAGGATGAAACTTCTATGTCAAAGCTACACAACACGCTGATTTTTTTTCCACTATCTGCAGGGCTGCTCCTTTCCCTGCCGGTATTCAGTCAGACACTCCCGCAGGACACTATTCAGCTGTCTGCCTGTGAGAGCCTGAACGGACAAGATGGGAACGGCAGTTCGCCTGATGGAGAAAGTGGTAAAGACGGCGTGCCCGGTACAGGCTGTCTGAACGGAGGTAACGGCGGTAACGGTTCTGCTACAGGTGGTAACGGCGGAAATGGGGGAAATGGGGCAGGCGCCGCGACTGAACCCTACCATAAACACCACAAACATCATAAAAATGGACAGGGTAGCGCCAATGGTGGCAACGGGGGTGATGGTGGTTCAACTGACAATGCGCCCGGAGGTGCTGGCGGTGATGGAGGTAACAATGACCAGTCAGAACATCTGTAAACGATACCGTACCCTACTAAGGTGCTCCACTCTGATACTGGTGATTTTTACACACTACGGTTATGCCTCTCCGGCCTCCCCGATTCCTTTTCCTGATTCCTTATCACTGATTTCTGATGGTGGAAACGGCGGGGACGCTGGTCCGGGCGAAAACGGAGGGGATGGCGGTAACGGCGGTAATGCTGGTACAGGCTCCAACTCAAATGGCGGAGATGGCGGAAATGGCGGCACTAACGGAGCCGATGGAGGGGATGGTGGCAACGGAGGAAGCGGGAACAACTCATCCGGTGGTGATGGTGGTGATGGTGGTGATGGCGGTGATAGCGGTGATAGCGGCGGCGGCATATAAGTCATAGCGCAGAGGATGATATGAAAAACCTTCTCATGAAAGCTGTATATCTCATTATTCTCACCTCAGCATTACTGAGACCTTTCATGGTCGTACTCACGGTAACCTCTTCTCTGGCGGCCGGAATATTCAGCACTGCGGCATGGGCAGACGGCGACGGTGGCGACGGTGGTGACGGTGGCGGTGACGGAAACGGGGGAGACGGAGGGAATGCTGGTTCTGGCAGCAACGGAAATGGCGGCGACGGCGGTAATGGTGGTGAAAACGGAGGAAATGGAGGGAACGGCGGTAATGGTGACGGATCAGGTAATGGCGGAAACGGAGGCGATGCGGGTCCTGGCGGCGTCGGCGGGCAGGGTGGCAGTGGCGGGAATGAGGGAGGACATGATGGTTCTCCCGGAATGAGTGGAGCTAAATAGTTATCCCTATGCAGTTAACGTGGTTTGCCGGAGGTTGATGACCCCGGCGACCTCATAAACACAGACTAAGCAGACAGCAAGGCAATGCGGAGACACCGGGTTGCCAGGCCTGAACTGCAAAGCCGGTGAAGTCATATCAGTCGTTTTTACCGGTCCCTGCAAGTCCCGATCTTCCTTAAAAGACATGGCATAGTGTCAGCCTGAGTGATGGCAGCTTATCCGGCACCACCCAACCATCCAGTTCCCGCCCGGCCTCTGCCGACTCCTGTGACATAACCCCAGCCTCTTCTGCAGGGGAACGGGTTGAATCGCGGCATGCTGGTCACGGATGTTATGTTGCATTAGATCTGAAAGCCGTTCTTATCAGGCCAGGATATTAAGGATCGCAACATAAAAAGAAGATACATGTGGTGAGTGTCCGCTATAAGCGAGGAACGGACGTTCCGTTCTTAATGACTGACTGTTACCATTGCATCCAACATAGCACCCGGCTCATCCAACCTTACCCACAACAAAAATTAATATCCATAAATCAGCTCTATACACGTATGACATCACCAATTCCTCAAGTCACAAAATATTTTGCCGATAACGATTTTTTAACGATCCAAAGTCCTGGAAGACAGACATGAATAAATTTGTTTATTGTATGATTGCTGTGTGTTTTTCCGGTTTATGTTCCGCAGCTGAAGGTTTAGGTTTGGGGACATATTTATGTGATGTCCGGATAACCAGCTCTCATACAGAGACGCAGCTTTTGCCAAAAGCTGCTGTCGTTGAAGACAATGGAAGTAACTACAAAGTGAAAATGCTGGGTAATGAGGTAGCATCCCCAGCGCTTGAAAGTGTCATGGGTGGTATTAAACAGCAGGCTACTGTTAACGGATTAACCTTCGTAAGACGTCCTAATTACGATGATCGTTTTATCATCGAAAATGCGCATTCCGGCTTCTTTTATAAAATGAGAAACTGCAAAAAAAACTAATATTTTTTCCGCTGATGCTTTAAGCATTAGTATAGGATGGCTTTTAAATTAATTGTGTTTTAAAAGTCCCTGTTTACTATATTATCTTGATTGTGAACCTCATATCTTTGCAGCCATGTTATGATTAAAATGCTTCGACAAATTGCTGTCACCTATTCGGCCGATGAGCAATTTAAACTGCTATCATGTCCGTATGCCTTCCAGTTTAACGTTCAAGCTGTATTACCTTTGTATTAATTTCTGGCAACTGCAATGAGGCGGGCCAGACTAAGTTCAGATTTATGTCCGCTATGAGTGAGGAGCAGCCATGACCCCAGGGATGGTTTAAATAAGTGATATCCCTTTACCCGTTTTGAGCTGATGCTTTTCTTAGCAGGATGCTTTATGTTGGTCACACTCATCCTGCAGGGTATAACCATGATAAAAGTAGAAAAATCAGATCCATTCTCTTCAGAATCCCATCGTTTAATCGAAATGCTATCAGCAGAACTTGCCGCTATTACTGGTGATAACGGCAAAAGCAATTTCACCACCCAAGCAATGGGTGATGACAAAGCTTTATGGGCATCAGCAAAGAATTCTCAAGGCAAAGCTGTGGGATGCGGTGCTATACGGCCATTTACCCAAAATATAGCCGAGCTTAAAAGAATGTTTTCAGACCGAAGTGAGTCAGGGATTGGTGGTGCTTTACTCACTTTCCTTGAAAAATCAGCAAAAGAGATGGGATATATCGAAGTTAGGCTGGAAACCCGCCACATCAACTATCGTGCTGTAAATTTCTACATGAAAAATGGTTATGTCCCTATTGAGAATTACGGCCCATATATAGGCAGGACAGAAGCTATCTGTTTCTCAAAGGCATTGCGCTGACTATATTAATTGGAACTGACGTCCGCTCCTGTCAAAAAGTAAACTGTCATCGGGCTGATGACCGCTATATGCCAGAAACGGACACTGTTTTTAATGTGATTTATTTATTTGATGCTGCCTTTGCTGGAGCACAAAGGAAGTCAGGCTACGTTGCGATTACTGCTATCCCCGCCAGGGATAAAACCCATTAGCTAAGCAAACGAACCGCGCCTGGAGACTTGCCCGTAACACGCTTAAAAGCCCGGCTGAAAGCAGCCTGAGAGGAGTATCCTAACCGTTGCGATGCGGTGTCGACGGTAATATTTTCTGACGACAGCCAGCGGACAGCGAGATGCATCTTTACTTCTGTTGCATACCGTAGCGGTGGGACGCCGATAGTGGTCTGAAACCTTTCGGCGAATGCGGAGCGGGATATATGCGATTCGGCGGCGAGTTCTGCCACGCTCCAGTCCCGGCCCGGTTCGCGATGAATCGCCAGGATGGCCTGAGCCAGACGCGGATCGCGCAGTGCTGCAGCCAGGCCAGGGCTATTGCCGCAACCGTCTTCCACCCATCCTCTGATAAACATCGCTCCAGCCACATCGGCAAGCCTGGCGAGAATACCTGCATAGCCCACGCGTCCGGAGCATATCTCACGCTTCATCGCATCAAGGATATGCATGAGTCCCGGCCACTGAATCCCCTTTGCATCGGCATGCATAATTTCAGGCAGCACATCCGCCAGCCGTTGCATGCTTCCCAGATCAATTTTCATGCAACCAAAAAACAGCACAGCGCCTGGCGTTTCCTGGGTACTCGGGCAGGTATCAATCCCACTCACTTTTTCATCGAGTGGTGCCGTTTCAATATTGTCGATATCCAGCACGTCGGCGGCTGTTGCCGACAAAAGCTGATGCCGTTCGCCGTGGGGAAGAAATACAGCCTCTCCGGCTGAAAGCGTAAGAACTTCGCCGTTTGCACTATGGAGCACCATCTCACCTACAGCGACGTAGTGCAGATAAGCATGACCGGGCCTGCTTGCGAAGTTCAGGCCAAACGTATCTCCCGTCTGGATACGCTGATATCGCACGCCGTATAGCCGCAGGCCGGAAAGCAACTCGCTGATGAGTTCTGATGACAGAGCGAAGGATGAAGTCATATGCCTTTCCGGGTTCTGGGTAAAAAAGTGAGGGTTTTAGAGCATAGATCATCCAGCTGCGCCTGAATAGACTTCTTCTCCTGAAACGACTTTCCAGGAGACTTAGAAATGACGGATGAAACTTCTATCAGGGTTCACAAAGAAAGAGTGCAAAGAGATGAGAAAATCCAGCCAGCCTGGCTTGCGGTTTTTTCGTTAACCATGGGTGTTTTTGGCCTGCTCACCGCAGAGTACCTGCCTGCCAGCTTATTAACGCCTGTTGCACGGGATTTGGGTGTGTCAGAATCTCTTGCAGGACAGGCCGTAACAGTGACGGCGGTGATTGCGTTATTTGCCGGATTACTGATACCGCGATTAACGCGTGCGCTGGACCGGCGCGTCGTGTTGTTGAGCTTTACCGCCCTTATGATCTTCTCAAATCTGCTCGTGGCGCTCTCTTCAGGTATTGTCATGCTGCTGGCAATGCGCATCCTGCTGGGTATCGCGTTGGGTGGATTCTGGAGTATGGCAGCGGCGGTTGCGATGAGGCTAGTGCCGGAGAGGCTGGTACCGCGGGCGCTGTCGATCATTTTTAGTGGAATCGCGGTAGGTACTGTTGTTGCCGTACCGCTGGGAAGTTATCTGGGCGAGATGTCTGGCTGGCGTAGCGCGTTTATTGCCGCTGCTGCGGTTGGCGCACTCTCTTTCATTTTTCAGTGGCTGACGCTGCCCGGAATGCCGCCGGTAGTCAGGACCAGGACGGCATCCGTATTTTCTCTGCTCCAGAGGCCGGGCGTGAGCGTGGGCATGCTGGGGTGCGTGCTTGCACACACCGGCCAGTATGCGCTGTTTACCTATATACGGCCTGCGCTGGAAGGGCTCGCACACATAGACGCAAAAGGGCTGGCATTAATACTTCTGGTGTTTGGCATTGCTAACTTTATCGGGACACTGTCGGCAGGATGGCTGATGGAACGCAGCCTGCGTTTTACGCTGATTATTATGCCTGCTCTGGTGGGAGCAGCGGCACTGGGTATGATCACTCTGCCGTTATCAATCGCCGGGCTTACGGCGCTGGTCATGCTGTGGGGGCTGGCATTTGGTGGCATACCGGTGGCGTGGTCAGGTTGGGTCGCCCGGACTCTTCCCGATGAGGCCGAGAGCGCAGGGGGTATGGTGGTCGCCGCCGTTCAATCCTCCATTGCCGCGGGTGCAGCAATAGGTGGTCTGATATATGGCCTCAACGGGGTGACGGGGGTATTCATTACAGCTGCCTGTATCATGCTCACTGCCGCGCTGGTTATTGCATTCCGGGTCAGAGTCTCGTCATCAGCTGAAGGAACGCAAAACTGACCATTTCAGTGACATTTTAAGATGTCAGGACACCTCAATCGAACAGCTTAACATCCCCGGACCGCACAGCGTTCCGGGCCTGCTGGCTGAGTCTGTTGGTAAAGGGGCGCGTTAACTGCTGAAGCTGGTTAAATGCGTTTTGAGCGAGGAGCGGAGCTTAGCAATAATCAGTAAGTGCCGTTTACTCGCTATTCTGAAATATCACCATTCTCAGTGGTGATTCAAACGTGCAGAGAAAACATTCCTTAACAGAGAAGCTTGAAAAACAGTTTCCAGGTGATATCTTCAACACATAACTACCTAATCAGGAAGACAGTGTGATTACTCTCAGGAATATGAATGAAGAAGAATTCGTAAATTATCGTTCTCTTTTCATCCATGAATATTCGCAGGATCTGCAAAACAATCGCGGATATCTTTCCGAAAAAGCACGAATCAAAGCCATAGAATCTATTGATACAGTGTTAACAAAGGGAGTTGTGACCCCGGCTAATCAGCTGTGGTGTATCCAACAGCCTGATGAACCAGAGGACGTTATTGGCATCCTCTGGCTGTCGATCACCGGGTCATCAGCCTGGATAAGTGATTTCTACATTTATCCTGACTGGCGCGGCCGTGGATTCGGTGGTCTGGCCTTATGCGAAATGAAAAGATTGCTAAAAATAATGAACATCGATGAAGTCGGACTTAGGGTAGCTCCGAATAATGCCTCAGCCAAAGCACTGTATCAGAAGAATGGCTTTCATATTACCGGCATCAATATGTCTCAAAATTTAAAATAAATAATTTAATAAAGCGTTCTTACCAGTAGCCAAAGAGAATATCTTTTTTAAAGACCCCGCCGTGCAGCGCCTCATAATACACATTTGAGGAAATATTTTTTACGACACAATGCATTATTCTCCATAACCCGCTGAGCAAAGAACGGCCTCTTAATCACAACGGGTTTAACCGTTACCTCATGGGTGATTTTGACTAAGTTTGTCCCGTGAAAAGAATCAGCTTTGTAAGGGGCCGCTCCTGGCATAGAGCAGTCTGACATCGGATAATACCCGCTATGAGCGAAAAGCGGACGTGATGAAATGAACGCTTACGACCTTATTCGATCACGATTTTTCACTCATCTCTGGCCAGCGTATTGCCTGCAGCACAGCCTTGCCTCTGCCGACCCAGCGTGATCCAGACCATCAGCGCGCAAATCAGCGTGACAGCAGCCAGAACTCTAAAAAGAAACGTATACGCAGTGTCATAACTGTCCTGAAGCAATAATCGTGAAATACCGGGTAACATCGCAGCGGCCTGCTCAGTACTGCCGCCCCCCAGCCATGCGGCAGCCTGGTGAATGACCTCTGGCGCATACCCGTGAACGGTGTTTTTCAGATTCAAATCATTCATTTCTGTTAAAAATGCTGACGCCATCGCCAGAGCGATCCCTTCTCCAGCAACGCGAACGGTATTAAAGAGGCCTGCGGCCATGCCCGCTTTCTCCACAGATACAGCTGAAAGTGCCAGACCATCCATCAGTCCCCATGGAAGCGCAGCGCCGGTACCCGTCATAATAAGTGAAAGCACAAGAAAATTACTGCTGTTACCCGGTAGTGCGTATCCGAGGAAAAGCAGCCCGACTGATGCAATAATAAGTCCCGCAGCTGAAACGGTTCCCGGAGAAAACCACCTTGTCAGCAGTGCGGCAATCGACGGGAAAACCAGCATTGGAGACGTCAGCGCCATAAGATAAAAAGCGCTCCGGGACTCACTCATCCCGTCACCGCCCATAAAATGCAGCGGAATAATAATCAGCAGCACAACATAGCAATAGCATGTTGCTATCGGCAGTAGCAGAACGCCGGAAAAGCGCGGGCGCAGCAGCAGAGAGATATCCAGAACAGGATTTTCAACCCCCAGGCAACGCACTACAAACCCGCTGAAAAGCAGCATGGCGGAAATGAAAAGGGCGAATGTGGGAAACGATAAAAACCCAAAGGCAGGTATAAGCATCACCGCTGATGTAAATAACATCAGGGCTGCAGTAAACATGATTAATCCTGTGCCGTCTGGTTTCTGATGTCCGCTCTCCTCTGATGCTGGCAGAAACGCAGCACCAGTCAAAATTACAATGCCTGAAAGCAGAGCTAACATGGCATACAACCATCTCCAGCCCAAAGCATCCGTAATGAAACCCATCAACACAGGGCCGAACGCCAGGCCCACGCCAAACATAGTGCCAAGTACGCTGAAGGCCCGTGTCCTGTCCGTACCTTCATAGAGACGGGCCAGTGCAGCGCTGCCGCTGGCCAATATCAAGGCCGCCGCAAGACCCTGCAGTGACCTGAACAACCCAGCCATAAAGATATCCTGTGTCAGGCAGATCATAACGCTGCTCAGGCAAAACAGGGCTGAGCCTGCGGTAAAAATGCGCTTTCTGCCAGTAACATCCGCAGCAACACCGGCTGACAACAAGAAACTGCCGAAAGTCAGCATAAATCCATTCGTCAGCCATGACAGCGCGGCAGGCGAGCCGCCAAGAGCCTGTTGTATTGCCGGCGTGGAGATTACACCACCGGTAAAGCTTAACGGCAGCAATACAGCCGCCAGATAGACAGAAAAGGCTGCCATATCCCTGGCATATGGACTGGGTGTTCTGGCTGAAGTTGCCATTGGGTGACCTTATGTTTCCGAAAAGCGGATGGGTTAACAAACTTCAGCAATGTTATTGCAGACATCAGAGTGAATAAATACACTGAAAATCTCTTCTTAACGGACATTAAGTTTATAATTAATGGACAGTCTGACCTCTCTTACTTCGTTTGTCCGGACAGCGGAGACGCTGAGTTTTGTACAGGCCGCAAGGTTGCTTGGGATTTCGGCCTCAGCGGTCGGGAAGAATGTCGCCAGACTTGAGCATAAACTGGGCGTACGTCTCTTAAATCGCAGCACCAGAAACGTGAGTCTGACAGCGGAGGGGGCTGCTTTATTAATCCGCTGCCAGCAGATTCTTGAGCAATTACAGGAGGCGGAGTCAGAACTGACGAGCAGCTTAGCGCAGCCTGCCGGGAAGCTCAGGGTTTCACTTCCTGTCATTGGCTACAGGTTGATCCTTCCTCTTCTGCCGGACTTTTCCCGCCGTTATCCTCATGTAGAACTCGATCTCGATTTCAGCGACCGGCTGGTAAACATCATTGATGAAGGATTTGATGTAGCCATACGAAGCGGTGAACTGACGGACTCCCGACTGAAATCTAAAAAGGTTGGTGATTTTCGTTTTGTGCTCTGCGCCAGCCCTTCCTATTTGAATGAATATGGCGTACCCGGCTCGCCAGCGGATTTAACGATGCACAGGTGCATTTCTTTTCGTTTTCCCTCAACGGGGCTGCTCCAGCCCTGGGAACTGCGCGGTATGTGCCCGGGTGCTGATTTGAGGACAGCCTCTGTTCTGACCGTAAATAATATAGAGGCTTCTGTTCGCCTGAGCCTGTCAGGTATGGGGATTTGCTATGTGCCCGGTTTTGTCGTTCGCGAATCTTTGAACACGGGGCAACTGAAAGAGGTATTGCCAGGTAGCTGTACCAGGCAGGGGGTTTTCTCGGCACTCTGGCCAGCCAGCCGGTATCTTTCACCGAGAATACGCTGCTTTGTCGATTTTATTGGTGAGTCCGGCCTGTCTCTGTAATCTGTACCAGGCAGTTAATGCTTTCTGAAATCGTATGCACTTTTATGTTTATCTCAAAATCATGAACGTCCGCTCCTGGCACAAAGTGGACATGAATCATGTATAAAATTCGTTAAGAGAGAAGTAGATATTAACAATCTTTCCTACCTCTTATGAGGTAATTGTTAACATCAGTATTGTCTAATTACTGGGTAACAGGTTAGACCTTGTTGCGATTCAACCTAAATATTCTCTTTCTTACGCCTGCTATAAAGTTAATGAATAGTTAACCGATAATGATGATTAAGATGCTTTTAATCTGCATTATTTGTGTTCTTATAAAAATTAATTCAGCAGGGTGTAAAAATGAGTAATATTCTTAACAATATTAATCTTACCGCTAAGTTTGCAATTCTGGGCTTGTTTTGCCTTGTTCTTTTTTCAGTTCCTACCGTGCTTTTTGTGTCAGAAGGTAATAAATATATTCAGGACAAGCAGAAAGAAGTAACAGGAGTGCCTGCTGAAAACAAAATCCTTGCCCTGTTGAATCTGATACAGCGCCATCGCGCTGAAACAGCCCTCGCTATTGCGCAAAAAAATCCTGCCACCTCATCGCGTCTAAGTGTTAGAGATGACATTGTTACTATCACCGATGCCATCAAGAAAGAGATGGCGCAGACAGAAGGCAGTGCGGGTTTAATCGAAAAAATCAATGGGGTGCGTGCACAGTGGGACGCGCTGCAGCAGGACATTGATGCTTCGAAACTGAATCAAACGACCAGTCTTGACGCACATGCGCAACTCATCCGCAAACTTCTTAACACAAACCGCGACGTGCTGGATTTTTACGGTTTGTCGCTTGATTCAGATATCAGTACGTACCGCCTGATTATCAGCAATTTCTCATCATTGCCTGAGCTTACCGAAAGTCTGGGTAAAATTCGTGCGTTCGGGACTTCACTGCTTGCCAGGAAAGAAGCCGTTAGTGAGGCTGACTCTGTCCGTATGGAATCATTAATCAGCACGGGTGCCTATAATCTGGATATGTTTGCTCAGGACTCAGAGAAGCTTTTTTCGTCTGATACAGGGCTGAAGCAGAAATTCAGTGCCGATGCAGACGCGGCCGTGCAGGAAGCCCAAAATGCCCTGAAAACTGCAGGGGCGTTATTTATTAGCCGCAGTATGACGAATCAGAATCCTCAGGACTATGCCGCAATTTTTACCAGCGCGATTAACAGATTCAGCACCTACGCGATTGCGGGCGGTAATGAACTGAATGACATGCTGAACCAGCAGATTACGGACCACCGGAATGCACAGTATGGTTTGCTGAGCGTTCTTCTCTTTATGGTCCTGCTTTCTGTCTTTTTCGCATTGATCATTATCCGTTCTGTTACACGACCTATCGGTGCCGCGTCAAAGCTTGCGCTTGAAGTAGCAGAAGGCGATCTGACAGCATCTTTTTCCGTGACAGGACGCAATGAAACAGCCGGTCTGCTTAAGGCATTACTGCAGATGAGTCAGCGCCTGACGGTGACGGTAGAAAACATTAAATCTAATGCCGTCACCATTGCCACCTCATCTGAGGAGATTGCCCGCGGTAACGGCGATCTTTCTGCGAGGACGGAAGAACAGGCTGCATCACTGGCTGAAACAGCCGCCAGTATGGAACAGCTCTCTTCGATCATCGGCAACAATGCTGAAAACACCCGCCATGCTGCAGAAATGGCCAGCTCGGCTACCAGCGCGGCATTGCGTGGCGGTCAGGCAATGGAATCAGTGCTGGGTTCCATGGAGAAAATCAGCAGCAGTGCAGGGCAGATTAAGGAAATCATTTCTGTCATTGATGGGATTGCGTTTCAGACGAATATTCTCGCGTTAAACGCGGCTGTTGAAGCTGCCCGGGCCGGTGAGCACGGTAAAGGCTTTGCCGTTGTTGCGGCGGAAGTCAGGTCGCTGGCACAGCGCTCGGCTGGCGCGGCGAAAGAAATTAAAGGACTGATCGAAAAGTCTGTGGAGAATGCTGAGCAGGGCATTTCGATGGCCCGGGATGCAGGTGAAAAAGTGAAGGAGAGTATGGATGCGATTGAACAGACAGCACAGCTGGTGAGAGAAATTTCATCTTCTTCAGAAGAGCAAAGTGCAGGCGTATCGCAGATAAATATTGCCGTTACTCAGATGGATCAGGTCACACAGCAGAATGCCGTGCTCGTTGAAGAGTCAGCATCGTCTGCTGATGAACTTGCAAGTCGAGCCGCTAATCTGAGGGACGCTGTTAGCGTGTTCCGCACAAACGCTGGTTAAAATTTCCGTTAAGTGCTTCTTTTATATGTCTGTAAACGGCGTGCTGTCGGCGCATTTCTGAGGTCTGTCATCTCAGTAACAGTATCTCATAAGCCATCCTACGGGATGGCTTAATTCCTTCCTTACGTAACTTTGGCACAAAGCGGACATACGTGCTGCAAGGTCCGCTTTGAGCGAAAAGCGGCCGTCAAATGTACGATGACAGTGTAGTTTTGCCAAAATAGACATAACATACCTATCGCACATGCAGGCGACAGGCAAAAAACCGCCATCTGAGTGGGTCAGCTGCGGAAGCAGCCGGGGAGAAAAGGTTATGCATCCCGGAAAATCCGGCGTTCAGCGAACTCTGTCACCTGTAAGCCTTGCTAAAAAAAAGCGAACGGCACAAACCATGTGCTGCCGATCACGTAACGCCGAGAGAAGAATAAAAAAACCGCCGTGCAGGCGGTTCAAAGAGGTATTCAGTGGCTTTTGCTCTTATCGTGGCCGGTCGGAGCAGCCGCCGTTTGAGCTTAATGATAAAAGGCATCGGCAAGATAGCAAGCGTATCTCGGGCCGCGTTCCGGACGGATCCCACGGTATCTGCAGGATAAATAACCCGCTTTAGGCAAAAAAAAACCGCAGGGGGCCGAAGACGTGCAGTGGCTGAAAACTCCTGAATCCCTGGCCTGGTGTTGGCTTGCCGCTTATCTTGAATCTACTATGTATAGTATCGATAGTAGCTTAGAAAACTACAACATATTGTATCTGCGACAGCTCGTTGCGGTCCGACATTCAGAGTTATAGGGGTTTTACCAACCAGCGGAAGATTAAGAGTACTAATGAGGGGGCCATTATTCTGAATCAATCGTAACCAATTTTATATCACCTATAATTTTCAGGAGTGTACAGCATAAAATCAACCTTTCCTGACTTATATTCATCAGGCTGCTCACCCATTTCAAGATAATGTAGCGCCAGTGTTATTGCCAGCTGAGCATGCCTCAACGTATTTTGATCTATGGTCAATGTCAGCACTCGTTGTTCGAGTAATTGCCGTGTTGTATTGTAAAGTTCATGAGTGACGTAAACTACTTTACCTCTAAGATTATAATCATTCAAAATCTCACTAACCTGAGTGTTACCCATGCCTGTATTATAAATTCCGACAATATCTTTATCAGATGCAAGGGTTCGGTTTAATAAAAGACTGATAAGCTCCCGTTCATCCTGACTGTAAATAGGTTCGCGCACATTGATTTTAGGATAAAATTTCTGCATTACTGAAATAAAGCCATCGACACGCTGACGATGGACTGCGTATTGCGTACGGCCGCTAATTATCACCACGTCCCCATGTGATGGTAGCATACCACCAAGTACAAAGCCTGATGTACGGCCTGCACTATATTGATCAATTCCTACGTGGCACAATCTATCAGATCCTGGTAAATCTGCCACAAGGGTTATTACCGGGACACCGCGAGATTTACACAGGGTCAGCATTTCATAAATAAGTGGGCTCTCATGTGCAAATATAATCAAAGCGTCCATTTTTTTACTGCTGGCTTCAATGTGTTTTGCCATTTTTTCCGGAGAAGCTTCAGAGAATAAAGTTTTATAAAGTGTTATTCTGCGATAGCCTAAGTTATCCGCCAGCATGGAAAAATCTTTAGCAAGCTGTTCGAAAAAAAAAGATTTATTACTGCTCAACAGGACCTCAAGCTGCCAGGAGGGTCTATGCTTTTCCGGCAGAATACGCTTAAGTCCCGCATCACGGGCGGCCTTGAGTATTAGATTCTCCATGGCCGGCGATACTCCACCCCGATCATTAAGCACCCGATCAACTGTTGCAACACCTACACCTATTTTCTTTGCAAACTCAGTAATAGTTAATTTTTTCATATTTTATCGTATTTACTTTAACAGGTTTCGTCACTATCAAACTATAGTAAGTAATCTATAACACTGCCAGCGTTACAATCTTAACTTCAATTTATATTCTTTTCACATAAAAGACAAATAAATTTCACTTAAAATTAAGAGTAACACTCCAACAAAACTCTACTTTAAGAAATACATAAAACTTACTCGCATAAAAATTAACTTGAACTTATAGAACTTTTTCAAAAGCAACGCTGCGAGACATCGCATTCCTTACGAACAAATCAGCCGACTCTAAGTTTGACCAAAATGGCATTTAATTTTTAACAGAATCATATCATTAAACAATGAGTAGAATTATTTGCCACAATAAATAATGGCAATATTTAAAGTATTATTTACTCTGGATTTTTGACGCGATTTAAATATAGACCCTTTCTTCATGCAACAAATAGATGCATATGAAAAACATTAATATTCAGCCTTACCATGTCAATCAGCTTTTATATTAGATTATACTTAATAATAGTTTGATAGGATAAAATTTTACTCTCTACGAAAGTTTTCAGCCGGCGTAAGGAACTAACAGCATGAGTGAGTTAAATTGAAGATGTTAACAGCAATAGATGCTAACCATAATGTTCACTGCCTGAGTCAGCAGAGCCCGTCAGGAACCCGGACTCAGCAAAGTTATTAAAAGCTTAGTTATTTTTATAGCTCTGAGCCCGTGTTAAACAGGGGATTCACCTAATATCCAGTTAGGCCCGGTATCAGGAAAGCCTGCCGGATAGCGGCTCGCGGCATTATATGACTGAATCCATCCGGGATAACGTGTACCCGGATGACTGACCTTGTCCAGCATTTCTTTTTCCTCCTCGCTGAGATTAACAGACAGCGCGCTAAGGTTATCTCTGAGCTGATGCACATTGCGCACACCCGCTATGACGCTCGTCACCTGCTTAGAAGACAGCAGCCAGGCTATTGCGATGCTGGCAGGAGTAGTGCGGTGTTTTTCAGAAATTGTTTTGAGAACATCCACGATGTCCCATGCCAGGCTTTTATCAACGGGTGGAAATTCAATTTTTGCGCGTCTTGCAGAGGCCTCATGACTACCACTGCGGTCAAATTTGCCTGAAAGCAGGCCTCCTGCAAGAGGGCTCCAGCATAACAGTCCGGTTTGGCTATCCTTAATTGCCGGAAGGAGTTCATGTTCAATGTCGCGGCAGGCCAGTGAATAAAAAGACTGTACGCTGGCAAATTTCTCCAGCTTATGTTCACCTGAAATACCCAAAGCTTTGGCAATCTGCCAGCCGGCATAATTCGAACAGCCTATATAGCGAACCTTGCCCTGACGCACCATGTCGTCCAGTGTCCGCAGAACCTCTTCAATCGGTGTTACGGTATCAAAATTGTGGACCTGATAAAGGTCAATGTGATCGGTCTTAAGCCTTTTAAGGCTGGCTTCCAGCGCCTGCATAAGGTGATAGCGCGACTGCCCTGCATCGTTTGCGCCCGCATTCATTCTGCTGTGCGCTTTTGTTGCAAGAAAAACCTGACTGCGTCGCTGTGCCAGCACTTCGCCCAGCACGCTTTCAGAGCCCCCCATACCGTAGATATCCGCGGTATCAATAAAATTGATGCCGGCGTCCAGCGCCTCACCAACGATAATGTCCGCCTCTTTGCCCGTCAGGCGGCCGATGGCATTACCGGCGGCATTATCCGCCCCGCCAAATGTCATCGTCCCGAGACAAATGCGTGAAACATAAATCCCAGTTTTACCCAGTTCTGCGTATTTCATTTTGTTTTCTCCGTTAAGCTTCAAATGATAATGACGCAGACAAACGCTTTCTTTTATTATAGAAATCCCTTTTTTATTATTCATTCGTCCAGGAAGTTATGGATCCGTTGTCTGATATTCTTTCACTTCTGAAGGCAGAGGCCATCCTTACGGCCCGTATGGAAGCACGTGGCCCTTGGGCAATGCGGTTTCCCTCTTATAAACACATTAAGTTCGGCACTGTGCTTGAGGGGAAATTCTGGCTTTGGATGGACGGAATGCAGCCTCTGCTGCTTGAAAAAGGGGACTTCTATCTTCTGACTTCGGGTGACGCTTACTGCTGTGGCTCAAGTCCGGCATTGATGGTAAGTGACGGACGGCAGATTTTCTCTTCTCACCGTGAAGCGGATGGTGTGGTCCGCTACGGACAGGGAGAACTTATCAGTGAGGGGATTGGGGGGAGATTCGTATTTGAGGAGGCTTCCAGCCCGCTGCTTTTAAAACATCTGCCTCAGGTGCTGGTTTCACGACGAGAGGAAAGTTCTTCTCCTGCACTCACCGCCCTTATCACTTTGCTTTCGCATGAAACATCAGCGCTTCGTCCCGGACACGACATTGTGGCCAGTAGCATGGCAATACTTGTTCTGGTGCAGATGCTGAGGGAATACTTAGAGATTAATCAGAAAGGGACATCCTGGCTGAATGCCCTCGGTGACAGGAAAATAGGACCCGCACTGACACTGATACATTCTTCTCCATCTGCAGACTGGACGCTGGCAAGTCTGTCTGCAAAATCGGCTATGTCCCGCAGTGCGTTCGCCAGTAGGTTTCATCAGCTTACCGGTTCAACGCCCGGGAATTATCTGACGTCATGGCGAATGGAGCTGGCATGCGCTGAACTCAGAAAGCATCACTTAAGTATTACTGAGATAGCCAGATTAACCGGATATAAATCTGTTCCCTCTTTTTCTCTGGCCTTCAAACGTCATACCGGAAGAACGCCAGGAGGCTATCGTAATCTGCATAAGAACTGTTAACAGGCCACTCCGATAATTGTCTTTTTAATGCATATGCATAATTATCAAAAATTTATCGCAGTATTCAAATATACAATGTTCGCTTCTGGCACAAAGCAGCCGTTCTGGCGGCGACTTATCTAAACAACATGGGGAACAGTTTATTCCCCATGTATGGCAGGAATATACCCGCCGCGCGTTCATCATGATTACGGTTGCTTGCTGTTACCCAGCACTTTGTTAATCGCTTCGGTCCCACATTGATCGTCGGATTCCGCGCCGCCGGTGCCCGCCATGCCGATAGCGCCGATCCACTGGCCGCGATATTGCACCGGCACGCCGCCGCCAAGCAGCAATAGCTCATTAACCGTATTCAGGTTGACGCTTTCCGGTGAGGATTGCGCCTTTATGGTCAGTTGTCTGGTCGGCGTTTTGGTGGAGAGCGCAGTAAACGCTTTACGCCATGCCGCCTGGGTGTTGTGCGGCCCCACGTTGTCATCCCGCATTAGCGTGACCAGGTTTCCACCCCGATCCACCACGGCGACTACGCCCTGACGATTCATGTTATGGCAGGCGGACAAAGCCTCCGTCGCCAGTTGATTACTCAGCGCCTGCGTCATGTCATAGACAGAGGCTGGCTCAGCAGCGAGCGCCACGGCAGGTCCGGTTGTCAGCATCAATGCCAGCAGTAAACGTTTCATTTATTTCAGCTCCCGCGATAGGTGGAATATCCGTACTGGCTCAGCAGCAACGGAATGTGATAGGTGGTCGTGGTATTGGTGATATGGAACTCCACCGGGATTTCGGGGAAGAAACTCTGCTGTTGATGTGCCGCAAAATAGTGACCGGTTTTAAAAATCACCCGATAGTCTCCCGCCTCAAAGGGCTTTGCTGGCCAAAGGGCATCAATCCGACCCTGCTGATTAGTATTGGCGGTATTCAGTACTTTCCAGCTTTCTCCCTGTTTCTGCTCAAGCATTACCTCAACCTCTGAGGCCGGCAGCCCGGTCTGCTGGTTCAGCACGTGAACGCTCAGCGGATTTTTACTGGCCGCGAAGGTGACCGCGGGAACGGCAAGCAGCGTAGTGAGGGCCAGGGCAGTGAGACTCTTTTTCATTTTTTAATACTCCGGTGTTAATCACCCCGCTGTTATACCTGTACGGTTGTTCGTTCTGCCTGTCAGAAAGATGACCATATTGTCATCTGTCGCTGAAACACTGTGGCGGTCATAAATTTCATGGCAAACTGCGCCGATGAAACTATTACTGATTGAAGATAACCAGAAGGCGAGCGCCTGGGTGCGTAAGGGGCTGGAAGAAGCGGGCTATATCGTGGATTACGCCGCAGACGGCCGGGATGGCCTGCATCTGGGGCTGTCACATCCCTACAGCCTGGTGATACTGGATATTATGCTGCCGGGGATGGATGGGTGGCAGGTGCTGAAAACCCTGCGTACCGCCAGTCAGATTCCGGTAATTTGCCTGACTGCCAGAGACTCGGTGGATGATCGGGTGAAAGGGCTGGAACTGGGGGCCAATGATTACCTGGTTAAGCCGTTCTCTTTTGCGGAGTTGCTGGCTCGGGTAAGAAATCAGCTCCGGCAGCAGCAGCCGCACAGTAGCGTACTACGGGTGGGCGATCTGGTGCTGGACTCAGCGCGCTTTCAGGTTCTGCGTGACGGTGTCACTCTTGCACTGACGCGCAAAGAGTTCATGCTGTTATGGCTGCTCGCCAGCCGTCACGGTGAGATTCTGCCGCGGACGCTGCTGGCCAGCGAAATATGGGGCGTTAATTTCGACAGTGAAACCAATATCGTCGATGTTGCTATCCGCCGCCTGCGCCGTAAAGTCGACGACCCCTTTCCTAAAAAGCTCATCACTACGGTAAGGGGCATGGGATATTGCCTGTCAGAAAAAGGAGGCGAGGGTGACTAGCCCTTCTCTGACGCTGCGGCTGACGGCAATTTTTACGCTGATCATGGCGATGGCCTGTGGCGGCATCAGCCTGATTCTGTATAAAGCGTTACGCAGTGAACTGGTCTGGCGGGACGATCAAACGCTGATTAATCGGGCGGCGCAGTTAAGACAACTACTTGAAGATGGTGCCCATCCCAGCTCGCTGCCGCTCTACTTCAATCGGATGGTCGATATCCATCAGGACATTCTCAGCATCCGCTCGCAGCATGAGCAAAACGTCAGTATTAATCATACCGGGATAACGTTGCCCGCGATCTCGCCCACGCCGGTCAGCACGCCACCCAGTGAGAAACAGCTGCACCGCTGGATCAATGCGGATAAGACGGAAGCGTCGGCGTTAAGCCTGCAGGCAAACTCCTCGCTCGGGCCGGTAACCATTACGCTTGCCAGGGTCGCGCGGGAGCGAGCACTGATGCTGGAGCGTTATCGCCAGCAAAGTATTCTGGTTTCACTGGCGGCCATATTGCTGTGCGCCGCAGTCAGTCCGCTGTTGATTCGCAGAGGGCTAAGGGCGATCGGCCGGTTAAGTAAGATCGTGGCAGAAACGGCCAGTGACCGGTTAAATCAGCCCGTGCCGCTTCAGGCTATCCCGCAGGAGCTGCTACCGATTGGCAATGCGCTTAACGCTATGCGTCAGCGCTTATCCACGGACTTTATCCGTCTGACCCAGTTTGCCGACGATCTGGCCCACGAAATCCGCACGCCCATTAATGTGTTACTGGGCCAGAATCAGGTCGCGCTGGGTCATGAACGCTCAGCCGCTGAATATCAGAGGCTGCTCGAAGGCAACATTGAAGAGCTGGAGAGTCTGTCGCGTCTCACTGAAAACATTCTCTTCCTGGCTCGCGCCACGCACCACAATATCAGACTCAATAAACAGGACTTCCTGCTGCAGGACGCGCTGGAAGCGCTGATCGACTTTCTTGAACCGGTTGCGGAAGAGCAGGAGAGGGCCATTGAGCTGAGGGCCGAAGGCAGCCTCAACGCAGATAAAATGCTGTTCCAGCGTGCGATGAGTAATCTGTTGATCAACGCCATTCGTTATTCGCCAGAAAAAGGCACGATTCAGGTCAGTACCTGTCATCACGCTGACTACGTTGAGATTGAGGTGTTGAACGCGGGCGAAGCGCTGGAGGAGCCTGAAAAATTATTTGAACGCTTCTGGCGGGGCGATAACGTCCGTCATACGGCCGGAAGCGGGCTGGGACTGTCGCTGGTGCGCGCAATCGCCGCTTTACATGGCGGAAGTGCTTACTACCGGCATGAGAACGGGCACACTATCTTTGGCCTGCGCCTGCCCCGAAAGTGAGCGTCTGTAAGAAAAACCTCATCCGTGCTGCTTTAATGAAAGCAGAAGGGGATGGAAGCGATCTGCGGAAGTCATAAAGTCAGACACAGCCACCCCCTTGCCAGTTACACGCTACCTAACCGGCACGGTGGTCAGGTAGCGTCAATTACCAGAATATCCCTTGTCACTTTCTCGGGTAAATCCCGGCACCACTGAGCATACTGGTGACATCCTGCGGGCCCCAGGTTCGCTGGAGTCTGCAGCGGCACATGACGGAGAAGTGTTTAAAGGCTGGCCCCTTCAACCAGCACAAACGTCCCGTGCGCAGCCCCTGCACGCAACAGCCTGGCAGCCTGATACGCAGGGCTTTCATAAAAACCTTTGGCTTCGGCAAAAGATTCGAACTCAAATACCACATGCCGTTCATGCGCCTCTCCCTCCAGATTTTCATACTGCCCTGACCAGGCAACGATCTTCGGATTAAACGCCTGCATGGCTTCGCCTGCAGCTCTGGCATAGTCAGCGTATGCGACAGGGTCCGATACGGTCACGTGAGCGATTAAATAACCTTTGTTCATTTCTCTTTTCCTTCCTGACAGGGGGGTGAAATCCAGCGTAAGGCAGCGCGACTGGCGTTAACCAAATCCGGAATGGGGGCTAAGTTTTCAAATCTTCCTTCGGGTCAACGGATTGAGTGGTGAGTAACAACCTTTTCACTGAGTGCTTCCCGATACCCTGAGCAATGTTTGCCGCGAACCGACAGTGCTCTGAATGATGCGGGGATCTGAACCAGTGCTTATGTACACAAACCTGCATGGCAGTTCGCAACGGCGTTGAGCCTTCCGAGAGACGATTCACCTTCATAACGTTCAGATCGCGTTCTGTAATATCCGCGGTGTGAAAGCAGTCTATTACCCATTAATATGGTGATAAATAACGTAAGAAATAACGCACTGTTACTCTGAAGGGGAACAATAAATGAAAAACCTTGAGGCGCTGATTATTTTTGCACGCGTGGCGGAAATGAAGAGTTTTACTCAGGCAGCTGAAAGCCTGGGTATTCAGAAAGGACGCGCCTCACTAGTGGTGCGCGAACTCGAAAGGGAGACAGGCGCCACGCTTCTGCATCGCACCACGCGAACAGTGCAGTTAACGGAAGATGGACGGGCTTTTTACTCACGCGCCCGCGATCTGTTATCGGAAGCCGAAGAATTACAGTCCATGTTCTCTCACGAGGGGATGTCATTGCGGGGCCGGATACGCGTTGATATGCCTGCCGTGCTGGCACAATGCGTGGTGATCCCCGCGCTGCCTCAGTTGCTGGAGGCACACCCTGAACTGGAGATCGAGCTTTCAAGTACCGATCGGCGCGTTGATTTAGTTCATGAAGGGTTTGATTTTGTTATCCGTCTGGGGCCAATCGTTGATGACACGCTTATTGCTCGCCCGCTGGGGCAGCTGCGCATGATCAATGCAGCCAGTCCGGGCTATCTGGCGCGCTTCGGAGTACCGCAGACGATTGATGATCTGCTCAATCATGGCCACCAGATGGTCCATTACCAGCGGAGCTTTGGTTCGAAGCCAGATGGCTGGGAGTATCCGGTGGATGGCGGCTACCAATTGCTGATGTTACCCGGCGCCATAAGGGTAAATAGCGTACCGGCCTATCATGAGGCGGGACTGGCCGGGCTGGGCTTGATTCAGGGCGGTTACTCCACGCTGGCGCCCTATATTGAACGCGGTGCGCTGGTTGAAGTCCTTACCGATCTGTGTCCTGAGCCGCTCAGTGCCTCTTTTGTTGTCGCGCACCGACGAAATCTGTCGCGGCGTGTCAGAGCCTTTATGCACTGGACCGAAGAAATTTTAAAACCTTATTTTGACTGATAGCACAGTGATTCTTACGCCAGATAAAAGTACACCAACAGGGTATGTGGCAAACCAAACCAGAAGTACAAATTTAATCACCGCTATGCTAATATTTCCGCGCTTATTAAGGCGTCCTGCCATGCGTAGAATTTTTGGGAACGCAGTATGATCGATAAATATCAAATTCATCATGACGTCGATGTGCTGCTTTTCATACGCCACATCTGCAAACTCGTTTATACGGGACTTATTTTGCTGCTGCTTATTCCTCATATTGCCAGTGCCGAAATAAAAGATGGCAAAGCCAATGATATCGTCAGTGGTATTATCAGCTTCACCCAGTGGACGGGCTTAAAACAACCGCCTCAATTATGTATTTTTTCTTCAGCCCGGCATCTTTCCTTGCCGGACTCTGCCTCCTCGGCGGCAGCCACATTCACCGTTGTTTATCTTGCCAGCGCAGGCGACCTGCCGTCGCACAGATGCGACGCCGTCTATTTCGGCGATCAGACGTCACAACAGCAGGTGGACCTGATTCAGCAGTTTAAGGGCAGAGCCGTCCTTACCCTCGCGGAGAACAATGCGGATTGCACGCGGGGCGCCGCGTTTTGCCTGATTTTTCATCCGGGCCACACGCTTTTTTCCGTTAACCTTGATTCGCTTGCCAGAAGCGGTGTCAGGGTGAGTCCGGACGTGCTTTTGCTGTCCCGCGAGAGAAGCGAATAAAATGAAATTCGATAAATTAAGAAATGACAAATCATCGATACGCAATAAACTGCGAAAAATAAGCACCATCAACGCTGCGGTGATATTACTGTTGTGCTGGCTGTTGCTCTCCTCGACGTCGCTGCTATTTATTAAAAATTACGAGAAGCGAAACCTTGAATTAATCGGCGCAACCCTCAGCACCACGCTAACCGCTGCGACCGTTTTTTCCGACAGTTACGATGCGCACAATAAAATTGCACGGCTCGGCAATGAAGGGATGTACGCGTCTGCGAAACTGGTCACTAAAGATCAAATTGTTCTGGTCAACTGGCATGCTCAGCAGGAGCAGACGGGCTGGTATTCGCGGTTATTACGTGAATGGATTTATCTTAAACCGCTTAACGTTAGTATCATTCACTCTGACGTTGCTGTCGGTACATTAACGCTGGAAGGCACCGTGACCGGCGCGGTGAGTTTCATTCGATACTCCTTCATGATTCTGACCAGCGGTATGCTATGTGTACTGATTATCTCCCTTTTGCTGAGTGAATTTCTGCATCGGGGTATGCTCGCTACACTGCGCAACATTACCAGCTCGATTCACTATGTGATTCATTCCGGTGATTTTTCCTTGCGTATACCGGAGAGCACGACGAGTGAGTTTCAGCTATTTTCAGATGATCTCAATTCGTTGCTGAGGGAAATGCAATCGCTAAAGGCTTCGCTTATCCGAGATAATCGCTCGCTGGCAGCCAAAGCGCTGGAGGACCCGTTAACCGGTCTTGCAAACCGCAGCGCGTTTGCTGCTCACCTTTCCCGGC
Organism: Pantoea sp. EKM20T; assembly: GCF_011800485.1. Taxonomy (NCBI): domain Bacteria; kingdom Pseudomonadati; phylum Pseudomonadota; class Gammaproteobacteria; order Enterobacterales; family Erwiniaceae; genus Pantoea; species Pantoea sp. EKM20T. The sequence continues at coordinate 332,270 of NZ_JAALFW010000004.1, read as the reverse complement.
TTCTCGACCAGCAATATGCTGAGGAGCGTTTTGCCTTACTCTTTCTTGATGGCGACCGCTTTAAAAGTATCAATGATAACTGGGGCCATGCCGCCGGGGATGAGGTATTAAAAGCGATAGCAGCACGGCTGTTATCACTGGCATCTGAACAGGATCTAGTCGCCCGGTTAGGTGGGGATGAATTTGCCATGCTGGTGAGCAGTCAGGTCAGTGAGGAGCAATTACAGCAACTCATGCAGGACATCCATGACCTCATCATGGAAAAAATCATCCTTGCAGAAGGTACGCCGATAAATACCTCGGTTACCATTGGCTACGCCTGGTCACAACACGGCGATACGGTTGAGTCTATTCTCGAACGCGCTGACATGAATATGTACAAAAATAAGCGAACAAATAAGGCTTAAAGATGAAAAAAAATATTTCCCTGATGCTGCTTATTTTGGCGCTGGTCGGTTGTCAGTCTAAAGAACGTTTTAGTGAGGCGCAGATCGCAGCGATGAAGCGTGCGGGATTCACTCAAAATATGGAAGGCTGGGGATTAGGCTTATCAGATAAGATCCTGTTTGGTGTAAACGAATCAGAACTTACACCCTCCAGCAAAAGTAACATTCAGGGGATGGCAAAAAACCTGGCGTCGACCGGTATTAAGCATGTGCGAATTGACGGGCACACCGATAATTACGGCAAACCGGATTATAACCAACAGCTGTCGCTAAAAAGAGCTAACGCAGTCGCGGCACAGTGGGCGGAAGGGGCTGCTATACCGCGCGAAAATATTATCACACGTGGATTAGGCATGAGTGCACCGGTTACCAGTAACAATAGTGCACAGGGACGCGCGCAAAATCGGCGTGTGGCAATTGTGATTACTGCGCCGTGATAATGAGTTAACAGTGGGCTGTGCTGCGCGCTCAGGCCGGTATGACTCAATGTCCTGCCTGGCGGCTTTATTCGGTTACCGATGATGCGTGAAGAGCCGCGGGAAAAGATGAAACGGAGGAGGAAATGCACGGCGGAACCCGCCGTGCAGCGTTGCTATCAGCGATAAAAAGCCGGTCTTGCTGGCATAGTGACCGGCACAATCTCACCGGAAGTCTGGGCCGCGACGCAGGCATCAGCGGCCACCGCGGCGGCGTAACCATCCCAGGCGGAGGGACCGGTCATCTCACCGCTGATGACGTTGTTGATAAATGCCTGTAACTCCACGTCATACGCATCGATAAAGCGCTTTTTCCAGTCAGTCAGAATGGTGGTGGAGAGCTTAGCCGCGCTGCGAAGCTGCACAGAGACCGGCTCCGGCAGACGAGCAATGCCGCTTTCACCCACCACTTCACACTGAATGTCGTAACCATATTCACAGTTCACGAAGATTTCGACATCAATGCGCGCCCCTTTGGTGGTCTCAAGCAGCACGATTTGCGGATCGCGCAGATGTGACGACGCCTTACGGGTTTTACGCGGGAAGATCACCTGCACGCTGGCATAATCATCATCCAGCAGCCAGCGCAGCACATCGAGTTCGTGGATCAGGGTGTCGGTGATCGCCATGTCGGTGGTGTAGCTGTCGCCCACTTCCGGGTTGCGGTGTGCGCAGTGCAGCATCAAAGGCTCACCAATTTCGCCGCTGTCGATCACCGCTTTTAGTGCGCGATAGCCGCTGTCATAAGGGCGCATAAACCCGACCTGCACCAGCTGACGTCCTGCCTTAATTTCTGCTTCCACAATGTTCATGCAGCCCTGCGCGGTAACCGCCAGCGGTTTTTCGCAGAACACCGCTTTACCCGCCTCAATGCAGGCCAGCACAAAGGCTTCATGCGTCGGGCCCCAGGAGGTGACCAGCACCGCATTGACCTGCGGATCGTTAATCAGATCGATAGCATTGTCATAAATACGCGCTTCCGGCGTCAGCTCGTTAACGATTTGCTGGCAGTTTTCACGGTTGATATCGTTAAGCGCCACCACGCGCGCATTCTGTAACACGGTGCTGCAACGGCGGATGTGTTCGCGACCGATTGCGCCGGTGCCGATGACGCCAATATTAATAGTCATGATAATTCCTTAAGCTGAGTGGTTTAACAGCTGGATGCTGTCGCGGATTTCGCGGGCAATGTCCGCTTCCTGCCAGCTGTTCATCACTGAGGAGAACGGCTCAAAGGCGTAAAGGCCGGTGTAACCCATCTTCTCCAGTCGCTCGACCTGCTGCTTACTGCGCAAGCGGTCTTCCGCGCTGAGCATGATGCGCTCTTCGTCGGTTAGCTGATTAACCTGGCGCGGGTCGGTGACGCCGGAAAGGTGAACCAGACCGATCTGCTGAATATCGATCTCCTGTTCGAAAGTCTGTTCCGCATCTTCAAACAGATGATGATGGAAGGTATCGATCAGCAATCTGAATGGCACACCCGCTTCATGGATCAGCGTCTGAGCCTGAGTAGCCGAACGCAGCGAGCTTTGCGGAAAGCCCAGCGGCTCCACCAGCCCCTGAATACCTGCCTCAGCGAACAGCGGGGCCAGGGTTTTCAGCGCGCTTACGGTGTCGGCAGCGCTGATCGGCGTGCCGTCATTAAGCGGGCAGAGCACCAGCGATTCAGCGCCGACCGCCTGCGCATCACTTAACAGCTGGCGGGTGCGTTGCAGCACCTCTTCATTCAGCTGATTAAAGGGATAGAGCGCATTGATGGTCACAATCCGGATGCCTGACTCACGTGCCAGAGCTTTTACCTCGTCGCCGCTGAGATCGTCGGTGACGCGGCCACTGGGCATATCATTACGCAGTTCGACATTATGGATACCGAGCTGGCTGACCAGTTTAAAAAACTGCGGAAGGGTGAGGCTGGGCGCAATTTTACGGTTGATGCAAAAGCGCGCGTTGGGAATATTCAGGCTCATAACAATTTCCTTGAATGTAGGGGTACAGTGTTAATAGCAATCGGGTAGTCAGCGTAATGCTGCGGGCCGTGAGTTTTTCAATACGGACGTTTCAGGCACTATTTTTTGCCGTTGCCGTTATAAAGCGCATAGAAATAGTGCTCGACCTGCTCAAGACTTCTTCCCCGGGTCTCGGGAATAAACTTCACAACAAAAACAGAACCGCCGATGCCGATAGCCGCGAATATAAAGAAGGCTCCGGCCAGACCAAATGCGGCTAATAACAGCGGGAAGGCCATGGAGATGGCGAAATTGGCGATCCACAGCGAGAAGACAGCGCCACCCATACAGATGCCACGCATCCGGGCGGGGAAGATTTCCGACAGCAGCAGCCAGGTAACGGGTGACAATGCGCCCTGCTGGAAGCAGAGAAACATCAGCATTCCCGCCAGCACCAGATAAGCCCGCAGCAGGTTGACCGTGCCGTTGAGGTATTCCGGCATCAACCAGCAGACCAGCCCGATAAAGAACAGGCAGCAGGTGCAGCCCATCTGTCCGATTAACACCAGCGGACGGCGTCCCACTTTGCCGATTAGCCAGATACCCGCCAGCGTCATCACCACGGAGATCACGCCATTGGCGATGGTGGCGAACAGCGCGGCATCGTTGCTCAGTCCGGCGGCGGTCAGCATGGTGGGGGCGTAATACATAATGGTATTCACCCCGGTCAGCTGCTGGATGGCGGCAATACCCACGCCCAGCAGGAAGATTTTCATCAGCCAGGGTGTGGCGAGATCGCGCAGGCGGCCTTTGCCACGCTGACGGTTCTCTTCAATGGTTTCCTCAATCTCTTCCAGCTCCCACTCGACATCTTCGGCGGCACGGGTTTTTTCCAGGACCTCGCGCGCTGCCTGACTGCGGCCTTTCATGACGTGCCAGCGCGGGGTTTCAGGCATAAAAATCATGCCGATCCAGAGCAGAACAGCAGGGACAATCGACAGCGCCAGCATCCAGCGCCAGGTATTTTCGCCGCCCCAGATATCGTTAAAGGTGGCGTTGGAGATGTACGCCAGCAACTGACCGCTGACGATCATCAGCTCCTGCAGGGTGACCAGCTGGCCACGTTTATTGGCGGGTGCGATTTCTGCGATGTAGACCGGCACGGTCGCGGCAGCACCCCCCACGGCAAAGCCCAGGAACAGGCGAGAAGCGATCATCCAGGTGACATCAGGCGCCAGCGCCGAGCCGACAGCGCCAAAAGCGAAGATAAGCGCCAGCGCAATGATAATGCGTCGTCTGCCGAGGCCATCCGCCAGATGACCGGCTGCCAGCGCGCCGAAGGCTGCACCAAACAGCAGGGAGCTGGTGACCAGCCCGGTAGTAAATGGGGTGAGATGCAAATCGCCGCGCATAAACAGTAATGCGCCTGAGACTACACCGGTGTCATAACCAAACAGCAATCCACCCAGGGTGGCGACCAGCGCAATAATCTTCACAAAAGGCTCGGTGCGGGTGGTGCTATTTGGACCGGATGCCGGGTTCGACGAGATATAAAGTTCTTTTTCCATGAATACTCCTGGTAATAACGGCAAAGACAAAACGTCAGAACATGAAGAAGACATCACCCTACTGATATTTTTATTTCGGGTTAAATTATATTTGAAACTTAGTTTTCATTATGTGAGCTCAACCCTTCCGCCATTTTTATTTTGATGGGATTCCATCAGAGCAAAAATAAAAACATTAAATTTAAGCGGGTTATAGGTGAGGTTGATAAGTTACCGGCGGTTCAGGCAGGGCGGAACAGCGGGAAATCAGCGGCTGTAAAGAGTAAATGATCGCGGTCAGGATGAAACATCCCAACCGCGATAAACAGATAGCAGGGCGGGTTAGCGGATTTCCAGCGCGGTGAGCGCCGATAACAGCGCATCGACCTTAGGCAGGAACTGTTTACGGCGTGGCCACACCACGCTCAGCGTCAGCCCCTCGGGCTGCAACTGCGGCAAAATTATCTCCAGGTCGCCCTGTTTCACGGCATGCTGAATCAGCCACGAGGGCATTTGTGCCACGCCCAGCCCGGCGATGACAGCCTGCAGCTGGGCATCAACGTCGCCCAGTGCCAGCCGGTACGGCACCTCGCGCCAGTGCGGCTGACCATCTTCGGTGGTGAACAGCCAGGGTTTGGTGCTGCCGTCTACACGCTCATAAAGGATGGCGCGGTGGTTCAGCAGCGCCGCCTCATCTTCAGGTCGTCCTTCACGTGCCAGATAAGCGGGTGAGGCACAGAACTGCATCTGCTCGCGGCCCATATTACGCCAGCCCAGCGAAGCAGGCAGGTCGGGCGCGCCGCCGATCCGTACCGCCACATCCACGCCCTCTTCAAACAGGTCAACGAAGCGGTCAGAAAAACTCAGGCTCAGTGCCAGTTCCGGGTGTTGCTGACAAAAGGGCATCAGCAGCGGCATCACATTGAGGCGGCCATAGGTGGTGGGCACCGCCAGGCGCAGGCGACCGGAAGGAATCGTTCGCTGTGCCGCCAGCACCGCTTCGGCTTCGGCCAGATCCTCCAGAATACGCAGGCAGGTCTGGTAATAGGCGCTGCCCGCGTCGGTGAGGTGCAGGCTCCGTGTGGTGCGCTCCAGCAGTCGCGAGCCTAATCGTGTCTCCAGGCGGCTGACGCTTTTACTGATCGCCGATCCGGTCACGTGCAGACGCTCCGCAGCGGCGGTAAAACTGCCACACTCTACGCTGGCAACAAACGGCAGAATATCTTTGAGGCGATGATCGTGCATCGATTAATGAACTCAGGTTGAGAATGCTGTGAATAAATGCCAGAGATAAGAACTGAATTCTCTATTAGGCTTAGCATTACGCAAAACGAGGAGAAATCAAATGAAAAAGCATGCTTTGATTGTGGGCATCAGTGGCGTTATTGGTCGCGGACTGGCAGATAAATTACAGAAAGAAGGCTGGCAGGTCAGCGGTCTGTCACGCGGACGTGGCGCGGTACCTGAAGGTGTCACCAGCCTGACGGCCGATCTGACCGATGCGGATGCCGTCCGGGACGCGCTGAAAACAGAGAAACCGGATGCGCTGTTCTTTAGCGTCTGGGCGCGTCAGGAAAATGAAAAAGAGAATATCCGCGTTAACGGCGGCATGGTGCGGAATGTGATTGAAGCACTCGGTGACCGCTTACAGGGTTCGCACGTGGCACTGGTAACCGGACTGAAGCACTACCTGGGGCCGTTTGAAGCTTACGGCAAAGGCGCTGTGCCTGTCACGCCGTTCCGTGAAGAGCAGGGCCGTCAGCCTGTTGATAACTTCTACTATGCGCAGGAAGATGAAGTGTTCGCTGGTGCAGAGAAGTATGACTACCGCTGGAGTGTGCATCGCCCACACACCATCATCGGTTATGCCGTAGGCAATGCGATGAATATGGGGCAGACACTGGCGGTCTACGCAACGCTGTGTAAAGAGAAAGGCTGGCCGTTTATCTTCCCTGGCTCACCTGAGCAGTGGAACGGTGTCGTTGATATGACCGATGCGGGCCTGCTGGCTGAGCAGCTACACTGGGCGGCGACCTCACCTAATGCCGCTAATCAGGATTTCAATGCGGTAAACGGCGATGTGTTCCGCTGGAACTGGATGTGGCCAAAACTGGCTGACTATTTCGGCATTGAAGCAGCGGAATACCCGGCGCAGATGATGCCGCTGGAAGATCGCATGCAGGAAGCCGCCAGTGCATGGCAGGCGATTGCAGAGCAGCATCAGTTGCGTGAATCGGATGTCACCAGACTGGCTTCCTGGTGGCATACCGATGCCGACCTGGGACGTCCGATGGAAGCCTTTACTGATATGAGTAAGAGCCGCAAAGCGGGCTTCACCGGTTATCGCAGCACGCTCGACTCCTTTATTCAGCTGTTTGATAAGCTGAAAGCGGAAAAAGTGATCCCGCAATAACCCAGCAGGCGCCGCATCAGGCGCCTGTTTTGTTTCTGACTGATAGCTATACTCTGGCACTCAATCAGTAAATGGAGGATTGGATCCTATGGCGACATGTTTCATTATCGGCGCAGCGGGCAAAGTGGGCCAAAAGCTGACTCGTCAACTGAGCAGTAAAGGCCATACAGTGACGGCGCTGCACCGCAAACCGGAGCAGGCAGAGACGCTGCAGGCCGCTGGTGCTAAACCGGTGGCTGGCGATATTCAGCAGCTGAGCGTGACGGCACTGGCAGATCTGATGACCGGTCACGATGTGGCTGTCTTCACGGCGGGTGCGGGCGGTGCCGGGATCGAGCTGACCAATGCCATTGACGGAGAAGGGCTGAAGCTGGCGGTTGCCGCAGCAGAACAGGCGGGGGTATCACGCTTTATGCTGGTTTCCGCTTTCCCGGATGCGGGCCGCGGTAAAACTCCCTCAGAGGGATTTGAGAATTACATGCGGGTGAAGCGTCTGGCAGATGTGGAACTGGTAGCGAGTAAGCTGGAGTGGGTGATCCTGCGACCGGGTACGCTGACCGATGAAGCCGGTACCGGTCGGGTTCATGCCGATCTGGCGATTCCGTATGGTGAGATCCCGCGCGAAGATGTGGCGGCGACACTGGTCGGCCTGATTGAAAATCCGGAAATTAAGTATCAGATCATCGAACTCACCAAAGGTGATGTGCAGATTGATGTGGCGTTGCAGCGGCTGCAGCGAGGCTAAAAAACTGCCTCAAAAAGTTGGAAACTCAACTTATTCAGATGCAGTTCAGGGAAGAGTCCAGGCTCTTTTCCTGAATAACGTTTTACGGTAGTCAGACATTACCAGGAATAAGAGGGATGGCTACCGTGAAGCTGCTGCCCGTCATGTCGTTGGCGTAAGGTTGTTGGTCGCCGAATCTCTGCTCATTATTAGACTGTTAATCCCACGCCGTTACTCATCAATTATTTATCTGAAAAACAGCCAAATGCCAAATTGAAGGCTGAACGCCGATGATATGCCATATAGTTATCCCGTCTGAAAATATCGCTCATGGAAATGGCCGGTCGTAGGCATTTTACAGCGTGACTGCACCGGTGGCAGCGTTAATCAAAAGAAGGCAATGAGGTAGCTGAATTTTATGTTAGCGGCGAAAAGCGTTAACTCTCTCCGATAATTTACCCCTTCAGTACTGAAGTCATGTCCGAATGTCGTTCAGAAAATCCCGCCACGGCGCGAGTTAATAAATGTCAGTCAAGGCATTTACGCGGCTATCAGCGGCTGATTCACCTGTGCTTCATATCAATCTGCGGTTGCAGATCCAGATGACAACTTATCATTAAAAGCTTCGGTCAGCATATGTGGTGCAGATTCCTTCGTGTAAGTGAAACTGCTTTAATAACGCTATAGCTGAAAGCTTTTTCGTCACGCTTTAATCCCTGGACTTCATTCTGGAGGAGTCAGATAGTATTAGTTGTGCAGAGGAAGGTCATAGACACTGGGCTCCCCACTATAACTCTGAACGCATCAGTCTGCGTCTCAATAGCTTCAGCCCGGTTAAGTTCAGATTACAATAAAAGAGGGTGTCCTGAGGGCAAAGATAGGATGCGTGAGCAGACCGAAAATGGAGGAATATATGCGTTTTTATTGATTGCCATTAATTAAATGTCATTCAGCATTTCATAATGGGAGCGCAGGCGGAGGATACTATCACTCTTCATATGACAAAGGAGTGTGTTAAATGGCTATACCAGTATATCTGTGGCTTTACGATGAAGAAGGGAAATTAATAAAAGGCTCTGTCGATGTCACTGAACGCGAAGGAAGCATTGAGGTAACTGGGATGCAGCATAATTTATTTATTTCCACGGACGACACAACAGGTGCAGTGACAGGCGCGCGGCAACATGAGGCTTATACTTTTGAAAAAACTATTGATAGCGCATCGCCGCAATTGTATAAAGCGCTAACAACAGGGGAAACGCTAGCAAAAGCGGTGTTCAGCTTCTACCGCATCAATTACAACGGTCAGGAAGAGGAGTATTTCGTAACGAAACTCGAGTGTGTGAAGGTTTGTCACGTCGTGACGGTTATGTTCGATACCAAAGACCCGGATTTTGAAAGGCACGGTCACGTAGAGCATGTCGGGCTGCGTTATGAACAAATAGCTTGGCATTATACAGATGGCAATATTAAACACACCGATAGCCTGGAAGAGCAGAAAACAGCATAAGGAAATCACAATGGCTAAATGGATTTATAAACAAAGTACGGGTGAGTTATATCGCGATGGCAAGTTAATTGAAACAGGCTACTCTGGTATTCTTACAAACAAAAATAATCCTGATCGCGAGCAGGTTCGTGGTATGGGTCCAATCCCGCGAGGAACCTGGAGAATCGGCAGTACCGGAACCAGCAAAGGCCCGCTCACAATTACCCTGGTTCCGCTCAGCGTCAACGCTTATGAGCGTGATATGGGTACATTCAGGATGCACGGAGACAAACGCCACGGCATCAGAGGTTTTGCCTCTGCTGGCTGCATAATTATGGGACCATCAACACGCTTACTGGTTAGTAAAGATTACGGCGCAATTCTGGAGGTGGTGCGGTGATTAATCATTATGTGCTGAGTCTGGCCCTGGCCCTGTTACCGTTCGCTGGTTACACAGCAGATACACCTGGCAGTGAATGCGCCGCTCGGGGTCATTATGCGGAGGAGATGCTCTTATCTGCTATAACCAAAGAAGGTGTTAATGGGATTGAGCGAGATAAAACAACAGTTGAAGTGCTAAATCTTTCCCTCGTTTCCGATGCGTTAGCGCATCAGTTTGCGCAGAAAGACGCTAAAACAGGTAAAGGTCTCTTGCTCAAAGATTACTTCGATATTTACCACAATAACGGCGCAATGAACCTGACGGTTAAATACACCTATACCAACGTGAAAGGCGCAAAAAATGTATATATTGTCTCCAGTATACTAAATAACGATGAGTGCTCTGTCCGATTCAACGGATATTTGACACTTTCCCGTGAGTTCTGAAGGGGGGTTAGCTATCCCGGGAAAAGTTGTCAGATAAAAGAGTTGCGAATTTATGTTGAGTTCCCCGGCCAACCTGAAATTGATTAGCCGGGGAAATTTTTAAAATCTCCTGCGTCCTGCCTTTCGGAGGCTGTTCGATTAAAGGTCTTTTTCGTTACTTAACGCATTTCGCGCAGTGCGCGCGCTCAATGTGCTGGAAGAAGTCGTTACCTTTGTCATCAACCAGGATAAAGGCAGGGAAGTTCTCCACCTCGATTTTCCAGATCGCTTCCATTCCCAGCTCGGGATACTCCACGCATTCCAGACTTTTAATGCTCTGCTGCGCCAGCACCGCTGCCGGACCACCAATGCTGCCGAGATAGAAGCCGCCATGTTTATGACAGGCATCCGTCACCTGCTGGCTGCGATTGCCCTTGGCCAGCATGATCTTACTTCCGCCGTGTGCCTGAAGCAGATCCACGTAGGAATCCATACGACCGGCAGTGGTCGGGCCGAGTGAACCAGAAGCATAACCTTCAGGCGTCTTCGCCGGGCCAGCGTAATAGACCGGATGATCTTTGATGTACTGCGGTAATCCTTCGCCGTTATCGATGCGCTCTTTGAGTTTTGCATGCGCAATATCGCGCGCCACGATAATAGTGCCGGTCAGTGACAGGCGGGTTGAAACCGGATAAGCGGACAGTTGCGCCAGAATCTCTTCCATTGGGCGGTTGAGATCAACCTGCAACGCTTCACCTTCGCCCTGCTGACGCAGTGCTTCCGGGATCAGGCGGCCTGGGTTGGCTTCCAGTTTCTCAATCCAGATACCTTCACGGTTAATCTTCGCTTTGATGTTACGGTCAGCCGAGCAGGAGACGCCCATGCCGATCGGGCAGGAGGCGCCGTGACGTGGAAGACGCACCACGCGGATATCGTGTGCAAAATATTTGCCGCCAAACTGCGCACCCAGACCGAGCTGCTGCGCCGCTTCCAGCAGTTCCTGCTCCAGCTGAACGTCGCGGAACGCCTGACCGTGCTCGTTGCCTTCAGTGGGCAGCCCGTCGTAATAGTGAGTTGAGGCGAGCTTCACGGTTTTCAGTGTGCTTTCTGCCGAGGTGCCGCCAATGACAAACGCAATATGGTAGGGCGGACAGGCTGCGGTGCCGAGGGTACGCATCTTATCCACCAGGTAATTTTTCAGCTTGCCCGGGCTCAGCAGCGCTTTGGTTTCCTGATAGAGATAGGTTTTATTGGCGGAACCACCACCTTTAGCGATACAGAGGAACTTATACTCATCGCCATCCACGCTGTAGAGGTCGATCTGCGCTGGCAGGTTAGTGCCGGTATTCACCTCTTTATACATATCCAGAGCGGCATTCTGCGAATAGCGCAGGTTATCTTCGATATAGGTGTTGTAGATACCCTGTGACAGCGCAGCTTCATCACCGCCGCCGGTCCAGACGCGCTGGCCCTTTTTGCCCATGATGATCGCGGTGCCGGTATCCTGACAGGTTGGCAGCACGCCTTTGGCGGCAATTTCAGAGTTCCTTAAAAACTGCAGGGCGACATATTTATCATTGTCGCTGGCTTCCGGGTCATCAAGGATGGAGGCGACCTGCTGCTGGTGGGCCGGACGCAGCATAAAAGAGGCGTCGTGGAACGCCTGCTGGCTCAGTAACGTCAGCGCCTGAGGATCGACTTTAAGGATCTCCTGACCCTCAAACTCGGAGACGGAGACATGCTCACGACTCAGCAGATAGTATTCGGTATCTTCGTGGGACAGCGGGAAAGGGTTCTGATAGACAAAAGGCTTGTTCGACATTTTTTCTCACTTAATGACCGGCTGAACCTCCGCGGACAGGCTGCGGGGCGCAACATCATAGGCGAATTAATTGTTTATTATGCTTCCCCAACGCGGGTGCGGTGGGGAAGTGCAGGAATGGTATCTTATAACGCGTTGATCTGCATGTTGTATCCGTCAGAACAACCACACCATCCACGGATAGGCAATCAGCATCATGGAGCCTAAGAAGATGGCACCGAAGATGGTTCCCAGACGCCAGTAGTCTTTGGTAGGCAGATAACCGCTGCCGTAGTAAATCGGGCTTGGACCAGTACCATATGGCGTGATGATGCCCATCACACCCAGAGAGGTACATAACATCAGGCAGAAGACCGGCATATTGATGCCTGGAATGGAGGCTGCAATGGTCAGCATGGCCGGTAACAGCGCGGTGGTGTGTGCGGTGGTACTGGCAAACAGATAGTGCAGCAGGAAGAAGGCGATTAACAACACCACGGCCGAAACCTGTGGGTCATAACCCTGCAGCAGCATGCCACCCTCTTTACCTAACCAGGTAATAAAGCCGACGCGGGCCAGACCATCGGCCAGTGCCACCAGGGTGGCGAACCAGGCAAAGGTGTTCCAGGCCGGTTTATTACTGGTGATGTCATTCCAGGTCAGTACGCCGGTCCACAACATCAGAACTACCACCAGCAGCGCCGCCATGGCAGGTTCGATCCACGAGGTGGCGAAAATCCACATCAGCAGGGCACAGACTACAAACACCAGCAGCAGGATTTCATTGCGGGTCAGTCTGCCCAGTTTTTCCAGTTCAGCGATGGCCCATTTCGGCACTTCATCATTGATTTTAACTTCAGGTGGGTAGAACCAGTAAGCCAGCAGCGGCATGGTCAGAATCAACAGCACACCCAGCGGCAGGAAGGCCAGGAACCACATGCCCCATGAGATATCAAAACCGACGATGCTTTTTACCAGTGCCAGTGCCAGCAGGTTGGGTGCCAGCGCAGAGAGGAACATGGAGCTGGTAATACAGGCCGCGGTAATCGCTACCCACATCAGATAGGAACCGATTTTTCGGGCGCTCGGGTCATTAGGTTTAGAGCCGTAAAGCGGCGGCAGGTTGGCGATAATCGGGTAGATGGTACCGCCACTGCGCGCGGTGTTTGACGGCGTAAAGGGCGCCAGAAGCAGGTCAGCAAAGGTAATAGCATAACCCAGCGTCAGACTGCGGCGACCCAGATACTTCACCAGAATCAGGGCCAGGCGGCGACCAAACTGCGTTTTGTCATAACCCGCGGCGAACATAAAGGCACCGAAGATCAGCCAGACCGTGGAGTTGCCGAACCCACTGACCGCCCATTTGAACGACTCACTGGCGACTTTGAATTTCGGGTTAGCCAGTTCAGCCGGGCTGAAGAGCAGAAACTGGCTGAACAGCGCGATGACCACCACGCCGGTCAGGCCGATCACCGCGCCTGGCAGGGGTTCAAAGATCAACCCGACAATCACGCCGACGAAGATGGCGAAGAAGTGCCAGGCGTAGGGTTCGAGTCCGGCTGGTGTGGGCACCAGCAACAGCAACACGGCAACGAGCACCGGCAGAGCAAGCATGATAGCTTTCTTTTTACCCGGCGCCGCAGGTGCGACTTTTGGGGGTTCAGTTACAGCTGAGAGTGGTTTCATAGTATTTTATCTGCAAGTTAAGAAGAATGCGATTTGCGCCCCGGACCTTCACTGATGACTTTCTTTCTTATTCTTAATAGTGTGAATAAACCGCGATGCACTGATTTTTTTAATCTGCTGCTTAGTTACTGAGCTGCATTTTTAAATCCATGTAAATATGATGCGATTTTTGCAAATATAGATTTTGATCCAGATCAAAGAAATTAATTCATTATTCTCCATTTTTAACATTTATTTTTAATTTATATTTTCTGCATCGAAATTTTGACAGTTTTGTGAAGCTGGTCGACAAATCATCAGCTCACGTAAACTGAATGTCTTGCTTTAACCGCATGATGATAAACGATTTATTTTTTATGTAAACGAATGGTTGATTTTTGGTTACCCATGGTTAACAATTAATATAACTTCACTTTATGCATTCGGCAAATAAAAACTCTAAATCATTTAAAAGTTAAAAAAGTAAATTTATCGCTTATGAAAGCAAAGAAAAGGGTATATTAGTCTCATGACATCGGACCACTTAATTAAGCGATAATTTGCGTCCGCTAAAAAATTTCCAGACTTTTAAATCTTGGAGTTTATCGCAATGAAATCTCTCACCCCCATCCTTAATCCACTGACCCTGCCTAATGGCGCTGTGTTGAAAAACCGACTGGTAATGGCGCCGATGACCACCTGTACCGGTTTTTATGACGGTACGGTCACCAGTGAGCTGGTCGAGTACTACCGCGCACGTGCAGGCAGCATCGGAACCGTAATCGTTGAATGCTGCTTTATTGACAACCGTGGCCCGGCATTTCCGGGTGCCATTGCTATCGACAGCGACAACAAAATTCCTGGTCTGAAACGCATCGCGGACGCGATTAAATCTGAAGGCTCTACGGCCATTTTGCAGATCTATCACGGCGGCCGTATGGTCGAACCGGAGCTGATTGGCGGCAAAACGCCGGTTGCGCCAAGCGCCATCGCGGCACCGCGTGAAGGGGCAACCAAACCCCTGGCGCTGAGCGCCGAAGAAGTCGAAACCATGATCACCAAATTTGGTGATGCGGTGAACCGCGCCATCAAGGCCGGTTTCGATGGCGTCGAAATTCATGGTGCTAACACCTACCTGATTCAGCAGTTCTATTCGCCGAACTCTAACCAGCGCGATGACAAGTGGGGCGGCAGCCGCGATAACCGCGCACGCTTCCCGCTGGAAGTGCTGGAAATCACCCACAAGATGGCTGAGCGCTTCGCCCATAACTCTTTCATCATCGGCTATCGCTTCTCGCCGGAAGAGATCGAAGTGCCCGGCATTCGCTTTGACGACACGCTCTATCTGCTGGAAAAACTGGCGGCGCGCGGCCTCGACTACGTCCATTTCTCGGTAGGTCAGCTGCTGCGTCCGTCAATTGTCGATACCCAGGACCCGACGCCGCTGATTGAGAAATTCGTCGCGATGCGTTCGCCTGTGCTGGCAAAAGTGCCGGTGATTGGTGTTGGCGGCGTCGTCAATAAAGCCGATGCCGAGCTGGCGCTGGAGAAAGGCTACGATCTGGTGGCGATTGGTAAAGCCTGTATCGCTTATCCGAACTGGGCTGACCGCATCATCAATAACGAACACCTCGATCTCTACATCGACAGCAACAAACGTGAAGAGCTGCAGATCCCGGAACCGCTGTGGCGCTTCTCCCTGGTCGATGCGATGATCCGCGACATGAGTGAATCGGGCCGTAAATACAAAGCGGGCGTCTATCAGGAAAAAGTCGAAGCCGAAGCGCTGAAACTGAAAATCAACGTCACGCTGGATACTGACCGTATCACTGACATCTCGCTGGTGCCGGATGACACCCTGGATGTGGACTTCACTACTACCTTTGAAAGCCTGCGTAGCCGCATCCTGGTGGCCAACAGCCCACACGTCGATGCGATTACCGGTGCGACGACCCAGAGTGAGGCGCTGAAAAAAGCGGTTTCACGCGCGCTGACCACCTCCAGCAAAGAGCATGTGATTGAAGAGGGCGGCAACCCTAACGCACCGCAGAATTACGATGTGGTGATTGTGGGCAGCGGCGGTGCCGGCCTTGCGGCGGCGATTCAGGCGCACGATGAAGGGGCGCGCGTGGTCATCATCGAGAAGATGCCGACCATTGGCGGTAACACCATTAAAGCCTCAGTGGGCATGAACGCCGCGGAAACCCGTTTCCAGAAACTCAAAGGCATCGAAGACAGCAAAGAGCTGTTCTACGAGGAGACGCTGAAAGGCGGTCAGTTTAAAAATAATCCGGTGCTGCTGCGTGAGTTTGTAGAGCTGGCTCCGGAGGCGATTGAGTGGCTGGCGAATCACGGCATTGAGCTTAACGACATCACCATCACCGGCGGGATGAGCATCGATCGTACCCACCGTCCGGCGGATCGTTCAGCGGTGGGTGGCTTCCTGATCAGCGGTCTGGTTAAAAACATCAACAGCCGCAACATCGAAGTCCTGCTGGAAACCTCAGTCTCAGAAATCCTTTATGAGAACGGCGCGGTAGCGGGTGTGAGAGTGGTCGATGAGTACAACGACAGCCGTATCCTGAACGCGAAAAGCGTGATTGTGGCGACCGGCGGATTCAGTGCGAACCGTGAACTGGTAGTGAAATATCGCCCTGAACTCGATGGCTTTGTCACCACCAACCACAAAGGTGCCACCGGCAGCGGTATTGCCATGCTGGAAAAAATTGGTGCCGGTACCGTGGATATGGGCGAAATCCAGATTCACCCAACGGTTGAACAGACCACCTCTTATCTGGTCTCCGAATCCATTCGTGGCGGCGGTGCTATCCTGGTCAGTCAGGCGGGTGAGCGCTTCTACAACGAAATGGAAACCCGCGATAAAGTCTCGGCGCAGATTATCGCCTTGCCAGAGAAGAGTGCCTGGATTGTGTTTGACGAGCAGGTGCGGATGAATAACAAAGCGGCTGACGAATATATCGCCAAAGGCTTTGTGGTCAGCGCGCCAACCGTGGCAGAACTGGCGGTGAAACTCAACATGAGTGAGCATCATACGCTGGAAGCCACGCTGGCCCGTTACAACAACTTCGTTATCATGCAGAAAGATGAAGACTTCGGTCGTCAGACCGCGCTGCGTCATCCTCTGAGTGAAGCACCGTTCTACGCGATTCGTGTTGCACCGGGCGTACACCACACCATGGGCGGCGTCACCATCGACACCACCACCGCGGTGCTGGACAGCCAGAAACAGGTGATTAACGGCGCCTGGGCCTGTGGCGAGGTGGTTGGCGGCATTCACGGCGCGAACCGCATCGGCGGTAACGCAGTCGCCGATATCATTATCTTCGGCATTCTGGCCGGTGGTAACGCCGCCGCTTACGCCCGACGTTAAGGGTCGTCTCCGGCATCCGCGCTCTGCGGATGCCGCTCTTTTCTTTTTAAAGCAGAGTCGCCTATGTTAACTGATGCGCGTGTCTATGCTTACTCCGCTGTCTTAATGGGTTCACCCATCCTGCTCAAACTCTTCGACGATAATCAGACCCTGGCCGGACAGGTCTTCCGCCTGATTAAACAGCAGGAGAATCTCTTCACGGTTAACCGCGCGGCGTCGGAAGTGATGGCGATTAATCACGCGGCAGGGCAGCATCCGGTGGTCGTCAGTCAGCCGGTGTTTGACCTGATCGCCTGCGCGCATGCGGTGAGCCTGCTGCCCGACAGCCTGTTTAATCTGGCTATCGGCCCGCTGGTGAAGTGCTGGAAAATCGGCTTTCAGGGCCACCGTGTTCCATCAGAGACAGAACTTCAGGCGCGCATGGCGCTGACGAATCCGCATGATGTTATTCTTGATGACGCAAGCCGCAGTGTCATGCTGGCCCAGCCGGGGATGGAGATTGACCTGGGCGCCATCGCCAAAGGCTATATCGCCGATGTTGTGCAGGCATTCTTGCGCCAGCAGCAGGTCAGCAGTGCGCTGATTAATCTGGGCGGAAATGTGCAGACAGTGGGTGCGCCGCCAGAAGAGGCGGGCTGGGCAATCGGCCTGAAAAAACCGTTTGGTGAGGCCGATGAGCTGATCGGGGTGATCGGGGTGAATAATCGCTCGGTGGTGACATCCGGTATCTATGAGCGTTATTTCGAGCTGGATGGCGTCTGTTATCACCACATCCTCGACCCGCGTAGCGGTTATCCGCTGGATAATGACCTGCTGAGCGTCACTGTGATCTCTGACCGGTCACTGGATGGCGACATCTACACCACACTGCTTTACGGCCTCGGCGTTGAACAGGGCATTGCCTGCCTGGCAGAGCAACCGGGCATTGAAGCGATATTTGTGACCCGTGACAGGCAGGTGATCTGCTCGTCACAACGTCACTTTTCTTTTCAGTTACTGGACACCGATTATCGGCTGGTTCACTGACAATATTGTTTGAGTAAAGTGTGATACTCCGGCTGCAGGCGATAGCGATAAACCGGACGGCCCGTGACCCCATAATGAATGCTGGTGAACAGGATATTAATCTGCGCCAGCCAAATCAGATACTTGCGGCAGGAGACGCGGGAGATATTCACCTCGGTTGCCAGTTCGTCGGTGGAGAACTCGGTACCCGGGTGGGCGTCGATCCACAGACACAGGGTGCGCAGGGTCTGCGGTGTTAATCCTTTCGGCAGTCGCTTCTGCTCGCTGGCCCCCGGCGGATTGCCATGCAACAACTGATCAACGTCCGACTGCTGATAGAACTGATGATTATCCATCAGCGATTTTTTCTGTCGCCAGCCAGTCAGCGCCTCTTCAAAGCGGGCAAACTGGAAAGGCTTGATCAGATAATCCACCACACCGTAGTTGAGTGAGGTTTTGATGGTGGCGGCATCTGCTGCTGACGAGATAATAATCACGTCAACCGGACGTCCTGCGCTGCGCAGTTCCGGCAACAGGTCGAGACCGTTCTCCTGCTGCATATAGATATCCAGCAGGATCAGATCAACCTGAGGTTCGGCCTGCGCCAGCCGCTCTTTGGCCTGCTGTAAGGTTGAGGCGGTGCCGCAGCAGGTAAAGCCTGGGATCTGCCCGATATAACAGCGATTCAGCTCGGCTACCATGGCGTCATCATCGACAACTAACACATTGATCATTGGGTAATCATTCCTCTCTCCCACGGAAGTTGTACTAAGAATTGGGTGAATACACCCGGTTCCGACTCGGCACTGACACTGCCGCCCAGGCTTTCGGTCTGCTGCTTAACCAGAAACAATCCGACACCGCGATCTTCGCCTTTTGACGAGACGCCACGCTCAAAAATGGCGCTGAGCTGCGTACCGTCGATCCCGGGTCCGTCATCACTCACTTCACAGGCTAACCAGCCATTCTGATAATGCAGCATGAGGTGGATCTCCCCTTCGGTTTCCGGGTCCAGCGCCTCAAGCGCATTTTCAATTAAATTGCCCAGCACCGTAATCAGTACCGCGCTCTGCTCCTCGCTGCCGCAGTCGGGCAGAAAACTCGCCTCATCGATAATCAGCTGATGGCCTTCATCGGTCACCCGGTTGATTTTGCTGAGCAGGAAACCCGCAATGATGGGCGATTTGATCTTTTGCAGCAGCGAACCAATCTCCGTCTGATAGGCGTTGGCGGTTTTCAGGATGTACTCTTCCATCTGCGCATAGTTTTTCATATGCAGCAGGCCCAGAATGACATGCAGCTTGTTCATGAACTCATGGGAACGTTCACGTAACGCGTCTACATAGTTTACCATGCCGTCCAGACGCTGCATCAGCTGGCTGATCTCGGTCTTGTCCCTGAAGGTGGTCACCGCGCCGATAATGCGGTCACGACTGCGAACCGGCACGGTATTGCTGATCAGGATGCGATTACCCAGCGTCAGCTCCTGATCGTGCCAGGCTTTACCCGCATGCAGCGCATCCTGCTGATGGCGGTGCATTACGCTCTCTTCAGCAATCAGATCGCCGCTTAACGGCATCTTGCGGGTAGTCTCATGCAGCAGCTGCTGCGCCGCGTGGTTAATCAGGCTGACGCGTGACTCATCATCTACCGCAATCACACCCTCTTTAATAGAATTGAGGATCGCCTGACGCTGCTCGAACAGGCTGGAAATTTCGTGCGGCTCCAGCCCGAGCAATATGCTCTTAAGGCGCCTGACCAGAATAAGAATCCCCAGCAGGCCAACCAGGCCGCCAAATAAGACAGTCCAGACGATGTTCCAGCGGCTTTTGGCAATCTGCGCCGCCACATCATTCAGCGCAATGCCGATCGCCACCACACCAATCTGCTGATGATCTGCGTTATAAACCGGGGTAAATACCCGCAGTGCCTCTACCAGCACGCCGTGATTTACCGCCACATTTTCCCGCCCGCTGAGGGCCGGATAGATATCGTTGCCGACAAAATGTTTGCCAATCACCGCCGCGTTCGGGTGTGAAAAGCGAATGCCACGCATATCCGTCACCACCACAAACAGCAGGCCGTTGCGTTTGCGCGCGGCTTCAGCCAGTGGCTGAATCTGGCTGCTGCCGTCCGGTAACAGTAACCCACGCTGCACTTCAGGGCTGTCTGCCAGAGTGCGTGCCACTGCCATCGCCTTATCTTTAAGATGCGACTGAGCAAAGTTATCGATCTGCACAAAATAGAGCAGATGGACAGCGAGCAGCACGGTGACGATAACCGCGGTCATCATCAGGGTGGTCAGGGTACTGAGTTTCATGGGTCGTTTAGTCACGGCATGTCGGTTCTGTGGTTGGCTTGTCATTGGCGTTCAGCACGGGTGGGAGATCGCCCGGAAACATACGCTAACTGACCGCATCAGTACAGTTTTAGCGGTCTTCGCGCGGGCAATCGCCGGAGAACAATATTTGTGTTAGGGGATTGTATAATTCAAAGGACACCCTTAATGTGTGGTTAAAATATGTGAGCAATTCGGTAAGCCTTTTGTAATTAAATTAAGGCTAAATTGCTATTTTTAATTTTATAACTATTTTCACATTAACTCACAAATAACATTATTTTAAACTTTAAGGACTTTTTTTAACCAGTACCGTCTGAGCTGTAGATTAAAATGATGAATTCAAAGAAAGTTATTCCCACTCTTTCCCTCGCGGCCTTGTTAGTTTCTTCAGCACTGCATGCTGAAACTTCACCAGAAAAAACCGACGTCCTGTTAATTGGTGGCGGCATCATGAGCGCCTCAATGGGCACCATGCTGGAAGAGCTGCAGCCTGGCTGGAAACAGATCATGGTTGAGAAGCTGGATGGTGTGGCACTGGAATCCTCTAACGGCTGGAACAACGCCGGTACCGGTCACTCTGCCAATATGGAGCTGAACTATACGCCTGAGCGTAAAGACGGCTCGATCGACGTGACGAAAGCGTTGGAAATCAACGAAGCTTTCATGGTTTCACGCCAGTTCTGGAGTTCGCAGGTCAAAGAGGGCGTGATGCACGATCCGCGCTCTTTCATCAACTCAACGCCACACATGAGCTTCGTCTGGGGCGACAACGTCGACTTCCTGACTAAACGCTATGCGGCGTTACAGAAAACCGCGCTGTTCCAGGGCATGAAGTTCTCTACCGATCACAAGCAGATCGAGCAGTGGGCACCGCTGGTGATGGAAGGTCGTGATCCCCAGCAGAAAGTGGCCGCAACCTGGACGCCGGTTGGCACCGACGTAAACTACGGTGAAATTACCCGTCAGCTAATCGGCAGCCTGAAGAAGAATGACAACTTCCGTCTGGAAACCTCGTCTGAAGTCACCGATTTCAAACGTAACGGTGATAACTCATGGCACGTCACCATTAAAGATGCCAAAAACGGCAACGAGCGTGCGGTTGACGCGAAATATGTCTTTATTGGTGCTGGCGGCGGCGCGCTGAAATTACTGCAGAAAACCGGCATCCCGGAAGCGGAAAACTATGCAGGCTTCCCGGTGGGTGGTTCATTCCTGGTAACCGAAAACAAGGCGATTGCCGATCGTCACCTGGCGAAAGTCTACGGTCAGGCGTCTACCGGTGCACCACCGATGTCCGTTCCGCATCTGGATACTCGTTATCTGGATGGCAAACGCGTCGTGCTGTTTGGACCGTTCGCGACCTTCTCAACCAAGTTCCTGAAAAATGGTTCACTGTTTGATCTGCTGAGCACCACCACTACCCATAACATCGTGCCAATGACCGACGTGGGTATGGATAACTTCGACCTGGTGAAATACCTGGTTGGCCAGGTGATGCTGACAGAAGAAGATCGCTTCGAAGCGCTGAAAGAGTACTACCCGGACGCGAAGAAAGAGGACTGGAAACTGATTCAGGCCGGTCAGCGCGTACAGATCATCAAGAAAGATGCTGACAAAGGTGGCGTGCTGAAACTGGGTACAGAAATTGTGACCGATCAGCAGAAAACCGTGGCGGCACTGCTGGGTGCTTCTCCTGGTGCATCGACCGCTGCGCCTATCGCGTTAAGCGTGATGCAGAAACTGTTCCCGGAAGAGTTTAAGTCAGCGGAATGGCAGGCAAAAATCCACAAGATGATCCCAGGCTACGGTCAGAAACTGAATGACAACGTGCCGATGCTCCAGCAGGTATGGAATGACACCGCTGCGACTCTGCAGCTGACCACACCGCCGGTTATCAACATGGATGGCAAAGCAGCCGAGGCGCCAGCAGCACAGCCTGAGCAGGCAGCGCCTTCAGCGAAGCACGACATGGCGCTGTAACAGCGACCTGACGTAAAAAAAGCCCGCACAGGTTATCCTGCGCGGGCTTTTTTATTGCCGCGTTGTCTGCCCGTTACTCCGGCTGGTTACCGCGCCAGTTGCCCCAGGGATCTTCTGCGGGTGCTTGATCCGCCTCTTCAGACGGTGCTTCGCGGGAGGCCGGTTTCTCTTTTAACGAGGCGAGATAAAGCGCTTCGACTTCAGCCCGCGCCCAGGGCGTGCGCCGCAAAAACTTCAGGCTTGATTTAACACTCGGATCGCTTTTAAAGCAGTTAATGTTGATCCGTTTTCCCAGCTCCGCCCAGCCATACTGCGCGACTAAACTGTTTATCTGCATCTCCAGCGTTACGCCATGCAGAGGATCTTTTGAGGTTTGTGCGTTCATCATCTATCCGCCTGATTCATTCAATGCCGCACATCCTGACAATCGTAAAGCCGTTGTGCAAGGCGTGAAGGTGAAAAAGGGCGTGCCGTGGCGCGTTAAGCGCAGATTTCTGTGTCTGAGTTAACGTGACAGGCAGAAGAGTGCGCAGGCGTGCGGCGATTGTGCTAATCATAAGCGACTGATGATGCTCAAAAAGGATCCCCTGCCATGTCTGTGCCCGTCGATAATCTGCTCAGCTCCGCCAGCCGTAAACGTGCTCTGATAGCCGGTTCGGTAGGTAATTTCATTGAATGGTATGAGTTTGCCGTCTATGGCTTTCTTGCCACCGTGATAGCGCAGAACTTTTTCCGGCTGGAAGGGGAGTCAGCGCTGACCGGGCTTCTGCTGACCTATGCGTCATTTGCCATCGCCTTTTTCTTCCGTCCACTCGGAGCAATCATTTTCGGCCGGATGGGTGATCGCATCGGGCGCAAACCCACGCTGATTTTTGTATTAATCATGATGACGCTGGCGACGGCGGCTATCGGCCTGGTACCCACCTATGCCCAGTTGGGCATCCTGGCGCCGCTGATCGTGACCGGTCTGCGTATTCTGCAGGGGCTGTTCGCGGGGGGTGAGTATGGCGGGGCGGTATCGCTGATGACCGAGTTTGCACCGCGCGGTAAGCGGGGCCTTTATGGGGCGTGGCAATCTTTTACTGTGGCGCTGGGATTACTGGCTGGCGCGGGCATCGTAGCGCTGCTCTCACTGCTGCTGTCGCCGGAGCAGATGCTGAGCTGGGGCTGGCGCATCCCGTTCTTCATTGCCCTGCCGCTGGGTGTCATCGCGCTCTGGCTGCGGGTTCAGATGGAGGAGACCCCGGCGTTTATTCAGCAGCAGGCAAAACCCGTTGTAAAAGTTGACGCCAGCCTTGGCGATACGCTGAAAACGATCCTGCTCGGTATCTGTCGGCTGATGGTCTGGTCGGCGGCCGGTTACACCTGGCTGGTGATTATGCCGACGTACCTGCAGGCATCGCTGCACACCGGCTTTAACCAGGCGTTGCTGATTGCGGTGATATCGAACCTGGGCTTTGCTGCCACCATCATCCCGGCCGGCATGCTGAGTGACAGGATTGGCCGCCGTGCGGTGATGGTGACAGCGGCGGTATTGCTGCTGGTGCTCTCTCTGCCGCTGCTTAACATACTTCAGGCAGAGAGCACCGGGCTGCTGCTGAAAGCGCTGGTGGTGTTTATCGCGGGCGGAGTAGTCGGGTTGCTGGCCGGACCGGGGCCTGCAATGCTGGCAGAGATGTTCCCGACGCGGGTGCGTTATACCGGACTGGGTCTGGCCTATTCGCTTTCTAACGCGGTGTTTTCTGGCTGTGCCGGATTGATCATCACCGGGTTGATTAAACAGACCGGTAATCCCGATATCCCCGCCTGGTATGTGATGGCGACTGCGCTGGTCAGTATTGTTGCGTTGATGACCCTGAACAAAGATGATCATCTGCGGCTACTGGATGAGCCACCGTCGCGCTAAGTGTCGGCAAGCAAGCTGAGCGGGAAATTCAGGCTGCATAAGTGTTATGCAGCCTTTTTTACTGACAGGTCTGCCGGGAAGGGCAACAAACAAGCCTGCTTATCAGAAATGCAGCTGTAATATCACTGGCGTAACGTGTCGCTCTGTTCAGGCCGATGTAACAGGGTTTTATTCCGTAAGCGATTCAGCCGGATCAACGTCACTGACCTTCTCGCGTCATCAACACCGCCAACAGATCTGAAGCCAAAGAGGATGCTGGAGAGAAGGATTCAGACAAGGTCATTCACTTTGCGATGATGGCAAACTGAAAACCTGATCACGGCAATTAACTTTATGAGCATGGTTGTCGGCAATAATGATGACAGCAGCCATAATCATACCGAGAAGAATGATAACTATTTTACGCAGGAGCATAAGCGTTAATTCCTGTGAAATTAAACTATTCTTATCTGTAATATGTTATTCATTTTTATCAGTGACTTAACGTGAGTGTTGATTAATTATGGCTGAAGTAAAATCTTTATTCATTGATCGCGATGCGGTTTTCCAGACTCTGCTGAAATAAAGCCGTCATGCAAATTCTTAAATAAACGAAATCTAAATGAGGGAATAAAAGCTGTTATTTTATCTTGTGTCTGTTTGACTGAAAAGGGTTGAATCTGTATGGCAGCAGGCTGCGAAGATAAAAAGCTGAATAACGGCCCACAATTGAACACTGCGGGCAGCACGCTGGACCCGGTCCGGACTCATCCGACAACCGGATCCCGAGGGTGGCGGCAGTCATCACTAACTTTAAACAGATTACAGACTGAGAACGGTGTCGTCAGATTTCTGTTTCTCCGGCTGAGTGATGAAATCCTGTGCCAGATCGGCGACGATGGCTGCAACGGTTCGCACCGATTTGATCATCGAGATGCCGGTGCCTGTCGAAACGACGCCTTTGTCAAAATTGCCCAGTCGCATCGCCTGCCATAAAGAGTGGTAGCCATTCATTGCAGTGAACAGGGTTTCACGGTCAGCGCCGTGCGCATCAAGTTCTGCCAGCCTGGGGCTGAGCGGCGTGGGCAATGTACGGTAATAAGCGGGCAGGGTGCGAAAAAGTAGCAGATCTTCTGCGCTCGATGAAACAATCAGCTGCTTGACCTTCTCATCCGCCGGGTTCTCCTGCGCGGTTAAAAACAGGCTGCCTATCCAGACGCCTTCTGCACCTAACGCCATGGCTGCACGCACGCCACGCACATCCCCAATCCCGCCTGCCGCCAGCACCGGAATTTTCACACTGTCAGCGATCATAGGCACGATGCTGAACGTTCCGATAATGCGTGATGGCACGGTGCCGCCTTCATCAAATCCGGTGGCGACAATGATATCGGCGCCAAGCTTTTCAGCCTGCTGAGAATTCGCTACGTCAGGCGTCAGCGCACGATAAAGGATTTTGATGCGATGTTGTTTCAGAAAATCGAATATTTCGGCATCAAGCACTTCATTAACTAAAACGACCTCTACCTTCTCTTCAACAAACATTTCAGCTGTTGGCCGCCAGAAACTCATATCCGGCCCATTGATCAGGGTTGCCCCAAAAGGTTTATCCGTCAGCTGTTTGGTTTTTCTGATTTGCTCACGCATGCGCTCCAGCGCCATGAAACGAGAGTCCGGCAATGTATCCTGCCCGGCGTTGGGGCCAATTACGCCTAATCCGCCTGCGTTGGATACCGCAGCAACAAACGTTGCATTGGTCAGAAAATACATGGGTGCCTGAATAATGGGATAGCGAATATTCAGAATTTCTGTCACACGGTTTTTCATCGCTTTTTCCTTATCCGGATACTGTGTAGCCAGACTTATTCGTTAGAAATAAGAATTTTTTACGGGCCGTTTTATTTTTATTCTCTTAGCCAAAACAGGGAGTTTAATAGTTGAAAATAAGAAGTAAACGGTCAGAATTGGGTACGTGTTTGCCAGATATGGAAAGATAATGGATCTCAACGCGACAAAACTCTTTATTGCAGTCGTTCAGGCAGGCAGCTTTTCAGCGGCAAGTGAGAGAACGGCTATCCCCATCTCTACGCTGGTGCGGAAAGTGAACGAGCTGGAGCGGGCACTGGGTGTGCAGTTACTGGAGCGATCAAAGAAAGGGGTCAGGCCGACCTACAAAGGACAACAGTTCTTTGAGCAATCGCGACCTGGCCTGGAATTGCTGGAAGAGGCCACCAAAACGGTCAGGTCTGCGCACAAACTGGCGGGCAAACTGCGAATATCGGTGCCGCCTGACTTCACTATCTGGTGGGAGTTACTGCATGCGTTTCAGCAACGCTATCCTGATATCAAAGTGTTTTGCCACTCAGGGGAAAGAGTGGTGGATCTGTTTGAAGATGGCATTGACGTGGCACTCAGGCTGGGCGAGTTGCATACCGAGGATGTAATTGCGAAACCGGTTATGAATGTCGAGGCATGGTTTGTTGCCACGCCTGAACTGGCTGAACGCTTTGGACATCCGCAGACGCTGGCGGCGCTGGCGACGTGTCCGATAGCCAGCTGGGAAGGGCTTAACAGTGGTTCCTTTGAGTGGGTATCCGGAGACGAGAAGGTAAAGTTTGAGCCGTTTTTTTCCTCCAACAACACGCAGGGCCTGCGCCATTACGCACTGAGCGGTGCCGGAGTATCGCTGTTGTTTGATTTTTTAGTGAAACCTGATGTGGAGAGCGGGAAGCTGGTGCGGTTGTTGTCCGATTATCCGACTCACTCGATGCCTTTACATCTGGTCTATGTCAGGCACAAACATCCTTCAGCCATCACACTCGCGTATCTGGATTTTTGTGCTGAATGGGTAAGTCAATACAAGATCGGCTAGGGGCTACACAAAAGGGGCAGAGGCGGAGGTGTCCGGCAAACCAGCGCACAGGCGCTGTGGCCTCACCGATGAATGAAAGGGATAAACACAGAAAAAGAAAAGGCGCCCTGAGGCGCCTCTGATAGTAACCCTGACGCCACTATTTACACCAGCTGCTGTGCCGTGGTTTCCACCAATGTCAGCAACACTTTGATATCTTCCAGCGTCACTGTCGGATTCAGCAGGGTCATCTTCAGGCAGGTCACGCCATCGAACTCGGTCACACCAACGTTGGCGCGGCCCGATTCCAGCAGGGCATCACCGATACGCTGATTCAGCAACGCAATATCCGCACTGCTGAAGTGCGCCAGATGCGCCGGACGATAGCGGAACAGCACGCTGGCCAGCTGCGGTTTCATCACCAGCTCCAGCGCAGGCTGCTCATCAACGTACTGTGCAACCTGCTGTGCCAGCGTCACACCGTGATCGATGATTTCGGCATACTGTTTCTGACCCAGCGCTTCCAGGCCCATCCACAGTTTCAGTGCATCGAAACGGCGGGTGGTCTGAAGGGATTTGGATACCAGATTCGGCACACCCTGCGCTTCATCAAACTCAGAGTTCAGATAGGCCGCCTGGTAGCGCATCAGCTCATAGTGGCGCGCTTCCTTCAGCAGGAAAGCACCACAGCTGATGGTCTGGAAGAACTGCTTATGGAAGTCCAGGGTAATGGAATCGACCAGCTCAATGCCATCCAGATAGTCACGATACTTTTCTGAGAGCAGCAGCGCGCCGCCCCAGGCCGCATCGACGTGCACCCAGATGTTCTCTTCGGCCGCCAGCGCCGCGATTTCGCGCAGGGGATCGATCGCACCAGCATCGGTAGTACCCGCCGTGGCAACAATCGCCAGAATGTTTTCACCGTTGGCTTTGGAGGCTGCCAGTTTGTGGCGCAGGTCATCCATATCCATGCGGGCAAAGCGATCGCATTTCACCTGCGTCACGGATTGATAGCCCAGACCCAGCAGCGCCATATTCTTCTGAACCGAGAAGTGCGCATTCTCTGAACAGAAGACTTTAATCTTCTTCAGATCGCCGGTTAAACCATCCTGCTGAACAGAATGACCCTGACGGGCAAACCAGGCGTCACGCGCCAGCATCAGACCCATCAGGTTGCTCTGGGTGCCGCCGCTGGTAAAGACACCCGCGTCGCCGGACTGATAACCGACCTGGATGCGCAGCCACTCGATCAGCTTCATCTCAATCAGGGTGGCTGAAGGTGCCTGGTCCCACGAATCCATACTCTGGTTGGTGGCATTAATCAGGACTTCCGCCGCCTGGCTGATAACCAGGCTCGGGCAGTGCAGATGCGCCACACACTGCGGGTGATGAACCGACAGGCTGTCTTTGAGGAAGTACTCAATGGCGCGTTCAATCGCGGCCTGGTTGCCCAGGCCCTGAGGATTGAAGTCCAGCTTAATGCGCTCGCGCAGCTCTGCGACGGTTTTTCCCTGATACATCTCAGGTTGTTCCAGCCACTTCACGACGGCCGCGCTACTCTGGGCAATCGCCTGCTGGTAGGCCTCGGTACTCTGTGCTGAGGCCGCCAGAATCGGGTTTAACCGGGACATTGCATTCACTCCACTCAAACTGGTTTCACGCCAGCTGACAGCAGGGCGTTTTCAAATTTATCCATAAACACGTCCAGTTCTGCATCTGTGATCAGCAGGGAAGGCAGCAGACGTAATACGCTGCCGTGACGTCCGCCACGCTCCAGAATCAGGCCGTTCTCAAAACATTTTTTCTGTACCAGCGCGGAGAGCTCGCCGTCTGCCGGGAAGCTGCCCATGTGATCAGCGGCTTCGTCAGGTTTCACCAGCTCAATGCCGATCATCAGACCCAGACCACGCACGTTGCCGATTACCGGGTAGCGCTGCTGCAGCTCGCCCAGTTTGCCTTTCAGCCATTCGCCCTGTGCAGCAACTTTGTCAGCGATGTTGTTATCTTTCAGCAGTTTCAGCGTAGTCAGGCCGGTCGCCATTGCGAGCTGGTTGCCACGGAAGGTGCCGGTGTGGTGGCCAGGAGACCAGGCGTCGAACTCTTTCTTAATGCCCAGTACCGCCAGTGGCAGACCGCCGCCGACCGCTTTTGACATCACGATGATGTCTGGCTCAATACCGGCGTGCTCAAAGGCGAAGAATTTACCGGTACGGGCTATGCCCGCCTGCACTTCGTCGATGATCAGCAGAATGCCATGCTCTTTGGTCACTTTACGGATGCGCTGCAGCCACTCAGCCGGAGCCGGGTTAACACCGCCTTCGCCCTGAACCGCTTCCAGAATGACGGCTGCCGGTTTGCGAACGCCGCTCTCAACGTCGTTGATCAGGTTTTCGAAGTAGTAGGTCAGCGCTTTCACGCCCGCTTCACCGCCAATGCCCAGCGGGCAGCGGTAGAGGTGCGGATAAGGCATGAACTGCACTTCCGGCATCAAGCCGTCGACGGCTTCTTTCGGTGACAGGTTGCCGGTAACCGAAAGCGCGCCGTGGGTCATGCCGTGATACGCACCAGAGAAGCTGATGATGCCGGAACGACCGGTGTGTTTTTTCGCCAGTTTCAGCGCCGCTTCAACGGCATCCGCGCCCGACGGGCCGGTAAACTGCAGGCAGTACTCTTTGCCCTGACCCGGTAATAACGAGAGCAGGTACTCAGAAAACGCATCTTTTAACGGCGTGGTTAAATCAAGAGTATGTAACGGCAAGCCGCTGGTAATGACATTTTGAATGCTCTGCAGAACGTCTGGATGGTTATGACCCAATGCCAGCGTTCCGGCACCTGCAAGACAGTCGAGATACTGATTATTCTCGACGTCTGTGATCCAGACACCCTGTGCTTTCGCAATCGCGAACGGCAATTTGCGAGGATAACTTCGAACGTTTGATTCAAATTCAGCCTGACGGGCTAAATAGGTTTCATTGGTTGCGTTTAAGTTCTGTGCATTCAAACTATCAATACGGACTTTATCCGTCATCATATCTCTCCTACAACCGGGACGGGCGTAGCGTCGCAGTTGAATAAATGTATTTAAATTGGGGTATGTGTTTTAAGCGCGGCCAATATAGGTGTTTTTAAGGTCCGACTCAATGTTTAATTTTATCGGCAGATAACAGATTCTTTGCTATAGGAATCAATCATTTGGTGAGTTTGTGAACGTATACATTATTGCCGCTTCGCTAGTCCGTTGTTAATAAGTGGCGTAAAAACACCAGCTTACCCTGCGCGGGGCGTGCTAAGTCAATGATAATAATCTGTGTAAATAGCTGTTTCCGGGGCAAAACGCTATCAAAAAGGGGCCTTTTCAGATGGAAAAAGCATAAGTCAGTTTGACTGAAGAAGCTGCATTTATAGCGGGTTAAAAGCGCAGACCAATTAAAATAATAAACCTTTTATTAACATTTAATTAAAATCTGGCGTTGTTAAAGCCTTTATAACGCGTCAGATCCACGTTACGACAGGAGATGATCAATAAACTGCGTTAAGTCAGCCATCCCTTCGCTTGCCTTTTTCTCCGACGGATTGATGGTCAGCAAATCGGCATAGCCGTTAAGCATCGCACTGATTTGCCGGGCGGTGCGCGGTATATCGGCACAACGCAGCGTTCCATCTGTGACGCCGTCACGAATTATCTCCTCCACCAGCGCCTGCCACGCTGCCGTCATTTGTTCTGCCAGCGCGGCATAGGCTTCGTGATGCGCAGCCATCTGCCAGAATGAAGCATAAAGTTGCCAGGTTGCATCCGGTGCGCTCGGCAGATGACTTTCGAACAGCGTCAGCAACCTCTGGCGGGGTGTGAGTAGAGTCAGGGAGTCAGCAAAATTTTCTAAATCCACGTGCATAAAGCGTTCAAGCGCTGCCAGGCAGAGCGTCTGCCAGTTGCTGAAATAGTGATAAATATGACTGCGTGAAATGCCCACCGACTCAGTGAGTTCCCGAGTGGTCACTTTTTCGATCCCTTTCTCGATAAATAACACTATCGCGGCATCCAGGATTTTGGTTCTCAGTGCTTCAGCTGACTCTTTCATCTCTCTCTCAATGAGTGTCACGTTGACTTTGAGCAACTGCTCAAATAGACTGCTTTTCGTTCTTGAGCAACCGCTCAAGACTCATGATATCAGAAACAGAAACTATGCATTCCTCAAAAACGATCCTGCCGGTAGCAAAACCCCGCAGCGCTATTCTGACATTAAAAATGCTCGGCCGTCGCCATAGCCGCAAGCTGTTCCTCACGCTGCTGCTGGTGGTGGCTGAAAATGTCATGTATCTCCTCTATCCGCTGCTGGCGGGCTTCGCTATTAATGCGATTCTCTCCGGCAGGACCTGGCATGCGGTGCTCTATGCGGTGATGGTGTTTACCATGTGGGCCATCGGAGCGGCACGACGCAGCGTCGATACCCGCACCTTTGCCCGTATTTACGCCGGGCTGGCCGTGCCGGTGATTGTGGCACAGCGTAACGAAAACCAGAGCGCTTCCACCATTGCCGCGCGGGTGGCCTTGTCACGCGAGTTTGTCGACTTTTTTGAGAAACATCTGCCGGTGCTGATTACCTCGCTGGCCTCTATGACCGGCGCCGCGGTGATGCTGCTGGCTATCGAGTTCTGGACCGGCGCGGGCTGTCTGGCGATCCTGCTGTTCTTCGCCTGTTTCCTGCCGGGATTTACCCGCAAAAACGATGTGCTGTTTGGTCGTCTGAATAACCGGCTGGAGAAAGAGGTGAGCTTTGTCAGCAACGCTAACGCTGCGTCACTGGACCGTCATTATGGCGTGCTGGCCAGCCTGCGGATCCGTCTCTCCGATCGGGAAGCCTGGGGTTATCTGGCCATCGGTAGCGTGGCAGCGCTGCTATTTGCTGTCACCATTGCGGTAATGTCGAACCGTGGCGGGACCAATGCGGGTCACATCTATTCGGTGATGACCTATATGTGGATGTTTGCCATGAGCCTGGATGATGGCCCACAGCTGCTGGAAAAATATTCCCAGCTGAAAGACATAGGTCGCCGGGTAAATACCGGCACGCACTGATTTGGCCGATTCAGCCGCTGCCTTCTTTTCGGCGTTGTCTCAGTTGAGGGCTGAAGCAGCCGCCGGACCAGCCGGCGGCACGGAGATGAAGAATAACGAGCCGACTCGGGACTGGAAGCGGTTACGGCTCAGGGAGGGGCTAATAATCCAGTTCACCTGGCGCAAATGCCCTGAATGCGTTATCAGACGGCGTATAGCCCAGCACTTCTCGCGTCTGTGTCAGATCAAAGCGCTTAAAGCGGTTATCGGAAATGCCGTAGCCAATAAAGAAGGTGATCTTCTCTGCCTCGACGGCGCCAGTCAGCAATCTGACGGCATCTTCCGGACTCAGCCATGCGCTGTAATCCCTCGCATTATGCAGGCTGTTATCCAGTGCAGGTTCAAACGCCCCGATTCTCAGCGCCACACAGCTCAACCCGTGCTGGCTGGCATAGAAGGCGCAAAGTGCTTCACCATAACATTTGGTGACGCCATACAGATTCGCGGGAGAGACGGCCATGCCGGGATGTATCTGGACATCCGCCGGGTAGCCCTCAATGGTCTGCGCACTGCTGGCAAAGACCAGACGACGACAGCGGTGCTCAGCTGCTGCCTTGAGTATCCAGGTCGTAGAGAGAATATTGGCGGGCAGCAGTTCGTCGAAACTGGCCTGCGCATCCGGGATACCGGCGAGGTGGATGACGGTATCGACAGGCTCTTCAGCCAGTAATTTCTCCGCCGCACCAGGTTGTGACAGATCCGCCACAATAAAACGATGGGGTGCGAGTATCGTGTAATCCGGCTCACATAAATCGGTCAGGATAAAACGGTAGTTGTTCTGGCTGGCCGCAAAGAAAGTGCGCCCGATGCGCCCGCTGGCACCGGTAAGAAGGATAACTCTGGTCGTCATCTGGTCATTCCTGTTATGCAAAAGAAGCGCTGAGAGGTCAGTTAAACAGAGATTCCCGACTCGGGCCTGCGTAGCTTTCCGGATTGTGATCTTAAACAGGTCGCTATGCGCCAGAGTGGCACGGATAAAGACCTACGTTACCGCAGCCTTCACTGTGCGCCAGATCACATAAATGGGTTGCTAAGCGCAGCCTGACTTTTTATAGTCTGCCCGCTTCACCCGGACGGGAACACGCTCTGCTTTCTCTCTCCGGCTCACTTCAGTTTTTTCAGTTCTGGCCATTGGGAATCAATTTTGTTAAGAAAAAATCATAAAACCGACGATGCCGGTTTTGTCCGCTGGGCATTACTGGCCCTCGCGCTGGGCGGCTTTGGCATCGGTACCGGTGAGTTCATCATGATGGGCCTGCTGCCAGATGTTTCACGCTCCCTTGCGATTACCGAGCCGCAGGCGGGCAACGCCATCGCCAGTTACGCACTGGGCGTGGTGGTCGGTGCGCCGTTTATTGCGGTGCTGGCGGCGCGAATGGCACGTAAATCGCTGCTGCTGATCCTGATGGCGCTGTTCAGCATCGGTAATGTTGCCAGCGCGATGGCCGAAAGCTATCACGGCCTGCTCGTGGCGCGTTTTCTGACCGGGCTGCCTCACGGCGCCTACTTTGGTGTGGCATCGCTGGTAGCCGCCTCGCTGGTGCCGATTGAACGTCGTGGCCGCGCGCTGGCGTCACTGATGCTGGGACTGACGGTGGCGACCCTGATTGGTGTGCCGCTGGGCTCCTGGATAGGGCAGTTATTTAGCTGGCACGTGGTGTTCACCTTTGTGGGCGCAATAGGACTGCTAACCTGCCTGCTGATTGGCCGCTATGTTCCTTACACGCCTGGCGATGTGGATGCGCATCCGCTGCGGGAACTGGGCGCGCTGAAAAACGCGCAGGTGCTGCTGACCCTGCTGGTGGGGGCGGTAGGATTTGGCGGGATGTTCGCTATCTTCAGTTATATCGCGCCGACGCTGATTAACATTGCTGGCATCTCCCCCTCGCTGATCCCCTGGGCGATGGTGGCGTTTGGGCTGGGAATGATCATCGGTAATCTGGTGGGTGGCCGTCTGGCTGATGGCCCGGTGCTGAATATTATTGGCTGGACGCTGTTATGGAACGTGCTGGTGATGCTGGCCTTCCCGGTGCTGGTTCAGCATGTGGCAACCGGCCTGCTGGCCACGTTCCTGATCGGCACCTGCTCAGTGCTGCTGCCGTCGTTGCAGATTCGCCTGATGGATGTCGCCAATGAGTCGCAAACCCTGGCGGCTGCGATGAATCACTCGGCGTTGAACATTGCCAATGCGATGGGCGCGTATCTTGGGGGCCTGACGGTGTCGCTGGGCTATGGCTGGATCTCAACAGCGTGGGTGGGTGTTGCGCTGGGCGTGGCCGGTCTGATGGTCTTTGTGCTCACGGCGCGACATGCTGCCCGTCAGCAGACTCAACTGGCCTGAGTTCTATAAAGCAGGGCGCAGCGATACTGTTTATCGCTGCGCTTTATCGCTACATGGCCGCCGTATAATTTTTCAGCAATGATTAACCGCACTATTATTGACTCTCTGACCGTTCAGTGAAAATTATCATTCTGCCAGCCCTGAAGTTTCAAAATGCTCGGGAAATCAACAAGGGCGCTCCGGACGTCTGGATGTTAAAAGTAAATTAAAATAATGTTTGCTAATGTCGGTGAGGCGTGGCTTAATAGCGTCATCGGTTTGGAACACAGACCTTATCAAAGCAGTTTTAGTAAAGCAGTCCTCAGTGCAAGCGATATCACAAGATACCCTTATTCATGAGTCTCCTCCTAAAAGCCTGGTAAGTTACCTTCTGAAAGACAGGCCATCTTCGCCACTTTGTGGCTCATAAATTAAGGAATTATCGATGTCTAATAAAATGACTGGTTTAGTAAAATGGTTTGACGCTGGTAAAGGTTTCGGTTTTATCTCTCCTCAGGATGGCAGCAAAGATGTATTCGTACATTTCTCTGCAATTCAGAGCAACGATTATAAAACTCTGGACGAAGGTCAGCAGGTCGAATTCACTATTGAAAACGGCGCTAAAGGTCCTTCAGCGGCAAACGTTGTCCCTATGTAAGCCTTAATTATCAATGGTGCTTATCAACGCGTGATGGCAATAGCCTGAGCAGATAAGCCTGATATTGATAATTAATTAAAACCCGCCTTGTGCGGGTTTTTTGCGTTTATGGTTTGCCAGATGCTTACGCGATGTTTTTTGCCCGCGCCAGATATCCGCGCGGGCCAGTAAAAAAATGTTCAGCGCACGCTGGCGACCAGCCACTGCTGCAATTCTGTCAGCTCCGCGCGTTGCTCCGGAAAATCCGCAATAAGCTGATTCAGCACCGGTTCAAGGGCATCGGGCCGATAGGTCACACCCTGCAACCGCTGCGCCAGCGCTTCCAGCGGCGCAGGGTTGAGGCTGTCGCTGAAAATCTGACAGCGGCTGATCACGCCGCGTTCTACATCGAAATGAATCTCCACACCACCCCAGACAAAACGCTGGTCCAGCAGATGCGAGAAATCGGGTGCCTGACCGAAATTCCACTCCCAGCTACTCTGCTTTGCGAACTGCTCTCTGAAACCCGGCAGATCGGGCAGGGCGTCGGGAGAGATCCTCTCTGGCTCACAGCGCTCACCGTAATAGTTGAAAAATGCGTCCGTCACCGCGGAGCAGATCGCCTGATAGCTGATACCCGGCGTTAACTCCGCCAGATTGGTCACTCTGGCGCGCACTGAGGTAATTCCCTTCGCCTGCAATTTCTTCACATCCGGATTAAGGTAATCCGCCAGGCGAGAGAGGTCGGCATCCATCAGAATAGTGCCGTGATGGAAACCGCGATCCGGCGTTTCACGGTAGGCTGAACCGGATATTTTGCGCAGCCCGTCAGCGGTGTTCACCACTAAGTCATTACGGCCAGAAGCCTCCGCGGGTACGCCAAGCGAAGTCAGTGCGCGCAGGATGATCTCAGTCGAGACGCTTTTATCATACTCCGGCTTGCCGGCCATAAAGGTAAAACAGCAATTGCCGAGATCGTGAAACACCGCGCCACCGCCGCTGCTGCGACGTGCCAGCCGGATGCCATCTTCCGCCATGCGTCGGGTATTGCACTCTTTCCACGGATTCTGTGCCCGCCCGATCACCACCGTTTCCGCATTACGCCACAAAAACAGCACCCGCTGGGTGGCCGGCATCTGGCGGAAAATGCACTCTTCTACCGCCAGGTTAAACCAGGGATCGTTGGATTCAGATAACAGTAAACGCAGCGTGGACATCGGTCACTCCCGTTCCTTAAGAGAAGAGGCCCATAAAGCAGGGCAGAAGGCAGAGTGTATCAGCCGGGAAACGGGACTACATGCCTCTTCATGCCGTGATGCTGCGGCAAAAAAAGATAAAATGCCGTCTGCAGAGTAATCGCGGCAGATTGGAGAACAACATTATGACAATATGGATAAGGAGTGTGCTGATTCCCCTGCTTATTTTCCCTTTTGAGAGAACAAAAATCGTATGAACGCTTCCGCTGGCATAGCGATGAAGATCACCGCTGCATTAAGTAGCACGCTGATGCTGGCCTGTGTAAAAGAACTCGATGGGGCGATACCGGTCGGCGAAGTCATATTTTTTCGCTCGCTGCTGGCACTGGTGCCGCTGTTAATCTGGCTGCGCTTGCAGGGCAGCGTGCTGGACGGCATTCGCACCCGCAATATCCGGGGGCATTTTGTGCGCGGGCTGGCCGGAACCGGTGGACTCTATTTCAGTTATCTGTCGCTGCTCTACATTTCTCTGACCGACGCCACGGCTATCAACTATGCCGCGCCGCTGTTTACCGTGCTGCTGGCGGCGCTATTTCTGCGCGAAAAAGTGCGTCACCATCGCTGGGTCGCGGTCTTTACCGGTTTCAGTGGCATTCTGGTGATGTTCTCCGGGCATCTCACACTGACACGTCAGGCAACATTTTCCCTTTCTGCATCGGCGGGTATTCTGCTGGCGTTGATGGCGGCCTTCTGTACCGCCTGTGCGCTGGTGCAGATCCGCTTTCTTAACGGCAAAGAGAAGCCGGGCGCCATCGCTTTCTGGTTCGCTATTACCACGGCCTTAACATCGCTGGTCACGCTGCCAGGCGGCTGGAAAGTGCCGCATGGCAATCAGCTGGCATTACTGGTGGGATGTGGGCTGCTGGGCGGTATTACTCAGATTCTGATGACTCTGAGCCTGCGCTATGCTGAAGCGTCGTTGCTGGCCCCGTTCGACTACACCACCTTAATCTGGTCAGTGGCGGTGGGTTATCTGCTGCTCGGCAATCTGCCAACCTCCACCACGGTGATGGGTGCGATTCTGGTGGTGGCAGGCGGCCTTTACTCGGTGCTGTATGAGCGTTACCGCTTCCGTAAAGCGCGGATAGTTAATGCCAGTCGCTGATCGGCCCGCCCGGCATCGCCTTGTTATTTACAGAGTGATAACGCAGAGTTAATAATTTGTGATCGCGGCGAAGGAACAGTCGGCTGCATTCGTTTACGTTGTGAGCAATCAGAATGTAATCGATTACTTATTCGTGAGGTTCCCATGATTGCAACAGTGCAGGAGAGAGCAGGCCAGCAGATGCAGCATAAGCTGCTGGTGCCGCGCCTCTCTCTGATGATGTTTATGCAGTTCTTTATCTGGGGCAGCTGGTCGGTGACGCTGGGGCTGGTAATGACTCGTCACAACATGCCGTTGCTGATTGGGGATGCGTTTTCGGCCGGGCCCATCGCCTCGATTCTCTCGCCGTTTGTGCTCGGCATGCTGGTGGATCGCTTTTTTCCCTCACAGAAAGTAATGGCGGTGATGAACCTGGCGGGCGCAGCGATTCTCTGGTTCGTGCCCCAGGCGCTAATCGCGGAGAATGGGGCGCAGCTGATCGCACTGTTGTTTGGCTATACGCTCTGCTTTATGCCGACGCTGGCGCTTTCAAATAACATCGCCTTTCACAGCCTCGCCAGCAGCGAGAAAAGCTTTCCCATCGTCAGAGTCTTCGGCACCATCGGCTGGATCGTGGCGGGGATCTTTATCGGCGTAACCGGCATTGCTGACAGCGTGGCAGTGTTCCAGCTGGCGGCGCTCTGTTCGGTACTGCTGGCGATCTACAGCCTGACGCTGCCACATACGCCGGCACCAGCCAAAGGATTGCCGTTAAAAGTCCGCGATCTCTTCTGCGCCGATGCCTTCGCACTGCTGCGATTGCGTCATTTCCTGGTCTTTGCTGTATGTGCCACCCTGATCTCTATTCCGCTCGGCACCTACTACGCCTTTACCGCCTCCTGGCTGGCGGATGCCGGCATTCGGGAAGTCAGCACCCTGATGTCACTGGGTCAGATGTCTGAAATTGTTTTCATGCTGATCATTCCACTGCTGTTCCGCCGTCTTGGCGTGAAAGTCATGCTGCTGATTGGGATGACAGCGTGGTTTGTCCGCTATGCACTGTTTGCGCTGGGCATGAGTGATGAGACGCGCACGCTGATTTACATTGGCATTCTGCTGCATGGCGTCTGCTATGACTTCTTCTTTGTGGTGGGATTCATCTACACCGATCGGATCGCCGGTGAAAAGGTCAAGGGGCAGGCGCAGAGCATGGTGGTGATGTTCACCTACGGCATCGGCATGCTGCTGGGATCGCAAATCTCCGGTGCGCTCTACAATCAGCTGGTGGCGGGTAACGCCAGCGCAGAGAGCTGGGCGATATTCTGGTGGATCCCTGCCGTGGCGGCTGCGGTGATTGCGATTATTTTCTTCTTCTCATTCAAATACCGTGATTAAGCGGTAACTGAAATCAGGAGTCACAGATGAAAACAGTTAAGGGACCCGGCATCTTCCTGTCTCAATTCATTACCACCCAGCCGCCTTTTAGCTCACTGGCGGGGCTGGCGGAGTGGGCCGCCGGACTGGGATACCGGGCACTGCAGATCCCCTGCCACCAGCCCGCTATTTTCGACCTTAAGCAGGCAGCGGTCAGCCAGACTTACTGCGACGAGGTGCGGGGAACACTGGCCGGTTTCGGACTGGAGATCAGTGAGCTTTCAACGCATCTGGAAGGGCAACTGGTTGCCGTGAACCCCGCCTATGATCTCGCTTTTGATAATTTTGCGCCTGCCGCGCTGCGAGGCGATCCCGCCCGGCGTACCGACTGGGCCATCGCTACGCTAAAGCGTGCGGCTGCTGCTTCTGAAAAACTCGGCCTGCGCGCACATGCCACCTTTTCCGGCTCGCTCGCCTGGCCCTGGTTCTATCCCTGGCCGCCACACCACGAAGCCCTGTTTGATGAGGCGTTTGCTGAGCTGGCGCGCCGCTGGCTGCCGGTGCTGGATAGTTTTGACCATCACGGTGTGGACCTCTGCTATGAGATACATCCCGGCGAAGACCTGCATGACGGTGTCACGTTTGAGCGCTTTTTGTCAGAGGTGAATCACCACCCGCGCTGCAATATCCTGTTCGATCCCAGCCATCTTCTTCTGCAACACATCGACTATCTGCAGTTCATCGACCTCTATCATCCGCGTATCAAAGCCTTTCACGTTAAGGATGCGGAGTACCAGTTAAATGGACGCAGCGGAGTATATGGCGGTTATCAGCCGTGGCTGGCGCGCGCCGGACGCTTCCGCTCGCCGGGCGATGGCCAGATCGACTTCAGCCGCATTTTCAGCAAACTTGCCCAGTACGACTATGACGGCTGGGCGGTGCTGGAGTGGGAGTGCTGTCTGAAGGATGGCGAGACCGGGGCGCGTGAAGGGGCAGAATTCATCCGCCGGCATATCATCCCGGTGGCTGACCGCGCTTTTGATGATTTTGCTTTATCAGAGAACGCCCCTTCGGTGCGCCATCAACTGGGTCTGGATCGCGACGTCTGAGGCGGCATGGATTCAAAAGTTTTCTTCGGGTAAGTTAAAAACAGAGGGATCGCTATGTCTATTCAGAAAATCGCCCGGATGGCGGGTGTTTCGGTTGCCACCGTTTCCCGGGTGTTGAATAACAGCGACAGCGTAAAACCGGCTAACCGGCAGAAAGTCCTTGAGGCAATCGAAGAGAGCAACTATCAGCCTAACCTGCTGGCGCGCCAGCTGCGTACGGCGCGCAGCTCGATGATTCTGGTACTGGTTTCCGATATCTCTAACCCGTTTTGCGCAGAGGTGGTCAAAGGCATTGAGGAGCAGGCGGAGAAAAATGGCTATCGCATCCTGTTGTGTAACTCGGGCGCGGATATTGCCCGTTCGCGATCCAGCCTGCAACTGCTCTCCGGCAAGATGGTGGATGGCATTATCACCATGGATGCTTTCAGCAAGCTGCCGGAGCTGAGCCAGCTGATAGGCAAGGCACCCTGGGTTCAGTGCGCCGAACATGATGATAATGGCCAGATCTCCTGCGTCGGGATTGATGATGACGTCGCTGCGCAGTCAGTGGTGCACTATCTGGCCGGACAGGGACGTCAGCGCATTGCGCTGATCAATCACGACCTCCGCTACCGATATGCCCGCCTGCGTCAGCAGGGCTACGCACATCAACTCAAAGAGCAACAACTGGCATGGCAGGCCATCGCTTACGCCAGTGAGTTAAGCTTCAGCGCCGGAAAAGCCGCGATGAATCAGCTGCTGGCGGGCGAGACACGACCTGACGCCGTGTTTGCGGTTTCAGATACGCTGGCAGCGGGTGCCATGGCGGCGATACAGCAGGCGGGTCTGCGGATACCTCAGGACATTGCCGTGGTGGGTTTTGACGGCAGTGAACTGGCCGACATGGTATCGCCGCCGCTGACGACTCTGGCTCAGCCCTCCAGGGAGATTGGCCGTCGTGCCTGTGAGCTGGTGCTGCAAAAAATCATCCGGCCCGACTCTCCGCCACAATGTGTGATCATGCAGGGTGAGCTGGTGGTACGAGCCAGTAGCTGAAGGATTAATCCGCAAAACCTGGCCCCGCCATAACCTCGTCTTTATTGTCTACTAAAACGCGACAGTCATTGCCAGTTCACGCCATTGTGTGACTACCTGGTTTACTTATATGCTGTTTCCATCGAAGGGCATTCGCACTTCCCGAATCAACGAAGGGGCAGAATATGATTGAGCAAAGATTGTCAGAGCAACGCGGCGTGGGCGATCACGGCTGGCTGAATTCACGTCACACCTTCTCTTTTGCAAATTACTGGGATCCAAAGCAGGCGGGCTTTTCAGATCTGCTGGTGATCAATGATGATCGGGTAGCCAAAGGTCGCGGTTTTGGCGCCCATCCTCACAGCAACATGGAGATTATCTCCTATGTCCTGGAGGGCGCGCTGGAGCATAAAGACTCCATGGGCACCGGCTCTGTGATTGTTCCCGGGGATGTGCAGCTGATGAGTGCCGGTAGCGGTGTAACTCACAGTGAGTTCAACCACTCGGGCACCGAGGGTGTTCACTTTCTGCAAATCTGGGTGGTGCCGGCAGAGAAAAATAGTCCGCCAGGCTACCAGCAGGTCTCCGTCAGCGAAGCGGATAAACGCGGTAATCTGCGACTGATTATTTCGCCGGAAGGTGAAAACGGGGCATTGCGGGTGCGCCAGGATATTCGCATCTATGCGGGACTGTTCCAGGGGGATGAGCAGCAGACAATCACTCTGCCGGACGACCGCTATGCGTATATTCATGTGGCGCGCGGCAGTGTCAGGGTAAATGGCCTGCAATTTAATGCCGGAGACGGTGCGCGGGTTCGCAATGAGAAAACCCTGTCGTTCAGTCACGGTGAAGGAGCGGAGGTGTTGTTATTCGATCTGCGTCCCAACGAAGTGAATCATCCAACCCGTTAAAATGAAAACTGCGCGGCTGTCACCGCGCAGTTTTTTTGCATCACTGCGCGTTAAGAAACGCCAGCAGATCCTGATTCAGTTGATCCTGATGTGTCACCGCAAAACCGTGCGGCGCATTGTCATAAACCTTGAGTTCAGCACCTTCTATCATCTCCGCCGCCACTTTGCCGGTGGATTCAAACGGAACGATCTGGTCGTTGCTGCCATGAATCACCAGCGTCGGCACATTCACTTTCGCTACGTCAGCACGGAAATCGGTCTCAGCAAAAGCGGTGACGCAATCAACAGTGCTCTTCAGCGAAGCGAGCAGCGCGATGTTCAGCGTCTGCGTCATGACGCCATCAGAAACGGTCTGTCCGGCATTGGTACCATAAAACGGCGTAGCGAACTCTTTGATAAACTGCGCGCGATCCTTAAGCAGGCCATCACGAATCCCTTCAAACACCGACATATCGACACCCTGCGGGTAGTCTGCCGTTTTGCCAAAGATTGGCGTGACGGCACCGAGAAGCACCAGTGCCGCGACGCGATCGCTGCCATAGCTGCCGATATAGCGTGTGACGTCGCCGCCACCCATTGAGAAACCCACCAGCGTCACATTCTGCAGGTCGAGATGGGTGATTAAATCGT
This sequence comes from Pantoea sp. EKM20T, assembly GCF_011800485.1. Classification (NCBI taxonomy): domain Bacteria; kingdom Pseudomonadati; phylum Pseudomonadota; class Gammaproteobacteria; order Enterobacterales; family Erwiniaceae; genus Pantoea; species Pantoea sp. EKM20T. Next base: position 290,052 of record NZ_JAALFW010000004.1, on the reverse strand, counting down.
TGATGTCAGAAGCAAAGGTATCGTAGTTATTACCGGTCCAGGGCTGATCAGAACGACCAAATCCACGACGGTCAAAGGCGATAACCCGATAACCGTGCTCCGCCAGGAAGTTCATCTGGCTGTCCCACATATCGGCATCCAGCGGCCAGCCGTGGCTGAACAGAACCGGCTTACCGGTGCCCCAGTCTTTAAAGTAGATCTGTGTGCCGTCGGTCGTTTTAAAGGTGCTCATGGTATTGCCCTCTGTATGACGTGATGGATGAAAAGATGGTGTGCCAGTCATGCTGGCGCCACCAGATAGCGAACCTCGGGTGAATGTTCACCCTGATGAAAAGCGAAAACCCGTCGCTCTATCTTTTTGTCGTTGATGGTGTAGCGCTCTTTCTGACGCAGATGCTCGACCCAGGAGCCGACGACAAAGGTCTCAACGAAAATGCCGGGCTGCAGAATATCTTCATACAGTGACCAGTTGATGGCGCCACCGCGACGCCTGACCCGCCGCATATCCTGCATGCAGACGGTAAAGGCATGTGCATCATTAATAGTAATCCGGTATTCGTAATTCACCATCACCGGGCCGCGTTCGTGACGAATATCCAGTGCGGGCGCGTTAACGCCATCACCAATCATATCGAGATTGAGGTCGGGATCCTGGTCGAGCCGCCAGCGCCAGACGGTGCTGCTGGCCAGCACCATGCCCAGTGCGGCGATGCAGAGCGACAGCGGAATGCTGAAGTGCGAGGCGAGCTGTCCCCAGAGTGCGCTGCCAGCGGTCATGGAGCCGAAGAACACCGTCAGATAGACCGCCAGCGCGCGGGCTTTTACCCATTTCGCGGCGCTGCGCTGTGCGCCGAGATTCAGCGTCGAGAGCACGGCAATCCAGGCAAATCCGGTAAAAAATTCAAACGCATTCAGTAGCCAGAAGTGGCGTACAAAAGCCAGCGCCAGCATGGTCATGGCGAAAACAAGACTGGCGAGTACCATCAGGCGATCGGAGCTCAGGCGACGACGCAGGCGTGGCAACAGCACCGCGCCGGTAATCGCGCCAACACCGATACAGGCCAGCATGATGCCGTAGCCGCCAGGGCCCAGGCCGAGTTCACGACGCGCCACCAGCGGCAGCAATGCCCAGCCCGCACTGCCAAACAGGAAGAAGGCAAAGGTTCGCACCAGCACATTACGCAACACCGGTGCCGCGTGAACGTAGCGCAGTCCGGCACGAACCGCCGGAAAGAAGTGTTCGGGCGGGAGGCGCTGCACGCTCGGCTCCGCCTTCCAGCGCCAGAGCACCCAGGCGACGCCCAGCACTGAGAGCGCATTCAGCAGGAAGACCATCCAGGGACCAGTGAACGAGAGGATCAGGCCACCCAGCGCCGGGCCGATGGCACGACTGATATTAATACCGAGTGAGTTAAGGGCAATGGCCGCGCCCAGCTCCGGTTTCGACACCAGATCCGGCACTACCGCCTGAAATGGCGGTGAACTCATGGCGGCACCGGCGCTCAGCAAGAAGGCTGCCACCAGCAGCACCTCGGGAGTGACATGGCCGGTCCAGGCGAGCACCGTCAGTCCACAGGCGGCGATAAAGGTCCATAGCTGGGAAAACAGCAGATATTTGCGGCGGTCAACGATATCCGCCATCACGCCTGATGGCAGCGCGAACAGGAACATCGGCAGGCTGCTGGCCGCCTGCACCAGCGCCACGGCCAGCGGATCGGCACTCAGCGTCAGCATGCTCCAGTTCACACCCACATCGTTCATCCATGAACCGATATTGGAGACGACGGTGGCGATCCACAGCATGCGGAACACCGGCCTGCGTAGCGGCTGTAACGGCGAAATCTCGCCAGCGGCCTGGACCTCAGGCTGCTCCTGCTCCAGCTGGTGGATATCATTAACCTGCGCCATGACGAACCCCCTGATGTTTCACCGCGCCGATTCGCCAGCCGCCAGGCCCGGTCAGCGCCAGCGTGGTAAAGATAATCAGCAGCAGCCAGCCGAACTGGCCTTCCGCCAGTGACCAGCCAGGGTGTACCACCAGCATCGCGACCAGCAGCACCGCGATGATCGGCAGGCAGGCAATCCGGCTACCCCAGCCGAGAATAATAAAGATCGGGCAGATGACTTCTGCCACTATCGCTGGCAGCAGGCTCATCATCGGTCCCAGACCAAACGGGTCTTCTATACGCGTCAGTTCTTCGCTGAAATGCAGAATTTTCGGCAGTCCATGCACCTGTAACAGCAGAAGACTGCCGGTCAGGCGCAGGAAGAACAGCCCCGCGTTGATGCGGGGCGATTGAGTGATAGCGTTATTCATGATTAAAACGCGAAGCAGCTGCAGCCGAGCGCGCCCCAGAAGGCGTTATCTTCGGCGACCGGAACGCTGGAACCACGGGCGATCTCATGCGAGTGGCGATGAACACCGCAGGGGCCGCTGCAGTGATGCACGGCGGGCATCATACCCGCACGGCTCTGCGCAACCGGCGGAGCGCTCCGATAGTGACCTGGCACATTCACCACCGGCGACCACTCAGGCAGAACCGGAATAGCGGGCGGCGCATCCGCGCTGAACGATCCGGCGGCATAGACAATATTGCCATCCACCACCGTCAGCACTGACTCAATGCCTTTAATTTCCTCTTCCGGCACGCTGAAGAAATCTTTGCTCAGCACGGCCAGATCCGCCAGAAGACCTACCTGAATCCGACCTTTTTTATTTTGTTCGCTGGAGAACCAGGCGCTGCCCTGAGTCCAGAGCATCAGCGCCGTTTCGCGGTCAAGGCGGGCATTGACGTCATACATCTGCATGCCGCCCACGGTGCGACCGGAAACCAGCCAGTAGAGCGCGGTCCAGGGGTTATAACTGGCGACGCGGGTTGCATCGGTGCCGAGTCCGACCGGAACGCCGGTTTCCAGCATTTTCTGAACTGGTGGGGTATGGCGGGTGGCTTCAATGCCGTAGCGTTCAGCAAAGTATTCGCCCTGGAATGCCATGCGATGCTGCACCGCAATGCCACCGCCCAGTTCTTTGATACGATCGATATTGCGCTGAGTAACGGTTTCCGCGTGGTCAAAGAACCAGTGCAGACCATTAAACGGAATATCGCGGTTGACCTTTTCAAAGACATCCAGCATCCGGCTGATCGACTCGTCATAGGTTGCATGCAGACGGAAAGGCCAGCGATGTTCCACCAGATGACGCACCACGCGCTCCAGCTCATCCTCCATGCCAGGCGCTAAGTCCGGACGTGGCTCCAGGAAATCTTCGAAGTCGGCGGCAGAGAACACCAGCATTTCGCCTGCGCCGTTGTGACGGAAATAGTCGCTGCCCTGGCCTGGCGTCAGCATGTCCGTCCACTTCTCAAAATCTTCCAGTTCATGACCCGGACGCTGAGTGAAGAGGTTGTAGGCGATACGCAGCGTCATCTGCTTTTTCTGATGCAGTTCAGCGATCACTTCGTAATCTTCGGGATAGTTCTGGAAGCCGCCGCCCGCATCAATGGCGCTGGTCAGACCCAGTCGATTCAGCTCGCGCATAAACTGACGGGTCGAGTTGATCTGCTGTTCCAGCGGCAGTTTCGGTCCTTTGGCCAGGGTGGCGTAGAGGATCATCGCATTGGGACGGGCGATCAGCAGACCGGTGGGATTGCCGTTGCTGTCGCGCTGGATTTCGCCACCCGGCGGGTTCGGTGTCTCTTTGGTGTAGCCGACGACTTTCAGCGCTGCGCGGTTGAGCAGGGCGCGGTCATAAAGATGCAGCACGAAGACCGGCGTGTCGGGGGCCGCCTCGTTGATCTCATCCAGCGTCGGCATCCGGCGCTCGGCAAACTGGAACTCGGTCCAGCCGCCTACCACACGCACCCACTGCGGTGACGGCGTGCGCAGCGCCTGCTCTTTCAGCATCCGCAGCGCATCGGCAACCGACGGAACCCCTTCCCAGCGCAGCTCAAGGTTGTAGTTCAGACCACCACGTATCAGGTGCAGGTGGGAATCGTTCAGGCCCGGCACGGCGGTGTGACCTTTAAGATCGATCACTTTGGTGCCGTCGCAGTGATACTCCATCGCCTCTGCCAGTGTGCCTACCGCAACGAATTTGCCATCACGAATCGCAACCGCTTCTGCCACCGGATTGCTGCGGTCAACAGTATGAAATTTGCCATGGGTCAGTATCAGTTCTGCTTTACCCAGCGTAACCATAGATCCTCCTCAACGGGGTTGTCCGACGTAGTGCGGGACAGGAAGTGCCGCAGATAACAGGGCACGAATAAGCCGGATTATGGTGAGCGGGTTAATGCGTCGTCTAGTTATACAGAGGGATACCTATACCTTCGTATAGTTATACGCAGAGATAATAGTTTGCCTTCGCCCGTCGCCCTACACTGCGACCAGACAGCCAGCAGCAGGACGTTAAACCTGCACTGACCGTCCTTTTGCTCCGCGCCAATTGGCGAAAATTCCGTTACATAACCTCTATGGGTGAACGCATGTCCAACGCTAAGCTTGAAGTCCTCACGCCACATAACAGCCAGATTATTTTCATCGACCAGCAGCCGCAGATGGCCTTTGGCGTGCAGTCGATTGACCGCCAGGTGCTGAAAAACAACACCGTTGCGCTGGCGAAGGCGGCGAAAGTCTTCAATATCCCCGCCATCATTACCACCGTCGAAACCGAAAGCTTCTCTGGCCACACCTATCCTGAACTGCTGGATGTGTTTCCGGGTCAGGACATTCTGGAGCGCAGCTCAATGAACTCCTGGGATGACCAGAAAGTGCGTGATGCGCTGGCCGCGAACGGCAAGAAAAAAGTGGTGGTGTCCGGTCTCTGGACGGAAGTGTGTAACAACAGCTTTGCACTGTGCGCAATGCTGGAAGGGGATTACGAGATCTATATGGTGGCGGATGCGTCAGGCGGCACCACCAAAGAAGCGCACGACTACGCGATGCAGCGCATGATTCAGGCGGGTGTGGTGCCGGTGACCTGGCAGCAGGTGATGCTGGAGTGGCAGCGTGACTGGGCCAACCGTGACACTTACGATGCAGTGATGAACATCGCCAAAGAGCATTCAGGTGCCTATGGCATTGGTGTGGATTATGCCTACACCATGGTACACAAAGCGCCGTCACGTCAGAAAAGTGAACACCGTACCCTGGCACCGGTTCACGCACCGGTCCGCTAAGGGGCGTCCTGCTGATCGGCTTACGTCTGCCGGTCAGCAGGCATAACAGGAGTCCGGTTATGAATCCTTTACTGCTTTCTCTGGCTGCAGGGGTATTGATTGGCCTGCTTTACGGCCTGCTAAAGGTGCGTTCACCGGCTCCGCCCGCGATTGCGCTGGTGGGGCTGCTGGGGATGTTGCTGGGTGGGGCGCTGGTTCATGCAGTCTTGCCCGCAGAGCATGCGACCACCCTGCAGCGATCCGATGCGCCGTTTGTTACACCTGTTTCGCGGGTAAGCTGAACATGTTGAAATCCTACATTATTTCTCTCACGGTGGGGCTGCTTGCCGGGGTAATCTATGCCCTGATCAACGTGAACTCTCCGGCACCGCCGGTTATTGCTTTAGTGGGGCTGTTTGGCATGCTGGTGGGCGAGCAGTTGATTCCGCTGGGTACGCGTCTGTTCCGCCGGCAGCCGGTGACGCTGAAGTGGTTTCGCCATGAGTGTGTGCCAAAAATCAGTGGGACACCGCCACCCGATGGCGATGACCACCCTTAAGTCCTCGCGTGCCGTACGATGAGGCGTTTCAGAGGATAACTGCATGGCGCTGTCACAGCGTATTGTCATTGTGGACGATGAACGCGCGGTCCGCAGTGGACTCAGCAATCTGTTGCATTCAGACGGCTATTCGACCCGACTATTTGAGTCAGGTGAGGCGCTGCTGAGCGATGACGATGCGCTTTCAGAGGTAGGCATGCTGATCATCGATGTCGGACTCAAGGGCATGTCCGGCTTTGAGCTATTCACTATTTTGAAACAGCGGGCAGGTCTGCCACCGGTGATTTTTATCTCGGCAGATCTGGAAGAGACCACCCTGTGGTATGCCATTGCCTTGGGTGCCGTGACTTTTTTGCGAAAGCCGATTGATGTTGATACGCTGCTGACACTGATCCGTTGCGAGTTATCTCAGGGAAAGGTGCGCTGATGAGCATGCTTTCGGTTAATTTTCAGGAGAGTGATGACGCAGGGATCGCGATTGAAGATTTCGACACGCTGACGCCGCTGGCGCAGGATGGCTGCCTGCTCTGGATGCTGGCGCGCCGTCACTCAGGTGAGTCGCTGATAATCGCCACTGGACAGAGTGACGACGTCACGTTTCAGGCGACGCAGCGGCTGAAAAATGAACGAGCGCTGGCTGCTTATCTTTCGCCCCGCTGGGCCATCACCGCGACGGGCACCACCCGTTACCTCAACCGCTATGCGCTGATCTACCCCACGTTTCCGTTTCGCAGCCTGGCGAATAACCTCGCGACCCCTCCCGATGAAATCGCTGACTTCCTGCAGGTTGCATTGCAGCTTTGCTACACGCTCGGTCAGGCGCATCATCAGGGCATCGTGCATGGGGATATCAAGCCGGGCCATTTTTTTATCAGTGACGAGGGCCGGTTCCGGCTGGGCGGGTTTGGTCTCGCCTCGCTGGCAGCGCAATCGGCGGAAAAAAACAGCCTGCGCGTCTCTGGCGGTACGCTGGCCTATATGTCACCTGAACATACCGGCCGCACGCCGCATCCGGTCAGTAGCCTCAGCGATCTCTACAGTCTGGGTGTCGTGCTGTATGAATATCTCACCGGTAAGTTGCCGTTTGGCTCACCGGATGCGGGGGAGGCGGAGTGGATTCATCATCACATCGCCAGTGCACCCCGGCCAGCCGGACAGGTCAGAGAGGATGTGCCGCCGATGCTCTCTGTGATTCTGCTGCGTCTGCTGGCAAAGTCACCTGCTGACGGGTATCAGACCGTGCAGGGGCTGATGGCTGATTTACGCCGCTGTCAGGCGACGCTGACCGCAGAAAACACCATTGCGCCGTTCACGCCCGGTCTGCAGGAGCGGTTCAGCACCAGTTTCCGGCCCGAGACACTCTTCACGCAACATCCGCAGGCTCGCGTGCTGCTGACGACGCTGGATGCGGTCAACCGTACCGGCACGCAGAGCCTGGTGATGCTGAGCGGTTCCCCCGGCTCGGGTAAGTCCGCCATTATCGCTTCCGCACTGAAAACCCTGCAGCACCGACAGATTCTGCTGGCCGCCAGCAAGGCCGATCAACATTCGCCTGCAGCACCTTATGCCGCAGTCGCCTCAGCGTTTCGCACGGTCACGCTTTATCTGCTGGGATTGTCAGCCCTGGAGCTAAGCAAATGGCGGGTTCGCCTGTTGCGCTTGCTGGGTGGCTATACCGATTTAGCCATTGAGCTGGTGCCTGAACTAAAACAGCTGCTGAATATCCGGACGGTGCAGCCGGTGGTGCGCCATGCCCCGGACGCCCGCGAGCAGTTTAATCAGATGGCGTCTGCGCTTATCCAGGCCTTTGCCACGCCGGGCCGTCCGCTGGTGATGCTGATTGATGATGTTCACTGGGCAGACAATGCCACGCTGCAACTGCTGGAAAATCTGATTACCCGTAATGAGCATCTGCCTTTTATGCTGGTGCTCGCCTTCCGGGAGGGTGAGTCGATGCCCTGTCCGATGATTGCCGGGTTTCTGCTGCGCCTCAGAGCATCAGCGGCACGGGTCGTGGCGCTGACGCCGCAGCCGCTCAGTGTTAAAAGCATCACCCGCTGGCTGGCGGGGATGCTGCATACCCGTCCCGGCGGCAATCGTGAGCTGGCACAGATTATCTTTGAGAAAACCGGCGGTAATCCACTCTCGATGCAGGAGTTCTTCCGTCAGGCGGTGGATGATGGGGTGATTGTCTATCGTCAGAACCCGCTGAAGTGGCATTACGACAGCCAGGCGCTGATTGCGCGTCAGTACACCGACAATGTGGCGACGCTGGTATTAAATCAGCTGGCGCGGATGCCGGAGGCTACACGCCAGCTGCTGGGTTCGCTGGCCTGTCTGGGGGCCAGCGGTGAACTGTCGCTGTTAAGTCATATCAACGCGACGTCCGTATCGCGGATTCAGCAGCAGCTTGAGCCTGCCGTCAGCGGCCGTTTTATAACCCTGACTGGCGGGAACTACGCCTTTACCCACGACCGCGTGCATAACGCAGCGTTTTTACTGCTCGACCTCCGGCAGCAACACTCTCTTCATCAGCAGGCGGCGGCATGGCTGTCGGCCGCGGTTGTCAATGCCGATCACAGTGAGACGCTGTTCCGCGCGGCTTATCACATCGGCATGATTGCTGAACTGCCGCTAAGTGTCGCAGATCGTGAACGCTATTATCCCCTCTGTTTACATGCTGCGCAGGGAGCGAAACGTGCCGGAGATTATCTCTCGGCGCTGCGCTATCTGCGCAGCGCCCAGCAACTCAGCCAGCGGATGGTGACCGGCAATGACTTTATGCTGGGCATCGATGAGGCGGAGTGCGAATTTCTGCACGGTAATCTCACGACCGCGCAAAAGCTTTGTACCCGACTGCTGAGTGAGCCAGGCACGCTCAGTGAAAAATCGATGGCAGCCTGTCTCTCTGCTGAAATTCATATGCGTCAGTCCGACAACCATCTGGCGCTGGAAACTGCGCTCGCCTGGCTGGCAGTATTTGGTGTGCATCTCAGGCGTGATCCGGACGACGCGGAGATTGACGCCGCCTGGCAGGCGATCAGGGCGCGGATCGGCGATTCTCCGCAAGCGGCTTTTTTCCACCTGCCACGCAACACCGATCAGGAAACTGAGTCGGTGCTGAACCTGATGGCCAGCACCATCTTTGTCTCCGCCTACGACTGCCCGCAGCTGCATCTGTTGCTGGTCTGCCGGATGCTGGAGATGACGCTGGATCACGGCGTGACCGGTGCTTCTGCGTTTGGTCTCGCCTGGTTCAGCGTACTGATCAGCGAACGCTATCAGGCCTGGCATTTTGGCTATGCCTGTGGTCGGGTGGCCCGTGAGCTGGTGGAGCGGCATGACTTTACCCGCTACAAAGCCCGCACGCTGCTGCCTCTGGATCAGCTGGGGATCTGGACGCAGCCGCTGGATGTCGCCGTAGAAAGTGCCCGTGAAAGTTTTCGCGTCGCGGTGATGCACGGAGACCGTTCCTTTGCCTGCCTCTCGTTGCGTCATCAGATCATGAACACGCTGACACGCGGCGATCATCTGGAGTCGGTCATGACCTCCATTGAGCGAGGACTCGCTTTTACCCGCAAAACCTTTTATCCCGATGTTGAAAACGTGCTGGTCATGCAGAAGCAACTGGTGATGCAACTGCGGAACAGCAACGGGTTCAGGGCAGGCGATCGCGATGGCGCTTTGCCGATGGTGGCGGGCAGCGAGCCGGGCGTGATCTCTGGCCCAAAAGCGATGGTGCTGTTCTGGGCGGGGTTGTATCGGGGAATGGCACATTTCTTTGCGGCAGAATACCGGGAGGCGCTGCGCTGTTTTGCAGAAATTCGTCCGCTGACCAGCGCAGTGCCCGCTTACATCTACCTGATGGATATGCATTTTTACAGCGCACTATCGCTAAGCCTGCAGCCCGGTGCGGCTGACAGCAACACGCTGCGCTGCGATCTGGACAAATTTGCGGGCTGGGCCGACCTCAATCCCGGACTCTTTGCTGATAAATATGCCCTGCTCAGGGCAGAGTGTGCCCGTCTTGCGGGCAACACGGGCGAGGCGCTGAAACAGTATGAAAATGCGATCTGTCTCTCCCGCCAGGGGGGATATCTGCACATTCATGCGCTGGCGAATCAGCTGGCTGGCCGCTACTGCAAAGCATTACAGCTAGATACCGCCGCCGATGCCTACGTTAAAGCGTCGATGAGAAGCTGGGAGAGCTGGGGCGCGCTGGCGATGGTGCGCCAGCTTGAGCAGCACTATCCGCATCTGACCACGCCGATTCAAAACAGTGCAGTGGCGACCATTCCCTTTACGCAGGATGCCTCGTTCTACGACATGGAGAGTGTGCTGACCGCCGTGCGCGCCCTGACGGAGGAGATCAACCTTGATCGGTTGATTCATACCCTGATGCGCATCCTGCTGGAGCGGGCCGGTGCCCAGCGCTGTCGGCTTATCCGGATTCTGGATGGTACGCTTCCGGAAACGCAGGCCTGGGCAGAAAGCACGGCTGATGGCGTGCGGGTGCAGATTGTCAAAGAGCGCCCCGTCGCAACTGACCTGCCGCTATCGGTACTGGCCGCGGTGATCCGTACCGGTCAGGAGATACGTACTGGCAAGCCGGAAGAGTTCAGTCCGTTCAGTCAGGATCCTTACCTGGTGGCCTCGGGCGCTGCGGTGTTATGTGTTCCGATGTTCAGGCAGGCCAATATGGTTGGGGTGCTCTATCTGGAGAATCGCCTGATGCCCGATGCGTTCACGGCTGAGCACTCCCACATTGTTAAAACGTTGAGTGCTCAGGCGGCAGTTTCGCTGGAGACGGCGCGCCTCTACGCTGAACTGCTGGAGGAGAACAACCATCGGCGACGGGTTGAGAAGCAGCTACGCGCCAGCAAAACCTCGCTGATGCTCGGCGAGAAGATCAGCCATACCGGCACCTGGCGCTGGGAAGTGGCAGAGGACATGATGATGGTGTCTGAAGAATATGGCCGTATTCTGGGCCTGCCAGCCCATCAAAAAGGGTTGTCGATGGCAGATTTTCTGACCCGCGTTCATCCCGATGATTATGAATGCATCAGCGAACTGGTGACGCACAGCGTCAGTCAGGGACGTAGTATGCAGGCTGAGTTCCGTGTGCTCAGGCCGGATGGTGAATGCCGTTACATCAAAGGTATCGGAGAGCCGGTAGAAAACTTCCCCGAGGTGAAAGAGTACTTCGGCACCATTTCCGATATCACCTCGCAGCGCCAGGCAGAAGATGCCGCGCGCATGGCACAGGCGGATCTGGCCCGTGTAACGCGCGCCACCACAGTCGGGCAACTGACTGCCTCAATCGCCCACGAAATTAACCAGCCACTGATGTCGATCGTGGCCAATGCCGGTGCCAGCCTGCGCTGGTTAAAGCGTGAACCGGTGATGCTGGAGAATGCCAGCAGCAGTCTGGATGAAATTATCAAAGAGGGAAAACGTGCCGGAGAGATAATTCGTGGCCTGCAGGCGCTGACCCGCAATCATGAATCGAGCTTTGCCTCGGAAAACCTGCATCTGATCGCCCGCGATATCCTGGCGCTCTCCAGAGTGGAGCTGGAGCGACGCGGAATTTCGATGGAGCTGAAACTGAGGGCCGGAAAGGCGGATATCTATTGCGACCGCGTTCAGATTCAGCAGGTGCTGCTGAATCTGGTAATCAATGCCATCGATGCCATGTCCGACGATTTACCACGCGCGGCGCTTTTGCGGCTGACGTCAGAGAACCCGACGCCGGACACGCTGCGTTTTGAGGTGCTGGATAGCGGCTGCGGCTTGCCGGATGGCGTGCGTGAACGGATCTTTGAGTCGTTCTACACCACGAAGAAAAGTGGCATGGGCATGGGATTAACCATCAGCAAAGGGATTATCAAAAAGCATTGTGGTGAATTAGGCGCAGAGAACCGGGCGGAAGGCGGCAGCCGTTTCTGGTTCACTCTGCCACTGGGATAATCGTATTGAGGCCAGGTGTCTGCCTGGCCTTAGCGGCGTCGGGTATGATCAATATTGAGCCGCTCTGCCGCCCGCACCAGATCGGTGAGCGACCGCGCCTTCATCTTCTCCATCACCCGCCGCTTGTGAACTTTAGCTGTGATCTCACTGACGCCCATTTCGGCGGCGATCTGCTTATTCAGCAGGCCGCTAATCGCCAGCAGCATGACCTCGCTTTCACGCGGTGTCAGGGTCTGATGTCGCTCCAGTATCTCCCTTCGCTCCTCGGAAGAGGCCATATTCTGCCCGGCGATCTGTAAGGCTTCTGCAACCGCCTGCAAAATACGATCGGGATCGACAGGTTTAGTCAGAAACTCATAAGCACCGGTTTTCATCGCCCGCACTGTGACCGGAATAGTCCCGAAGCCGGTTAAGAAGATAGTGGGAATGGCGTAGCCACGATCGATCAATGCCTGTGCGACATCAAATCCATCTGCACCAGGCAGATTAATATCCAGAATCAGGCAACAGGGAAGGGGAGTAAAAGCGTGAGCCAGGAAATCATCAGCCGAAGAAAAAGAGATAACCGTGTAATCGTCGGCAGTGAGCAGATTACGCAGTGCAGCAGTCACAGCAGCGTCGTCGTCAACGATATAAACGATGGGATTCATAGGGACCTCATTTCAGCCAGGTATTTACTGATAATTTAATTAAGCATGACGCGTAAAGAGGCCCTGATGAGAAAGTGTCGGGCAGGGTTAACAGGATATTACCATAACAGTTATCATTATCATCTTATAATTATCAGCTTGTTAAAATTAAGATAAATGGCTGATAGATATGACTAAAATGTGAGCGTCAACTCTGGGGTGGAGCGCCACTGTTCTGGGCGTAAATGCTGATAACTGTCATTTGATCGACATAGCTATGCCATAAATTGTTCGCTCACTCACGGGCAGGAGAATAGTCCCGTTTAATAGCTAAAATAATCCATAAACCCGTTATCCAGATTAAATCGTTTCAGCCTGATATGCACTGGAATAAGTTAGTGGCGGTACGTAATTAATTCGGAAGTAGTCTGTTAACTCGCGGCGGTCCTGATAATTAATTTGCCTGAGGGCAAAACGACGGATTGATAAGCGTACCGATCTTTACCCTGCGTCTTATAGCGAAATAAGCTAGTTGATTATATAGTTACAACATACATTATGTTTGGTTATTAACCCTAAACTTCACCATTGTGCGGCCAATGCTTATCAACGCGAAGCCTCTGTGCCAGATTCTGACGATTAGCCGGGTAAAACCTGACCCGTTTTTACCCGGTAAGAAGTCATTACATTTAAAAAAGCCTTACCTGTCAGCGAGTAACCTTGATAAGCGTAGCGGTATTCATGGCGTGGCTGCTAATCCTCACTAAGCTTGTGAAGCAACCCTTTAAATAGAGGGAGATTTTCCATTCGGTAGCTCGTCGCAATGTCGTCATGAGGCTTATATGAGTCAAAATTACTGCACCATTATCTACAATGGTGAACGGTTAAAAGGGTTAGCTGATCAACCGCTAATCGATTTTCTGGATGCTCAAGGGAAAAAACTACCTCATGTCTGTTACCACCCGGCGTTGCCGCCGCTGCAAAGTTGTGATGTCTGCTGGGTAGATGCCAACGGCGAGCGGGTTCGCGGCTGCACGCTCCGCACTGAAGAGGGGCTGGAGGTGCAGAGTGAAGGCAGTGCGCTTAAGGCCGCGCAGCAGGAGGGAATGGATCGGCTGCTCAATCGTCATGAGCTTTACTGTACCGTCTGTGAACACAACACCGGTGACTGCACGCTGCATAATGCCGTGGCAGATATGCACATTCCGATTCAGTACTATCCTCATGAGCCCAAGCCCTACACAAAAGATCATTCCAATCCGTTTTACACCTACGATCCTGACCAGTGCATCTTATGCGGTCGCTGTGTCGAGGCGTGTCAGAATGTCGAGGTCAATGAGACGCTGTCGATTGACTACACCCAGGCGCATCCTCGCGTGCTCTGGGATGGCGGAACGGAAATCGCCGGTTCCAGCTGCGTCAGCTGCGGACATTGCGTCACAGTTTGCCCGTGCAATGCGCTGCTGGAAAAAACCATGCAGCCAGACGCAGGCCCCTTTACCGCGATGGATGAAGGGCTGAAGCGTCCGCTGATCGACTTTGTTAAAACGCTGGAAAACAGCATCGGCATGGAGCCGATTACCGGCGTTTCGAAAATCGATGTGGCGCTGCGCCAGTCGGAGATCAAACGCACCAAAACCGTTTGCACCTATTGCGGTGTGGGCTGCAGCTTTGAGATCTGGACCCGCGACCGCCATATCCTGAAAGTTCAGCCGGTCGCCGAAGCCCCGGCCAACGGCATCTCGACCTGCGTTAAAGGTAAGTTCGGCTGGGACTTCGTCAACAGCCCTGAGCGCCTGACTACGCCGTTGATCCGCGAGAATGGCCACTTCCGGCCTGCCAGCTGGGATGAAGCTTTGCAGCGGGTAGCCGAAGGATTACAGGGTATCGCTCAGAATTATGGAGGCGATGCGATTGGCTTTATCGGCTCCAGCAAGGCCAGCAATGAAGAAGCCTATCTGACCCAAAAAATCGCCCGTTTAATTTTTGGCACCAACAACGTTGATAACTCCTCGCGCTATTGTCAGAACCCGGCCACAGAAGGACTGTTCCGCACGGTGGGCTACGGCGGAGATGCCGGGACGATTAAGGATCTGCAACAGACCGATTTGATCGTGCTGGTCGGCAGCAACCTGGCCGAGAACCATCCGGTCATTGCTTCTCACATCAAACAGAGCCACAAACATCGCGGTCAGAAACTGCTGGTCGTTGATCCGCGCCGTCATGAAATGGCGGAACGTGCTGACTGTTATCTGCGCATCCGACCGGGTACTGACCTGGTCTGGGCCTCGGCGATGGCAAAATATATGTTCGATCACGGTTATGCGGATGAGGCTTTTCTGGCCCAGCGGGTCAACCAGGTTGATGAGTACCGCGCGTCACTCGCTCCCTTTACGCTGGCCTTTGCCAGTGAGACATGTGGACTGAGTGAATCAGAACTGATTGAAGCAGCGGAAATGATCGGCCAGGCGGGCAGCGCCTGTGTGTTGTGGGCGATGGGAATTACCCAGCACAGCCATGGCGCTGACACCAGTACAGCGCTGTCGAACCTGCTGCTGGTCACCGGCAACTATGGCCGGCCTGGCACCGGCGGTTATCCGATGCGCGGACACAACAACGTACAGGGCGCCAGCGACTTTGGCTGCCTCAGTAATCTCTATCCCGGCTATGAAAAAGTCACTGACCCAGCAGTGCGCGAAAAATGGGCGCGTGCCTGGGGCATCTCGCCTGAAGCGCTTTCCGATCAGCCTGGTGCAGATAATTTCAAAATGGTGCAGCAGGCCGGTGAAGGCAAAATTCGTGCGATGTATATCACCGGTGAAGAGACGGCGTTTGCGGATGCCGATGCCACTTCGGTGCATGCCGCCTTCAGCAAGCTGGAATTTATGGTCGTACAGGACATTTTTATGTCACGCACAGCCGAATTTGCCGATGTGGTGCTGCCCGGTGCGCCCAGCGTGGAGAAAGAGGGCACGTTTGTGAACACCGAGCGGCGGATACAGCACTTTTCACCCGCCATGAAGACGCTGGGTGATTGTCGGCCCGACTGGGAGATCTTTACCGATCTCGCCGCCCGTCTCGGTCATCCGTGGCATTACCCGAACCCAGGCGCGATTATGGCGGAAGCGGCAGGCATCGCAGAGATTTTCGCGGGTGTCAGCTATGAGCAACTGGTCGGCTGGCAGTCCCAGCTCTGGCCCGTCAGCGCCGCAGGCAAAAGCACGCCGCGACTCTACACGGAACGGTTTAATTTCCCGGATGGCAAAGCGCGACTCTATCCGCTGAGCTGGCAGCCGCCCACGGAGCAGGAGGATTCACAGTATAATCTGCTGCTGAATAATGGCCGGATGCTGGAGCATTTCCAGTCGATGAATCAGACCGGGCAGGGCGGCCGCATGATGTCGCTGTCGCCTAATGCCTTTGTTGAGATTTCACCAGAGCTGGCCGCCGAGCGCGCGCTAAACGAAGGAGAGTGGGTGCGCATTACCTCGCGGCGCGGATCGCTGGATGTGCCTGTCGTGATCACTGAGCGTGTGGCAGGCAACGTGCTGTTTATGCCGATTCATCATGGCAAAGATGGCGTCAACGCCCTGACCGGCGAACATCACGATCCCGACGTCAACACACCGGCTTATAAAGAGATTGCCGTAAATATGAAGCGTGTCGATCGCCGGTCGCAGCCTAATCCGGTGCCACTACACAATTTCCGTCACGGCAGTCGTACGCCACTGGATCACCTGCCGATAGAGCAAAAATGGCAGCAGGCAGGCTATCGGGAACCGCCTGAACATGTCGAAAAACCGGAGAAATTCTAATGGCAGAACGGATGAAATATCAGGTCCCGCCAACACGCACTGAGCCGACCGCCCGGGAGGCGATGGATGAGCTAATCGAAAATCTTCACCAGCACGGTTTTCTGCGGCTGGCGAACGACCTGGTTAAATCAAATAGCGAGGTGGGGAAAATCCTGGTTTCGGGCCTTAATCAGCCGGGTACGCAGAACGCGCTGCAGAATCTCTCGCTACTGATGATGACGCTGGGCAGCGTGCCGCCAGAACGGTTTAATCATCTGCTGTTGGCCGTTCGCGATGCCGCGATGGCCGTTAAACCGGCGCGCGATGAGGCCCGTCAGGATAAAGCCGCGCCGGGCATCCGCGGCATTATCCGGTTACTCAATGATGAGGATCTGTGGCGCGGACTGCGCCCCATCTTCGCGGCGCTTGAAGTCTTCTCACAACAGATCGACCGTGAAGAGCAGAAGCCGATTACCCGCTTCAGTGGTAAGCCCACACGGGAGTAGTTCAGCCTGCGATCGTTCAGGATTGCGTGGGGGTGTAGATCAGATGACCGGCTACACCGCCCGCGCCGCCATCTTTTGGATGATTGATACCATCGGAGACCGGGACATCGGTGAAATCAAACGGCGAAACCCCCTCAAGGCAGGCGACATTCACCCCGAACTGATCGGGCTGTGAGCGACTCTGATGAAAGGTGTAAATGCCGCAAACGGAACAGAAGTAGTGGCCCACCTCTTTGCTGTTGAAACGATACTCTGTGAGCTGCGCTTCACCGCGGGTCAGCTCCACCTTTGTCGCAAATACCACCACCGCGCCGCGCATCCGGCAAAACGAGCAGTTGCAGCGGCGCACCGTATTAAATCCATCCTTCAGCGTCACCCGGTACGCCACCGCGCCACAGTGGCATTGTGCTGTCATTTCATTTTGCATCGTGATCTCCTGTGTAGTGAAACCCGCCAGCTTTCAGCCTACGCCAAAGCCTGGGATTTGGCAGCATCGGTTGCGGATTTGTCGACCATTAGTACAGCCAGGGCAGGGTGCGTTTATCGGGTTCGTCTGCGACATGATTTATTTCATCACCCCGTATCAGACAGTAATAAGCGTTATCTCTTCCGCTTCAAACGCCTCAAGCAGTTCTTTATCGAGCTTCTCTTCCACGACGAGCGTTGAGATTTCACGGCATTTCGCCACGCTGAATCGCGCTACTGCGGGGATTTTATCCGCTGTCAGCCCGACAATGATCTGATTGCTTTGCGCCATGGCAACTTTCTTGAATTCGCAATCCGCATAGTTAAAACCGGTCAGACCGGCCTCCGGACTCATGGCACAGCCGCCAATAAACGCCTGATCAAACAGAATCCCCTGGATCTGGTTGATCGCGGTTTGCCCGACCGCGCCGCCGGTGCTCTTCTGTATCTGCCCGCCCAGCATAATCACCTCCGCAGCAGGATGGTTGATCAGTAGCGCAGCAATATCGGGTGCATTGGTGACGACGGTGATATTCAAATCTGGTGATAGCGCCTGTGCCAGCGCCAGATTGGTTGTACCGGCATCAATAAAGATGCAGCTATTGGCTTTCACCAGGCTGGCACAGCGCTGCGCGATCAGGGCTTTTGCTGCGTGATCGTGAGCTTTCCGGCTGACAAAGCTGCCCGCCTCCTGCAGCTGTAACACCGCACCGCCATAGACCTTTTTACATAAACCCTCTTTACTGAGTTCATGGAGATCGCGGCGGATAGTGTGCTCTGACACGGCCAATTGCCTTGCAAGGTCAGCGCAGACTACCCGTCCTTTGTCCTGCAATATCTCACGAATCAGCGCTTGTCGCTGCTGCGGGAAAGCTGCATAATCGAGCATATAAACCTCAAAATATTCACAATCGAGCTATAGTGAGCATAATCGTTCACTGCCGGGCAGGGAGTCAATAGCGATCTCTCGGTCCTGTCAGCTCTCCCCGACATCCCTGAAAGGAATGCAATGGCTAATAACGTCTCTTCCACGCTGGCAACACGCATCATCTTTTTTATAGCCGGATTTATAACCGCGACCTGGGCGGTGATTGTGCCCTTCGCCCGCGGCAATACCGGCGTTAATGAGGCGCAACTCGGCACCTTGCTGCTTTGTCTTGGCGTCGGCGCGCTGATTGCGATGCCGGTGACGGGCTGGCTGACCAGCCGCTTTGGCTGCCGCCGGGTGATTCTGGTCGCTGTCGCGCTGGTCATCATCAGTACGCCATGGCTGTCGGTGCTCAGCGACCCGCTGTTGCTGGCGCTGGCGTTGCTGGTTTTTGGCGTCGGCATCGGAGTAACCGACTGCGCCATGAACATCCAGGCGATTCTGGTGGAGAAGCAGGCGGAAAAGCCAGTCATGTCAGGCTTTCACGGCATGTACAGCGTGGGCGGCATTGCCGGGGCGGGCTTTATGACGCTGCTGCTGGCGATGGGTTTTAGCGTACTGACCGGCTGTTTGCTGGCAGTTGTGGCAGTGATTATCATGACGCTGGTCAGCGCATCGGGCTTACTGACCTACGCGAACCCCGCTGAAGGCCCGGTGTTTGCTGTTCCGCGCGGCAGCGTACTGATTATCGGCATCATCTGCTTTGCCGTCTTCCTGACCGAAGGCACCGTGCTGGACTGGAGTGCTGTCTATCTGACCGACGTCCGGGCCATTCCGGCATCACTGGGCGGACTGGGCTATACCTGCTTTGCCATTGCGATGACCGTGGCGCGTCTGACCGGGGATCGGATTATCTCATCGCTGGGACGTTTACCGGTTGTGCTGGGCGGCGCACTGATTGCCGCCGCTGGCATGGCGATGGTGACCTTTATCGCCTCCTGGCCGATGGCGTTGCTGGGCTACACCCTGGTCGGCGCAGGCTGCGCCAATATCGTGCCGGTAATGTTCTCCGCCGCCGGACGTCAGACGGTGATGCCGCAGGCGGTCGCCGTGCCTGCCATTACTACTCTGGGCTATCTGGGGGTCCTGAGCGGGCCAGCCGTGATTGGCTACGTGGCGCATTACACACATCTCGCTTTCTCGTTTTCACTGATTATGGCGCTGATGCTGGTTGTCGGTGCGGTCTCTCTGACCCTGGATCTGGGCCGTAGCCGCGCGGGGGAGAATGCATAAAATTACCCAGTCCGCGCTCCTGACAGAATTTGATTGAACGGGGCGCGGAGTCATCTTCAGGAGGAACGGAAGCGGCGTGCCATTACTCTCCCAGCCTGACCCAGCGGCGGCCTGCCAGCACCGTCATCGCCACGATGGTGATGCCCGCAGCCAGATGCATAGAAAAATCGATGGCGTGCAGATGGGTATCGTGGCACAACGACAGCAGCATCGATGAGGTAAACGCACTGCCGCAGCCGCTCAGCGCCAGACTGCGCGCGGGATAGAGGGATCGGGTGCGCTGCAGGGCGAACACGGACATCAGCATCATCGGGACACTGGCCGACA
Organism: Pantoea sp. EKM20T; assembly: GCF_011800485.1. Classification (NCBI taxonomy): domain Bacteria; kingdom Pseudomonadati; phylum Pseudomonadota; class Gammaproteobacteria; order Enterobacterales; family Erwiniaceae; genus Pantoea; species Pantoea sp. EKM20T. The sequence goes on along the minus strand of NZ_JAALFW010000004.1, from coordinate 270,488 downwards.
GCATAAACAGATAGCAGTGCATCCCTTCACCCAACCGGTTCGCGCCCGATGGCGGTGCTGAAGATGACATATTGATCAGATTCAGCACCAGCCACATCATCGCCATCAGCAGCGGCCAGCGCAGGCTGATCGGTTTTCTGCCTGCAATACTCAGCGTAAAGGCTGCCGCCAGCGTGCTGCCCGCGATGATGAGTGACAGCAGCAGGGCAACCAGCGCGAAAAACGCGCCAGGCTGCGACCAGTCAGTGAAACGGCTGTGAAATGCCCAGCTGGTCAGCGCGCCACAGGGCAGGGCAAGGGCAATCCAACCCGCAACGCGCCAGGCGGTGGGCCAGACGCGCTGCACCGGCTGGGCAGACGCGCTGAGCTGATTAATTAACTGGTCATGATTTCTCATGATGACCCCGTCCATATTTACGAAGGTTGACCATTGCGCGATGCAACAGAGATTTAACCGCAGAGAGCGACTGATTAGTTTCAGCTGCTGCCTGCGCCAGGCTCTGCTCGCGCAGATGCACAGATTCGACGATCTCCCGCTGGCGCAGCGGAAGGTTATCCAGATAACCGGAGAGGATATCCGTATCGGCTGAGGACTCTGCACTTGCAGCGGGTTGTCGTTGCAGCTCTTCCTCATCCTGTACTTCCTGGCGACGGCCGCGATGGCGCAGCGCATCTATGGCCCGGGCAGAGGCGATGGCAGCAACCCAGGGGAGTATCGGACGCTGCGGATCGTAGGTATGCCGCACCCGATGAATCGCCAGCAGCGTCTCCTGAATGACATCCTCAACCAGTCCCTCATCACGGATTTTTTTGCATACCAATGCCCGGATGGCAGGAACCATCGCTTTCAGTAACTGGTTATAGGCAGCTCTGTCACCCGCCTGCGCCCGGGCCATTAATGCTGGCCACTGCTGTGCGCGTTGATCAGTTTCTGGCATCGATCATCAGCAGTTCAGCATGCTGTCGCCGCGCCCTGGCCACGCGCCAGGCAATCGTTTCATCAGTAATCTCAAGATTTATTTCCTTTTTCTGTTGCCTGATTCAGCGCTGAAATCACAATGCCAGGCGTCAGCACCTGGGGCAGTACCTCAGGTTTACCGCCGTCAGCCGGATAGACCACGTAGAGCGGTAATCCACCGCGTCCGAAATCGCTCAGCGCCTGTTCAACATCGGGATTGTATTTGGTGGAATCCGCGACCATATAAATGGTGTTGGTTCGCGCCATCGCCGCTTTTACCGCCTGCGTCGAAAGCGAAGTACGATCGTTAACCTGGCAGGTAATACACCATGATGCGGTAAAGTTCACCAGTATTGGCTTGCCCTGACCTTTGATGGCATCAACGTTCTGAGGCGACCACGCCACAGCGGCGGCAGCCTTTGAGGCGGTTGCCGTTTCAGCCGGAGCTTCGGCAAACCTGTTCAGGTTCAGTAACGGCACCACGACCAGCGCAAGGAAGAATGCGGTCGCCACATGCAGCACCCAATGACGCTGTCCCATCATACGGCGTTTCTGCGCCATGCCATACAGCCAGGCGGCGAAACTAAACAGTAAACAGCAGGCCAGAATGGCAGCCAGCGCCGCCGATCCCGCCTGGCGTTCAAGTACCCAGATCAGCCAGCCCACCGCGCCCAGCATGGGAAACGCCAGCCCCTGCTTTAACGTAATCATCCAGGCACCCGGCTTTGGCAAAATCCGCGCCAGCACCGGGAAGAATGAGATGAGAGTGAAGGGCGCAGCAAAGCCCAGCGCCAGTGAAATAAAGATCACCAGACTGATTAGCGGAGGCTGGGTAAGCGCATAGCCTACCGCGCTGGCCATAAAGGGCGCGCTGCAGGGAGTGGCGACAATGATGGCCAGCGCGCCAGTCAGAGCTGAACCGACTAAACCACCGCGATCGCCTCCCACTTCGCCAACCCGCTGAACCGATAATCCTACTTCAAACAGACCGAGCAGGTTCAGTGCCGACCCAAGCATCACCAGAATCAGCGCGGCGATGACCAGCGGCGATTGCAGCTGGAATCCCCAGCCCACCGATGCACCGCCCGCCCTGGCCAGCAACAGAACTGCGGTCAGAGCGACCATCGTCACGACTACGCCCAGCAGAAAGGCCAGGCCTTCGGCTCTGGCGTGGGAAGGTGATTCGTGATGGCGGATCAGGCTCAGTGCTTTCAGCGAGATCACCGGAAACACGCAGGGCATGAGGTTCAGAATAATGCCGCCCAGGAAGGCGGCTGCAATCGCAGTCAGCATGATGTACCTGCTCTGAAGATGAAGTTATGCCGGATTGGCCTGACGGTATTTTTTAACGGCATCCATCGCTTTCTGGATATGCGTATCAGGATTTTTATCGGTGAAGCTCAGCAGGATTTTGCCATCGGGCGCAATCACGTAAGAGGTGCGGTCTGAGAGTTTCTGACCTTTCATCTCCATGGTGCTCTTATATTCTGCCGCCACTTTGGCACCGGGATCGGCTGCGACGGTAAATTTGTCACGGCATTCAAGCTGCGAAAATTTCGCAATCTGATCGGTATTACCCGCCGTCACGCCAATGACGGTCGCACCCTGCTTTTTAAATTCATCGGTCGCTTCAGCAAAATCGTGTGCTTCCAGCGTACAGCCTGCACTGAAAGCAGCAGGGAAGAAGTAGAGGACAACCGGGCCTTTCTGCAGCGCCTGTTGCAATGAGAAGGTGGTCGATTTACCGGCCAGCGCGGCTTCCAGTTTAAAGTCTGGTGCTTTTTCACCGACCTGTAACGCTGCAAAAGCAGATGTTGCCGGAACACTCAGTGCCAGCAGTGTAGCGACGGCCAGGGTTTTCAGGGTGTTTTTCATTGGCTTTACTCTCTCCATTGACGAACAGACGGAGTTGTCTGACGTCCCTGATAACAGGTTCGTTTAAAAATAGAAAAAGTTGCGCGGTTGAAGATTTTTTTTAAATTTTTTTTAATTGTGCTTCATCAGCCATCTTTTATCAGATCCCTCATTTTGAGCTGAATCGAATAAAGCTAATGTCAGCAAATTTCATCTGGTTCGCTGTATTTATTCCTCTCTGGCCGTAACCACTGTGATTTGGCCCACAATAATAGGGCTAACTCACTGCCTTTTCTCAACAGGTGAGCATCATCACGTTTATCTTCAGTCCCATTAAGTAAATTTCCCTTACGGAATGAAAAAACGATTCAGCCAATGGGATGACATATGAAGATTAAACTGGCGTTAACGGTACTGGCAGTGCTGGTTTCAGGTTCTGCAGCGGCGAAAACCTGGGTGCTGACGAGTGCTGAACAGGGCACCGAGCAGGGAAACTGGAAGATTTCCAGCAGTGAGCTGAAGTCTCAGGGCAAACCGTTCAGCATCGAACAGAAAGTCCTGCATGGCGGCAAGCAGGAAGGCAGTAAAATACTGACGATCCGCAGTGAGGATGGCCTGACGATTACGCTAAGCCCGACACGTGGCATGAACTTACTGCGTGTTGAAGGCTTTGGCACCCGCATGGGCTGGGATTCACCGGTTAAAGAGGTCGTCAATCCTGCCTACATCAATCTTGAGAGCCGCAACGGTCTGGGCTGGCTGGATGGTTTCAACGAGATGATGGTGCGCTGCGGCTACGAATGGACCGGCCATCCGGTCACCGATGAAGGCCGAATCTATACGCTGCACGGTAAAGCGGGGAATACGCCGGTTTCTCAGCTGGAAGTTGAAGTGGCAGATGCGGCACCACACGAAATTCGTATTCGCGGCCTGATTAAAGAGAGCACCTTTAAGAAAGCTGATTTGCAGACCATGACCGAGCTGCGTTACGTGCCAGGCAGCAACAGTTTCAGCCTGCATGATGTGTTAACCAACCACGCCGACTATCCGCACGATTACCAGATCATCTATCACAGCAACTTCGGCAAACCGATTCTGGAAGAGGGCGCACGCTTCCTGGCGCCGATGTCCGGCATCAGCCCATTCAATGACTACGCGAAAGCCGGGTTAAAAGAGTGGCAGACCTATAAAGGTCCGACCAAAGACTTCGATGAGATGGTGTTCAACATCAAGCCACTTTCAGACAGCAATCATCAGACCGTCGCTGCGGTGATAAATAAAGCGGGCAACAGCGGCGCATCCATTCAGTTCGATACGCGTCAGCTCCCGATGCTGACCTTATGGAAAAATACCGACACCCTGAAACAGGGCTACGTGACCGGCATCGAACCTGGTACCAGTTACGCCTATCCGGTCACCATTGAACGTGAACAAAAACGTGTGAAGCAGCTGCAGCCGGGTGCGAGCACAACATTTGATCTGACGTACACCTTGCTGCACAGCAGCGAGCAGGTTAATGACGTTGAGAAACGCATTAAGGGCATTCAGGGTGAAACGAAGATTGATGTAAGCGAGACGCCGATAGCGAAAGAGTAACTGGAATGAATGAAATCCCGATGACGTGAAGTCGCGTGTCGGGATTTTTTTTAGATTTGAGAACGGATTTTATGACTTACAGGCTGCCGCGCCATGGATATTGCTGGTCGTGAGCGGCACCATAAAACTGAAGCAGACGGATAAATAATCACTGATTTTGCAAATTTGAAGACCTGGATCGTGTAAGAGGACGCATTCGTACGTTGTGGCAGATTACAAATATGTCTTCATTTATCACAGTAAGGCATCAATGATGTTCAGAACAGTGTTTATAGCAGCATCGGTATTACTTTTCTGCTGGCAGGTCCAGGCATCCCCGGGTTTTCGCCAGATGACAGTGTCAGACACCAAGGGAGATCCTCTGAAAGTAGCGGTGTGGTACCCGGCGATTCAGAATGGAGTAAGTGAAACTGTTGGAGAAAATGTCGCTTTTGTCGGCGTTGAGATTATCCGTAACGCCACACCCGTTTCGGGAACGCATCCACTTGTAGTGATTTCACATGGATTTAATGGAAGCTGGAAAAATCTTTCCTGGCTTGCTGCAGCGTTGGCCGCTCAGGGATACATTGTGGCTGCGCCTGATCACCCCGGTACGACAATCTTTAATCAGAATCCTGAAGACACCAGAAAACTATGGCGTCGTCCTGGTGAAATATCCCGGGTAATTGATTTCGTCGGTCGATCTTCTGACTTATCTGGCGCAGTAGATGATAAGCGCATTGCGGCTATTGGGCATTCTCTTGGAGGCTGGACAGTCATGTCGCTGGCTGGAGCGCGTTTTGATCCTTCGTTGTTCCTGAATGACTGTCAGCAGCATGTCCTTCGCGGGGACTGTAAGCTGACGACCAAACTTGGAATAGATGACGTTACTGCGCATAAACTTTTGTCATCTGACAATCTTGATACAAGAATCAAAGCCGTCGTGTCACTTGATGCTGGATTAGCGCCAGGTTTTACCCCTGCTAGCCTGAGCAAAATTAACATACCCGTGCTTATTCTCGCGGCCAGTAATGACAAGCTGGGTCAGTTGCCTGCTTCTGAGGAATCTGAGTATCTTGCTGATAAAATGCGCGGATCATTGCGACAATTCAGTATCATCAAGGGGGCGACTCATTTCAGTTTTATGCAGTTATGTAAACCAGGTGCAGAGAAACTTATTGACGATGAAACGCCGGGCGATGGCATTGTTTGTCAGGACGACAAGGGTGCTAGCCGATCAGAACTACATCAACTGATAACGACTAAAATCACACTTTTTCTGGATTCTGCACTGAGTTATCACGCGCCTGCTGACGAAATAGACTAGGGGAGAGGCCTGAAAGGCGCTGGAATTCACGATTGAAATTAGACTTAGTCATGAATCCGCACTCCAGCATGATATGAGTAACGGGCAAAGAAGTGTTAAGCAGTAGCTCTTTTGCCCGTTCAACCCTGAAACCATTGATCCACTGCGATACATTACACTGTTTAACCGAGTTAACGGCTGCAGAGAAATTACGGGCGGGTATGCCGGTTTTCCTTGCCAGTAGAGCAAGCGTCAAATCGGGATTCAGGTAGAGCTCTGTTTCATGGACCTGTTTTTCGAGCATCATATATAACTCAGTCATATCTGCCGCTGGAGCTTGATCATCGATCTTGTCTGTTTTTTGCCCGATAACAGGTTCAAAGCGCTGGGATGAGTTTAAAAAGCCGAAAATAATCGTGCCGACAATGGGCAAGAGCGCAAGTTGAGTGATGAGGATGATCGAAGTGGCATGTTTTCCACCGCTGATACCAAAGTCAGTTGCAATGAGAAGGTCTGTCAGCGCGGAGAGACACAGAAAGCTGCCTGCGAAAAAAGTCAAAGTATGATGCTGAGCTATTGCGCCAAGAGTATTGAGCCTTATAGGTTTTCCACTAATCACTGCTTTTCTTAGCAGGGCGAATCCATAGCTGAAAAAAAGCATACTGAGGATGAAGTCAGTAGCAGGTGCCCATACCAGCCTGATCACTAGCGATACTATTGCGGGTACAAGCAAAATCAGTAAGTCATGTTTACGTCTTTCTTCACTTAGCGGGACGAAACTGTGCCATGCAATGGCAGGTAAAAGCATTGCAAACACACTCTGCACATTTCTCAAAATCTCAGAGTCATACTCCCAGCGGATCGTATTAATCGAAATAAGAACGATGCAGGCAGAAAGAAAACGCAGCGTGCCGTTGTTACGTTGTTTTCCGGAATAGATTGTTGCCATCAGCAACAGCAGAGAAAGAAGTGTAATGACAGGAAAAGGCACTGAGAGCATGGGTGCAGAACCAGAGCAGCAAATTTCCTGAATGATTACACAATTGCCCGCGGGTTGTCTTGTTTGACAGGGGGCGTCAAATGCGGAGCTGGTGCTTTCATAAAGCGAGATTTCGCCATTATTTCAGCACTATCAAACTGATTAGCAGCAGACAGGATAAGAGGGGATGACTTCGTCAGTGTTAATTTAACATAAGATAGATTATGCGCACTTAAGACAAGGCGGTAACATAGAGGCTAAAGCTCTAATCTAACCTTATCCGGGCGCTTCAGACAACCTGCTGAAGCCCCTTGTATGAGTATGACGGCCTCTGGTGCGGAATTTTCACGATCAATAAAGCCGTCGCCTCACCACCACTGTAGCTCTCACGGCGATCGGTTCAGCATAGACAGCGGCGAGCATCGCTGGTTTAAGAAACGCGGTTCAGCCTGCACGCTGTTGCTCTCAACCCGTCGCGCCCTGACACACTGCGAATCGTCAGCCTCTATCACTGCGGCAATGAAGTCTCGTGCAGATGTCGCCACAAAACCTTGCCAGCATCATTTATCTCGAAGACAACCGTAGAAAACCGCAGCGTGGCATCCTGGCCCGGAAGCTGCTGCAACTCCTTATATACCACAATGGCGTTTCCTTCACTCTCAGCAACCATCTGCATGTCGCAGATATCAATCGCTAAACCCGGACGTGCACCGCGCTGAGTGCGGAAAAAACCATTTAGTGTCGTGAAATCCAGTAAGGCACCGCCCGGTGTCACCATAGAATATGCAGGACTAAAACGCGCTAAAAGTTCCTCACATACCTCATCATGTGCTTCTTTGTTACCCAGCCAGTTGCGAATCAATTCGTGGGCGTCCAGTACTTCCTTAAAATAACGGTTCATTTTTGGTCCCCTTTAAGCATAGAAATAACCTTCTGATTTGAAATGCGTAAACAGCACAGAAGCGGAATCACAGCGCTGAATGCCGCTATAACAAAACAGAGGTGATAAGCGTGTTCTTCAGGCATGCCGCTATTCGCAATCAGGTTGAACAGCAGGCTGACCAGCGTAACGCCGAGACAAAAACTGAGCTGGCGATTGATATTCCAGAGTGCGCTGGCATCAGCAAGTTCGCTGTCGGTGATGTGAATAAAAGCAGAACTCTGAGCCGTGCTGCTGCACAGGCTGCCGCCAAATCCCATCAAGGCGAAAGCAAGTACAAAGACTAAGGTGTCCGATGTCTGGCCAGTCAGCGCCAGCAGGCCAATACCCAGCGCCTGAAACAGACAGCCGGTGATAAATAGCGGGCGTGGTCCCCAGAGGTTGAACGTCTTACCTGTCAGACTAATTGCCGCAAAGGAAGCCAGAGACCATGGCAGCATGAGCGCACCGACAATGCTGCCATGCATACCTAATTGATTTTGCAGGTATAGCATAGTGATCATACTGACGCCGGTGAACACGCCTGGTATAAACTGATAGATCAGCATTGCTGTTTGTAAGAGCGGATCCTTTATCAGATGCAGGTTAATGAGTGGATGGCTTTTTCGAAGTGCGTCCCACACATAGCCCGCCAGAGTAAGGATGCCAGCAAGCAGCATCATCGCCCCCTGATAAAGCCTGTCAGCATCGCCCAGGTAAGTCAGCCCGAGAAGGATCAGCGTGAGCGCGGTACAACCACTGACTAAACCCACCATGTCCAGCGGGTCAGATGAGTTCGCCGGTTTGTCTGCTTTGAGCCAGCATCCCGCCAGCAGCAATGCCGCAACCGCGAGCGGCAGGCTCACAAGAAAAACCCAGCGCCAGCTAAGGCTCTCAACCACTATTCCACCAATAGCTGGCGACAAGGCGGGTGCCAGCAATGCAATTAACATCACGACTGACGATAACTTCGCACGTTCATTGCTCCTGTATAACGCATAGGTCATCGTCTGACCGATGGGTATCAACAGTCCGCCGCCGATGCCCTGTATCCATCGGAAGGCGATGAGCTGAGAAACTGTCGCTGATGCCCCCACACCACAGGTGCCCGCAATGAAAATAAGCAGTGAGAGCATGAACAGACGTTTTGCGCCCATGCGCCGTACCAGCCAGCTACTGAGCGGTATGACCAGCGTCAGGCCTAAGATGTAGCCATTACTGATCCATGCCAGCTGGCTAACGGGGGCATCAAAATGTCTGCCAATCTCTGGATAAGCAACATTGGCGATAAACATGTTGACCAGATCAATAAAAAATCCCAGCAAATAGACACTGGCTACGCGCACACGATAGCTCATTTTTTTCCCAGACAGATCAGCGTAAGGCGCGCAGTATAGGTGCTTAAATTATCGGGATAAATTCACTTTCTGTTGTTACACTGTCAAAGATATTTTGACAATGAGATGTCGTTAACGGAGTTCAGGATGATCAATATGCAACGGCTGGGGATCTTTGTCGCAGTTGTCGAGGCAGGCAGTTTTACAGGTGCAGCTCAGACACTCGGGTTAACTAAAGCCGTTGTGAGTTTCAATATTAAACATCTCGAAGAGGAGCTGGGTGTCTCGCTCCTTATCAGGAGCACCAGACGCGTTTCAGCCACGGATACGGGTGAAAGATTTTATCATCGTTGCCTTCAGCTTCTACAGGATGCGGAAAGCGTATTAGAGGATGTGAGAAGTGATCACGCTGGATTAAGCGGGACACTCCGGATCACAACCACTCTGGAATATGGCGCTCGTGTTATCGTCCCTGCCCTGGCTGGCTTTGCAGCCCAACACCCACAATTACGCATACATCACGTCTCATCGTCAAAAAACGACGACCTGATTGCCGGCCGCTTTGATGTGGCGATACGACTTGGGCATCTTGCCGATTCCAGTCATCACGCCCGCCTTATCGATCAGTTTGATATCCTGGCGGTCGCTGCACCTTGTTATCTCAACAGCCTGAATGAAGCGTCTATCCGGGATCTTTCACATCTCGCGTCAGCAAAATGGATTGCGCATAGCCGTTTATCGACGCCACTCAGCTGGCAGGTGATCACGCCCGAAGGCGAGTCTGTGCTGATGAGCGCATTTCAGCCTGCCATGATCACGGCTGACAGTGCCTCTTCTTTGCTCGCTTTTGCTTTAGCCGGTGCTGGCGTGGCGATTCTCCCCGCCTGGCTGGTACAGGATGAGATTGAAAAAGGTGGATTAGTACGGCTACTGCCCGATCATCAATTCCCCCGTCAGGGAATTTACGCGCTCTACCCTAATACTCGTCATGTGCCAGAAAAAGTACGCGCGTTTATAGATTTCCTGCATGAACGTTTGGCGCACTCCAGCAGAAAATAATCGCATCCATCACATTATTCTGATGGGCTAACCGTTAATTTATCTCAACTGATTTAAATCCCATAAACTTTATTTTATGCAGCGCGGGAAGGGAAATATTTACTGTCTGGCTAATGACAATTGAGTTTAACGCAGGCGCATTACTTAATTCCCTGTCCTGATAAATCACTGCTGCGCGATAACCTGTAAAACTGGCGCTGGGGCTTGTCTTGTTATCCCAACCCCAGCGCCTGCGGCTTCAGGCCCGGACCTGCGCCATACCCTGGTATGGCTCAGTCATTTGATGCACAGTATTAAGTAAAAATTAACGCCGTATAAATAATTCGCACAGTCACTTAATAACATAAGATTTTAATCTGGATGATTGCGGTTTATTCGCTGGCAGGAAAACAGGTCGCATGTTATTAAATTTGAATGTCGCGCTTAAATTCATTTGCATCCGGGAATTAAAACATGAAAAAGAGCTTATCCCTCGCATTACTGTTTTCGCTCACAACAGTTAGTTACGCGGCACTGGCGCAGCAGACCCTGCGCTTTGGCGTTGACCCTACGTTCCCGCCGTTTGAATTCAAGGCGGCTGATGGATCATTGCAGGGCTTTGATGTTGATCTGGGCAATGCCATCTGCGCTCAGGCAAAGGTGAAGTGCCAGTGGGTGCAAATGGGTTTTGATAGCAGCATCCCTGCCCTTCAGGCGAAGAAATTTGATGCCATCCTGTCAGCGATGTCGATGACCGATAAGCGTCGTCAGCAGGTGGCTTTCAGCGATATGTTGTACAACACGCCCAGTGCTTTACTGGCACCGGCTGCCAGCACGCTGACGACCGATGTTGCCTCATTGCGCGGTAAGACGATCGGTGTGGCACAGGGCACCATCCAGGAAACCTATGCCAAAACCAAATGGGAGCCGGAGGGCGTTAAAGTCATCTCCTATCCTAACCAGATGGAAGTTTATCCGGATCTGGTCGCCGGGCGTCTTGATGGCAGCCTGGCCAATGCGGTCTCTGCTGAACAGGGATTCCTGACCTCAACCGAAGGCAAGCCGTACGCCATCAAAGGGACCCTGGTGGATAAAGTGATTTTTGGTGATGGCGTGGGTATCGCGCTACGCAAAGGAGATGAGGCAAACCTGAAGATGATTAATGCGGCACTGGCGGAGATGCATAAAAACGGGACTTATGACCAGCTCACCAAAAAATATTTTAAATTCAATGTTTATCCCTGATCCGCACAACGTGAAGAATCGCAGGAGTATGAAGACTATGGCGTTGCCCGACTACCACGTTCAGCGCGCGCGGTTTATGGCAGCGGCGCAGAGCAAAGGTGCTGAAACGACCTCTTATCCGCATCCTCTGCCTGGTCCTCTGGGAGAAGCTCTGTATACAGACGTGGCACGGATAGGACCGGCCAGCGCATCACGTCTGATGCTGGTCGTTTCCGGCACTCACGGCGTTGAAGGCTATTATGGTTCCGATTGCCAGATAGCCTGGCTCGAGACGCTGGATGAAAAAGCCTTGCCCGCTGATACCGCGCTGTTGCTGATTCATCTGCTCAATCCATGGGGCGCGGCGCATTTACGGCGCGTGAACGAAGACAATATTGATCTGAACCGTAACTTTATCGATTTCAGTCAGCCACCTCCTGCTAACCCGGATTATGCACAGTGGCACGGTATTTATCATGGCGACCGTGCCAGCGCCGATCGGCAACTGGCCGACGCACTCGAGGGCGCAGGCTGGCAGGCGGTTAAACGTGTCACAGAAGCCGGACAGTATAGTTTTGCTGACGGCTTTTTTTTCGGCGGTGAGAAGCCCTGCTGGTCACACCTTACGATGGCGGCGATCGTTGACCAGCATCTCTCTGTAGCGAAAACCATCATCAGCTTTGACCTTCATACCGGGGCTGGCGCATGGGGGCATCCGGTGCTGCTCTCTATTGCGGAGCAGCGTTATCCGGCGCATGACTGGGGCAAAGCCATTTACGGTGAGTGGCTGACCTTATTGTTTACTGGTGCCGGACGTGACAGTGTAACTGGAATTACAGCAACGGCAACCGGCTATCTGTCGCACTATCTGCTGACGTCGCTGGCTGACACCCGGATTTTGCCTCTGGTGGTGGAATGCGGGACTTACGAGGGTCAGGATATGCATCAGCGGGTGCGTGAAGATCACTGGCTGCACCTCTATGGCGATCCTGCCAGTGAGGGCGGCCATGTGATAAAGCAGCAACTGGTCGAGGGGTTCTGGCCAGAAGATGCGGACTGGCGTGCATTGGTGGCTTTCCGCACGCAGCAAATCTTTCTGCGCGGCTGGCGTGCCCTTGCAGACACGCCATGATGTCATAGTCTGCCGTAAAAGGTCATACGCGCGGTTTCTGACAACGCAATATCCGGCTGCGTATTGTAAGCCAGCACGGCCAGCATACGGGTGACCTCGCCTTCAGTTGGGGTCACACGGTGCAGGGAATTACGGCCACGAAACAGCACCAGATCCCCGGCATCTATCTCCAGCGCGTCAACGGTCTGGCGTTCTTCCAGCACTGCGTCGACACCGGCAAAGTTCATCTCACCGGCATCAGCATCCCGCAGATCTTTCACATACTGAAACACGCCGCCCGCCAGCGGTTTCTGTACCAGTAAAGTGATGGCAAATGAGGAGTTGTCGAAGTGCCAGCCCAGCTCCTGACCGTGTGATGCATAGTGCAGGTTGATCGAGGAAAGCGGGTCAGCATAGGGATAGAGCGCTTTTTCACCCAGTACATCGCACAGGAAATGTTTGAACAACTCATCATTATAAAGCTGGCGCAGCGGCGAGTCGGCAGCGATAACATCATCAGTGATGCAGCCTTTGGTGCTGATCACATCCCGATTACGCGGATGCTCAGCACTGAAAGCGTCATCAGGTTTCATCAGATAGACATTGTGCATGCTGCGGGTGTGATAAGCCTGGTGACGTTGTGCATTGCCCTCTTCGATGATCGCCTCTAAAGCGTGTGGTTTTAAAAACTGACGCAGTACCAGCGCGCCGGACTGGTTTAACTGCTCACGACAACGTTGACGCCAGCCATGATCGGCCAGTGGATGAAGATCGAGACGGACAAGGGAACCAGACATAGCAACAATTCTCATGATGAGCAGGTGTGATGTTACTCTACCGGTCGCCTGCAACGCTGCGTAACGATAAAAACTTAATGCCCTGATAAGGAAGTGTTAATGCCTGCCCAATTGCCAAGGTTGCCAAAGATCAGCGTCATACAGTCATTTAAAGTGGCTGCCGAACTGGGCAGCCTGGCAAAAGCGGCCGCTCAACTGGCCTTAACCCCGGCGGCAGTCAGTCAGCAGATTCGCCAGCTGGAGGAGCAACTCGGCAGCGCCCTGTTTTTACGTACGCAGAGCGGCGTGATGCTGACCGAAACCGGAAAAGAGTATCTGCGCTATGTCACTGAGGCGTTTGATATTCTGCATCTCGGTCAGCAAAACATCCGCCATGCGGCCAGCGCGCCAAAACTCACGGTTTACACATTACCGGCGCTGGCGTCCAAATGGCTGTTGCCCCAGCTGGCGAGCTGGCGCGACCATTGCCCGAATATCGATCTCTCGTTACACGGTACGCATTCTCAGGTCGATTTCACCGCGATGCCCGCCGATTTTGTGATCTGCTTTGGTGAGGATCGTTACCCGCAGTCAGATAAGCTGAAGTTGTTTCATGATGACGTGCTGCCGGTGGCCAGTCCTGCTCTGTTACATCGCTTTACACCGGAAACGATCTTAAGCCAGGCGCCGCTGATCCACCTCGACTGGGGTAATGAAGGCCGTTTTCTGCCGGACTGGCGAAGCTGGTTTCAGGCTAAAGGCATGGACGAACCTCTGCCGCAGCCCGCGTTCAGCTTTAATCTGACCTCGCTGGCGATTGATGCGGCCGTCGCGGGTGCTGGTGTGCTGCTGGGGCAGCGACGCCTTATCGCGGCGGAACTGGCACGGGGCGATCTGGTGGTAGTGGATGATCTTTGCCTGCCGCTGAGCAAACCCTATTACCTTGTCTGGCCGCAACGCACCCTGAGCCAGCCAGGCAGTGAGGCGATGATTAGCTGGTTAAGCCAACTGGGCGCGAGCGGCGGATAGCCTGTCGCCGTGATCGGACTCGCCTGCGTCCGCCAGTCTGGAACCATCAGCAGGCGCAGGGTCAGATTATTACTGCGCCACCAGGCGACCAGTTGTCATCATCCTTCCGCATTATCCTCAACAATCACCGCCACGCGTTGCCCTGCACGTACAGCGCTGCCTGGCTGCACGCTGACCTGCTGAACAATGCCGTCGCACGGCGCCAGAAGCGGGATCTCCATCTTCATCGACTCCAGCACCACCAGGATATCGCCTTCCCGCACCCGGCTGCCCGCCGTCGCCTGCACCTGCCATAAATTGCCTGAAACCGGGCTTTCAACCCCCTGCTCGCCTGGCTGCAGCGGCGCGTCGCCGCCTTCATCGGCCACACTTTCCTGACTGTCAAAATGGGCCTGTCCGCTGGCGATCCAGCGATCACGTTCCGCATTGAACGCGGCTTGCTGGTGATCGCGAAACCGACCGATATTCTCCGCTTCACGGGCGAGGAAATCCTGATATTCCGCAAGCCGCAGCGTGCTGTGCTCGATGCGCAGCGGATAGCGACCGAGGGGAAAATCGCGGCGAATCTGCAACAGCTCACTGGCTGAAACCGGATAAAAACGGATCTGATCGAAAAAGCGCAGCAGCCAGGGTTTACCGCCAAAATCGGCGACTTCATGATACCGGTTCCACATCTGCAGCGTGCGGCCGACAAACTGATAGCCGCCTGGCCCCTCCATGCCATACACACACAGATAGGCACCGCCGATGCCAACCGAGTTTTCCGCCGTCCAGGTGCGGGCCGGATTATATTTTGTCGTCACCAGCCGATGACAGGGATCCAGCGGCGTGGCGACCGGCGCGCCGAGGTAGACATCGCCCAGCCCCATCACCAGATAGCTGGCTTCAAAGACCGTGTTCCAGACAGCCTGCTCATCTGGCAGATCGTTTATACGGCGGATAAATTCCAGATTACTCGGGCACCACGGCGCATCCTGCCGCACGGTGGTCATATATTTTTCGATGGCCTTCTGACAGGCCGGATCGTCCCAGGAGAGCGGCAGATGCACCACGCGTGTGGGAACCTGAAGGTCATCACTCATGCAGACCCTCTCCCACTCAACGCGCACCCACATCAGCAGCACGTCGGGCGTCAGCATCTCCGGCTGAAAGTGGATTTGCAGCGAGCGGATCCCCGGCGTGATATCAATAATGCCGTTGCGGGATTGCGCTTCCAGCGCCTGCATCAACGCATGAATGCGAAAACGTAACACCAGATCCAGTTCCGGCTCGCCAGCCTCCAGCAGCAGATGCGTATCGCCAGAGAGGCGCGCCACCAGGCGTTTATCCGCTTCGCCGCAGGTCATCACGATGGGCGAAATCAGCGGTGCAGGCTGCCAGTCTGTTTCCTGTGGCTGGAGCGTGGTCAGCTCGGTGCGTCGGCCCTCTGCCAGTCGGCGGGCGGTGGGGATATCCACCGCGACAAACTGTACTTTGTCACCGGCTTTGAGCTGTCCCAGTTGCCAGAGGTCAGCCTCGATTACCGTCACCGGGCAGACGAACCCGCCAAGGCTCGGGCCATCCGGCCCCAGAATCACCGGCATATCACCGGTAAAATCGACCGCGCCGATCGCGTACGGGTTGTCATGGATGTTTGAGGGGTGCAGCCCTGCTTCACCGCCGCTGTCGCGGGTCCAGATTGGCTTTGGCCCGATCAGGCGAACGCCGGTGCGGCTGGAGTTAAAATGCACTTCCCATTCTGTGGCAAAAAACGTCTCGATATACTCCGGCGCAAAAAACTCAGGCGCACCGTGCGGACCATAAATGACGCGCAGCGTGCGCACCGTGGCAAGCTCTGTTTGCAGTCCGACGGGCAGTTCCGTTCCGGTTGCGCTCGCAGAACGCGGAGCGAGATGCAGCACGTCACCGCTACGCAGTGCCCGTCCGGCATGTCCGCCAAACTGACCAAGGGTGAAGGTGCTTTTGCTGCCTAAATAGTCCGGCACCTGAATGCCGCCGCTCAGACAGAGATAACTTCTGACGCCCGCGCCACTTATCGCGCCCAGCTTCAGCGTTGCCCCGGCCGGAATGGTAAAAACAGAATTCATTGACTGTCCGACGCCATCCAGTGTGACAGTGAGCGGCGCGCCTGAGATCACCGCCTGAATCTCAGTGTTAAATTTCAGGGTAGGTCCATTCAGGGTGATTTCCAGCGCGGCGTCACCCTCCTCATTGCCCAGCAGACGGTTGCCCAGACGCAGTGCGCGATCGTCCATCGGCCCCGACGGCGGCACGCCCACCGCCCAGTATCCCAGACGTCCGGGATAGTCCTGAACGCTGGTCTGGGTTCCGGCACTCACCACTTCAACCGTTGCCGCCTGATAGGCGAGCTGCTCCAGGCAGCGGGTCCAGGGTTCGCCAGCCGTAAAGGGCGCGAAGGCCAGAATCTGCAACAGATAGAGGCGATTGGTTTCGACGCCATAGAAACGGGTCTCCGCCAGCGCCTGTGCCAGGGTGGCGATGGCTTCCTCGCGAGTGGGGCGCCAGGTGATAATTTTTGCCAGCATCGGGTCGAAGAATGGCGGGACTTCACAGCCGGCTTCCACCCAGCGGTCAATACGCAGGGTTTTACCCTCGGCTGTCGGAAAGAGGACTTCGGTTAACAGCCCGGGCGAAGGCTGGAACTGCCGCCCCGGATCTTCCGCATAAATTCGCGCCTGCACGGCATGGCCCTGAGGATTCAGCGCGGCGGCTAACGCATGAAGCGGAGGAAGATCGGCTGCTGCCAGCTCAATCATCCACTGCACCAGGTCAACGCCCCACACCTGCTCCGTGACGCCATGTTCAACCTGCAGACGGGTATTCACTTCAAGAAAATAGAACTGCTGCGCCACGCTGTCATAGACAAACTCAACCGTTCCGGCGCTGCGATAGTTCACCGCTTTTCCCAGCGCGATAGCCGCCGCGCATAAAGCCTCCGCCATACCTGCGGGCAGATTCGGCGC
Source organism: Pantoea sp. EKM20T (assembly GCF_011800485.1). Classification (NCBI taxonomy): domain Bacteria; kingdom Pseudomonadati; phylum Pseudomonadota; class Gammaproteobacteria; order Enterobacterales; family Erwiniaceae; genus Pantoea; species Pantoea sp. EKM20T. The sequence continues at coordinate 253,398 of NZ_JAALFW010000004.1, read as the reverse complement.
TGGCGTCTCTTCGATCACTTTCTGGTTACGCCGCTGTACCGAGCAGTCGCGTACGCCCAGCGCGATTACCTCGCCCTTTCCGTCACCGAAAATCTGCACTTCAAGATGACGGGCGCGTTCGATATATTTTTCGAGAAATACTCCGGCATCGCTGAAGTTGTTCTGGCCGAGGCGCTGGACCGTTTCAAACGCCTCTGACAGCGCATTCGCATCACGACAGACGCGCATACCGATGCCACCGCCGCCCGCGGTGCTTTTGAGCATTACCGGATAGCCGACCCTCTCTGCGGCGCGGCGGGCTTCGCTGATATCCGCCAGCAGTTCACTGCCTTCCAGCAACGGCACCCCTTCGGCTTCCGCCAGCGCGCGGGCCGTGTGCTTCAGGCCAAAGGTCCGCAACTGCTGCGGTGTGGGGCCGACAAAAATCAGACCAGCAGCCTCGCACGCCTCAGCAAAGGCGGCGTTTTCCGAAAGGAAACCGTAGCCAGGATGAATCGCTTTCGCCCCGCTCTGCTGCGCGGCGGCGATGATCTTTTCCGTCACCAGATAGGTTTGTGCAGCCGGGCCTTCGCCAAGGCTTAGCGCCACATCCGCCTCGCGGATATGTAAACTGCTCAGATCGGCTTCGGAGTAAACGGCGACCCCTTTCACCTGCATGGCACGCAGCGTGCGCAGGATGCGACAGGCGATAGCACCGCGATTAGCAATCAGTAAGGTATCAAACATAAGCGAACTCTCAGGGATGCGGGTCGTCCCGCAAAATTCGATATTCCCTGGGGCCGTCCCCGGGGCTGACCGGCACGTAACAGGCGTGCGCCGGTGGTGTTTTGAGAGGTCTGACGCAAAAGGCTGAGAAACTCAGTCCCGCTTGTCGCCATGGCAACGCTGACTCAGTTCCACACCAGCACTTCGGCGGGCGTCGGGTTCCAGCCGTTACAGGGGTTATTCAGCTGCGGACAGTTGGAGATCAGCACCATCACATTGCATTCGGCTACCAGCTCAACGTATTTGCCGGGTGCCGATAGCCCGTCTTCAAAGGTCAGACCGCCTTCCGGCGTAACCGGAACGTTCATGAAAAAGTTGATGTTGGCACCGATATCGCGTTTGTGAAGGCGGCCATCGTGCAGGCAGGCACAGAGAAAGTTATCCCGACAGCTGTGCATGTAGCGCTTATCCTGGGCATAGCGCACGGTGTTGCTCTCCTGCGAGCAGGCTCCGCCCAGGGTATCGTGACGACCGCAGGTGTCGGCGACGATAGTCAGCAGCGGATTGCCGAGATTCGAATAGAGCACGCTGCCGGTGGTCAGATAGACGTTTCCCTGACGACGCAGCGTGCGCTGAGGATCGTAGCGTTCCCGCGGGTTATCGATGTTATAGAACAGGGTATCAATTGCCTGATTCCCTTCGAGGTCGAGCAGGCGCAGCGTCTGCCCTTTTTTCACTTCGAACAGCCACGGCTCGCCTGCCGGTATCACGTGGCGATAGACGGCATCTTCAGGACGACGATCAGAGTTAATAAGGGTCATCGCAGCCTCCTTACAGGGCAAAAAGTTGGGTGTTATGAAGCGCGCGCTGGTTTTCACCGCGCGTGACCATCGCTTCGCTGACGGCCTGCATATCGTCGGCCTGATACCAGCTCAGCTGAACCGGTCGCGGGAGATAGTCAGCGGCGGGATCCTGCGGATGTGGCAGCGCGGTCAGCACCATCAGCACGTCCATGGGTGCGAACAGTTCAGTGAAATCGCCGGCGCGGCTGTTGCCCGCGCTAAACCGGAAGCGGCCCTCCTCATCAACCGTGACCTTGCTGAAAAAGTTGACGACCATCAGCAGATCTTCCAGGCCCAGATCCCATTTGCCCATCTCAACCAGCAGATTATCGGTGCCGTTGCGGTAGAAGCCGTTGCGCAGCTCCTGATAGCGTCCGGCTCCATACTTATCGTGCGCTTCCGCCGCGTTGAGAACGCCGCCAAACGGGTCGTGCCAGCCGCAGCTATCCGCCACGATCGCGGCCAGTACGCGTCCCATGTCGGAGTAGAAACAGTGCCCGGTGGTCAGGCGAGCCGTATGCTGGCCTTTCAGGGTATCCGGCAGATTCAGGCGTTCACTTTTCTCGTGGGGATTGAGCATCATCATGCTGACGTTCGCGCCGCCCTCGATGTCGGTCAGGCGCAGGATTTGCCCTTTGCGCAGAATCAGCGAGGTGTGCCCTCCGCCAGGCAGCTGCTCTTCGCGCAGGCTCGGAGCTGAATGAAAAAGTGCGGTCATTGAGCGGTCTCCTTGAGGGGATAAATGTTGTTTTTGTTGCGGGTTGCCAGCTGCGACAGCCGCGTTTCATTAAGCGGGATGTCGTAAGTGATACGCGCGCCCCAGGCATTGGGGGCCTGAGGATCGATGCGCACTTTGTCGAAAACCAGCAGCCGGGTGCCAAGATTGAAGCCTTCGGCAAGGTCGTGAGTGACCATAAACACCGTCATGCGGGTTTCGCTCCAGAGCTGGAGCAGCAGCGCATGCATATCTTTGCGGATGCCGGGGTCCAGCGCGCCGAAGGGCTCATCCAGCAGCAGTACGCGCGGCTGCATCACAAAAGCCTGCGCAATGGCCAGCCGCTGCTGCATCCCTCCCGAAAGCTGCGCCGGATATTTATCGAGCGAATGGCCCAGCCCGACTTTCTCCAGCATCTGTTTTGCCTGCTCACGGGCATGGCGTTTTCGGGTGCCAAACAGCCGGCCAGTAAACGGTGAAGCCGGAAGTTCGAGGCCAATGGCGACGTTATCCAGTACATTGAGATGAGGAAAAACCGAATAACGCTGAAACACCACGCCACGGCTGCGATCGGGTTCCGCGCGCAGCTGTTCGCCATCCAGCGTGATTGTTCCCCGTGTCGGCCTTTCCTGCCCCAGCAGCAGGCGTAAAAACGTCGACTTACCACAGCCGGACGCCCCCACCAGCGAGCAGAATTCACCTTCTTTGACCTGCAGATTGATGCGTTCCAGCACCACGTGGTCGCCATACTCCTGCCAGATATTTTTGATATCGATAAAACTCATTCCCGGCCTCCTTCCGCCCAGGGGAAACAGACTTTGTGCAATTGACGCAGGGCGAGATCCATCAGCCACGCCAGCAGCGTGATCCAGATGACATAAGGAATGATCACATCCATCGCCATATAGCGACGAACCAGGAAAATGCGATAGCCCAGTCCGGCGGTTGCGGAAATCGCTTCGGCGGAGATCAGAAAGAGCCATGCGGATCCCAGCAACAGGCGCAGCGAGGTGATCAGCCGCGACAAGAGCTGCGGCAGCACAACCCGCAGCACCACCGTCCAGCTGTTCGCCCCCAGGGTTTGTGCTTTGATAAACAGCTCTGCGGGGATTTCCCGCGCCCGATGTTCAAGGTCGCGCGCCAGCATCGGCGTAATCCCGATAACAATCAGCATCACTTTTGACAGCTCATCCAGCCCGAAGACGATAAACAGCATCGGCAGGAGCGCCAGCGGTGGGATCATCGACACCACGGTCATAAAGGGTGACAGCGCCGCGCGACTCATCGGGAAGACGCCCGCAGCAACACCGATGCAGAGACCAATCAGTGAAGAGATCGCCAGGCCAGTCAGCAGACGGCTTAAGCTAATCCACGTATCCGCCCACAGCAGATATTCGCCGCTGCGCTTGTCCGGCGTGAAGGCCATCCGATCAATGGCGGCGATCATTTGTGACAGGCCGGGCAGCAGTTTGTCGTGTGGGTTGGCTTCAAGACGCACCGCCGAACTGATAAACCAGACGGCGATCAGCAGCACAAAAGGTAATAGCATCAGCGTCAGGCGCATTCCCTGCCGGGGATAGCGGTTGATGTGGCGCATGGCAAATACTCCTGAGATCGGTGATTACAGCTTGCCCGCAGCGGCCATCTTCAGATAGCTGTCGTCAAAGCGCAGTTTGATGTTCGCTGTATCACCGACGGTGATGTTGCCAGGGAAGCTCATACCGATGAAGTCAGCGCTTTGTGCGCCCTCGCCCAGCAATCCTTTATCAAAGGAGAACGCGGCGACGCGCTGCATGGTTTTCGCCAGATCGGGGGAAGAAACAAATGTCTGGGTTTCGGCTGGGGTCCAGAACAGGTGGGTGGTTTTCAGCTGCGCCTTGTATCCGGCGAGGTCAGTACCGGAATCGGCAGCCATCGCGCTCAGCGCCTGCGCATCTCCGGCCTGCATTTTCGCCATCATCTCAAACCAGGCTCCGGTCAGTGCCTTACCCAGCGCGGGGTTATCTTTCAGGGTCTCGGTGTTCACCACCATCATGTCAATCAGTTCGCCCGGCACGGCCGAAGAGCTGAACACCTCTGTGGTTTGCGGGGTTTTCTTGATCACTGAAAGCTGTGGATTCCAGGCAACCGCCGCCTGCACGCCGCTGGTACCAAAGGCGGAGACAATATCGGCATCGGAGGTGTTCACGACCTTAACGTCTTTTTCCTGTAAACCGGCCTTCTCCAGACCGCGAACCAGCAGATAGTGCGAAACCGACAGCGCAGGAAGATAGACAGACATCCCTTTCAGGTCGCTGAGTTTTTTATTTGCGCCTTTCAGCACCACACCGTCATTGCCATCGGAGAAGCTGCCGGTGATCAGCGCCGTGGAATCAATGCCGCCCGCCGCAGGTATGGTCAGCGCATCCATGTTGGTCATGGTGCAGCCGTCGAACTGACCCGCGGTGTACTGGTTGATCGACTCGATATAGTCATTGAGCTGAGTGATATGAATTTTGATGCCGTATTTGCTGGCCCATTTATCGATGATTTTCTCGTTGCTGATGGTGCCCCACGGCATCCAGCCCGCATAGATAGTCCAGCAGATATTGAACTCTTTTTTAACCGCGGCGAAAGATGGCGCGCTGACCAGCAGCGTTAGCGACAGAATAAGCGTCAGGAGGGGTGATTTCTTCATGGTTGACCTCTGGTTGGCACAAAAAAACGGGAGCAGCGCAAGACACCATTTGGTGCCGCTGTCTCCCGGGCTTTTGTCCCGCCGTGTAACCTCGCAGAGGTCGCCAGCTCTCGGACCAGACATTCACCTGCGTGAACCGGAACCCTAGCCAGCTATTTGCTATCAATTGTGTCGAACGCTGCTTACTGTTCAGACTTCAGCAAATGGCGTGCCAGAAATTAACTTACGTAAAATCAGAGAAATAGAGAGAGCATAATCCAGAAGGCACCGGGATGGTGAGTCAGTAACGGGCGTTGCACATTATCAGTGCCGGACAGGCAAGAGATATCAGAACCCTCAGTCAGTCTCTTTTCGTACTCACATCTATACCGGAATGCAGACCCGGACCGTGACGCCCATCACTTATCGCTATATAATCCACTGCATAACGAATTTTGAGGATAGTTAATGAAGCGTTTCTGGCAGGCATGCACACTCGGTTTACTGATACTCCTTCCGCTCTCTTCCCAGGCATCGCGCCAGATAACCGATCAGACAGGCCGCCAGGTCACGATTCCTGACCGTGTTGATCGTATTGTGGTGCTTCAGCATCAGACGCTGAACCTGCTGGTGCAGATGAACGCGACCGATAAAATCGTTGGTGTGATGGCGAACTGGAAGCAGCAACTTGGCGACAGCTATGCCCGCCTGGTTCCTGAGCTGAACCAGAAAGCGACACTGGGGGATCTGACGCATATTGATCCCGAAAAACTGGTGGCGCTGCATCCGCAGGTGGTGTTTGTGACCAACTATGCGCCGCATGAGATGATCGACAGCATTACCGCGCTGGGCATTCCGGTGGTGGCTATCTCACTGCGTCATGACGAGCCGGGTGAAAAGGCAAAAATGAACCCCTCTATCCGCGACGAGGAAATGGCCTATGACAAAGGACTGCGTGAAGGGATTACGCTTATCGGCGAGATCATCAATAAACCGGCAGAAGCAAAAGCGCTGATTACGGCCATCGATGAGGGCCGCAAAATCGTCAGCGACCGCCTGAAGGATGTTCCGGCGGAAAAACGCATTCGCGCCTATATGGCGAACCCGGAACTGACCACCTACGGTTCAGGGAAATATACCGGCCTGATGATGCTGCATGCGGGCGCGGTCAACGTCGCCGCAGCGACCGTAAAGGGATTTAAAACCGTGTCGATGGAGCAGGTCATCGCCTGGGATCCACAGGTGATTTTTGTGCAGGACCGTTATCCCTCCGTCGTGAATGAAATCAACAGTTCACCACAGTGGCAGGCTATCGACGCGGTAAAAAATCATCGCGTCTGGCTGATGCCGGACTACGCCAAAGCCTGGGGTTATCCAATGCCGGAAGCGATGGGGATTGGCGAATTGTGGATGGCGAAAAAACTCTATCCGCAGAAATTTCAGGATGTGGACATGAATAAGCTGGCCAATAAGTGGTATCAGCGCTTCTATCGCACCGCTTATCAGGGAACAGAGTGATGCGCGTACTGGCGGCGGGCAGCCTGAAAGCCGTCTGGCCCGCCCTGATGGCGTACTTTCCTGAGCCAGTTGAAACCCGGTTTGGCCCCGCCGGTTTGCTTCGCGAACGGATTGAAGCCGGTGAGCCCTGCGATCTCTTTGCTTCAGCCAGTGAGGAGCATCCGCAAAACTTGCTGAACGCTGGGCGAGCGCTGGCAGTCATACCGTTCACGACTAATAAACTCTGCATCACGGTTCGCAGCGATCGGCTACAGGCGGGAGACAACTGGTATCAGCTACTCACCCGCGACACACTGCGGATCGCAACCTCTACACCCACAGCCGATCCCTCTGGCGACTACGCGCAGGCCCTTTTCACCCGGATGGGCAACGCTGGTGAAGCGGTGCGCCAGCGCGCAAAAGCACTGGTGGGTGGGCGTGACTCTGCACCCATTCCCGCAGGCAGGCTGGCGGCAGAATGGATTATCCTGGAGGATCAGGCGGATCTGTTTATCGGTTATGCCAGCCATCGGGCTGCCCTGAGCCAGATTGGCGGACTGACAGTCGTTGATATCCCTGCGGCTTTCAATTCTGTTGCGCGCTACGCCTGTGCAGTCATTACGCCAGAGGCGCGTCGGCTGGCGGATTTTTTAGAATCGGAGCAGGCAAAAAAGGTACTGCGGGAAGCGGGGTTTGGCGGGGAGTAAATGCCTTTTCTGTCGCGGATGACTTTGCGCCCTGTCAGCATGTCGCTTTAAGGGCGCGAAACACAGCTCATTAAAGCTTAGCGAAATCCACCTTAAGCTTGTGACTGATATGTTCAGCCTGCTCGGTAACACTATCAGCCTCGCCAGTCAGGATAAAAGCGATCGCGAAGGCGAAATCAAACGCCGCGCCCAGATCCTGTCCACTCAGCAAATTGCCATCTTTCACTACCGAGGCATTAACGTAAACGCCATCGGTAACACCTTCTGATGACGTCCCAGAACTGACATAGCGACGCCCCCTTAAAAGACCCTGTGGCGCCAGCACTCTGGCCGCTGCGGAGCAGATTGGGCAGACCAGGCGGCCCGCCTCATCATGGCGGCGAATAAAATCTATCACTGCCGCATTTGCCGCCAGATTTTTGCTGCCGTCAGGACCACCCGGCACAATCACCGCATCAAACAGCCTGTCCCGATTCGCCTCCAGCAGCTCATCGGCGACAACCTTCACATGATGATAACTGTTCACTTCGCGATAGGGCTGACAGGCCAGGGTTGTAACCTGAACGCCCAGGCGTGAGAGGATGTCGAGAGTGATAATAGCCTCAGCTTCTTCAAAGCCTGGGGCAAGCAGCAGAGCAACATTCTTATCCATGAAAATTCCTTTTTAATTGGTGTGGATGAAGCAGAGAGCGTTTAATCCTGGTCTGTGCAGGCGCACCCTTTACTGATCCGAATCAAGTCTGAGCAGGGTTTTTAAACGGCAGCGGGCGACACTACCGTGATGCGTCATGAAGTAAGTGCGTTTAAAACTCTTCCGGCTCGCCCGGCAGTGGCTCGGTCAGTTCCTGCCCTTTAACACCGGCATAGGTAATCACCAGTTCGGCTGGCTCATCCAGGGTGTAACCGCGATGCGCGCTGTTGACCGTCTCATTGAGGGCTTCACCCGCATGGAAGGTGCGCTGTTCGCCGCTCTCTTTATCCTCAACAATCAGGGTGCCGGAAAGAATAAACGCCGCATTCGGCATTGGATGGGTATGCCAGGGCAATGACGTATGGGCAGGCAGTGACAGCCGCATAACGGTCAGCTCAGGTTCGCCGGTGGGATAGGCCTCAAGAACGTCACCGTTCCAGGCCTGGCTGCTGCGCATCACTTCAACCGCGTTAATCCCGTTATCTTGCTTCGACATGGTTAATCCCTGTTAATAATCAATAGAATGCCAGTAGTGACCGATAAGTAAGCTTAGAAGAAAACTGTGTTGATGCCCGCCTGCGTTTTAATAAGCCTGTTAACAGGAATTTTCCGCCAGCGAACAGAGGGATGAAAACCGGCCATTAGCGGACTGGCTGAATTACTGATTAATTAATGTTCAATATTTGCGTTGTGGTTATAAGATATATTCCTCAGTCAGTACGCAACCTGTGAGTTCTGTATTATCTTTGAAGCCATCAACCACCTGAGGGATTTCTGATAATGAAAGGTCTGTTTACGGCATTACTCGCCAGTTCTGTTCTACTATTATCCGCCTGCTCAAAAGATGACGATAACAAAGTTAAAGTTGCGATTAATACCGGGCCTGATGAAGCAATCTGGCAGGTGGTAAAGCAGGTGGCGAAAGATAAATACAAGCTGGATGTCGAAGTGCTTAACTTCAATGACTATGTGCTGCCAAATGAAGCGCTGAATAACAAAGAAGTTGATGCTAACGCTTTCCAGAGCCTGCCTTATCTGGAATCACAGTCTAAAGAGCGCGGCTATAAGTTTGCGGTAGTGGGTAAAACGTTCGTCTTCCCGATTGCTGCCTATTCGCACAAAATCAAGAACATCAGTGAGCTGCAGAATGGTGCCACTATCACCATCTCTAACGAAGCCACCACGCTGGGACGCAGCCTGCTGCTGCTGCAGGCGCAGGGTCTGATTAAACTTAAACCGGATGTGGGTTATTTACCGACCTCACTGGATATCATCGAAAATCCAAAAAATCTGAAGCTGGTTGAAGTGGACACCCCACAGCTGACCCGCACCTTAGACGATCCCAACGTGACCCTGTCGATCATTAATACTAATTTCTCGGCTCAGGCTGGATTATCAGCGCACCGCGATGGCTTATTTATGGAAAGTGCCTCATCGCCTTACGTCAATGCGCTGGTATCACGTGAAGATAATAAAGACAGCGATAAAATTCAGAAGCTGAAGTCAGCGCTGCAGTCACCGGAGGTGGCGGCCAAAGCCGAAGAAGTTTACAAGGGTGATGCGATTAAAGGCTGGTGAGTTGCCCGATAATCGATCATTAACGATCAAAAAAGGCCGCACTCTGTTGCGGCCTTTTTTATATCTGCACTTTTACAGGCACATCTGCCAGCACTTATACATCCGCGCCAGCCCGCAAGATCAGAGGAACGGTTACGCAGCTGCGCCTTTTGGCTGAGCAGAGAGGTGCCCTGCCCACAGACTGGCGACCCATTTCACCCCTTTAGACGTAAAACGTGCCTGAGAGAAAGCGTGCTGATTTTCGCCCGTGCCGGTATGCAGCGTAAAGTAGCCGGCCTGCATATGGTAGTGCTGCGGCGTCAGGGTGCCTTTTGCGCGATACATGATGTTGCGCTCCAGCAGAAACTGGCGAAACTCCGGTTCTTTCACTTTCAGCATTTTGCAGAGCTGCCTAAAGCCCAGCGAGTCATCAACCTCAACGAAGTTATCAAAGAACGCCGCCTTGGGTGCCGAGAGAGCCAGCTGCTGCTCCGCCGCCTGACGCTGTTCAAACTGCTCAGCCCAGGCGCGAGCGGCTTCAGCCGGATTGGTAAAGTCAGGCAGATGGGTCGTCTTCTCGCGGTCCTGCCAGCGATCCAGCACTTCTGCAGTGAAGCCTGGCGACAGGCGTGCCACGGCCAGCAGCGAGTCACGCTTGCACAGACGGTACTCCTGACGCACTTCCCCTTCCCGCTCATACTCATTCACGCTGAGCGGCTGGGAGAGACGCTGAGCCGTCTCCAGACTTTTGATTAACCGCTTCACTTCTCCGTGTGTAATACCGGTCATCTGAGCCAGTTCACGACTGCTCATTGTGACCGATTGTTCCAGAGATTTGAGGCTTTCAGTTGAAATCATCATGGGTTCACCCCTCGCTAACGCTACCAATACCCGGCGGGCAGTCGATTAATTATACAAACACCTGTTCAAATATCCAGTATTTTATTTAAGCAATAACGTAACTGGAAGCTGTTACGCAAACAACAGGGTGTGAGGCGGTTTGGCGGGCTGAAGAGTGCGTGCTGAATGCCTTGCAGGAGGCGTTGCGGGCTTTTGCGGCAGCATAAGCGGGTAAGCCATCGCTAAGTTATTTACATATAATCACAATGATGGACACAGACTCTTTACATTACAGTATAGTGAAGGCTGTCAGCAGGTTACTGGCCTGCCGGGCTCACTATTTTGATTCGGGGTGCAGGGGCGAAATCTGGCCCGTTACCACTGAATGTCACCTTTTACTGGAGTAAGTCATGCAGCCGTTGAAAGTCGCCTTTATTAAAGCTAACTGGCACAGCGAAATCGTTTCTCAGGTTCTGACAGGATTCGAACAGGAACTGGAAAGCCGCGGTACCTCATATGAGATTAAGACATGGGATGTTCCGGGCGCTTTTGAAATGCCGCTGCTGGCGCAACGCCTGGCGCAGACCGGCAACTACGATGCGATTGTCTGTGCAGCACTGGTGGTGGATGGCGGCATCTATCGCCATGATTTCGTCGCGCAGGCTGTGGTAAGTGGTCTGATGCAGGCACAGCTGGCAACCAATGTGCCCGTCTTCTCGGTGTCACTCACGCCGCATAATTTCCAGCCATCGGCCGAGTTTATCGACTTCTATACTCAGCATTTCGTGAAAAAAGGTCAGGAAGCGGCGCGTGCCGTCTGCCAGATTCACGCCCTGGAACTCTGATACGACTGTAACGAATGCTGACAATGCGTTTGCCTGCGCTGTTAAGGAGAGAAAGTTGGAAAATACACGTCCGCCTCTACCGCCATTTACCCTGGCTGCACAGGCGATTGAAAAAGTCCGGCTGGCTGAGGATGGCTGGAACAGCCGGGATGCGGAGCGGGTCGCTCTGGCCTATTCAGCGGACAGCAAATGGCGCAATCGCGATACCTTTCTGACCGGCCGGGCAGAAATTATCGCCTTCCTTCAGCAAAAATGGCAGCGGGAGCAGCAGTATCGACTGATTAAAGAGTTGTGGAGTTTTGACCAGAACCGGATTGCGGTGCGGTTCGCCTATGAATGGCATGACCAGCAGCGGCAGTGGTATCGCTCATATGGCAACGAGAACTGGGCCTTTGATGAGCAGGGTTTAATGCAGCAGCGTTATGCCAGCATCAACGATCTGAAAATCAGTGAAGAACAGCGGCTGTTTCACTGGCCGCAGGGCCGACGCCCTCACGACCATCCTTCACTGAGCGAACTGGGCTTATAGCGCCAGCCCTTCCAGCGGAGAGCGCAGCTCTCCGCCGTCATCCACTCAGCCCTGCTCGTCCTTGTTCTCAACAAAGGTCGCTTTGTTGCGTGTGACCGTATAAGCCACTTTTTTAACATCTTCCGGTGACGTGGTCACTTCTACCGGTGCAATGGTCACCCGACCCATACCAAACAGAGTGGGTACATAGCCACCGACCTGGTGTTTTCCGGCCGGAACATGCAGCAGCATGCTTTCGCCGTTAGGCAATCTGCCGGCGTCTTTACCATCTACAGTCAGGAATACACTGGAGCCATCATCTGCGCGGGTCTTGATGTGTGAGACATCAATCTGCGTCGGGCCAGCAGCAAATTCATCTGGCGCATCGCTGGCGGCATGTTTTGCACAGCCAGTCAGTACAGCAGCAACCGTTACAACGGCGAGACTAAAACGATAACGCATTGGGCACTCTTTCTCCTGATCATCAGAACCCGCTATTTTAGCGATTTAGCGGGAGGATGTAAGGGGGATAAGAGTCGGCATGCTCTTAAAATAGGCTTAAAAGTACCGATTTCCCGGTATATTTGCGTAAAGAATATTTACTGAATAAATACACAGTATTTTTATTGCCTGATCGCAGCGCTTTTAACCTGCTGATCAGCATAAATTTAATCGGAGAATAACAACGAATAAGCGTAGCGTCACAGGCACATAGCGCCGATTTGCCTTAACTCTGCCTCTGTTAATTGACTGTTATAAGGTTCATAGTGGTGGTTCATCCCCGGTTAATCCCGGCGGCCTTCCCCTCTACAGAGGGCACGATATGCATTCTTATACCACCGATACTGTTTGCGCCATAACCGGCACCCATCCCGCTAACCTGAAGAGCTGGATGAAGCAGGGATTACTGACGCCGCAGCAGTATCAGGAACGCTGGAGTGATCATCACCTCAGTGAAATCCAGACCCTGGTTGGCTTAACAGCGACTGGCGCGACGCTCGACGAAATCTGGCAAGGTCAGCAGGCTGCTTCGACGGTCACCACCTATGGCTGGGCGGCGCGCAAAGGCGACCTGCTCTGGCAACTGGAATTTGGCACACCGCTGTCGCTTTCACGCCAGATGCACACGATGTCCAGCCATTATAGCGGTGATGATTTCGTCATTAATCTGCTGCGGCCGCTGAGCGCCTGGCTTTACGCCGATCTCCGTCGGGGAGCGTCACGTCGCCTCAACCGTTTTGAGCAAACCGTGCAGCAGCAGGCGGATAAAGTCATGCGCGCCTCATCGCGCAAGGAATCTTCTATTCCTCTGTTTCTGGAAGCGGTGAGCGTACTTGATAAAACCGAAATCTGGCTTGAAGCCATTCGTCTTACTGCGATGGGCTTTAATGTCGAGGTTGACTCGCGTGCAACCGGACAGCCAGCCGTTAAAACTGACCTCCATCAGCATCATGTGATGTGGTGTGGTGCCGGCATCAGCCAGCAGATGCAGGACTATTTTGAACAGCAGAGTCTGGATGGTCATCCGGTAATGCTCAGTGGACCTGATTGTAACCTGCAATTTGCCCAATCCAACGCCTCCAGCGCCGCCTGACAGCAGGCAGCGCCTTCTTTACCCCTGTTTTTCCGCGCCAGTAAATAATTTTTTTCGTTAAGAATCTCTTAAGGTGGTTCCGTATACTGGTGCCACAACCCTGACTCATTGACGAGACTAAGATGAAAAAGACCTTACTGACCTTCAGCCTTCTCCTGTTACCACTCACTTTTACTGCTGCTCACGCGGCCTCTGGCCTGACCGGTTGTGCAGCCAAAAAGCAGGAGATTGAGACCCAGCTCTCTTTTGCCCGCCAGCACAATAATACCCATCAGGTTGCCGGCCTTGAAAAAGCGCTGAGAGAAGTAAATCAGAACTGTACCGAAAGCAGTCTGCTAAAGCAGCGTCAGGAAAAAGTGGCAGAGAAAAAGTTGAAGGTACAGGAACGCGAACAGGAACTGGCTAAAGCGAAAGCAGAAGGCCGCAGCGCCAGCAAGATCCAGAAGCGCGAAGATAAACTGGCTGACGCTCGCCAGGAACTGAAAGAAGCCGAGCAGGCTCTGCATCAGTAAAACTCATTCTGGCCAGCCACTGCGCTGGCCCGTTATTCTCCCTTCCCCAGCCCTGACCCTCTCTCCTTTCTAAATACCTGATTAGCCTGCGCTATTAACGTCCAATCCATTACTTTATGTAATCCTTTGATTACTTATTCTCATGCACTTAATTGGTGCAGCAAAGTCAACATGGTTACGATCAATTATTTAACTTTTTGAACGCCCTCAAAGATTTGAAAGATAGCGATATTTCCTGTCCTATGCAGAAAATACGCACTCCACGCGCATCTTTATTCGTCTGTAAGGGGTCAGCAATACTAATCTATTCACTCACCCTGCCCCAAAACAGGGCATTACAGCGATGTGGCATGGCTGATGCCACATCTTATTTGTTTCAGGAGTGTTAGATTATGTCGGCGCAATGCAATGCGCTCTCCATCCACGGCTCCACACAATAAATAACTTCATTAAGAAAGGTTTTTTATGGATAAGTTATCTTATGCGTCTGAAAGCAGCACATCTGCCTGGTCCACCTATTTACAGCAAATCGACCGGGTTGCGCCCTATCTGGGCGATCTTTCACGTTGGATAGATACTTTGCGTCATCCAAAACGTGCGTTGATTGTTGATATTCCTCTCCAGATGGATGATGGCTCAATTCGCCATTTCGAAGGCTATCGCGTTCAGCACAACCTTTCGCGCGGCCCAGGAAAAGGCGGTATTCGCTACCATCCGGATGTCGACCTTAATGAAGTGATGGCGCTCTCCGCATGGATGACCATCAAATGTGCGGCGGTTAACCTGCCTTATGGCGGCGCTAAGGGCGGCATCCGCGTTGATCCGTTCAAACTGTCCGACGGTGAACTTGAGCGACTGACCCGCCGTTACACCAGCGAGATCGGCATCATCATCGGGCCGCAAAAAGATATTCCTGCGCCAGATGTCGGGACCAACAGCAAAGTGATGGCGTGGATGATGGATACCTACTCCATGAACCACGGCACAACGATTACCGGCGTTGTCACGGGCAAACCGATTCATCTGGGCGGTTCACTGGGGCGTGAAAAAGCCACCGGTCGCGGCGTGTTTATTACCGGACGCGAAGTGGCACGCCGTGCAGGTATTGAAATTGAAGGCGCACGCGTTGCGGTCCAGGGTTTCGGTAACGTCGGCAGCGAAGCGGCACGCCTGTTTGATGAGGCGGGTGCTCGTGTGGTAGTGATTCAGGATCACACCGCGACGCTGTTTAATGCCGATGGCATCAACATGGCTGCCCTGACCGAATGGCAGATCGCCAATAAGCAGATTGCCGGTTTCCCTGGTGCGCAGAGCATTGATAAAGAGGCGTTCTGGACCACAGGGATGGATATTCTGATCCCGGCGGCGCTGGAAGGTCAGATTACCCGCGAGCGTGCTGAAGTCCTGAGCTGCAAAATCGTGCTGGAAGGCGCAAACGGCCCGACCTATCCGGATGCCGATGACATGCTGGCCACCCGCGGCATTATCGTGGTGCCGGACGTGGTCTGTAATGCCGGTGGCGTGACCGTCAGCTACTTCGAGTGGGTTCAGGACATGGCCAGCTTCTTCTGGAGCGAAGATGAGATCAATCGTCGCTCAGACAAGATCATGACGGAAGCGATGGTACACGTCTGGGAAAAGTCGAAGGAGAAAGATTGCTCGCTGCGCACCGCGGCCTATATCGTGGCCTGTGAGCGTATTCTGATGGCGCGTAAAGATCGCGGTATCTACCCGGGTTAATGCCTGTGGCGCTGTTGCCTGCAGCAGCGCCCTTTTCCCTGCCTACTTCATCAGCACCTGAAACTTCGGATTAAATTCATCGAAAATCGGTAAAGCGGCGGCGCCGAGAGCGGCTGTATCGCTGCCGGTCATGCCAATTTTTAGTCGCATATCGTTAAGATAACGTCCGCGCACCGACTGATAAAGCGGCGGCAATCGCTGCACCATCTGCTCCAGCAACGGCGCAGGCATCATCCCGCCAATAATCACCGCCTCAGCATCAAACACCGACTCCAGAATATTGATCGCCTGACGCAACGGCGTCGTCACATTCTCAATCCATGCGGTAAAACGCGCGGGTTCAATCTGCAACAGATCTTCGGGCAGCGCCCGCATTGGATCGAGACCGCAGAATTCATAAGCGGCCTGCAGCGAGACGTAACGCTCGAGGCAGCCCTGATTTCCGCAGTAGCAGTCGCGACCGCCCGGCTCGACCACAATGTGTCCGATTTCGCCCGCATTATGAGCGTGGCCGGTATAGATATGACCATCGGTGAAGATCCCCGCGCCCAGGCCGGTGCCGATATAGAGATAGATAAAGGAGTTCAGGTGGCGCGCTGTGCCGTGAAAGCGTTCGCCTATGGCGGCGACCGTAGCATCATTTTCCAGCGTCACCGGCAGACCACTGATGGTGGCGAGTTCAGCCTCGATATCGACCTGCTCCCAGCCGTTCAGCGTAGTCGGCCCCACTGATGAAATGCCCTCCACACCAAAAGGCCCTGGCATCACCACGCCAATCCCCAGCACTTTTTGCCACTGAGTACCCAGGAAGGCGCGCATCTCCTCCAGCACGCTGGCAATGCACGCCAGGGTGGCAGCAGGCTGGGGCTTTTGCACCATAACGAGGCGGCGGAAACGCACTTCGCCGCTGAGATCGACCAGAACCAGCAGCAGCGTCTGGTGATCAAGATGGATGCCGATCGACCAGGCACTGGTGGGATTGAGCGTAACCGGAATTGAGGGCTGACCACGCCCGCTGCGGCGCGGCTGGCGGCTGGTCAGCAGTTCGGCCTGCTCCAGTTCCGCCACGATATTCGAGACGGTCTGCGGCGTCAGCGCCGTCATGCGGGCCAGTTCGGCACGGGTCAGTTCACCGTGCAGGCGAATGGCTTCAATCACCACACGTCGGTTATGCGCCCGCGCATGTTCAAGGTTGGTACCCGAGGTTTTCATGTTGTTTTCCATTTCAGCGGGACCCGACAGTATTGGTCTCCGAATGCATTCGGGCAAACAATATCTTTGATGCTGCACGCAATTCTCGCGCATCAGGATAGGCAATTTTGCCATAAAAGCGCAGTCTGAGTTTCAGCGTTGTTACGGCTTTGTTGCTATGCCCTCCGGCACTGTGGCACGCCGTTTGCTTAGATTCAGACAGGTCAGTTCACCCACTGACCAAAATTACGTCCCCGATTAAATCAATCAAATTGATTTAATTAACCGACAGCCTGTTGCTGCACAGTGGAGAAGACCATGTCACAGCGTTACACACCCCAACTAAAAGCCTGTTTTGCCGCCTTACTGATGTTAAGCGCAGGCAGCGCGGCGGCGGCCAGCCAGATCAATGCCCTGTTTATGACCCAGGCGGCTTACAGCGAAAATGATATCCGCGCGATGACGCAAAATTTTCAGAAGCAGCACCCGGATGTCAGCGTCAATCTGGAGTTTGTTCCTTATGAGGCGCTGCACGACAAGATTGTGGCGGCGCGTGGCGCGGGCGGCAATGGCTATGATGTGGTGCTGTTCGATGCCATCTGGCCAGCGGAATTCGCCCGTTTCGATCTGCTGCAGGATGTCAGCGCACGCATTACGCCAGAGGATAAAGAGAAGGTCTTCCCGGGCGCGATGAACACCGTGGTTTACAAAGGTAAAACGCTGGGTATGCCGTGGATCCTCGACACCAAATACCTTTACTACAACAAAGCGATGCTGGCTAAAGCGGGCATCACCACGCCGCCACAGACCTGGCAGCAGGTGCTGGATGACGCGAAGATCATCAAGGATAAAAAGATTGTCACCTGGCCGCTGGTCTGGAGCTGGTCCCAGGCTGAGGCGCTGGTGTGTGACTACACCACGCTTGTTTCAGGCTTTGGTGGTCAGTTCTATCAGAACGGCAAACTTAACTTCTCCAGCCCGGCTTCACTCAAGGCGCTTAACCTGATGAAAAGCTCGCTCGATGAGGGCCTGAGTAACCCGGCGTCGCGTGAATATCTGGAAGAGGATGTGCGTAAATCGTTTTCTAATGGCGATGCGGCTTTCGCGCTGAACTGGACCTACATGTACAACATGGCGAACGATCCGAAGCAGAGCAAAGTGGCGGGCGACGTTGGGATCATGCCTGCGCCCGGCGATGCGCCAGGAAAAGTGGGGGCGGTAAACGGCTCAATGGGGCTGGGAATCACCAAAGGCAGCACCCATGCCAACGAGGCGTGGCAGTACATTCAGTACATGACCTCACAGCCGGTACAGAATCAGTATGCGAAGCTCAGCCTGCCGATCTGGAAATCCTCTTATCAGGATGAAGCAGTGAAAAAGGATCAGGAGAGCCTGATTGCCGCGGCGGACAAATCGCTAAACGTGATGCTGTCACGTCCGGAGACCGCTGACTATTCCCGTCTGTCGAACCAGCTGCAACAGCAGTTACAGCAGGTGTTGCTGGGTAAAGCCCCGGCGCAGGACGCGATGGCGACGGTTGATAAAAGCGCCGCCCGGCTGCGTTAAGGAGTTATGATGCTGAGTTTGCGTCAACGCGAACAGCGTCAGGCATGGGTGCTGCTGGCACCCATGTTGCTGGTGATGCTGCTGTTAACCGCCTGGCCTCTGCTGCGTACCATCTGGCTCAGCTTTACCGATGCTGCGCTGATTGGCAGTGGTGAAACGCCTGCCTGGATTGGGCTGGAAAACTATCTCTATGCGCTTAGCGATCCCGACTTTCGGGCGTCGATCTGGCGCACACTCTATTTCACCCTTGTGTCTGTCACCGTTGAAGGGATTATCGGCGTGCTGGTGGCGCTGCTGCTGAATCAGAAATTCATCGGGCGCAACGTTTTGCGGGTGCTGGTGATTCTGCCGTGGGCGCTGCCGACCATCGTCAACGCCATGATGTGGCGGCTCAACTTCAACCCTGATTACGGCAGTATCAATGCCCTGCTCAGCCAGCTCGGTATCATTGACGGTTATCGCAGCTGGCTGGGATCGCCGGAGGCGGCGCTCAATGCGGTGATGTTTGCGGATATCTGGAAAAACTATCCGCTGGTCACCCTGCTGGTGCTGGCGGCGCTGCAGTCGATCCCCGAGGATCTGTTTGAAGCGGCACGACTGGACGGTGCCTCCGCCTGGCGGCGTTTCCGGGCGATTACCTTCCCGGCGATTGTTGCACCGCTCGGCGTCGCGCTGGTGTTACGCACCATCGATGCTTTCAAAATCTTCGACATCATCTACGTGATGACGCGCGGCGGCCCGGTGGACAGCACCAAAACCCTGAGCTTTTTCGTTTATCAGGAGTCGTTCAGCTATCTGCGTGCCGGCAGCGGTGCCGCCTACGCGATACTGATGACCCTGATGTGCGCCCTGCTGATCACGCTCTATCTGCTGATGTTATGGCATCAGCGCCGCCGGAGTACCGCTTATGAAAACTAAACTGCGACGGGTCCTGCGTTACGGGGCTGCACTGCTGGTCGCCGTCAGCATCCTGGCCCCGATGGGCTGGCTGTTTCTGATGAGCGTCAGTTCCGCCAGCGATCTCTCCCGCGTGCCGCTGGAGTGGCTGCCGCGTCAGTGGGATTTCAGCCGCTATCAGGGGCTGATTTCGCTGGCACCGAATCAGCCCGGCAACGTTTTTCTGCACGCGCTGGGTAATAGTTTGCTGGTGGCGACGGTGGCCACAGCGATCTCGCTGCTGCTGGCGATACCTGCGGCGTTCAGCTTCTCACGCTACAGTGGTCGTGATGCCTGGCTTTCCGGCGCTCTGGCAATCTATATGGTGCCGCCCGTGGCGTTTGTGCTGCCGCTCTACTTTCTGCTGCAACAACTGGGGCTGCTCAACACCCGTCCCGGCCTGGTGATGGTCTACTGCTCACTGATCCTGCCGTTTCTGACCTGGATGCTGAAGAACCAGTTCGACTCACTGCCACGTGATATCGAACAGGCAGCACGGCTTGATGGCCTGCGCTTCTGGCAGGTTCTGCTGCGCATTACGCTGCCGCTGGCAAAGCCGGTGCTGGGCGCTGCCGCGCTGTTCGGCTGGCTGCTCGCCTGGGATGAGTTTTTCTACGCGCTGCTGTTCACCAGCAATATTTCGGCACAGACCCTGCCGGTCGCCATTGCCGGTTTTACCGCAGGACGCGCGACCGATGACGGGCTGATCGCGGCAATCGGCATTCTGGCTTCGGTGCCGCCACTGTTTATTGCCATCTGGTTGCAGAAGACGCTGGTCAGCGGTCTCACCAGCGGCGGAAGTAAGGGATAATTATGGTCACTACCCTCACGCCCACCCTCTATGTGGTGGGCAATATAAATGTTGATTTAATCATGAGTACGCTCAGCGACTGGCCGCAGCGCGGCACGGAAGTGATGCTGCAGCACAGCGAGTTACGTCCCGGTGGGTCCGCAGGTAACTGTGCGCTGGCGCTGGAGGCGATGCAGGTGCCGCATCGGGCCATTGCCAATCAGGGCGACGATGGCTTCAGTCACTGGCTCGCCAGTCACTTTCCTCATAGCGCTGCATACTGGCCGCGCTATGCCTGTGAAACCTCGCTGACGGTAGGCGTGACCCATCCCGATAACGAACGCTCGTTTCTCAGCAATCACGGCCATATTACCGTGCTGACCGCGGACGATGTGCTGGCCCAGTTGCCGTCGCAGGCGACGTCGGGCGACATCGTACTGCTGTGCGGCACCTTTCTCTGTCTGGAACTCTATGATCACTACCCGGCGCTGCTGGCCGCGCTGCAACAGCGTGGCTTCTGTGTCGCCGTGGATACCGGCTGGCCGCCTGCGGGCTGGAGCGATGCGCTTCGCTTACAGATTGGCAACTGGTTAGCGGACTGTGACTGGCTGCTGCTGAATGAGGTGGAAGCGCTGGGCTTATCGGGCGCAGAACTGCTGGATGAAAGCGGTAAACAGCTGGCAGCCCGGCTCAGTGGTCGCGGCGGCTGTGTGATTAAGTGTGGCGCAGAGGGCGCACGTCTCTGGTCTGCCGCCTCTGTACAGTATGCTGCTGCCCAGCCGGTAACGGTGGTAGATACCATTGGTGCCGGTGACAGTTTTAATGCCGGTTTTCTTACTGCACTGCTCTATCACCAGCCATCGCACACGGCGCTGCGCTGGGGCATTGAAGTGGCATCACAGGCGATAAGCAGCTCTCCGCGCCGCTATCCCAGCTGGCAACAACTCCAACTATCAAATGAGGTGCGCTGACCATGGCCAGTGTTGAACTTGTACAGGTGGCGAAGCGCTACGGTAAACAGAGCGTGCTGCACCCGCTGGATTTAACCATTCCTGATGGCAGTTTCACTGTGCTGGTCGGCCCCTCCGGCTGCGGCAAATCAACCCTGCTGCGGCTGCTTGCCGGTCTGGATACCGTCTCTGACGGGGCGATCATGCTGGATAAAAAACGCATTAACGATCTCGATCCTGCTGACCGGGATATCGCCATGGTGTTTCAGAGCTATGCGCTCTATCCGCATCTCACCGTCGCGGAGAATCTGGCGTTTCACATGCAGGTGAAAAAGGTGAAGCGCGAGGAGCAAAAAAGCAAAATCGCCCGCATTGCCGGCATTCTCGGCATCGATCAGCTGCTGCAGCGTTATCCAAGAGCGTTGTCGGGTGGACAGCGGCAGCGCGTGGCGATGGGCCGCGCCATGGTGCGCAATCCGCAGGTGTTTCTGTTTGATGAGCCGCTTTCTAATCTTGATGCGCAGTTACGCATGGAGCTGCGGGCCGAGATTAAGTCGCTGCATCAGCGTTTCAAAACCACCATGGTCTATGTTACCCACGATCAGGTCGAGGCGATGACGCTGGCGGATCAGATTGTGGTGATGAAAGAAGGGGTCATTGTGCAACAGGGTGCACCGCTGGCGATTTATGACCGCCCGGTTAACACCTTCGTGGCGCGGTTTATCGGGTCACCGCCGATGAATCTGCTGGATGCCCGTTTCCAGACACGCGATGGCCTGCCTGGCGTCTGCTGTGGCGAGCAGTGGCTGCCGTTGCCGCGTCGCTGGCACAGTGCGGCACAGCAGCAGGCCGATCAGCCGGTCACGCTTGGCGTACGACCCCACGATCTGATTTTTGATGCCAGCGGGCAACCGGCGGCGGTCAATATTGTTGAGATCACCGGCGAATCGACCCTGCTACATCTGAACTGGCAGGGTTTCCCGCTGCATATGCAACTGACCGGCCGCAGCGATGCCGTGCCTGGCGGCACGCTGCCGGTGACCGTTAATCCGGATAAAATGCACTTGTTTGATGCCAGCAGCGGTGTGCGGCTGACGGAGCAGTGATAAAAATAAACCCGCCAGCGGCTAATGCCAGTCAGTTAAGCGACAGATGATAACGCAGTCTGGTACCGGGCAGGGGCCTGCTCTGAAACTTCAGTGTGTATTGTTAAAAAAGGGCACGAGAGTGGAGGCCTGAACGCCTCTGCTGCTGAAAGGGCTATCCGCAGCGCTGAGGCGTGACGTTGGGCCAGAAGTCCACGCCGGGAAGCGTGGACAGTTCGGGGCCGGCCAGGGAGGGCCGATCCCCGAACGGTTCGTCGGCACGACGTCAAAGCCGAAGGTACCGCGTGAGCGGCGCGAGGACGGCCCGGCAGCAGCAGAGGTGCGCTGGCCCGCACTGCGGCTCGCTCGCCCGGAAAAAAAGGCTGTCACGTTTAACCGTGACAGCCTTTACAAATCCAATCTTAACTGATCAGCATTGCGCCAGCGGCGAGTTTTTTATTTTGTGAAGCAGAGTCTGGATCAGGAAACATACGCCTGCTTACGCCAGATGAAACTGCTCTACCGTCTGTGACAGCTGCTGCGCCTGATCCTCCAGCGAACTGGCGGCAGCCGACATCTGCTGCACCAGCGCGGCATTCTGCTGGGTGACGCCATCCATTTCATTGACGGCAATCGTTACCTGACTGATGCCACGCGCCTGTTCGCTTGATGCTGTAACAATCTCACCGATAATCCCCTGCACCGAATTCACCGCCTGCATCATCTCCTGCATGGTTTTACCGGCATCGTTTACCAGCCGGACGCCGCTCTCGACCCGCACGCTCGACTCTTCAATCAGTGCGCCGATCTCTTTCACCGCGTTCGCGCTGCGCTGGGCCAGATTACGCACTTCAGAAGCCACCACCGCAAAACCGCGTCCCTGCTCACCGGCACGTGCAGCTTCTACAGCCGCGTTCAGCGCCAGAATATTGGTCTGGAAGGCAATGCTGTTGATCATGGTTGTAATGTCGCCGATCTTTTTCGAACTGTCATCGATCTGCGCCATGGTCTGCACCACTTCACCCACCAGCGAGGCACCACGACTGGCGATGTGGGTAGCGTTTTCAGTCAGGCTGGTCGCCTGCTGCGCGTTATCGGCATTCAGGCGAATCGTGGCGCTGATCTGCTCCATGCTGGCTGCGGTCTGCTCCAGCGCGGCGGCCTGTTGTTCGGTGCGTGACGCCAGATTGAGGTTTCCGCTGGCAATTTCACCCGCCCCCTGGCGTACTGATTCACTGGAATCTTTAATCTGCCCGACAATCTGCCGGAGCTGGCTTTGCATGGTATCCAGGGCGAAAAAGAGGCTGCTGCGATCGCCGTTTTTCACCACAATCGCGTTATCCAGTTTGCCATCGGCGACGGCCAGCGCAATATGCGCCGCTTCAGCCGGCTCGCCACCAATCGGACGCAACACTTTACGGCTGAACAGCATGCCCAGCACCGTCCCGACCAGCAGAACGCTCACGACCATCAGGATCACCGCCCACATCAGCTGCCGGTTTGAGGCGGCCATCACCTGACTGACCGGTGCAACCACGCCCAGATACCAGGGTTTGTCGCTGTTACCTATCATCACCGGCTGCCAGGTGACCAAAGCGTCTTCACCCAGCACGGCATCAAATCGCTGGACGACTTTTGACGTAAAACCCTCTTTTTCGCCTTTCCAGGGCTTCCCGGCTTCATCTTTCACCGGCGAAGAGACCACATTCCCGCCGTGAGAAAGCAGCAGCGCATAGCCGCTTCCCTGCCAGGGTTTGATCTGATTCACTTTCTGTTGCAGTGATGCCAGTGAAATGTCAGAGGTAACGATCGCCTTTAGTGTGCCCTGATCGATAATCGCGGCGGCGACGGAGGTGAGCAATGTTGGCACGCCGTTATAGGCATAGCTATAGGGTTCTGTGAGCGTATCTTTTTGTGTTTTTTGCGGGATCAGATAGTAATCGCCCTGACCCGGTGTCAGATAGGAGAGCAGCGGATGCATCGCGTATTTTCCTGCCGCGTCACGATCGACAAAAAAGGCATAACGGCCCTGCGGTGCTTGACCCGGCTGTGAAGCGAACTCGGCATCACGACCATCAAACGCATTCTGTTCAAATATCACTGACATCGACAGATAGTCAGGGTTAGCACGCAGCGCATACTCCATCACCTTATCGGCCGCTTTGCGATCGGTAATACCAGCGTGGGGCAAGGCAATCAGACTTTGTCCAAGGTGACTCGCGACATCACGTGCATGGCTCAATTCCTGCTGTACCTGTAAGGCACGGCTCTGCGCAATCTGCTGCAGATATTGTTCGGCCAGCGCCTTCTGCTCTTTACCGGATTGCCAGCTGAGAACCCCAATCGTCACGGTAAATCCCAGCACTATCGTTAAACCACCCATGATCAGCATCTGGGCACGGGTACTCATTCTTTTCTTATGTGTTAACTGACTGACCATAGTGCTTCCCCTGAAATTTACCTGGCTCAATACCTCCTTGTAGTTATGGTGCTCCTGAGATCATCTATCGGCGGCGTTTTTTTGAACTTTAATGGCCATTTCCCCGCCGTGATGGGGGTCTCACAGCGCGTGATTACGGGAAGTTGATCGCAAAGGGATTATCGCGCTGCGAATGAACGGCCTTTTTTTGATCTGCAACAATACTGGTGCCCGCCATTACTGTCAGTTTATGTCAACAGTTGCTGTAGCCCCCTTATCGCAGTGGAGATAGAACAATGATCGGTAAATCAGGATTAGCTGTTGGGATGGTTGTCTGGCTGGCATATGTCGCCTGGATCGTTCACTACTATTCAGACACCTTTATGCAGTTCTCCCGCTAAGCAAACAGGACCTTCGGGTCCTTTTTTTTGCCCTCACTTCAGCCGGGTTGGCCTGTGAGCCAAATATTCGCTATTATCGACTCATTATGTGAGCCGAATAACCTTCTTTATTCGGCTCATCCACCCTTAGCGTGAGCCGATTATGAGCGTTACCTGGATCTGGCAACAGCCGGACTGGCCCCGTTTTCAGTGGCAGGACGCCGTGCTGTTACCGCGCCTGCGCCATCTGCAGCAGCAGCGCGGATTGCTGCTGGGCCGTGCCAGCCTGCATTCAGACAGTGAAACCCAGACGCTGGATACCCTGCTCAGCAATATCCTCTCCTCTTCCGCGATTGAAGAGGAGCGGGTCAACGTGCAATCGGTCCGCTCATCGCTGGCGCGTCGGTTAGGCGTGACGGAAGAGCAGCCCTATCCGGTCTCCGATCGTTCAGAAGGCCTGGCCGCCATGATGCTCGATGCCATCAACAACCGCAGCCAGCCGCTGACGCCTGAGCGTCTCTGTCAGTGGCATCGCTGGCTTTTCCCGGCCGATGAGTGGACGGTGCAGCGCCTGAGCGTCGGCACACTGCGCGGCAGTGAGCCGATGCAGGTCATCTCAGGTCGCATCGATCGTCCCACGGTGCATTTTGAAGCGCCGCCGCGACAGGGACTGGAACCGCAGCTGGCGCAGTTTATTGAGTGGTTCAACAGCAGTCAGCATGATGTGATGCTGGACCCGTTGCTGCGCGCAGCCATCTGCCACCTCTGGTTTGTCACCCTGCACCCTTTTGATGATGGTAATGGTCGTATCACGCGTGCGTTAACCGATCTGGCGCTGGCGCAGGCCGACAGTCAGAGCATCCGGCTGTATGCCATGTCACCCGCCATTCTGACGCAGCGTGCCGGTTATTACCGCATCCTTGAGCAGACGCAGAAAGGCGGCCTGGATATAACCCACTGGCTGGTGTGGTTTCTTGATATCCTGGATGAGAGTCTGCAACAGGCGATGAACGTCATCGATCGCACTCAGATGAAAGCGCGTTTCTGGCTGCGGCATCAGGGAATGGGATTGAGTCCGGAACAGGTGAAAGTGCTGAACCGGCTGCTGGATGGCGGCGAGCAGGGTTTCGAACTGGGGATCAGCGCCAGTCAGTACCAGAAGGTCGCCAAAGTGAGTAAAGCCACCGCGACCCGTCATCTGGCCGATCTGGTTGAAAAAGGCTGCCTTTACCGGCTCGAAGGCGGAGGCAGGAGTACCCGCTATCAGGTTAACTCCCGCGAGACGCCCTGAGCCAGGCTGTTTTAACTGCTAACCGGGAGTACATCGCGATCGTTGTGATGTACTCCTGAGTGCGGGAATTACTCTTTAAGTGAAGCCCCGTTGGTCGCAATGACCTCTTTATACCAGTAAAAGCTTTTCTTCCGGCTGCGGGCCAGCGAACCTTCACCAGTATCATCGCGGTCAACATAAATAAAACCGTAACGCTTAGACAATTCGGCTTTTGATGCGCTGACAAGATCGATAGGTCCCCAGCTGGTATAACCCATGACCTCCACGCCATCGTCAATGGCCTCACGCACCTGAACCAGATGATCGTTAAGGTAGCTGATGCGATAGTCATCCTGCACGACGCCCGTTGCATCCGGTATGTCTTTGGCGCCCAGTCCGTTCTCAACAATAAACAGCGGCTTCTGATAACGATCCCACAGCAGATTCAGTAAGGTCCGCAAGCCCACCGGGTCAATCTGCCAGCCCCATTCAGAACTCTGCAGGTGAGGATTTGGCACCATGCTCAGAATGTTACCCCGCATCTGCTGATTCAGTGCTTCATCGGCGGTAACGCAGCCGGACATGTAATAGCTGAACGAGATAAAATCGACGGTCGAATGGAGTATCTGACGATCGGCATCCGTGATATCCAGCTGAATATTATTCTCACGAAAGAACCGCAACATATAGCCCGGATAAACACCACGGCACTGAACATCGCCAAAAAATTGCCATTTCCGGTTCTCCTGCAGCGCTTCCAGCACATCATCAGGCTTACAACTGAGTGGATAGACCAGCCCTCCCAGCAGCATATTGCCAATGCTGGCGTCCGGGTTAATCTCGCGGCAGGCTTTCACCGCCAGCGCACTGGCGACCAGTTGATGATGAATTGCCTGATACACCTCAGCTTTGCTGCTGGTTTCCGGCAGACCCACACCGGTCATCGGCGCGTGAAGCGACATGTTAATTTCGTTAAAGGTCAGCCAGAGTCTGACTTTCTGCCGGTAGCGGGCAAACACCGTACGGGCATAATGCTCAAAGAAGCCAATCACCTGGCGGTTACCCCAGCCACCATACTGCTTCACCAGGTGCCAGGGCATCTCATAATGTGACAACGTAACAAGTGGAGTAATGAGATGTGCGGCCAGCTCATCAAATAACCGGTCATAAAAGGCCAGACCGGCCTCGTTAGGTTGTTGCTCGTCTCCGTTCGGGAAGATGCGCGTCCATGCGATGGAAACCCGCAGACAGCTGAACCCCATCTCTGCAAACAGCCTGATATCGTCCGGATAGCGGTGGTAAAAGTCGATCGCGATGTCTTTGAGGCTTTGGCTGCCCTCAACGCGCTCCGATACCGGGCCAAAAATTCCCTGTGGCTGAACGTCGGAGGTTGAGAGGCCTTTGCCCTCTTCCCGCCATGCGCCTTCAACCTGATTAGCGGCAACAGCACCGCCCCATAAAAATGAATCCGGGAAAGTTTTCATCCTGTTCTCCTTTTATTGACGAGTGACGCTGAGTAAAGGCGTACCTGCAGTGACCGCGGTCCCTGCCACAGTCATCACCTCAGGATACTCATCGCTGTTAGTGATAATGATCGGTGTTGCCAGGTCATATCCGGCATCAAGAATGGCCTGACGATCGAACTCCAGCAGCAGATCGCCGGCCCTGAACACGTCGCCCACTTGTACATGTGCCGTGAAAGGTTTGCCGTCGAGCCTGACGGTATCGATACCCACATGGATCAACAGCTCAATCCCGCTGTGACTCAGGAGTCCTATTGCGTGTCGGGTCTGAAACAGGGAGGCCACCTCACCCGCAAAAGGCGCAATCACTTTGCTGTCGGAAGGGATGATGGCCACACCCTGTCCCAGCAGGCCACTGGCGAAGGTTGGATCGGGAATCTGATCGAGCGCCAGTACGGTGCCCGTCATCGGTGACAGAATGTCATCTTCGCCAGGGGTAATCGGGAGCGCTGCGTCTGGCGCCGTGTTTCGGGGCATACCCGCTACCAGCGTCATGCCGCAACCCACTATCAGCGCGAGTAGCGTCCCGGCAATACCGCCCCATAACGTGGAATCCACACCGCCAGGTGGGATCATCTGTGCGATGGTAAAGATGTTGGCAAAACCAAATGAATAAACGTGGGTGCTGCTGAGGCCGACAATGGCACCGCCAATAGCGCCCGCCACGCAGCCAAAGATAAAGGGACGGCGCAGCGGCAGATTAACGCCATAGACAGCCGGTTCAGTGATACCAAAGATCCCTGCGGTCACGGATGAACCCGCCAGCATCTTCTGTCGTGCATCCCGACTGCGCAGAAACACCCCCAGCGCCGCGCCAACCTGGCCCATGACAGCAGGCAACAGCATGGGCAGCATTGAGTCATGCCCCAGTACGGCAAGATTGTTGATCATCAGTGGCACCAGTCCCCAGTGCAAACCAAAAATCACACAGACCTGCCACAACGCGCCCAGGGCGGCACCAGCCAGCCAGGGTGCCAGCGCATAAATCCACTGGTAACCGTTCGCCAGTATCTGACTTAAGCCCGTGGCCAGTGGGCCAATCACCAGGAAGGTCAGCGGCACGGTGACGCTCAGACAGATCAGTGGCGCAAAGAAGTTTTTCATGGAGGCGGGAAGTCGCCAGCTGCTCTGTTTTTCCAGCCAGCAACTTACCCAGGCAGCGAGAATAATCGGGATAACCGACGCACTGTAATTAAACCAGGTTACAGGGATGCCGAGAAACGCGTCCGTCATTTCACCTGACTGCTGGCTGGCATTAAAAGCTGCAATCATCGTCGGGTGGGTCAGCGCCCCACCAATCACCATGGTAATAAAGGGATTGCCGCCAAATTTCTTCCCGGCGGTGTAGCCCAGCACCAGAGGAAAGAAGAAAAACAGGGCATCACTGGCTGCAAACCAGATTTTATACGTTCCACTTTCAACAGAGAGCCAGCCACAGACCACGGCCAGCGCCAGTAAACCTTTTAGGATCCCGGAGGCGGCGAGAATGCCGATAAACGGGGTAAAAATGCCTGACACAATGTCGATCAGATGATTGAAAACATTACCCCCGGTCTTTTCCCCTTCTGTTGCTGCAGAAAGCTCATCAGCCAGCCCCGCTTCACTACGCACAGCCTGCCAGACATCATGAACGTGGTTGCCAATCACCACCTGAAACTGCCCGCCGCTTTCAACGACCATAATAACGCCCGGATTTTTCTTCAGTCCTTCAGCGTCGGCTTTATGGTTATCTTTCAGTTTGAAGCGTAACCGGGTGGCACAATGAACCAGACTTACGATGTTCTCCCGGCCACCAATATGGCTGAGGATATCCTGCGCCAGCGTGTGATATTCCATCTCGATTTCCTTACAACCGATGCCTTCGGACATCAGTCAACTGAGCCAAAAATGAAAAAAACCTGAGAACGTCCTCCTTTCAGAGTTCGCGCTCAGGTTTTGCCTGCGTTAAGCAGTAACAATCCGGTTTATGGAGCTTATTGCCCCTCTTTTCTCACCCGTTCGATGTTAATGGCGAGAAACATAATCTCTTCCGCGGTCAGCTCACGCTGATAGCTTTGTTGCAGATGCTGCGCGATTTTCACCGCACATTTCCAGGCTTTGGGATAGTTATCTTTTACTGCTGTATGCAGCGATACATCGTCATCGTTCACCACGGTACGCGTCAGCATCCGCTGAGCAAAAAACTTCAGATGAGTGACAAAACGCTGGTAACTCAGCGACGATTCGATGTACTCCAGCTGCAGTTGATACTTCACCAGTTGCAGAATCTCCTGCATAACCCGGGTGACATGCATCACTTCCGGCATTTCATTATTGAGCTGCGCCGTCACCAGATGTAGCGCGATAAAGCCGGCTTCATCCTCCGCCAGTTCGACATTCAGACGACGTGAAATGATAGCCCTGGCCTCCTGACCCAGTTCGAACTCTTTGGGGTAGAGGCGTTTGATATCCCATAGCAACACATTTTTAATTGCCAGACCTTTTTTCTGCCTTTCAATGGCAAAGTAGCAGTGGTCGGTCAACGTGATATACAAGCTCTCCTGCAATGTCCCCAGACGTTGTGTTGCCAGATCAATAATGCGGTCGCAGGTGGTCATCACTTCAGGAGGGATCTGGTGTAACAACTCCTCCAGACGACGTACCAGCAGATCACTTTGCAGCGCAAATACCTTCTCAATGTGCGCAGCGTTGAGACTGTCACCGATGCGCTTCTGGAAAGCCAGTCCACGCCCCATCACGACCTGTTCGCGTCCCTGCTCATCCTGAACCATCACCACGTTGTTATTAAGAATTTTGGCGATTTTCATCGGAACCCCAGAAACAAAAAAACCTGACATCCGACAGAGGCCAGAAGTCAGGTTTTGCCTGCCTAAGCAGTAACAATCCAGTTCGGGAACTCTATCAGTTTTAGTCGTGACCTCAATCTGTCAGGGCAAAAAGCGTGACAGCGATCGAAATCCTCTTATTAACTTAAAAAGTGACTACCGTGTTGAGTTCAGTCACCCAGGCATCCTGCGTGTGGCGATACCCGCCGGACGAGACCAGTATTAAAGCCGGGGGTGCGGTTCCGGGCAGCAAAAGGGGTATGACGCTCAGTGGAATGAAAACTCACGTTATGGGAGGAAGATAGTCATGCGAGGAAGGTCGTCTGAAAAATCGACTAATGGACTGCAGCGTTCATTAACTGCCATTTAGCGATTAAAAACACACCGCTTTGAACGCTTTTGTCACTGATCACAATGTTTTGATTTATCGGACGAAAAGCCCTTAATGTGTGAAATCGTTCTGTTGAGCGTCAGAGCCCGTTATGCAGGGTAAAAGAGTGGAAGGAAGACTATCTGTAAAGAAGTTAGCAAGAGAGCAGATCAAACCGCTATTCAGAAACAGCAACGCCGGAAGGTTCGCTTCCGGCGCTGTTGAGATTACGCGGCTTTAACGGCGCGCACTTTCTTTGCAGCAGGCTCTTCCTGCGGCTCATCCGCGCTATCGTCTGAGACAGCTTCTGGCTGAGAGACGGGTGCTGCTGCCGCTTCCGGCAGTTTGCTGGTGCGCAGAATATGCTGAACCGCATCTTTCTGCTCTGCAATCAGCAGGCCCAGCGTTTCTGCCTGAGATTCATCCAGTGCAGGTTGATGCTGTAACAGCCAGTCGGTGAAGGCTTCGGCCATATCGAGCATTTTGTCGTAGGCATCGGCCTCTTTCTTATTGGCAAACGTCATCTTCTCTTCACCCTTTCTGACTACTACAAATTTTGTTTCAACAGCCATCTTTTCGCCCTCAGGTACTGTGTATACATACAGTATATCATGCCGATCCTGCTTTGCCAGCAGAGAATAGAGTTTATCGGTTGTGCACGGGCTAACCTTAACCTGGCACAGGCTTTTTTCATTTTTCCTGACACATTCTCCGCCGCGAGGGCCGGCGGCTACACCAGCAGCTCTTCAAGAAACATCGCCAATGCCTTACGGGGATCGTCCTCTTCCGAGACGATCACCTCGATCCCCCACTGCCCCAGCACCTCTTTGGCCACCGGGTTGTTCCGGTTAGTGAACAGGTACGATTTTGGCCGGGCGGTTGCCAGCCCGGTGCGGCCCCACA
Organism: Pantoea sp. EKM20T; assembly: GCF_011800485.1. NCBI lineage: Bacteria > Pseudomonadati > Pseudomonadota > Gammaproteobacteria > Enterobacterales > Erwiniaceae > Pantoea > Pantoea sp. EKM20T. Next base: position 221,781 of record NZ_JAALFW010000004.1, on the reverse strand, counting down.
TCTTGGTCAGACGGTAAAACAGCAGGCGAATATTGAAATCACTGATGCTATAGCCGACAAACAGCACTGAGTTGCCCATCACATCGTGAGTCAGTTTGATGTCGAGCGGCGAATCAAAATAGAGGCGTTCAAAATAGCTGCTCTCATCGAGCACGATTGAGGTGTCATCATCAAAATCACCGTGCAGCTTGATGATGTGACGCTTATCTTCGGTGAGAGAGACCAGGTCCGCGGCGTTGGCCACTTTATAATAGGGTACGCCGTGCGCTTCATGCGCCGCTTCCAGCCAGCGATCGTAATTGGTGGTGTAGATACGCGAGAAGTTACCCTGGGTAATCATGGTATGAATTTCAGAAGAGCGGACATCAATATCGGGACGATGCCATTCGCGATCCATCCAGCTGCGCAGCGGGCCAAGCGAACCTTTTTTCTGTTTGTAATACTCCGCCAGCGACAGGTGCGTGCCATAGGTATTGAAGATTTTTGGATCGTAACCCAGCTCATTAGCAAGATGCGCAATCAGTTCATGCCACTCGGGCAGGCCAAAATTGCGCGAAATACCGGCACCGGCAAACAGAATCAGTTTGCCGGAATCATAGGCGCGTTTGAGTTCAGGTTTCATGCCATGCCCCGCGAGGTTTTTAAAAAGGTGGCGAAGCGATCCAGCGCGATGCGCCGCATCGAGATCTCATTCTTGAGTTCGCCCATTTCAGCAAACGTCTGCTCATAGCCTTCAGGAATAAAGACGCAGTCCCACTGAAAGCCACGCGTTCCGGCAGGTTTCGCGGCGATGGTGCCGCGCAGTTCACCCGAAAACTGGTACATTTTGCGACCATCGCAGTAGCCCAGTACCGTTTTGGCCGTCACGGCCTGGCTGTCGAGCCCCTGCACCAGCGCGGTAAAGCGCTCAGCGTCCAGGCGGTTCCAGAAGATGCGGGTCAGACCGGCGGGCAGGCCATTGAGGCCATCCAGATAGAGGCCGGTATGCTCTACAAATAGCGGTCGCCCAATCAGCGAAAAGGCTTTGGTCAGTTTGTCGCGTACCAGGTCGAGTTCGTTTTCAGTCTGAATTTCTTCGATGCGACGGGCGATGGGCAGAACTTCGACCCCGACAGGTTCGAGTATTTTGCGCACCTCCGCCAGCTTTTGCTCATTGGCAGAAAGGAATCTGATTTTCATGGGGCTTCCAGGTCAATTACTCCGCCACGCAGTGAGGATTTTACGGAAACAGGCGGGCAGGATAAATCACTAACGCTGGAGAGTGTAGTTCAATTCTGTGCTCATCAGGTTGAAGTGCGCAGAACAGGCCGCAGCAGGCGAGCCGGTTCTGCAGACTCAGTAAACAATGCCGGGTGGATTCACCGTGGACTGAGTGATGGCCTCATCCTGTTCGCCCCAGCGTGCCAGCACCTGCTGATACTGCCCGCCTGCGATGGTGCCATCCAGCGCAGCCTGCAGCGCGGGTGCCAGGCCATTGCCCTTTTTGGTGGTCACGGCTACCCAGGCGCGAAACGGTCCGCTGCCAACCAGCTTTGTCTGTCCGCGTGACGCCACTTTCCAGGCCGCCATCGAGTGAGGGCCAAACATCGCATCTGCCCGTCCCGACAGTAGCGTCAGCGTCGCGGAGGCATCATCAGTCAGGTAAATCGGCGTTACCGCAGGCAAACCTTTAGCCCGGTTCTGCTCATCCCAGCTCAGTAAAATACGCTCCTGATTGGTGCCCGAGGCGACGATAATCCGCTTACCGGCAATATCCGCCGGACTATTAATCTTGCTGATATGACTGTCGCTTTTCACCGCAAAAGCGTGGTTGTCGGCGCGATACGTCGCAAAATCGAACTTCTTCTTGCGCTCTTCGGTCACGGCAATATTGAACATCGCAACATCATAGCGTCCGGCGCTGATGCCCAGCGGCCAGTCCTCCCAGGAAGCCGGAACCAGCCTGAGTTTCAGCCCCAGGCTATCAGCAAGGAGTCGGGCGATATCGGGATCGCTGCCGATCCGCGTGACGTTATCAGACGCCAGCAGCGACAGCGGCGGCGAGTTGGTCGCCGAGGTAGCGACCGTCAGGGTGCCCGGTTCAATAAAGCGGTAATTGTCCGGAATTTGAGCAATAGCCTGCGGATTGGCCGGGGCATGAATCGGCGTCTCGTTTTGCAGGACATCGAGCTTCTCAGCCGCAGAACAGGCCAGCGCCGGAAGCAGCGTCAGAACCGTTAACGTTAATGCCCTCATAACACGCGCGCCAGAAAACGGCGGGTGCGCTCATGACGCGGATTATTGAGCACCTGGGTGGTGCTGCCCTGCTCCACAATCCGGCCATCCACCATAAAGACCACGTTATCCGCCACTTCCCGGGCAAAGCCGATCTCATGCGTCACAATCACCAGCGTAGTGCCGGAACGCGCCAGCTTTTTAATTACATCCAGCACTTCGCCCACCAGTTCAGGATCCAGCGCCGAGGTTGGCTCATCGAACAACATGACCCGTGGATTGAGCATCAGCGCACGCGCAATCGCGATGCGCTGTTGCTGCCCGCCCGACAGGTGACGCGGCCACGCATCGGCTTTATGCCGCAGGCCCACAATATCCAGCAGTTCGCCTGCACGCTGTATCGCTTCCGGTTTCGTTAACTGACGATGGGCAATCGGCGCTTCAATCAGGTTATCCAGCACGCTGAGGTGTGGGAACAGATTGAAGTTCTGGAACACGTAGCCGACATTGATGCGCTGGCGCAGAATCGCCTTCTCTTTCAGTTCATACAGCTTATTGCCGCGCTGCTGATAGCCGATGTAGTCGCCATCAATCTGAATAAATCCTTCGTCGACCCGTTCCAGATGATTGATGGTGCGCAGCAGCGTGGATTTACCGGAGCCGGACGGCCCGAGGATCACCGTGACGGACCCCGGTGCCAGTGACAGCGATACATCATCCAGCGCTTTATGTTTACCAAATCGTTTACTGACGCCGGTGATGCTGATGGCACCGGTAGTGTGTGAGGTGCGGTAATCAATGGCTTCGGACATGGCTGATCTCCTCGGTCGGATGAAGTGGCGTAACGCGGTTGCGCCATTGTCGCCAGCGCGACGGTTGCGGTTCACGGGTGACGCTGCGGGCCATCCAGCGTTCGGCGTTGTACTGAATCACGGACAACACGGTGGTGATAATCAGATACCAGGCGGCACCGACCATCAGCAGCGGGATCACTTCCTGATTGCGGTTGTAGATCATCTGGATGGTGTAGAACAGCTCCGGCATCGCCAGCACATAAACAACCGACGTGCCTTTCGCCAGACTGATGATCTCGTTGAACGCGGTGGGAATAATGGCGCGCAGCGCCTGCGGCAGAATGATGCGGAAGGTGCGGCGTGTGGCAGAGAGACCCAGCGCGGACGCGGCTTCCACCTGACCGTGATCGACGCCAAGGATCCCGCCGCGAATAATTTCCGCGCTGTAGGCTGCCTGCACCAGCGTCAGACCGATAACGGCTGCCTGAAACTGCCCCAGCACGTTAATCGTCTGATACGCCCCCCAGGAGAGGCCGGTAAACGGAATGCCGACAGACAGGGTGTCGTAGAGATAGGAGAAGTTATAAAGAATGATCAGCACCACAATCAGCGGCAGTGACCTGAATAGCCAGATATAACCCCATGCCAGCGTGCTCAGCAGCCACGATGAGGAGAGACGTGCCAGCGCCAGCAGACCACCCAGAAACAGACTGAATATCGTACCCAGCAGCGTCAGCAGCAGCGTCTGGCCCAGACCGTGCAGGATCACCGGGTCAAAGAACCAGTGGGCAAACACGCTCCATTCCCAGCGCGGATTAAAGGCCACTGACTGCACCACGCCTGCCAGAATAAACAGCGCAACGATAGCCCCTGCGGTGCGTGCCGGGTAGCGTGCCGGCACCACCTGCAGATGTTGATGTTTGCTCATGGTCACCTCTTAACTCGCCGCGGCGACGTTATAGACGCCGATCACTTTGATAAAACGCAGTCGTCCGTCGTGCGGCGGCTGGCCATAACGCTCCAGATCCCCGCTGAGATCGAACTGTGGCTGATAGCCGTGACCGGTATAGAGCCGCACCGCCTCGGGCTGACGGAAGCCGGTGGTGAGAAACAGCCGCTGATAGCCCGCCTGTAAGGCGCGACGCTCCAGCTCCTGTAACACCACCAGCGCCAGCCCCTGACGCCGCAGATCGCTGCGGGTCCAGATGCGCTTCAGCTCGGCGGTCTGCGGGTCATAGGGTTTATAAGCGCCCATCGCGATGATCTCGCCGTCACGCTCCAGCACGATAAACAGCCCCTGCGGCGGCAGATACCATTCGGTCAGCTCCTGTTCCAGCTCGTTACGACGGGAAAAATAGTCGCCATAGCGTGCGGAATATTCGCCAAACAGGCCGCCCAGGATCGGTTGCAACTCCGGCGCGTCGGGTGAAACTTCGCGAAAAGTGGATTCACTCATGGTCAGCTCCTTAGTCGCCCAGCCCGGCGGGATTGATTTCAGAACGATCGATCTTCTCAACACCTTCACCCCAGCGGTTCAGCACCTTCTGATAGTCACCGTTGCCGATCACGCCGTTCAGCGCGGTGCTGATCGGTTCCGCCAGGCCGCTGCCTTTCTTCACGGTAACGGCAATGTGCGCCGCTTTGGGCCAGCCGCCATCGACGCTGCCGACCAGACGGGTTTTACCGGTCAGTGCCGCTTTCCAGGCACCAATCACATTGGGACCAAAGTAGGCATCAGCCCGGCCAGCCTGCAGCGCCAGCGTCTGTGCGGCATCATCTTTGGTATAAACCGGCGTAAAAGCTTTCAGTCCCTTTGCCTGATTCTCTTTATCCCACGCCAGCAGAATCGCCTCCTGATTGGTGCCGGATCCCACAATGATCCTCAGCCCGGCAATATCTTCTGCTTTGGTCAGTGACTTTATCGGGCTGCTGGTTTTGACATAAAAACCCAGTGAATCTTTGCGGTAGGTGGCGAAGTCGAACTTCTCTTTACGATCTTTGGTCACGGTAATGTTGGAGATCGCCGCGTCATATTTGCCCGAGGCCACGCCCAGCGGCCAGTCTTCCCATGAAGCTGGCACCACGTTGAGTTTTAATCCCAGGCTGTCAGCCACCAGCCGGGCAATATCCACTTCGCTGCCAAGCAGGGTTTTATTGTCATCGGAAAACACCGTCAACGGCGGGGAGTTCAGCGCTGCGACTGCCACGGTAAAAGAACCCGGCACCACAAAATGGTGACCCGCAGGCAGTTGCGCGATCGCCTCCGGATTCTTCACGGTATTGATCGGCGCTTTGTTAGCTTCAAGGCTGACGCGCTGGCCGTTATAGGAGACGCTGGTATCTTCAGCCAGCGCATGGCTACTGGCCGCCAGAATAAGCAGGGCGATAAGACGCGATGTTTTTTTCATGGCTTGTGCTCTTATTGTGAGGTGAACTGATTAACGGGTTGTTTCAGGGCGAAGCTGTCACGAAGCGTGCTGCCCGGATAGTCGCGGCGCGTCAGGCCGCGAGCCTGCAAAATCGGCACCACGCGGTCGACAAAACGTTCAAAGGTATCGGGCGTGCCGCCATTAATGATGAAGCCGTCAGTAGCCTGGGTTTCAAACCAGAGCTGCAGGCCATCCGCCACCTCTTCCGGCGTGCCGTGAAACAGCGGGCGTGGTGTTGCCGCTTCCAGCGCGGCCTGACGCAGGGTATGCCCATGCTGTTGAGCTTTGCGTTTGATCTCGTCGGTGGTGCTGCGGAAGCTGTTCTGACCGATGTCACCGATATCCGGGAACGGCTGATCCAGCGGATACTGTGAGAAGTCGTGATGGTCGAAGAAACGCCCGAGGTAGTTAAGCGCATCGGTAATCGACACCAGCGCCGCCGTGGTCTGATACTGGCGCTCCACGTCCTCTGCATCATCGCCAACAATCACACTGACACCCTGGAAGATGTGCAAATCGTCTGGCTGACGGCCATTCGCCACCAGTTGCTGTTTCACATCCTGGTAAAATGCCTGCGCCTCTTCACGCGTCGGCTGATGGGTGAAGATGGCGTCAGCATGACGCGCCGCCAGTTTTTTACCGTCGTCGGACGCGCCCGCCTGGAAGATAATCGGACGACCCTGCGGCGTGCGGGCGATGTTCAGCGGCCCCTGTACCTGGAAGAAATCACCGTGATGATCGAGCGTGTGCAGCTTCGCCGGATCGAAAAATTGTCCGCTCGCCTTATCACGCACAAAAGCATCCTGCTCCCACGAATCCCACAATCCTTTCACCACCTGCAGATACTCATCGGCAATGCGGTAACGCAATGCGTGCTCCGGGTGCTGCTGGCGTGAGAAGTTTTTGGCCGAGCCTTCCAGCGGTGACGTCACCACGTTCCAGCCTGCACGCCCGCCGCTGAGATGATCAAGGCTGGCAAACTGACGCGCCACGGTGAAGGGCTCGCTGTAAGAGGTCGATACCGTGCCAACCAGCCCCAGATGTTCAGTGACGCCCGCCAGCGCCGAGAGCAGCGTCAGCGGCTCAAAGCGATTCAGAAAGTGCGGGATCGACTTTTCGTTAATAAACAACCCATCGGCGACAAACAGAAAATCGAGTTTGCCCTGCTCCGCCTTGCGGGCGATTTTTTTGGCGTAATCCAGATTAATACTGGCATCGGCCTGCGCCGCCGGATGGCGCCAGGCAGACATGTTTCCCGATGCGCCATGCAGAATGGTACCCAGCCGAAGTTGTCTTGTGGTCATGATGCTCTCTCTTTTTTAGTCGTAGCGATGCCCGACGACGGTGGTCAGAACCGTCGTGCTTTAGCGGGTTGCAGATGAATTCAGTTCAGAATGGCTTCCCGACATCGCGCGTTAAGATGTTGCAGCGCCTGGCGGGCCAGTCGGGCGAAGTAGTCGGCGGCGGGCGCAATCAGCGCCTCATCCGGGGTAAAGCTGGCATGGTGCAGACCAAAGTCACTGGCGCTGCCGATGCTGACAAACGCCCCCGGCACCTGTTGCAGATAGAAGGCAAAATCCTCACCCAGCAGATGGAGATCGGCGGTCTGCACCCGATAGCCTGCCTGCTGCGCCACTTCGCTGCTGAAGGTCGCCCAGTGCGCATCGTTGATCAGCACTGGCGGGCCAGGATGCCAGCTCAGGGTTGCCTGCGCGCAATTGGCGTCGGCGAAGTGCTCAACCAGCGTGCGCACCCGCTGTTCCAGTTCGGCGCGCACCTGTAAATCGTGGGTTCGGGCCGTGCCGCCAAACTCAACGCCGCCGGGTAATACATTCCAGCTTTTGCCGCCGTCGATGCGGGTAATGCTCAGTACCAGACTGTCCAGGGCACTGAAACTGCGGCTGGTGAGTCCCTGTAACGCCTGGATAATCTGGCTGGCCGTCACAATGCTGTCGACACCCTGCTCCGGATACGCGGCATGTGCGCCTTTGCCGGTGACGCGGATAATAAATTTGTCAGCATTCGCATAGAACGCCCCGCTGCGGGTGGCAAAGGTGCCGACGGGCAGCGAAGGCTCGTTGTGCATCCCGAAGATAGCCTGCACCTTATCCAGTACGCCTGCCTCAATGAACTGACGCGCCCCGCGCGCTATCTCTTCAGCGGGCTGGAACAGGATGCGCACCCGGCCAGCTAACCGATCGGCTTGTGCGTTGAGCTGTAACGCCGCACCCAGCATCACCGCGCTGTGCAGGTCATGGCCGCAGGCGTGCATCACGCCAGGATGGCGGGAGTGAAAACGCACCCCGCTCGCCTCATGGATCGGCAGCGCATCGATGTCGGCGCGCAGCGCGATCACCGTCTCTCCGCTGCCAATTTCTGCCACCAGGCCGGTTTCCAGTGGATAGTCCAGCAGCCGGATGCCCGCCGCCTGCAACCAGCCCCGCAGTCGCGCGGTGGTGGCAAATTCCTGACCCGACAGCTCCGGCCAGGTGTGCAGTTCGCGTCGCCATTCAATCAGTTGTGACTCAGGGTTCATGATGACTCTCCACTGACGGGGGTTCAGGCTGCGACCAGATGATGCGTGGCCAGCAGTTCAAGTGACTGCAGACGTGCAACCGGCTCGGTAATCGGCGTGTCGATAACAAACTCATCAATGTCAAAATTATGATGCAGCGCGTCCAGCTGGGCATGAACCTGCGCCGCCGTGCCTTTCAGAAGTGACGGCGTGCGCGGCTCAATCTGATAATCGCGGTATCCACCCTGACGCACATAGCGCTCCGCCTGTTCCAGACTGGCAACGTTGACGCTCGGGCCATCTTTCACCGCTACATGATAGTGACGAAGATTGGCTACCAGCAGGTCAGCCCCGGCGGGTGAGTCGGCTACCACCACCTGCACGGCCACCAGGGCGCGCTGACCCTGGCTCAGGCGGGAGTAGGTACTCAGCGCATGCTCCAGCAACTGGCGGTCGCCATTAAGGTGAGCGGCAAAGACAAACTGCCAGCCCAGACTGGCGGCCAGGCGGGCGCTCTCTTCACTGGCACCCAGCAGAAAACGGTTCGCCGGACGTGACGGCAGTGGCGTGGCGGCTAAACCCTCATCGTCAGGATCAGCCTGACCGGGCTTCAGCCAGCTATCCAGCAGCTGAAGCTGTTCGGCAAAGCTCCCTTTTTTAGCGGCATCAACACCCTGTTGCAGCGCATGGGTGGAGAGTGGAAGTCCGCCCGGCGCTTTGCCCACGCCGAGGTCAATACGGCCCGGTGCCAGCGAAGCGAGCAGGTTAAAATTCTCTGCCACTTTATAAGGGCTGTAGTGCTGCAACATCACGCCGCCCGATCCGACGCGAATATGTCGTGTCTGGGCAATGATCCAGGCAATCAATACCTCAGGTGAAGGACTGGCCAGCTGCGCGGTGTTGTGATGTTCCGCCAGCCAGAAGCGGTGATAACCCCACTCCTCTGCCCGCTGCGCCATCTGCAGCGTGCGCTGCAGCGCCGCGGTGGGTGATTCACCCTGCAGCACGGGCGCTTTATCTAACAGACTTAATCGATATGCCATTCACCTGGTCCTTGTTTATTCCGGTTGCAGACCAGTGTGCTGCGCAGTCGATCATTGGTAAAACATCATATTGTTTTATGCATTATTGATTTCGTCATAATGGAGAACAGTGAGAAGTGAAAGAGGGAAAACGGGCTCTGAAACAGGGAATCAGGCAGATATTTTGCGTATAACGCTATTTGTTGCCTGATATTCAGGTGAGTAAAATCGGCGAACTGGCAAAGGTTTGCAGAAAATCGTCTTACGTATGGAGAGATGACAGCTGTTGTTAGCCGCGACTGCAGAAATTCAGACAGCCTGAATTCATGGCATTGAAATACATTCTTCACAGGATGTTGAAGCACGGGTCGCCAGATAGATAAATAAGCATATGAAGAATGTAATTGAGTCAGAGATAACTCATTGCAACTGCCAGATGATTTACAGGACCTTATACATTATCCGGAATCAAGACCCTCTACTGTAATGAGAGGTGTAAACCGGGCATCAATCTGTCTGATAGGGTCATATCTGCGCACAGCAAAGCATTGAGCCCAGAAACAAGATTATTTTTCTAAGGCCGTTGCGAATTTTGTTTCAACGGGAAAAATCGGGTGTTGATAAGCGCCACATTCACTTCACATGGAACGCCGTCGTCGAGATAAACAGTTTCATTAAGCTGAATGACAGCATCCCCTTCTGCTAAATTAAGCAGAGTAAGCGACTGTGTATCCGTAAGATTGACGGCCGTTAAATGCTGGTCCCTTAGCTGCACTTTCTTACCGGTAACTTCTTCAATGTAGGCATATTTTGATAGTTCCAGCTTGCTGAACTCCATGCTGCTAAACATATTAACCGGCAGGTGAATATGTTCCAGAGCTACCGGGATGTCATCGAAACACATCAGGCGTAAAATTTTATAGATCTGATCGCTGTTTTTAATACGCAGCGCCTGAGCGATATCAGCAGAAGGAACCTTGATTATGCTGACCGATATGATTTTTCTTACACCTTTATGACCATTTCTTTGCGCCTGATAATCAAAAGGTGAAAGCACATGATATCGGTTCGCCTGGCTACTCATCTCCGTGGAACCGACAAAAATACCCGACCCTTTAACCCGGTAAATTCTCTGCTGCTCCACCAGAATGCGTGTGGCTTCACGCACCGTTGCGCGAGTAATGCCGATACTTTTGGCAATTGATATTTCGGTATCCAGTTTCTCTCCGGGTCGAAGGCCATCATCCTTAATTTTATTGAGGATGTAATCAACAACCTCTTTTTGTTTTTCAGTAATGCCATCAACCATTGGCTTTCTTCCCGTTTGAGTGAAGGACAGACTCCCTCTAATCCGTGTCAGTACAGTTCTGCCTGACATTGCCGGATAAGTACCACTTCCGCTAGCTGAATATGTGATCAACTTATCAAATTGGCACTGATGTTAAGCCTGATAAGCAATATTTTAACTTTACATGTTGTGTCCGTACACGTCGAAGGACATCATCAGGATGACTAGACACCTTTAACATGTACAGATGTGATGACCGTTGTGAAATATAACCCCATCTGAACAATGAGAAAATATTTTTTTAATAACTACATGAAAATCATGACTTTTAAGGATGTTACCTCCTTTTACTACATTCGATTTTTGTCTCGCTCTGCTGACAGAAAGTTTATCTAAAAAAGTGATAACGGGGGTTTTGAGGGAAACTGACTGTACATACTCAGGAATTTATGAAAAATCGGAATGCATAACAGGCCCTGTTCCGGTTGAGAAAATTTTATATGAGATGGGTTATGCGTAACCGGGAGCAGGCAAACGCCACACGGTTTATGCGTTTAGTTAAATTTTATTGCGCATTTAAACAGGAGGAGTAAGACGATGTCACACCTGGCTAAGTGGTTAAATAACGAGAAAATCCAGTACGTCGAAAGCGTGACTGACTGGCAGGAAGCGTTAGTTATTGCGGGACGTCCTCTGCTCAGTGAGGGCGCAATATCGCAGGATTATATTGATGCGATTATTCAGCAAAAAGAGGAGATCGGCCCCTTTTTTGTCATCGCGCCCCAGATTGCCATGCCCCACGCACGCCCGGAACAAGGCGCACACAAACTGGGGTTGTCGATTGTGCTGCTGGGTACAGCAGTGAAATTTGACTCCGAAGAAAACGATCCGGTAAAGGCTATTTTCATGTTTGCCGCACCGGACAGTAATAGCCATATCGAAATGATCTCCCAGCTGGCGGAAGTGCTGTCCGATGAAGAGATCATGGCGCAGATATTCAATGCGAGCAGCAAAGAAGCGCTCATGACGATTTTATCAGGCGTTTAGTCTGCCCGTTGAAACGCGACTTTTAATCATTAGTTAATGAGGTTTGATATGAAAATTATGGCGGTGTGTGGTTCAGGTTTAGGCAGCAGCTTCATGATGGAAATGAACATCAAGAAAGTGCTTAAAACGATCGGTGTTGAAGCTGAAGTGGAACATTCGGATCTCGGCTCTGTCACCCCCGATGTGGCAGATGTTTTTGTTATGGCCAAAGACATTGCTTATAGCGCAAACCTTCCTGAACAGAAGGTCATCATCATTAATAACATCATTGACCTGAAAGAAGTGGAGCAGAAAATACGTGAGTATTTTGAGAAAAAGTGACGCTAATAATTAGATAAACACCTTACCCTCGAGGTTAATATGTTTACTCAAAATCTTTTGCAGTTCGTCGTCGACGTGCTGAAAGTGCCCTCTATATTAGTCGGACTGGTGGCATTTTTCGGACTGATTGCGCAGAAGAAGCCGTTTCCTGATGTTATCAAGGGCACGGTAAAAACTATTCTGGGCTTCCTGGTACTGGCAGGCGGCGCAACCGTTCTGGTCGGTTCACTGACGCCACTGGGCGACATTTTCAAACATGCGTTTGATGTTCAGGGCATCATTCCTAATAACGAAGCGATGGTCTCTATCGCTCTGGCAAAATATGGTGCGCCTACCACGATGATCATGGCCTTCGGCATGGTCGCCAACATCGTTGTCGCCCGCTTCACCCGACTGAAATATATCTACCTCTCAGGGCATGTGACGTTTTATATGGCCTGTATGATCGCGATTATTTTATCGGTTGCTGGTTTTGAAGGTATTCATCTTATTTACACCGGGTCACTGCTGTTGGGCATTCTGATGGCCACCTTCCCGGCGATCGCCCAGCCCTATATGCGTAAGATCATTGGTGGCGACCATGTCGCGCTGGCGCATACCGGGACAATTGGCTATGTCTTATCAGGCTGGATCGGCTCTTTGGTAGGCAAAGGATCTAAATCCACCGAAGAGATGAACATGCCAAAAAACCTCAGTTTTTTGCGTGACAGTACCATCTCGATATCTCTGACGATGATGATTATCTACTTAATCCTGTCGGTGTCTGCCGGTAAAGACTATGTAGAGGCTAATTTCAGCAATGGTCAGAACTACCTGGTTTACTCCTTTATCCAGGCTATTACCTTTGCGGCGGGTGTCTTTATCATTCTGCAGGGTGTGCGCTTAATCCTGGCTGAAATTGTCCCTGCCTTTACCGGCTTTTCAGAAAAACTGGTTCCGGAAGCCAGACCGGCGCTGGATTGCCCGATTGTTTTCCCCTACGCCCCGAATGCGGTGCTGGTTGGCTTTATCTCCAGCTTTGTCGGTGGCCTGGTGGGGCTGTTTGTTCTCGGTCAGCTGCATTGGGTATTGATTCTGCCGGGTGTGGTTCCTCACTTCTTCTGTGGCGCTACGGCTGGCGTGTTTGGTAATGCGACCGGCGGCAAGCGTGGTGCGATTTGCGGTGCCTTTGCTCATGGCCTGTTAATTACCTTCCTGCCTGTCGCCCTGCTGCCGGTACTCGGACAGATAGGGCTGACCAACACCACCTTCTCGGATACCGACTTCGGCGTCACCGGCATCCTGCTGGGTAATATGGCTCACTTTATGGATAAGGGAACCATTACTATGATTATCACCGGCATTTTTGGCTTGTTAGTGATTTATAACTTTACGGCTAAAAAGAAGGTGCCTGTAGAAACGAATGCAGGGTAATAGTAACGCTTAATGGCAACCAGAAAGGGCAATGAGCGCTTTCTGGTTGTTTGCGGAATACCTTCATCATTCAGTTTCCAGAAAAAAAACCGCACTCATATAAGTTCAGGCTAAGTTATTCAGCGAATGCTTCAAACGGCAGGTTAAAACGCGCTGCCAGTCGGGCTTTATGTTTATCCGTCAAAGGACGATCACCACGCAGGATACGACTGACATAAGAGCGCTGCCCTATTTCATCCGCAAAAGAGGATTGAGTCAGGCCGTGCTGATCCATGATGACTCGCAAAAGTGCTACTCCGCGCGGAATAGCATCAGTACGCGCGTTAAACGCAGCGAACTCAGGGGCGCTGTTTTCGTATCGGGCGACTTTATCAGACAGTATCTCTACTAACGGGCTGTCCGGCTGGTGCTCAACCAGATATTCAACCAGTTCCAGCGCCTGCTCGTAGTCCCTTTTATCGGTACTGCCTCCCAGAAAGGGAACAATTCTGACCAGGTCATTGGTCGCCTGGATTGCTTCGGTAATCATTCTTTACTCTCCCGGTACTTCTTCACCAGCTTGTCATATTCCGCATGCGTCACGATGTGTTTGATAAAAATTTTGCCGCGATCAAAGTCAGCATAAAACATGATTCTCAGGCTGTTTCCGCCCACATCGATTACCCACCACTTTTCCCGGTACTTCATGCGGTCAAGGCTCTGAAAGCGAATTTTCAGCGCATCTGGCGTGGCAAAGTTTTCGTCCCTTAGGACCAGATAAGCCGCATCCAGTGCGGAGGCATGATTTGGATAAATTATTGCCGCTTCCCTGAACGGCCCTCTTGAGATGATATGCATTTTTCTCTCAAACTTTCCATGTTGGAAACATTCTAACCCACAAAGCTAATGTTTCCAACATGGAACACACGCAGATGAGTTCTGAATGAATTGCTGGCGCTAAACCTAGTAAAAAAAGGATTATTCCGATCCAGAAAAGTGATCAACATCACATTTTCAACATTAGACATACTAATAAATAAAATTTAACAACAAAACATTTGAATGATAATGATTAACATTTACACTCTCATCCGCATATAACAAAGCGTTTAACGCTGCCAAATCCACAAATAATATGCGGTATTTATTCTTTTTAAGGTGAAAACACTAATCCATTTAATGGTCAGGGTTTTTATCTGGTTAGTTAGTTTTATGTTTACTGGAGTTGTTGAGCGGACATCCAACGCTGCTGACCTTACGTCGGCAGGGTCACTGGTATTAACGCACAGGAACTGAACATGCTTTTACGCTCATCCACTCAGGCGGCACAGGATCTCGCGCCAGCATCCAATGCCAGCGGTGCCGAAACGGCTATTTTTAACGATCAGCAACTGGCGGCCTGGTCGCAGCAGACTCAGGAGGTACTGGCGCTGATGACCCGTACCGTTACCGGCGTTGAGAAGCCTTTCAGCGGTATCCTGCCCCATGAACTGGCGGCGGAATTCAGTGAGGTCGATCTCGATCGTCCGCTGGGTAACAACGATGACGCCCTGACAGAGCTGAGTCAGCTCTATCTGCGTGACGCCGTCTGGTTTCACCACCCTAAATATCTGGCGCACCTGAACTGCCCGGTCGTGCTGCCCTCTCTGATGGCTGAGCAGATTATGGCGGCAGTGAATAGCTCGGTCGACACCTGGGATCAGAGCGCAGGCGGTACGCTGATTGAGCAGAAGGTGATCGACTGGACGCTTGGCCGCATCGGCCTGCCTGCCGGATCTGATGGGATCTTCACCAGCGGCGGCACCCAGTCCAACCTGATGGCAATGCTGCTGGCGCGTGATAGCTGGTGCGCGGCACATCATCCGGGGCATCTGATTAAACATCGCGGCCTGCCTGAGACCGCGTCGAAATGGCGAGTGTTTACCTCCAAACTCAGCCACTTCAGCATCCAGAAATCGATGGCGATTTTAGGGCTGGGCTATGACGCAGTTATCGCCGTTGATCACGACGCCCACTACCGTATGGACGCAGCGTGCCTGGCTAAGGAGATCGAGAAATGTCGCAGTGAAGGGCTGATCCCGATTGCTGTGGTTGCCACCAGCGGCACCACGGACTTTGGCAGCATCGATCCGCTACCGGAGATTGCCCGTCTCTGTGACGATTATGGTTTATGGATGCACGTTGACGCCGCTTACGGCTGTGGGCTGCTTGTCTCTGAGAATCATCGCTCACGCCTGAATGGCATTGAACGGGCTGATTCCGTCACCGTCGATTATCACAAATCTTTCTTCCAGACCGTCAGCTGCGGTGCGTTCTTTGTGCGGGACAGCCACAATCTGAAGCATGTCACGCACCATGCAGATTACCTGAATCCGCTCAGTGCCCAGCAGGAAGGCACACCGAACCTGGTCAACAAAAGCATTCAGACCACCCGCCGATTTGATGCGTTGAAAATGTGGCTGACCCTGCGCGTGATGGGTCCGGCGGCGCTGGGTGACGCTTTCGATACGCTGATAGAGCTGACACAGGCGGCTCATGAGCGGTTAACTGCGCATCCTGCTATCGAAGTGCTGCACGCGCCTGAGCTGACCACCCAGATTTTCCGCTACGTGCCCGGCAAAAACGCCAGCGACGCACAGATCGACGAAATCAACGCCGCTATCCGTAAAGCGCTCTTCCGCTCCGGCAACGCAGTGATTGCCGGAACCAAAGTCGATGGGCGTCAGTACCTGAAATTCACCCTGTTAAATCCCACCACGACCATCGCCGACATCGAAGATGTGCTGAGCCTGATCGCGCACTATGGCCGCGAGCAGGTACGTGCGTCTGCGCTGAACGCGGCGAAACAGTGAGAGCTCTGAAATGAATAATTCCGTTTACGATTTTATTGGTATCGGTATCGGCCCTTTCAACCTGAGTCTGGCCTGTCTGAGTGAGCCGGTTGAGGGACTGAACGGTCTTTTCCTGGATGAGAACCCAGGCTTTGACTGGCACACCGGCATGATGCTGGAAAATGCCCATCTGCAGACGCCGTTTATGGCCGATCTGGTGACACTCGCCGATCCGACCAGCCCTTACAGCCTGCTTAACTACATGAAAGAAAAGGGGAAATTATACTCTTTTTATATCCGTGAAGACTTCTTCCTGATGCGCAAAGAGTATAATCAGTACTGCCAGTGGGCCAGTTCACGGCTCTCTAATCTGCGCTGGAACAGCCACGTTGAGTATGTCAGCTACGATGAGGCGGCTGGCGTCTATCAACTCCAGGTGACCGACACCCGGAATGGTCAGAAACAGAACTATCTGGCACGACATCTGATCCTCGGCACCGGGCCTAAAGCCTGGATGCCGGAGTGCAGCCAGCCGCACCGCCAGCGCCTGACGCACTCAAGCCACTATCTGGTCAACAAAGCGGAACTGCAGCAGAAGCGTTCCATCACCGTGCTGGGCAGCGGCCAGAGCGCGGCAGAAATCTACTACGACCTGCTGACCGATATCGACCGCTTTGGCTATCAGCTCAACTGGATCACCCGCGCGCCGCGCTTCTATCCGCTGGAGTACACCAAGCTCACGCTGGAGATGACTTCGCCGGAGTGGGTCGACTATTTCCACGCGCTGCCCGCCAGCACCCGCGACGAACTGAATGCGCGCCACAAGAATCTCTACAAAGGCATCAACAGCAGCCTGATTAACGACATTTATGACCTGATGTATGTCAAACAGCTCGACGGCGATCTGAACGTTAACCTGTTTACTCACTCGGCGCTGACCGCTATGCGCTGGCTGCCACAGGGAGAGTTCGAGCTGACGCTGCATCAGGAGGAGCAGGATTGCACCTTCACCCGTCGCACCGAAGGACTGGTGATGGCGACCGGCTATCACTACCAGCCACCGATGTTTTTAGAGGGCATCAACGCCCGCCTGCGCTGGGATGACAAAGGCCGCTACGACGTGCAGCGCAACTACAGCATCGATTATCACAATCAGATCTTCGTGCAGAACGCCGAACTGCACACCCACGGTTTTGTTACGCCGGATCTCGGCATGGCCTGTTACCGCAACTCGGTGCTGCTGCGCGAACTGACCGGACGCGAGGTCTACCCGATCGAGCGTCAGATTGCCTTCCAGACCTTCCCGGCTAAATCGGAGCACTGAGATGAGTTCACAAACACTGTTCAGCGCAGCCCGCCCCGCAGGCCAGTTCACCCTGAGGCCCATGCTCGCCAGCGATGCGCCGCTGATTCATAGCTGGGTCACCCGCGATTACGCCCGCTTCTGGGGTATGCAGCAGCAGAGCCTGAATCAGGTCGCTGAGTTCTATCAGACACTGACCGCTGCCGATCCCCATGCTGCGCTGATTGGCTGCTGCAACGACCAGCCGGTCTGCCTGATTGAGTGCTATCGCGCCTGCGACGACGAGGTCGGCAAATTTTATCCTGCCGCACCCGATGATTATGGCATGCATATTCTGATTGCCCCCGCCAGCCAGCCGATCAGAGCCTTCAGCTGGCAGGTCTTCACGCTGGTGATGGACTACATGTTCAGCCGCCCCGAGGTGCGCCGCGTGGTGGTAGAGCCAGATGTGCGCAATGAGAAGATTCACGTGCTGAATAAGCGTGCCGGGTTCCGCTATCAGCACACCATCGACATGGGTCATAAAACCGCCTGGCTGGCCTTTTGCCAGCGGGAAGATTATCAACACGCGTTACTGCAGGAGTCGCAGACTATGAACACCCCCTCTTCGCTGATGAACGGTACACATCTGACGGGCGACCAATGGGCGCAGGCAAACCGCATGCTGATCCGTAAAGCGATTGCCGAGTTCGCGCATGAGAAAATCATTACGCCACAGGAGTCGGGCGACGGCAGCTATCAGCTTGCGGTGCCAGGCGGTGAAGCGAGCTACCATTTCCGGGCGTCGCGGCTGGCGCTGGATCACTGGGAAATCGACGACGGCTCACTACGCAAGCAGGAGAACGGTCGTGATCTGCCGCTGGATGCGCTGAAGTTTATCGTGGAGTTTAACGGGGAGATCTGTATTACACAGGCACTGCTGGCGACCTACATGGAAGAGATCAGCAGCACGCTGTGCAGCAGCGTTTATAAGCTGCAGAAGAATAATCCTGACAGCCAGGCGCTGGTCTCAGCCGATTTCCAGACGGTGGAAGCGGCGATGACCGAAGGCCATCCCTGCTTTGTTGCCAACAACGGGCGTATTGGCTTCGATGCCCATGATTATCTGGCGTATGCGCCCGAGGCCGCCGCGCCCGTTCACCTCATCTGGGTCGCGGTTCATCGCCGCAACGCCCATTTCTCCAGCCTCAGCGAGCTGAGCTATGAGCAACTGATGCGTGATGAACTGGGCGACACCACCCTGAAGCAGTTTACTGCGCAACTGGTGAATAAAGGGCTGGCGGTTGAGGAGTATATCCTGATGCCGGTGCATCCGTGGCAGTGGCAGAACAAACTGCTGACCGTATTTGCGGCGGACATCGCCAGTCACGATATTGTTTATCTCGGCACCGGAGACGATGCTTACCAGGCGCAGCAGTCGATCCGCACCTTCTTTAACCGCAGCCAGCCCACGAAGCGCTACGTGAAAACCGCCCTGTCGGTGCTGAACATGGGCTTTATGCGCGGACTGTCCCCCTACTATATGGCGACAACGCCTGCGATAAACGGCTGGCTGGAACAACTGGTTGCTGGCGATGCGTGGCTGAATCGCTGTGATTTCCGCATCCTGCGCGAAGTCGCGGCGGTCGGCTATCACAACCGCTACTATGAGCAGGCGATCAAAGGCGACTCCGCCTATAAAAAGATGTTCGCTGCGCTGTGGCGGGATAATCCTGCGGCCAGCCTGCAGCCCGGCCAGCGTCTGATGACCATGGCCTCTTTCCTGCACGTCGATCACCATCAGCAGGCACTGCTGCCAGCGCTGATAGCGGATTCTGGTTTGCCCGCGAAGCAGTGGATAGAACGCTACCTGACCTGCTATCTCAGCCCGCTGCTGCACTGCTTCTATCAGCATGACCTGGTGTTTATGCCGCACGGTGAAAACCTCATCATGCTGCTGGAGAACAACGTGCCGGTCAGTGCATACATGAAGGATATCGGCGAAGAGATCGCCGTGATGAATCCGGATGCGGTGCTGCCGGAAGGCGTGCAGCGTCTGGCGGTGGATGTGCCGGAGAACCTGAAGCTGCTCTCGATCTTCACCGATGTGTTTGACTGCATCTTCCGCTTTATCAGCGCGATTCTGCATCAGTCAGGAACGCTGCCGGAGGAAGAGTTCTGGCAGGCGGTGGCGCAGTGCGTGAAGGATTACCAGCAGGCGCACCCGGAGCATGCCACTAAGTTCGCGCGCTATGACATGTTCGCGCCGGAGTTTACCCGCTCCTGTCTGAACCGCCTGCAGCTGGCGAATAACCAGCAGATGATAAACCTCGCCGATCCCGCTGAGAACCTCAAGTTCGCCGGAACGCTGAATAACCCGATCGCCCGCTGGCGATAAGCGTTACACCGTCACGCTGAAATTATGCGGTCACCCTGGTGGCCGCTTTTTTAATGGCTTTATCGCAGGTATCCGTAATGGTTTCTTTCGAACCGATCGCGCAACTGACCCGACGACATCTGATCTTCCCGCTGTCGCTGGTGTTGTTTGAGTTCGCTACCTATATCGCTCACGACATGATCCAGCCCGGCATGCTGCTGGTGACTCAGGAATTTAAGGTCGGGCCGGAGTGGGTCTCTACTTCGCTCACCGCCTATCTGGCCGGTGGCATTATGCTGCAATGGCTGCTTGGCCCCCTCTCTGACCGTATCGGGCGGCGTCCGGTGCTACTTAGCGGCGTGGCCTTTTTTATGCTCTCGTGTGTGGCGACGCACTGGGTGCAAAGCATTGAGCAGTTCGTCCTGCTGCGTTTTCTGCAGGGCGTCAGCCTCTGTTTTATTGGCGCGGTAGGCTACGCGGCGGTGCAGGAGGCGTTTACGGAATCGCTCAGCATCAAAATGATGGCGCTGATGGCCAACGTCGCCCTGCTGGCCCCGCTGGCCGGTCCGCTGGCGGGCGCGGCTTTTCTTACCGTAGGTGAATGGCGCACCCTGTTCTGGCTGATTGGCGCTGTCGCGGCGCTGGCGCTGGCGGGTCTGTGGTATGCGATGCCCGAAACCGCAGGCGACCGGCAGAAACCGCTGTCGCTGCGATCGATTATCAGCGGTTACGCGGCGTTGCTGAAGGATCGTCAGGTGATGCGTGGCTCGCTGGCCATCGGACTGGTCACTGTGCCCTGCATAGCATGGGTCGCGTTGTCGCCGGTGATATTAATCCACGATGCGGGACTCAGCCGCATCGACTATGCGTTATTACAGCTGCCGGTCTTCGCCGCCATGATTGCGGGCAACCTGACGCTGGGACGCTTATCCAGCCGTCTGCCCATTGAACAGCCGTTACGGCTCGGGGCCTGGCCGGTGGTCTGCGGGCTGGCAATCGCAGTAACCGCTACCGTGCTAAATCCGCAAAGCTATCTGTGGCTGACTGCCGGAATTAGCCTCTACGGCTTCGGCGCCGGGCTGGTCAGCGCCGGACTCTATCGCATGACGCTTTTTTCCAGCAGCGCCGGAAAAGGCAGCGTGGCGGCGATGCTCGGCATGGTGAGTATTCTGATTATTGCGCTGGGCATTGAAGCAGCCAAAACCGCCTATTTTAGTTACGGCACCGGCGGCTTCAGTGTGGTGAACCTGATCTGCGGTCTGCTGTGGCTGGTTCTGGTCAGCGCTTTTCTGCGTGCAGGCCAGCGGAAATTGTGCACGGAATAGCGGACCCTTATGAATCCGCTGTGTGCCGTTGATAAAATATAACCCAGCAGGATGGCAGAAATTTATTTGCCATCCTGCAACTGAAATAGAGGTTACATCCCACCCAATCCCGCATTTATTTTTTTCAGATAAGCTTTGACCAAATCGTTACTTTATCTGTGTGTTGCGTCATTCGATGATGATTCCGCCTGCTGAGGCAATTGATAACAAAGGAATTCACCATGAAGACGTTATTTCCCCTTAAACCACGCGCACAAACGCTGGTTTTTACTTTACTTGCCGGGACTCTGACCTTTAACGCGGTGGCTGCACCGGTCAAAGGCGGTACGCTGATTTATCTTGAACAGCAGGCACATACCAACCTCTATCCACCTGCCGGTGGCTTTTACCCTAATGGCGGCATTCTCAATCAGATCACCGATAAATTAACCTGGCAGAATCCCGAAACGCTGCAGGTTGAACCCTGGATTGCGGAAAGCTGGACCACTAATGCCGACAAAACCGAATACACCTTTAAATTACGGCCTGGGGTAACTTTTTCCGATGGCACACCATTAGATGCGAATGCGGTGGCGAAAAACTTTGATACCTACGGGCTGGGAAATAAAGCGCTGCGCCTGCCGGTATCGGAAGTGATTAATAACTATGAACGCAGCGAGGTGATCGACCCGCTGACGGTGAAATTCTATTTTAAAAAGCCCTCACCCGGATTTTTGCAGGGCACCGCCACCATTGGCTCTGGCCTGGTCTCGCTGAGTACCCTGGCGCGCAGTTTCGATCAGCTGGGCGATGCCCGTCACATCATCGGCTCCGGCCCGTTTGTGGTCAGTGATGAGAAGCTCGGTCGGGAAGTGGATCTGGTGGCACGTAAAGATTATCAGTGGGGACCGAAAAACATTCAGCAGCAAGGTCCGGCCAATCTGGATGCGATAAAAGTGATCGTGACGCCGGAAGACAGCGTGCGTATCGGTGCACTGCTGGCGGGCCAGGCAGGCCTGATCCGTCAGGTGCAGGCCTACGATGAGAAGCAGGCTAAAGATCAGAACTTCCCGGTTTATGCCGCGCCGACCCGTGGCGTAAACGACAGCCTCAGCTTCCGTCCGGATAATCCGCTGGTCAGCGATATCCGGGTGCGTCAGGCGCTGCTGCACGCCACCAATGCCAAACAGGTGGTTGAGACGCTCTTCTCGCCGAACTATCCGCAGGCAACCTCGGTCGTGGCCACCACCGCCGCCGGCTACGTCAATCTGGCGGACAAACTCACTTTTGATCTGACAAAAGCGAAGGCATTGCTGGACCAGGCGGGCTGGCAACCGGGTTCCGATGGTATCCGTGAAAAAGCAGGCCAGCGGCTGGCGTTAACCGTTTATGAATCACTGCCGCAACCGCAAAACAAAGAGGTGCTGCAACTGGTGGCGCAGCAGTGGCGCCAGGCGGGCGTCGCCCTCAGCGTTAAAGCGGGCGATGCCGGCAGCAAAACGCTGGATAACCTCGACCCCCTAAAGACCCCGCTGAACGTCACCGAAGTCGGCCGCGCCGATCCCGACGTGATCAAAAGCAGCTTCTACCCGGCTAACCGCGACAACCTGCTGCAGAAAGGCGGCTCCAGCGACAAAGTGAAAAACTTCCGCGATGACAAGCTGAACCTGCTGCTGGTAGCCATCTCCGCTGAAGTTGACCCGGCAAAACGTTTACAGCTGACCGGTGACGTTCAGCGTTATCTGCTGGACCAGGCCTATGTGATTCCGATCTTCGAAGAGCCGCAGGTCTATGCCGGTGCGCCCTGGCTGAAAGGGGTCAGTTTTGAAGCGGTGGGCCGTCCGGCACTCTATGGCGCCTGGCTGGAAAAACAGTAACCGGAGGTGAGGATGCGTCATTATCTGCTGCAACGCGCTGGCCTGGGTGTATTGGTCCTGTGGGCCGCGTTTACCCTGTCGTTTGTGCTGCAGCAGGTGCTGCCAGGCGATGCGGTCCTGATCAAATTTCAGAATCCGGATCTCGGCCTGAGTCCGCAGCAGATTGCTGAGATGCGTCAGGCCTATGGCGCGGACAGCCCGCTGTGGCAGCAATATCTGCACACGCTGGTGGCGATGCTGCACGGCGACTTCGGCTATTCGGTGCAGGCGGGCGTGCCGGTCAGTGAACTGCTGACCAGCAATCTGCCTGGCACGCTGCGACTGGCCCTGTGCGGCTTTTTGCTGGCGACACTGCTGGCATTCGTGCTGGCGACACTGTCGCGGCTGCCTGCCCTGCGCCGCCTGCGTAATCTGCTGCAGTCACTGCCCGCGCTGTTTATCTCAGTGCCGACCTTCTGGCTCGGCATAGCCCTGATTCAGCTCTTCTCATTCCAGCTGCGCTGGATCCCGGTAATCAATCCCTCACCGTGGCAGGGACTGATTCTGCCCATTATTACGGTCGCCGTTCCGATCTCTGCGCCGCTGGCTCAGATTCTGTTGCGCAGCATCGATGAGGTTTCAACCCGGCCTTTTGTGGCGGTGGCGCGCGCCAAAGGAGCCAGCGAGCACTCTGTGCTGTGGCGGCACATCCTGCGCAACGCCATGCTGCCGGTGCTCACCGTGGCGGGCCTGCTGCTGGGAGAACTGATTGCCGGTGCGCTGATCACCGAAACGGTGTTTGGCCTGGGCGGTCTCGGTCAGCTGACGCAGCAGGCGGTGAACAATCAGGATGTGGCGGTGTTGCAGGCGGTAGTGATGATCTCCGCGCTGGGTTTTGTGGTGATCAACCTGCTGGTGGATCTGCTGATGCCGCTGTTTGACCCGCGCTTACAGCTGTTACGAGGTGCAACATGAGTCTGGTTGATTACGCTGCCGCGCGGCAACCCGTGGCGGCAAAGAGGCGCACTTTACAGTTTTCGCCGGGCCTGTGGCTTGCCGTTTCAGTCATGCTGCTGGCCGTACTGGCGGCCCTGTTCCCGGCCCTCTTTACCCAGGCCAGCCCGATTGAAGGCGTTGCGGGTGCACAGCGACTCGCACCGCAGGCCGGACACTGGCTCGGCACCGATCAGCTCGGCCGCGATCTCTTTGCCCGCATCGTTTACGGCGCGTCCCATTCGCTCTCCGCCGCCGTCATGGCGGTGGCGATCGGACTGCTGGCAGGTACCGCGCTGGGTCTGGTGGCAGGGTCTATCGGTGGCAAAACTGAATCAATTGTGATGCGCGCAGTGGATGTCCTGCTGGCGATTCCGGCGCTGCTGCTCTCTCTGAGCGTGCTGATTTTACTCGGCTTCGGCACCCTGAATGCCGCATTAGCAGTGGGCATCGCCTCCATCGCCAGCTTCGCCCGACTGGCACGCGCCGAAGTGGTGCGCATCCGTCACAGCGAGTATGTCGAAGCGGCTTACGGCAGCGGCGGCCGCTTTTTCAGCGTGCTGTGGCGTCACATTCTGCCCAATGCGCTGACGCCGGTGATCGCCTATGCCGCCCTGCAATTTGGTCAGGCGATTCTGGCGCTGTCGACTCTGAGCTTCCTCGGCTACGGCACCCCACCGCCGGTGCCGGAATGGGGTCTGTTAATCGCTGAAGGGCGTAATTATCTGGCTACCGCCTGGTGGCTGACCACTTTTCCTGGTGTGGTGGTGGTCGCTGTGGTGCTCGCAGCCAACCGCATCAGCCAGCAACTTTCTGGAGGACGCCGATGAGCGCTCAGCCGTTACTCGCGGTCAATAATCTGACGCTAAGCTATCACAGCGGCAACCGTTGGCAGCCGGTGGTACATAACGTCAGCTTCGAGCTGCAGCCCGGTGAGATGGTGGCGCTGGTCGGGGAGTCCGGCTCCGGTAAAACCACTACCGCACAGGCGATAATGGGTCTGATGGCGGAAAATGGCCGCCGCGAAGGGGGCGAAATCCTGCTCAACGGCGTGGATATCAGCCAGTGGTCGCAAAAGCGTTTCGATACCCTACGCGGTGCGCGCATCAGTCTGGTACCGCAGGATCCCGGTAATTCCCTGAATCCGGTGAAAACGGTCGGCGAACAGGTGGAAGAGATCCTGCGACTGCACCTGAAATTACCGTCAGCGCAGCGCCAGCAGCGGGTGGTTGACCTGCTGAATCGCGTCGGCCTTAGCCATCCGGAACAGCGGGTTAAGCAGTATCCGCATCAGCTGTCGGGTGGCATGAAGCAGCGGGTATTGATCGCCATTGCTCTCGCCCTGCAGCCGGAGATCATTATTGCGGATGAGCCGACCAGCGCGCTGGATGTCACGGTGCAAAAGCGCATTCTCGATCTGCTGGACAACCTGCGGCAGGAATCCCGCACCGCCGTGCTGTTTGTCACCCACGACCTGGCGCTGGCGGCGCAACGCGCAGATCGTATTATCGTGTTTCGTCACGGCGAGATTCAGGAATCGGGCCGCACTGAACAGGTTATCAGCGCGCCTGCTCATCCTTATACCCGTCAGTTACTGAATGATGCGGCACTACAGCGACCCGCCAGAGTTAAATCTGCAACCGCCCGTTTTTCTGCCCCCGCCATCCGGGCAACCGGCGTGATGAAAAGCTTTTCGCTGGGCAAACAGCAGCGTTTGCAGGCGCTGAACCAGGTCAGCTTTCAGGTGGCGCGCGGCACTACGCATGCACTGGTAGGCGAATCCGGCTCAGGCAAAACCACGCTGGCGCGCATCGTTATGGGTTTTGAAACCGCCGACAGCGGCGAGGTGACGCTGGATGGCATCGTGGTCAACGGATTACGCGGCGAGGCGCTGCGTCAGCTGCGGCGGAAGATCCAGTTTGTCTATCAGAACCCATTTGCCTCGCTCAATCCGCGTCAGACGCTATATGCAATTATTGAAGAGCCACTGCGTAATTTTGAGCGACTGAGCCGCAGTCAGCGCCGTGAGCGCGTAGAAGGGATGACCACGCGGGTGGCGCTGCCGCTCTCTCTTCTGTCACGTCATCCTCACGAACTTTCCGGCGGACAGCGGCAGCGTGTGGCGCTTGCGCGGGCACTGATCTGCAAGCCGGAGATTCTGGTACTGGATGAGGCGACCTCGGCGCTGGATGTCACGGTGCAGGCGCAAATCCTCGACCTGTTGCAGCAGCTCCAGGCCGAACTGGGTCTGACCTATCTGTTTATCACGCACGACCTGGCGACGGTGCGGCAGATTGCCGACAGCGTCACGGTGTTAAAAGCGGGCGAGGTCGCAGAGCAAGGTGACGTTGTCACGATTTTCAGTGCGCCACAGCATCCTTATACCCGGGAATTAATGGCTGCCATTCCTCCGCTTATTCCCTTAACCCACAAGGAGTCAGCATGAGCCGACGTCTCGGATTTTTTACCCGGCTGCTGGATAAGGTGCCGGCGAAACAGCGCTACCAGCTGGCCACCGAACAGATCCAGCATGCCGAACGCTGCGGATTTGATAATGCGTGGATTGCTCAGCACCATTTTCATCAGGATGAGGGTGGTCTGCCGTCGCCGCTGCTCTTCCTGGCGCATGTCGCCGCGCAGACCCGCACCATCCGGCTCGGCACCGCCATCATCACCCTGCCGATGGAAAATGCGCTGCGGGTGGCTGAAGATGCCGCAGTACTGGATCTGCTGGCAGATGGGCGGCTGGAGATCGGGCTGGGCTCCGGTGGCACGCCGGATTCGTTTTTGCCGTTTGGTCTGACCTTTACCGAGCGCGGTGCCGCTTTTGCCGACCATCTGCATACGCTGCTCAGCGCCTGGCGCGGGGATTCACTGGGGCATCCTGATAATCATCTCTATCCCGCCGCGCCGCAGCTTGCCGGACGGGTGTGGATCGCCACCTTCTCGGTTGAGGGCGCAATCCGTGCCGCTCAGGGCGGCCATGGCCTGATGCTGTCCCGCACCCAGCCGCGCCCGGCGGGCCAGTCTGAGCTGCCGCTGGATGCATTGCAGAATCCGCTGATCGATGCCTATCTTGCGGCACTTCCAGCGGGATCCCCTCCGCGCATCCTCGCCTCCCGTACCGCATTCGTGGCCGATTCTGACCGCTATGCCCGTCAGGTAGCTGAACCGGGAATTCGTCAGCAGGCTGCGCAGTATCGTGGCGAATTACGCGGTGAACGCTTTGATGACCTGCTGGCGCAGTTTGATGCCCATGTTGGCGGCATCGATCAGGTGCAGCACTCGCTGGCGCAGGACAGCACACTGGCGCGCGTCACCGACATCTCATTTCAGGTGCATTCGGTTGAGCCTTCGCATGCCGACACGCTGCGCTCGATTGAACTGATTGCCCAACATCTTGCGCCCGCGCTTCGTGCCGCTGGCGAACCTCACAGGAGAATTTCATGAATCAACCTGACGATTTGATCGCCACACTGGCAGATATCAATCCCGATTCCGAACTGGCCCATGCGCGCCAGACACGTCACGCCGCCACACAACATGCTCAGGGTAGCTACACCCTGTTGTTTAGCCAGGGTGATGAAGATTTTCCGCTGTCGGAGCGCCGTCTGCTGGCCGCACAGGTTGCCGGCTGGCATGCACAACCCGGCCTGCAGGCGCACTACCAGCCACAGGAGAGTCTGGCCGGGAGTGATCGGATCAACGCGGCACAGGCTTTTGCCCATCGCCTGACCTTTGAGCCGGTTACTGCTGCTCCCGCGCATCTGGAGGCTTTAAAACAGTCGGGCTGGAGCCTGCGCGGCATTGTCACACTGGCACAGCTGGTGGCGTTTGTCAGTTTTCAGAGCCGGTTGCTGACGGGTCTGCGCAGCTTACAGGGCGATGAGGCGTCGGGTGAGGTTGCCCCGGTAGTCGCCGGTCACTGGCACGAGGCCTTACATACCGCCAGCGGCAAAACTGCCCTGACCGCGTTTACGCAACAGGAACTCGGCTGGGAGCCATGGCTGCCGGCAAAGCCGCTGACGGAATTCAGCGAGGAAGAGCAGGCGACACTGGCAAAATTCGGTCACACCGACTCCGACTATTTTCGCCTGCTGGCGCGCAATCTGCCGTTGCTGGAGCAGCGCACCCTGACCGATAAAGGCATTTTTTATACCGCAGGAGGGCTGCCACGCGCCGAGCGCGAACTGGCTGCCACCGTGGTAAGTAAGGTCAACGGCTGCATTTACTGCGCCTCAGTCCATGCGCGTAAAGCCAGCCAGCTCTCAAAGCAGGATGAAGCGGTACAGAAGCTGCTGAATGTTGCACCCGGCGCGGTGTTATCTCACGGACACACCGCGCGCTGGCAGGCGATCATCGCATTCTCAGCAGCGCTGTCGCTGACCCCTGTCCAGCCGACACAGTCGCAGCTCTCTGCACTGCGTGAACAGGGTCTGGATACGCTCGCCCTGCTCGACCTGATTCAATCAACCGCCTTTTTTGCCTGGGCTAATCGCCTGATGCTGACGCTGGGCGAACCTTTTCTGCCGGAACAACAGGGATAATCATGACTTTGCCTTTAACCGACCAACTGGTGCAGTGGCGTCGCGAACTGCATCAGCATCCGGAACTTTCGAATCATGAATTTGCCACCACGGAACGTATTACCCGCTGGCTGGAGCAGGCCGGGATCCGGCTGTTGCCGCTGGGGCTGAAAACCGGCGTCGTGGCAGAAATCGGTCATGGCGAACCCCTGATCGCCCTGCGCGCGGATATCGATGCGTTACCGATTGAAGAAACCACCGAACGCCCGTGGCGATCACAGCAGCCGGGCGTGATGCACGCCTGTGGTCATGACGTTCACAGCGCCGTGATGCTCGGCGTGGCGTTACGGCTGAAACAGCAGGAAGACGCACTGCAAGGCCGGGTACGGATTCTGTTTCAGCCCGCTGAAGAGACCTTTAATGGCGCACGTCAGCTGATTGATGCCGGTGCGCTGGAAGGCGTTCAGGCGATATTTGGCCTGCACAACGCGCCCGACCTGCCGCTGGGCACACTACGTAGCCGGGCGGGTGCGTTTTATGCCAACGTAGACCGCTTTGTTATCCGCATTGAGGGCAAAGGCGCCCATGCCGCACGACCGCAGGAGGGCATCGATTCGATTGTGATTGCCAGCCATATCGTAACGGCTCTGCAGACCCTGCCGAGCCGGGTATTCAGCTCGCTGGAAACGGTGGTGCTGAGCGTGACGCGCTTTACCGCCGGTAATACCTGGAATGTGCTGCCACAAAGCGTTGAGCTGGAGGGCACCGTGCGCACCCACAACACCGAAATCCGGGCGCAGATCCCGCACCGCATGCGATCCCTGATTCAGGGTATTGCCGCCGGGTTTGGTGCGACCGCCGAACTGGAGTGGACTGAAGGACCGCCGGCCCTGATTAATACGCCAGGCTGGGTGGATGTTGCGCTGGACGTTGCCCAACAGAGTGGCTATCTCGCGGAGCACGCTGAGTCGCCGCAAATGGGAGGAGAAGATTTTGCCTTCTATCTGCAGCAGGTGCCGGGGGCGTTTGTCAGCATCGGCAGTGCCAGCGAATTTGGTCTGCATCACGCCGCCTTCGATCCTGATGAAGCGTTGATTGGCCCGGCGGTGGACTACTTCACGCAGCTGGTGCCACGCGCGTTGCAGATTGTGGCGGCGAAATGACGAAAAAAAGGAGTGCTGCTATGTCAGTTCAGGTTCCACAACCGATTCTTGATCATGCTGTGATTAATGTGGCCGACCAGCTCGACAGCGCCAGCGCGCGCTTCCGAAGGCTCGGCTTTCAGCTCACTGAACGGGGTCATCACTCGCTGGGATCGAGTAATCACCTGGCTATTTTTGGTGAGAACTACCTGGAACTGCTGGGCTATGAGACGGGCAAAGGGAGCCAGCGCGCCGATCTCTGGCAATCGCCGCTGGGATTGAGCGGTCTGGTGTGGAAAAGCAGCGATGCAGAGAGTGAGTTTCAGCATCTGCAACGGCAGGATCTGGATGGCGATCCGCCAGCGGCTTTTCATCGTCCGGTTACCCTGCCCGACGGTTCGGTGAGTGAAGCGCACTTTAGGACCGTACGGATTCGCCCTTCGCTGGTACCCAATGGCCGCAGCTTTTTTTGCCAGCATCTGACGCCCGAAGCGGTATGGCAGCCGGCATGGCAGCGTCACCCCAATGGCGTGCGTAATATCAGTGAGTTTGTGATTGTCGCGCAGGATCCGGCGCTTTCAGCGCTGGTCTATAGCCGCCTGTTTGGGGCCGCTAAGGTGCTCGCCTGTCCCGAAGGCGCCTTTGTCCTGCGCGCGGGTGCTGCCACGGTTCGTTTTGCTTCGGCAGACTATGCGCAGCAGCGATTTGGCCCGCTGCCGGAAGACTATGATGGCAGCGCCCGCATGGTTGCGCTGGGTTTTGAGACGGAAGATCTCGACCTGGTGAAACGCGCGCTGGTGACGGGTGAAATTGCCTTTCATGAGCAGCCCGAGGCGATTGTGGTGGAGTCTTCAGAAGGTTTTAACCTGGCACTGCGGTTTACCTGAGTACAGATTTAGGAGGGGATGAAAAACGCCTCAAGTGAGGCGTTTTTCACAGGCTTTACAACGACACAAATCAGAAGGTGTAGCTGGCAGTCACTGAGAAATTACGCGGTTCGCCGTAGACTACGGAGCTGGCCACGTTAGTGTCATACTCTTTGTCGAACAGGTTATTGAGGTTGCCCTGCAGCGACAGATTTTTGTTCACCTGATAACGGGCGAAGAGATCAACCAGCGCATAGCTGCCCTGACGGGCACGCCAGGTGCCATTGCCTTCCGGGCCACCGACATCATTCCAGATATGTGTCTGCCAGTTCACACCGCCACCCAGCGTCAGCTGCTGCAACGTCGGCAGGCGATAGCTGCTGAACAGGTTAAAGCTGGTCTGCGGCAGTTGCGGGTTAAAGGTGCTGCCATCGCGGTTTTCCGCAATGTAGCGCGTGCCGCCCAGGGTCATCTGCCAGTTGTCGGTTAATGCGCCGTTGACTTCAAACTCCACGCCACGACTCACCACGCCTTTACGGCCAATGTACGCGACATCACCTGACCCCTGAACCGTCTGAGTGGTTGCTTCACCGACATTATTCAGCTCGGTGCGGAACACCGAAATCGAGGTGGTGAAGCGACTATCCATCCAGTCAGATTTCAGGCCTGCCTCGTAGTTTTTGCCGATAACGGGCGACAGGAAAGCGCCGCTGGCATCGCGATAGTCCTGTGGCTGGAACACCGAGGTATAGCTGGCGTAAGCCGACCAGTTTTCAGCGAAGTCATAAATCAATCCGCCGTAAGGGGTGGTGTTATTTTCTTCCATTTCACCGCCTGGCGTTTCACGGTTCCAGTTAGTGTAACGAGCACCGATAATCAGGTGCAGCGGATCGGCGAGCGACAGACGGGTCGCCATATAAGTCGATTTCTGGCGAACCAGTTGGGTATCGCTTGCTGGCAGACGCGGCGTCCAGGCCGATTCCGGATACTGACCGTTAAACTCGTTGTAGTTGCCCAGCGACTCCGATGAGATATTCTCAAAGGTACTGAAGTACTTGTTATCCTGGCGGGTGTAATTGACGCCGACCATCAGCTCATGCTGACGACCCAGCAGTTCATAAGGACCGCTGGCGAAGGCATCAACGGCATCCACTTTACGTTTACCGGTGTTGTAACCGGTCCCGCCTACCACCGGATAGTTGGCATACGAAGAGACGCCCGCCCCGGTGTTACGATCGAAATAGCCATCAAGATAGATCTGCTTACTGTCGAGGCGCATCTCGTTGTGCGCGCCGTTCAGCGTGATGTTCCAGCCGTTATCGAAGTCCTGTTTCAGGTTCACAAAGACTTTACGGTTCTCTTTATCGTTGTAGGCCCAGTCAGGTGCGGTGTTGTAGCCGCGTCGGGTATGTATCTGCGTGCCGTCTGTGTACCAGCGCGGCGCGCCACCCCACATGGTGGAATCCGTATTGACCTGGCTGAATTCATAGCCGACCGAAAGCGTGGCAGAGTCGGTCAGGTCAGCGTCAACCACGCCATAGATAAACTGTTTTTTGGCGCCGTAGCGCTCTATGAAGCTGTTGTTATCCTGCCAGCCCGCGATCAGCCGGCCACGAACATTGCCGGAGTCACTGAGCGGAGCAGAGAGATCGGCCACGTAACGCTGCTTATTCCAGCTGCCGTAACTGGCGGAGACGGTGCCGCCGAACTCTTTGCTGTCGGCGTGTTTGCGCACCATATTGATGGCAGCTGATGGATTGCCCGGTCCGGTTAACAGACCGGTCGCTCCGCGCACCACTTCAACGCGCTCATACATTGCCATATCGGTCTGCGCATCGCCCAGGTTCCAGCGAGCGGCAAAGGCAGTAGGGATACCATCGACCATGTAGTTGTCGATCATAAAGCCGCGCGCATAGTAGTTGGTGCGATCCATATCACCACTGATACCGCGAATACCGGTGGTATTTGCGAGCACATCATTCAGTGACTGGAGTTGCTGATCGGCCATACGCTGCTTACTGACGATGCTGACTGACTGCGGGACATCACGTACGGTGCCCAGCATTTTAGTGCCCGCACGGGTAACCGGTACGCTGTAATCAGTGGCGGGCGAAGCGGCTACGGCATCATCGGCTGACGCGCTGACCGTCATAGTCTGGTTATCGCTGGCAGCGGGTGCGCCGGTCTCTGCGGCATGAGCAGCGTTATGCGCCAGCGACGAGGCGACGATGACAGCCAGCAAGGAGAAGCGGAATGGACGTTGCAGAGCAGAAGTGTCCGTTGCCCTGGGGTGTTGAAGATCGAAAGCGTTCATTAATTCCTCAATTATCTTTATGTTTTTATGCTGCCACTGTCACGACCATGCTTCCTGCGGACATCGCTGCCCTGCTTATGGTTTGAGGAACCAGAAACCTTTCCCTGAGCGCCTGCGCGCGGGTGTGATGAACTTCTAAAAAAAATGAGAAATATACGCATTGCGATTATCATTGCAAGATTTTGTTAGCAAACAATACGAATTTTTTCAGGAAATTGTCTGCGCGTGAAAGGCGGCTGGAGGGTAATAAAGGCAAGGAGGCGTTTATGGGGTCAGCGCGCCCGCTGACTTGTCGGAGAAGCAGGGCTGCTGCATCATTTTTTGATAAAGATAAAATCCTGTAATGGCCGTTCATTGAACTGTAGTTGTCACTCCTGATGCCACAATATCCGTCTTAAATCTTTTATCACCTTATTTAACACCAGATATTGCAGGAATTCGTACGTGCGCAAAATTTCAATGCTTAAAGCGCTGATAACGACCACCGTTTTCAGTGTTTTTTCAGCCCACTCCGCCACACTTGTGGAGACCGTGAGTGCGGGCTGGGATAATTTCAGTGATAAAGTCGCCACAACCTGGCAGCAGCCTGAAGGTTACGACTTTTATCTGCCCGCGATTACCTGGCACAACCGTGCCACTTACGATCGTGAACACATCAATAAATATAATGAAAGACCCTGGGGCGCGGGCGGAGGTATCTCCCGCTACGATGAAAAAGGGAACTGGAACGGCATCTACTTAATGGCGTTTAAGGACTCCTTTAATAAATGGGAACCCTTTGGTGGCTATGGCTGGGTGGCAACCTGGCGTCCGCTGGCCGACCAGAATTTTCACTGGGGCGCGGGTTACACGGCGGGCTTTACCGCACGGCACAACTGGGATTATATTCCGGTGCCAGCGCTATTGCCGCTGGCCTCTGTCGGCTATGGCGATCTCGATTTCCAGATGACCTATATTCCCGGCACCCATAACAACGGTAACGTCTATTTTGCCTGGCTGCGCTACCACTTCTGACAGTTGCCGATATAAGCGTTAGCGTGACATCGCCATGAGCGAGAGATCGTCCAGCGTGAGGGTTTCGCCATCATAGCGATGACGCAGCAGATGGTAGCTTTCGCATTCAATAATCTGCTCAACCGCGTCCGAAAAGATAGTCATGGCGCTGCGCATCTGGCTCAGATAGTCATGGGTGTCATAGACCCGATCGATTCCTTCCAGCGCATGGTTCATGATTTTTCGGGCGACGTCATTAGGCGTGTCGAGCGCTGAGAGTTTTGAACGTGCAGTCCTGCGCAGATCGCGCGGGGTAAACGCCTCCAGTCCCAGCCCACGGGGAGCGCGGATCATCCGGCGAAGTGCCTGATTCAGCGCGCCTTTTGACAGCGGCTGTTGCGGATCGCGTGGCGCGGGCACCAGCCAGGGTGAGGCTGGTTCGGCGGCGCGCAGCAACGCTTCGATGCACTGACGCATCAGCGGTGAAATGGGCAGCACATGCTCCCGCTGCGATTTATTGCGCGTACCCTGCATCCACAATCCTAATTGCAGATCGAACTCCGCTTTCTGCGCCTGCACAATTTCATCCGGCCGCCGGGCGCTGACCAGGCATAAACGCAGCGCCCAGCGCGCCTGTTCCGAGAGTGCCCAGTTATCCAGCCCGTGCCAGAACACCCAGATTTCTGCATCGGTAAGTTGCCGACTGCGCGGCGGCGTAGCGCGACCCGCGACATCACGCTTTTTCATTGAAGCGATGGGTGAATGATCGAGATAGCCCTGCATCTCGGCCCAGGCAAGAAATTGTTTGGTCAGCGCGAACACCCGCCGCGCCTCCTCTTTTTTACCGTCGGCGATCAGAATGTTATAGAGCCGGTTAAGGCGTAAGCGGTTCAGCGTTTTGAGTGGCTGCGAACCGATGTTCGGCAGGACATGTTTCAGCAATGAGGAGATGGCGATCTCAGGACGACGCCGGCTGATCAGCAGCGAGAGTTTTACCCAGACCTTCATTACCTGCTCCACCGTGCCTTCATCGCCAAAATTATCCAGCTCACTAAGTGAAGCCTTTTTAACCTGCTCCAGCCAGAGCAATACATGGCGGCCTACGTGGGCTGAACGCGCAGGGATCTGTGTCAGATCTGGGGTCACATTTATACCTGTTAGACATGAAGAGCGGGCCATTCTATCCATTGTTTATCTATGACTCCAGACCTAATAAGTCTGGAGTCATAAAGACGCGTTCTGATGAAATCTGAGGAAGTTTTCGGGTGATGACCAACAAGTAAAACTAACGTCACTTCTCCCTTCTGGTCACGGTTATGGCGAATAAATAGCCCATTGTTAAGGAATGTAAAGGTGGCTTACCGCGATATACAATGATAACTATTATCATTATCATACGCATTTGCTTACATGCCTTAATACTTCAGGGAGATTTTCTAAGTGAATGTAACCATGCGTGTCCATAAGCGCCCTGTTGCGCTACTGCTGGCCGGTTTATTGAGTACCTCTGCTAACGGCGCTAATCAGGAAGAGACAGAAAAGCTGGCTGATGATGAGACGATGCTGGTCACCGCTGAACAGGAGCTGAAACAGCAGCCTGGCGTTTCGGTGATCACCTCGCAGGACATTGAGAAAAACCCGCCGGTCAACGACCTTTCCGACATTATCCGTAAAATGCCAGGCGTTAACCTTACCGGCAACAGCGCCAACGGCGTACGCGGCAACAATCGTCAGATCGATATTCGCGGCATGGGGCCGGAAAATACGCTGATTCTGATCGATGGTGTGCCGACCACCTCGCGCAATTCGGTGCGTTATAGCTGGCGCGGCGAGCGCGATTCCCGCGGTGACTCAAACTGGGTACCACCAGAAATGGTTGAGCGGATTGAAGTGATTCGTGGACCGGCGGCAGCGCGTTACGGTTCCGGCGCGGCCGGTGGCGTAGTTAATATCATTACCAAACGCCCGACCAATGACTGGAGCGGATCGCTGTCGCTCTACACTAACCAGCCGGAAGATGATAAAGAAGGCGCAACCCGCCGCGCTAACTTTAACCTGAGTGGTCCGCTGGCGGGCGATGCTCTGACCATGCGGCTCTATGGCAACATCAACAAAACCGACAGCGATGCTTTCGACATTAACCAGTCGCACAATGGCTCCGGCGCCGCCGGTCGCGAAGGCGTTCGCAATAAAGACATCAACAGCGTGCTGTCGTGGAAGATCACGCCATTACAGGTGCTGGATTTCAGCTACGGATACAGCCGTCAGGGCAACATTTATACCGGTGATACCCAGTACAGCAACGGTGCCGGTAATGCCTTGATCGAATCTCTCGATGGTTCAGAAACCAACCGTCTGTATCGTCAGACCTGGGGCCTTGCGCATAATGGCATCTGGGACTGGGGACAATCTAAGCTCACCTTTAACTATGAAAAAACCAATAACACCCGCCTGAATGAAGGCACGGCGGGTGCGGGTGAAGGCCGGATCAACAGCAACACGTTCTCAACCAGTCGCTTTGAAAGTTACCGGGCAGGAGGCGAAGTCAGCTTCCCGCTGGAACTGCTGCGTGAACAGACCGTTACGCTGGGAGCCGAGTGGAACCGTGATGAGCTGAACGATCCAAATTCAATGAACGGCACCAGTGCGCCTGGCGTATCCATCGACGGTGTCAGTGGTGATGCGGGCAGCCGCAACAGTAAAAACAGCGCAACGCTGAGCTCACTCTATTTTGAAGATAATATTGCTGCGACCGATAGCACTGAAGTGATCCCCGGTCTGCGTTTTGATTATCACGACACCTTTGGTGCGAACTGGAGTCCGTCGCTCAATATTTCTCAGGCTCTGGGAGAAAGTTTTACCCTGAAAGCGGGTATCGCCCGTGCGTTTAAAGCCCCTAACCTTTATCAGTCCAGCGAAGGCTATTTACTGGCGACGCGGGGAAATGGCTGTCCGATCAACGTTACCCGTGGCAGTTGCTATCTGCTGGGCAATGAAAATCTCGATCCTGAAGTCAGCATCAATAAAGAGCTGGGTATCGAGTTCAGCCAGGATGGCTATGTTGCGGGTATCACCTGGTTCCGCAATGACTATAAAAACAAAATCGTCTCCGGGACGGAGGTGCTGGGTTACGCCTCTAATGGTAACAATATCCTGCAATGGAGTAACGGCGGCAAAGCGGTAGTGGAAGGTCTGGAAGGCAATTTCACTATCCCGCTGGTCAGTGACGAGCTGGAGTGGCGGACTAACGCAACTTATATGATCGAGTCGAAGGATAAAAAGACCGGCAATCCGCTGTCGATTATTCCTGAATACACGATCAATACGATGCTGGACTGGCAGGTGACGCAGGATTTCTCCACTAATCTGAACTGGACGATGTATGGCCGTCAGAAACCACGCCAGTATGCGGAATCCCGCACAGAAAGCAATTCAATGTCGAATCGCGAAGTCGGCGCTTATTCAGTATTTGGGGTCAATTTTAATTATGACATCACCAAAAATCTGCGTGCCAATGCCGGGATTAATAACCTGCTGGATAAGCAGCTATATCGCGAAGCTGATGGTGCATCAACCTATAACGAACCGGGACGCGCATATTACGCCGGGCTGACAATGTCCTTCTGATCTGCAGCAGCGCTTCCCGGTGGAGGCGCTGTTTTTTCGTCGTCGTCGAAAAACCCTCTGTTTACACTCCCCCTATTAATCTTCTCAGTGCTAATCTCTGGCTGCCGCTTAACGAGCCGGAAAGTATCTGGCTCACGGGTATGGCATTAAATACTTACATTCCCTCTGGAAAGCGTAACGACAGGTAACTAATGTCGTGATTCCTGTATCCCGGCCAGCGAAACACCCCAGAGTGCGGCTATGCTCTGTCGGGTTCAACCTGCAACTATAACTAACTATCAGGATATTAAGTGATGAAAAAATTATCAGTTATCGTTATTGCTACCGGACTGTTTTTGTCGGTGAATTTACAGGCTAATGCCCAGGGCTGTCTTAAGGGAGCCGCAGTAGGCGGCGTCGCAGGTCATGTTGCTCATCATGGTGTGGCCGGTGCCGCAGCGGGCTGCGCAGTCGGTCATCATATGGCGAAGAAAAAACAGAAAGAGGCTGAGCAAAATCAGCAGTCTCAAAAATAAGCTGAGGCGGTAGCACCGATGTAAATCAGCCGATTACCGGGCAATGATGATGTCCGGTGATCGCTGAGTGATAACCATCCTGAGTCTGTTGACTCACAAAAGCACGGCGAATTAAGGGCAGCCGGTTATGCTAATTATATTTATTTGAACCCGATGTCTTTAAAGGTGCAGTGATTTAGGTGAGTGACCAGAAATTTGAATAAGGCACGCCTATTTTTAATTCAGACAGTGGAAAACTTCTTTTGAAAAAACGTCCTTTATCGACCCAGCCGCACAATGCCATGCCATCTGAATATTCAATTACCACCATTATTCTTCTTCTTTTTTTTCGCCGAACAATGGTGCCCACTTCAATCATGCGGATGCCTTAACCGCACTATTGCCGGTTACGTCATGGTTGTCTGAAAGTATCGTTCTGACAATGAAGTCATTACTTTTTCTCAGATCTCCAATCTCTGGCTGGAGTTTTCCATATATCCGCATACCTTCCATCATCATGAAAATGCTGTGAGCCATTACTCGCGCATCTTCATCCTGGCGAAATACCCGCTGATCCTGGCCTCTTTTTAAGATATTCTCTAACTCGTTAATTAAACGGTTAAATTTAAAGGAAACTTTGCCTTTAACCTCTTCGTCTCCGGGTAAAAGTTCACTGGCTGCCGCAATAGTAAAGCACCCTTTCTCTCCGGCAGGAGCAGATGATAACTGAGCCACAAATTCGAGCGTTTCTCGCAAGGCAGCTTCTGGCGACATTTCTGCATTTCGTTTCACTGTCCTTGAAATGCCTTCATCCATGTATCTCTGCAAAGCAGCCAGGTAGATAGCGCGCTTATCGGGATAAAGTTTATAGATGCTGGCACTTGCCAGACCCGATGCTTTCATTAGGTCAGCCATAGATGTTGCCTGATATCCCGTCTGCCAGAAGCATTCAAGTGCGGTGTTGAGGAAGGTCTCTGGATCGAATTCTCTGGGTCTGCCTGCTGATGCTTTCATAAGGTTCTCCTGTGCTGACGATTGATTGTAGATCGATCAATCTACAATTAAAAGGCTTTATCTAAACCTTGTGTTAAAAGTCATGCTTTTCGCCTGGTAAAATTTAATGCTGAGTCAGCGGACTAACACAGGTGAGAGATTGGCCGCCTTCTGGCGGCGGCAGGCAAATACTTATAATGGGATTACAGTCTGGACCTGATGTTGAAAAACGTAGGGATCTGATAACAACTCATATTGTTCATCATCCGGATAGGTAACGGCAATCTTATACTGGTCGCCTGCAAAGGCTTTGATGGCTTCTAAATCTTCCCAGTACGTCGCAAGGAAGAAATGTTCCCATTCGCCCTGCGTTTCTCTGCGTACATAGGCTCCCAGATTCCCTGGCGTCGCTTCTGAATGTTCAACACCAGTCTTCTGCAAGTGAGTTGCAAAACCTTCGGCGTGCCTGACCGGTACGCATCCGTGCCATGTTCTGACAATCATGTTGCTATCCTCATGTTGTTGAAGAGTTTTAACCATAACATGACAATGCAGGAACAACGATTCGTTCTCTGTGGTGGAGAATGGGATGTTATGTTACTGCGCACCGGCCAGTTAAGGATTCTCATGCAACAAAAAATGCCGGAGCTCAGTGGTAACTTCTTCTGGTGCTTCTTCAGCCATATGGTGACCGCTGGCTATCGCTTTACCCCGAACATGCGGTGCCCAGGATTTCCAGATGCCCAATAGGTCGCCGTAAATATCTTCCAGATCATCATATTTTGACCATAAACAGAGCGTCGGGCATTCAATCAATCGCCCATTCCGACGATCATAAAGCTCATGCTCTTTGTCTATAGTAAGACCGGCACGATAATCCTCGATCATCCCATGTACAGTCTCCGGATCGTGTATAGCTCGTCTGAATTCAATGTATTCATCATTCCCCATTGTTTCGGGCTGGCCTCCATACCACTTGTCCGGATCGGCTAAAATTGCCATTTCGGGTTTTTCAGGCTGAGCGAAGAAGAACCAGTGATACCACTGTCGGGCAAACTTCTCGTTACATCGGTTGAGCGCTTCAAGTATGGGTATACAATCCAGTACAGCAAGTCGTGTAATTCGCTCAGGGTAATCAAGTGCGGCCCTATATGCTGTATAACTACCTCTGTCATGTCCCACAAGCGCGAATTGATCAAAACCTAACTGGCTCATCAACTCAATACAATCTTTCGCTTTAGCTCGCTTAGAAGAACCAGCATGATTGGGCTCATCTGCAGGTTTAGATGAGCGGCCAAATCCCCTTAAATCGGGACAAACCACGGTAAAAGATTCGGCAAGTTGCGGGGCCACCTTTGACCAGGTTACGTGGGTGCGGGGGTGTCCATGCAACAGCAAAACCGGAGGACCATTACCTCCATAGCGAACATTTAGCACTGCTTCAGAAAGTCTGATTTGTGTATGAGTAAATCCCTCAAACATTTTTTTATACCCGCGCCATGAATTTATAAAAATTATAGGCTGATGTCAGCTGATGTATCTTTATTGCAACGGCTGAATACTGTGATGACTGAATCAATTCACTTAAACCAGGGATACTCGTTTGTGTTAAAACAATGTTTCAAGGCAACCAGGCCTGAAACATGACGGAGCAGAAATGAGAACGCAGAAGCGATGTATGGGATATGTGGCCATCGTGGTTGATGACTATGATCGGGCAATTGAGTATTACACCGAAAAGCTGGGTTTTACCCTTGTTGAGGATACACCGCAGCCAGGTAAACGCTGGGTTGTAGTTACACCTGACCCTGAAAGCGACTGCAATCTTCTTCTGGCTCGCGCTTCAAATAACAGACAGGAAGGTTTTATTGGCAATCAGTGCGGCGGAAGAG
Source organism: Pantoea sp. EKM20T (assembly GCF_011800485.1). NCBI lineage: Bacteria > Pseudomonadati > Pseudomonadota > Gammaproteobacteria > Enterobacterales > Erwiniaceae > Pantoea > Pantoea sp. EKM20T. The sequence goes on along the minus strand of NZ_JAALFW010000004.1, from coordinate 181,269 downwards.
TATTCCTTTTTCTGCAGACGGATGACTTCTGGCGAGACTACAAAGCCATGAAATTGAAAGGCGTTACATTCTCCCAGGAGCCTCGTGAAGAGGAGTACGGAACCGTGGTGGTTTTTGAAGATCTGTACGGCAACCGCTGGGACCTTTATCAGAACAGGCAGAATTAAACACCAAAGCCAGTTGTGTATCAGGCATTCAGATGAACAATCAAAGCACGAACCCTGCAGGGATATTTCAGATCAGCGGGGAGTTTTTTGCAGCATCCCCTGAGCACTCAGCTGTCAGTTAAGCGCTCGCAAGCAACCGAGCGCGTCTGATAACAGACTTACTTTCCTCACCAGCTATAACCTTCAGATCCGCCAATCAGTTTCGCTAATCCAGCGATCTATCCGATATTTTTAGCTGCGCCCTGGCATTATAAAAACGACGATAGGATAAATAGACAGCAATGATCGTTGACAGACTGGCAGTTCCTATCAGCATAAACGTAACCATAATCTGATACTTAATCGCCTTGAGCGGATCTATTCCGGCGAAAATCAGTCCGGACATCATCCCTGGCAGGCTGACCAGTCCGACGGTTTTGGCAGCGTCCACCGTCGGCATCATGGCTGTACGAATGCTGTCGGCAATGATGCGGCCCGATGCCAGCTTCACCGATGCGCCAAGGCTCAGCATCTCCATAATTTTCTGCTGGTTGTCGCTGAAGCGCTGGTTCAGGTTGCTGTAACAGAGCCCTACTGCGACCATGGCATTACCGGCGATCATGCCCGTGATGGGGATGACCTGCATCGGAACAAACGCTATCGCCCCGCTCAGCACCAGAATCGTCAGCGTGATAACGGTGCCACTAAAAATAGCGACAAACGATATCGTAAAAGCGTTATCAATATTTCGACCGCGTTTACGGGTGTTGATCGCGGCATTAACGCAGATAAACAGCACCATCAGTACCGTCAGCCAGCTGTTATTAACATCGAAGATCGACTTCAATACAAAGCCGACAATCACCAGCTGAATTATCGCCCGGAATACACTCCAGAGAATATCTTTGCTCATGCCGAGCTTTTCTTTCTGGCTGATAAGCAGCGCTATAGCCACCAGCGTCAGTGACAGCAACAGCGAGGTGTCACTGATATTATGCTGATTCACGCTTATTCTCCTTTTCTGGCGGCTCAAGGCGAAGCACCTGCTCAGCCTGCTGAATATCGTTAACATCATGGCTGATCCGCACCACGGCTACCTTTTCTTCAGCTGCGATCCGGTTAATCAATGAAAGTACTGACAGTCTGTTCTCTTCATCAAGGGCGCTGGTGACTTCATCCAGCAACAGCACCTCAGGCATAAACTGCAGATTGCGCAGTAGTCCGACACGCTGTTTTTCTCCGCCTGATAGTTGTTCAACAGGTTTATTCAGCATATCCGGAGAGAGATTTACGCTTTCCAGCGCAGCAACAAGTTTGTCCCGCTGAGGTTTCTGACGGCGAATCTGCCATGGCAGCGCCAGGTTGTCATATACCGTCTGACCAAACAGTTGCGGCGTCTGAAAACAGTACGAGACCTGCTGGCGATAGGCCTCTGCTCTCAGCGTGGTGATATCACTGTTCCTGAAGAAAAGTTGCCCGGAGGTGGGGGTAATCAGCGCAGCAAGGATTTTGAGGAAGGTACTTTTTCCGCTTCCGGATGGGCCGGTCAGCAAGACGCAATCACCCTGATATAACTGCAGGGAGACCGGTTTCAGTAGCTGACGATCCCCGACTGAAAAAGCGACGTCCTGCACATCCAGCAGGAGTGAAACTCTGTCCATATTTACGCCTCAGGACCTGACAAATTGAGTGTTGTCAGTATCAAAAAAAGCAGGAGTTACCCTTCACAGTCAGATTACCGGTACTGCATGTTGCAGCGCGATCGCACTGCTGTCGTGGGCGCGGCAAATGTACATCAGACTATGAAATATAAGGCATTTAATTGCGGCTATGCATTTTCTGAGTAAAAAAATAAATGTGTGAAGGTGTGCGCCAGCCAAAACTTAATACGATCCTGCGCGAGGAACGTGGCAGGTACCGGGTTTGGATCAGAGTGGCAGACCCGCTGCCACCCGACAATTATTTGTTTTCCCAGCTGGTTGAAACCGGGTTGGTTACGGTGTTTTTTTCCTGAGTATAGGTGCCGTTCTGCTGCGCAATGGCTTCACCCGTGTCCACAATGGCATTCTGAATAAAGACGTTCTGCCCGTCCCCCCTGACAAAGGTTAACTGATGAAAAGCGGTTTTATTGCCCCAGTCAGCAGAAGGCAGAGAGATAAAACGCACGGTGAAAGTTTCATCATCAAACTTGCCCTGCATAACGTAAACGCCGTAGTGGTTTTCGCCCTGAGAAATGATTTTATAGGTACCGTTGTCGTAATAATAAATCTCCGCATCCGGAAACGGCTTTTTGTCATACATTTTTCGGTAGTGCAGCACCTGTTTGATGGTGGGCTGGCCGAAGCTGACGGTGAGGTTTTTACCCTCTGCCGACGTCGTAAGACCTTCAGCGTGAACACTGCTCATCAGCATTAACAGACTTGTAGCGGCCATTGCGGTTGCTTTCACTCTCTTTCTCCTCAGCGGATTATGGGGACAACAAGCGTATAAGACCCCAGAACTTACACGGTGGTGAGTATCTGTTGAAGAGGCAGATAACACATTATTACACAATGTTATAATCACGCCCTGTAACCTGGCGACTTGAGCCGTAGTTGACCGGGTTGCCCGATATCGAAAGCGCTCGGATGCAGAAGGAAGCGGTTATCGCATTGAAAATAAAAAATAAACGCCAGGCTGACGTTTAAAGTTCGCCAGTGACGCTTAATGCCGCAACGCGGTGGAAAGCTGTTTAACTGCTTAAACGAATATCGGTCTGCTGCCGGCCGCTATAACAAAACGGCGCAGACCGATCTTTCGCGGGTAAATCCGGGCTGTATCCTGCTCTTTTACAGAAAGTCAGGCACTAAGCGCAGACAGCCCAGGGCAAGGGGAACGTTTATTTCAGCGGTTCCGGCAGCGTTACGATCCACAACTCGCTGTCCGACTCCGGTTTCTTCAGCGGCTTCACGCCGATCGTCGTTGCAACCGGCTCACCCTCTACAGTAAGTTCCCCCTTTTCGTTCAGCCGATAATCCTTGCGCTTCTTACCTTCCACCGGATTTTGCATGACCGTTTTCACGCCGAAGTCATTGTCATTGGCGACCGCCAGCGTTTTACTGTCGATCAGCGCCAGTCCTTCGGCCTTCTCCTGCTGCCAGCCGAGTTGACGTAAATCGACCACCAGCGTTTTAGCTGCGAGCTTAATGCCTCGCTGCGCCAGCGCTTTCTCGTCGTCCGACTCCGGATACTCACCAGGCTTATCGAATGCGGCAAGATCGGTAGCCGCACTGAGATCCACCTTATAGATAAGGTTGCGCATCGCGTCGTTTTTATCGCTGCCTTGTTCAATCAAGAGAATATGCTGATTATCGAGCGCCACGATATCGCCAATTTTGGCGTCGCTGTTTTTACTATAAGCCTCGCTGTCGATAGGGTATCCATACATCGCGGTTTTACCGGTCGCCGGATCGAAGCTCACCAGCCGGGTAAAGCGCGCCTGCTTTTTACTTTTACCGTCGATATCCAGCGTACTCTGCACCGCGGCGATGATGCGCCCGTCCGGCATACGGGTAAGCCCTTCAAAACCACGATTAGGCTGACGCCACTTAAGAATATTAGGCAGTCCGCCCGCAATGGATTTTTCCCCTGCCATGGCCTGCGGCCCGTGAATCGCCAGAATCTTGCCGCGTTGATCAACGTTAATCAGAAACGGGCCATATTCGTCGCACAACCAGTACCCGCCCTTCCCGTCCGGCGTAATGCCTTCCGTATCCAGACCACGGTTATCGCCCTTCAGCACTTTCAGTGTGTCGCTTAACGCGACTTCATTGGTTGAGCCGATGACACCATCCTGTAGCGGCAATCCGTTGATATTGCCCTTGTCGTCATGCAGCGGTCGGGCGTCCGTGGCTTCTGCTTTGCCGTTCTGCACCCGAATATTCATCAGCAGCGGAGCGAAATCTGGCGTGACGAAAATTTTTGACTCATGTTTGTCCACATCGGGTGAGTCGGCATTCGGCCCACGATCGGTGACGGTCGCGAAGGTGAGCGCATCCCCCTGCTTACCGGTAAACAGCAAACCGGAGCCGATTCCCACCGGCAAACCATCCGGAAACGCACTGGCGAACGCGCCGCTGTAGCTCACGCGCGTACCTTCCGGAAAACTGACGATATAGTGCTCAGCCGGAGGTTGCGCCGCAAGACCAGAAAAAGAGAGCGCACAACTGATAATCAAAGAAATCGTTTTTATTTTCATAATATTAAAATCCATGAGGGAAAGCTGACAGCGTAAAGACGATAAATGACAGGAAAATGATATTTGCGGTAAAAACGGACTGCTAACAGGTTGATTTTTCCACCGTTAAGGCGCCGGCTGGTGAGGTGGTGAACGTAGAGTGAACGTTGCCTGGTGCGCAACGCTGTCTGCTCAGTGCCAGGAGCTGACATTGGCAGAAAAATGATTGTTATTCATCACCATATTGCTATCGTTATGCACTTCCGGATGTGAACCACAGATGAGAAAGCTTGCGGGCTACTCACTTTTCAAAAAAAGGATTTGAGATGTTTATGCGCCGTGCTTCTCTGTTTTTAATGTCAATGATGGCTATATCCCAGGCCCATGCTGCTAACCTGCGGGCTGCCGATGTAATCACCTTTGATGTTGCCGGGGTAAAAACCGGTATGGATTATGATGAGGCCGTAAAAGCCATGACTGAGCACTTTCATGTGCCAGCATCATCGTTAGACGTTGATAAATACCCGGCTCTAAATGTGGTAACAGGGGATAAGCAGCCACAGTATATTGCTTACGAAAAAAACGGCGTCAAACTGGTTGCACATTTTGAAGGCCGTGTTCCTGCAGATCCGAGACATGCGCTGGCTGTGTCTCAGATTTCTTACGAGCTCCCATACTCCACTGAAAATAAAAATGCCATGGCCAAAGCCGCCGTTGAAAAATATGGTGTCCAGTCAAATGCACCTTACACACCGATGGTTTGGTGTAAAGCGCCCGGCAAGATGGCAACCATGGCATGCGGCCCGGATCCTGAGCAGCCGGTACTGAAATTATCAGGTACATCCCTGGAGATGAATGACCCATCGTGGACGAATGCCCGTATTAAAATGATGGACAGTAAACAAACCCGCACACCTGGTTTCTAAAGTGACTGATGCCGCCAGATGATCTTCTGGCGGCTAAGTGCCAGACGCTGATCATGGTTTTATGACAAAGGCTGAAGAGCAGCAGGTGATATTCAGGCGAGATGATTATCAAACGTGATGCGGGACAGATCTGCACAAAGCCAGCTCAGATAAGCTTTCAGTCCTTATTGAAAATTTTCATAAACACACACAGAGCCTCAGCCACCAGCAGGCTGACATTCTCTAATGACTTTAACCTGACTCAACGTATGCCTTGCGCCCTTAACAAACCTCTATCAGACACATGATTTCTTAAAGCCCAGGCTGATAAAAGATGACAAGGCCATACTCTCTGCTCTGAGGTGGTGAGTAACTCCCAGAGCAAGTTTGCATACGGAAATGTGTACTCGCTCCGGGAGAATTTTCATAGGGTGAAACTGCGAACTGAACTGATGTTATGGTTACAGTAAATCAAAGACAGGCTGTACATCCCTGTATTTACCTGTGGTAAGTGTTCATCAATGTGTGATGTTTATTATTCAGGCGATTTTTCTATGCCGCTAGCCGAATTACTTATTCGCATCTGAAGACGAGAAATGTGTCCGGTGATATCTGCCGTCCTTTCTGCTAATCCCCGGATAGCACTGGCGATGACAGAAAACCCACGGCCATGTACACCTGCTCTCGCGGCTTCGATACTGGCGTTCAGTGAAATGAGTTTGATCTGCGCAGCAATAATCCCGTTTTCAGAGACGAGTTCGGCAATTTCTTTTGCGGTTTCGGCGGTCTGAATGTTTCGCCTGACTTCGCTTTCCTCATGTCTGCCACGGTCTTTACGGCCCTGAATATCAATAAGCGCGCCGACGGCACGCAAAGGGGTTCCATCAGGTGCACGTTTAGTCTGCCCGCGGGCCTGAAACCACCGGTACTCACCACTTCGCAGTTTAAGACGATATTCAATATCAAAACCGGTTTTACCACTGAAGTCCATCAGGTGGTTGACGAAAGCATCGAGTGCGTTCTGTTTGTCATCCGGGTGAAGGCGTGATGCCCAGCTGTCCATCACATCAGGAAACTCTTCAATGGTTTCAAAACCCAGCAGCTTCCTGAACTGCGGTGACCACCAGAATACGTTGTCGGGATTCAGGGGATTTCCGCCAATAATATCCAGATCCCAGAGGCCGTCATTAAGCATTTCGCGCGACAGGTCAAAACGGGTGGAGACAATATCAAACTGGCGGGACTGTGACGTTTCTTCTTCTGTATTCTCTATAACGGCAACCAGGCGCGGCGGCGTAAATTCACGACCGTATGATGCACGGATGCAAAACCACTGAAAGGTATTTGCGCCAGTTTTGATCAGGCAGCGTAACAGCTTTTCATCACCGCTATGTTTGAGTGTATGACTTATCAAACCTTTGAACGCTTCCCGGAAATCCGCATGGATCATCTGGATCAGCGAAGAGAGCCCGACCTCCTTCTGCAGAGGCAATCCCATAAGCTGGCGTGCTTCAGGTGAAACAAATGCAGGCGCGTCACTTTTAAGATCGGTCGTCTCAACATACCAGTAGCCTTTCTGGCTGAGGTTCATAATACATTTCAGCAGCGTGGCATCACTATGATCCACATCCATCGTTTCATCGATAAATTTCTCAGAGATATCCATTGTTGTCGGCTCTTTGGCGGACTGTTTCCGGAATAAATTCAGCATTATTTCTCCTGGTGAGCATATACAGGCATAAAAATATGCCTGAAAGGGTTATCGGCAGAACTTTCTGGATATTCAGTTAAAGGTCGCTGGTTTAAATTAATACTGTAACAAGATGCTATAGATAGCTCGCCAGCGACAACTACCGGAGCTGATGTGATGGATGAGCCTCACCGCCAGCGGGCTAAATTTATTTTTTTGAAATCATGTGGCGCGAAATTATCTTTGGTCTATGATATCTGAAAAATTTCAGGCCTTATAATCCCGACGCTCCGATCCCCCATGAAGATTCACAGTGAATTGTTATGCTGAGTTTTGACATACGGTTGTGAGTTTATATTTTCCGGCTATCGCAGGTATTAAATGAGTGGCTTAGCTTTGAGCTGCCACCTCTGCCTGCAGACAAAAGTCCGGACATGACTTATTGATATCCATAAGTATAATTCGTCAACGCATAAGAGAGCCTGGCTGCTGATCATATTAAATGCATTAACAGGGTTTAATATTTAACTTAAGCGATATTTTTATGGGATTGGTTTCAATTTGTTTCTGGTTTACCATACCAGATACCATCAGCCTCATGCAGACCCGTGAGTTAAATAAATATGGCATTTTATGTTCATGAAACTTGCCCGCTCACTGACATCATAGCTATGTATCTCGTACTTAATAACCGTAGACAATTTAAGGCCTCCGGAAAAACGACGTTTGCAAAAGATTAATTTCCCGCCGCAAACAAAACAGGGTTTTAAAAAAGGTTTTCTATTCCGTTCCCGCTCAGGTCATCAATGCCTTACAGAAATACGTTTCAGGATATTTAAATGAATGAAAAATTGAAAGATGCTGATGCTCGTGCAACTTATCAGCAGCTAATTAAATCGGGCGAGTTTAAACCTTTTTTTCAGCCGATAGTCTCACTTGAGGATCAGCGCGTAGTAGGTTTTGAATTGCTGGCACGGCGTATTTTGCCCGAAGGGCTTATCGTATCTCCGGCTGAGTTCATTCCGGCTATGGAACATCATGGGTTACTCAATGAGCTGATGACAAGTCTGGCCGCTCAGGGATTCATGACAGCGAGCACCTGGCCAGAACACCAGTTTCTGTCTTTAAACGTTTCTCCTTCACAACTGAACGGTAAGCACCTTCCCGAAATTTTAAGAAAACTGGCTGAACGTTATCAGTTCAGCCTTTCGCGGCTCAGGATAGAAATCACCGAGACAGCATTGATCGATGATATTGAGACGGCTCATGCAGAACTCGAAGCATTGTCTGAAATGGGTTGTATGATTGCTATGGATGACTTTGGCACCGGCTGTTCAAGCCTTGCCTGGCTTATCCAGCTTCCCGCCAGCACGATTAAGATTGATGGCAGTTTTATTCGTTCAATGCTTCAGAAAAAGGATAGCCGGAAAATTATCTCCAGCGTAGTCGGTTTGGGCCGCAGCCTGGATATGGACGTCATTGCTGAGGGTGTTGAAACAGAGGAACAAGCTGAGATGTTGCGGGGTATCGGCTGCGCTTATGCACAAGGCTACTTATTCAGCAGGCCGATCCCGGCTGAAGAAACACATAATTTTCTCACCGCTGGCTCTGGCCGTAAATTTCATAGTCGTGTGGCACGAATGTCTCTTGAGCAGCGCGCGCATCAAATTTCATCGATGTTTGCTGCGCCTGACACCTCTATCTGCTTTCTTAGCCCTGAACTGATGATTGTTGACGCAAGTGATACCTTTGCAGCGCGGGTTGGCTGGCCAATGCAGGACATTACCCATCGCCATATTTTTGAAGTGATACCATCTCAAGCTGAGAAGCTGCTTTGGTTGCAGGATTTCAGGACAAAAGGTCTTCCTTACCCTCCGTTTGAAGTAAAGCTGCCCGGCGGTAGCACCGATTTGGTTATGATTACGCGGGTGGAGGATGAGGCAAAAGATTTACTGGGGTTTTGTGTGTTTGGCTTTAACATTGACCGTCAGAACAGCCTTGTTCAGCCTTAGTGCCAGTTTACGACATCAGATGATACTTCCCTGTCGCTAAAATAACCTTAACGGTGCAGGCTTCAGTTTCAGGTTGTTAGCTGAAGATGGGGAAAATGTCCGCCTGGTCGGAAGCGGACATTATTAACAACGCCTCTTTTCATCAACTAATTGCAGCCACTTCACTTTCAATCTTTATGCATCAGCCGGGTCAGCATCTCGCAGAAGGCTTCGCTTGCTGGGTTAACGCGGTATTTGTTCAGGCGTAGCAGGCAATCAACCGAAGGCAGAGGCATCAATTTCTCAAGTTCAGACACGCTACAAATCGCTTTATCAACGCTGTATTGATTGAGTATTCCCACCCCCAGCCCCGTAGTTATTGCCGCAAGCATACCTGCTACTGAAGGACACTCCAGCATCACAGCAAATGGAATGTTTGCCTGGCGAAGTTTCTCCTCAGCCAGGTTACGGTAATAGCAATCCGGTCCCCAGGTAATAAGCTTCAGGCTCTTATCCGATTCATGTCGCCAGGCAGGCGTTGCGTAACAGTATAAATTTTCACTCCACAATACCGTATCTTCCATCGATGCCGTGCCCGTGAAATCCTGATGTAAAATGATCTCCAGACTTCCTTCAGAAAAATGCTGACGCAGGAGATGACTTTGCTCCACCACCAGTTGTATATCCACCTCTGGATGGTGGTGAGTGAAGGTTGAAATCACCCCGCATATTTCAGTCATTGAGATGTGTTCAGTGACCCCGATTCGCAGCTTGCCACGCAGCGCCGAAGGCGAAAAATAGGCTACAGCTTGATCGTGTTCAGTGAGTATTTTTTCCGCATGTTGAAGCAGAACGCTGCCCTTTTCTGTCGGAACGGCTTTTCCGGCGATGCGCGTTAGTAGCTGGCATTGAAGTTGATCCTCAAGCCGTCTGAGCTTCCAGCTTACAGCGGACTGGCTCAGGTTGAGGAGTAATGCGGCCTTACTCATATTGCCCGTTTGCAGCACGGTCCGGAACACTCTGAGTGAGTCAACGGAGAGTCGTTTGTTCATTTTTGTATGACAAAAGTAGGATTACAGCGGGAAAGAATGTCACTGGTGTCATATTCAGTCAACGGATAGCCTGACTGAAACAAACATAACGGAGAAAGCAGATGCCCGCTAATAACCCATTACTGAATGACGACGTTCTGATAAATGGTTGTCGCATTGCGACCGGAGTCCATGGTTCAGGAAGACCTCTGGTGCTGGTTCATGGCACGCCCGCACACTCAATAATCTGGCAGTCACTGGTGCCGGTATTTGTCGATGCGGGTTTTCATGTTCATCTGTATGACCTGGCTGGGTTTGGCGCGTCAGAGCGCCCTTTGACTGCTGATACCTCGGTTGCCGCACAAGTGGGTTATCTGATAAGGCTGCTTGAACAATGGCAGATCGAAAAAACAGATCTTTTTGGTCACGATATCGGTGGGGCCATTTCACTCAGACTGGCGTTCGACAACCCATCCCTTCTGAAGACGCTTACGATTGCCGATATTCCCAGCTACAACTCCTGGCCTTCGCCCACATGGAGAGATATGCGGGATAATTATGCGGATTATGCGCTGATCCCCGCCACTGAGCATTACCGCGCGATGTGGCACCAGTTAAAGATGGCGGTTTTTAATAAGGATCGTATGACTGAGCAGCGGCTGGAAAATTATCTTGCACCGCTTTGTGGTGTGGTAGGGCAACCTTCATTTTATCAGCATCAGGTTGCGCACTATAATGAGTGTTACACCAGTGACTTTGCAGAAAAATTGCCGCAACTCCGGCTGCCAGTACAGATTTTATGGGGCGCCGAAGATGAATGGCAACCCGTTGAGTATGCAAGGCGTTTGCAGCGCGACATCGTCTCTTCCACGCTGCATATCTTTGAACAGGCCGGACACTTTTTAATGGAAGATGCCCCCTTGCCAGTCGCCGCACAGGTAATTGATTTTGTTAATCAACATAATATGAGGTAGAGCCATGATCCTGATCGGAATGCTGGATTCACCCTATGTCAGACGGGTTGCTATTTACATGAAAGTATTGGGTATTCAATTCGAGCATCGCCCGCTTTCGGTATTCGGCGATTTTGATGCCTTAACGAAAATTAACCCGGCCGTTAAAGTTCCAACGCTTATCACAGATGATAATCAGGTGCTGATCGATTCCACACTAATTATTCATTACCTTGAGAAATATTGCGGTCATTCGCCTGCACCTACATCAGCGTCCGGAGCGGAAGAACGCCGGGATCTGCATCTTACTGGCTTCGCCCTGGCAGCCTGCGAAAAAGCGGTGCAGATTGTGTACGAACAGCGTCTCAGGCCGGAAGAAAAACAGCATCAGCCCTGGGTGGATCGCGTAACTCAACAACTGCATGGTGCCTGGCAGACGCTGGAGAACGGGCTGCGGGAAAGTCATCCTGACATGCTGTCCGTGGCCGGTATCAGCATCGCAGTGGCCTGGAGTTTTACAGAATTGATGCTGCCGGATACCGTCAGCCGTGCGCTGTACCCGGAATTGGCCGGGTTTACATTGCTAGCCGAACAGCGACCGGAATTTCTGGCAACGCCTTTGATTTAATGAGGATGGGTTTTGTATATAAGAGCCCAATGATGCCTTACCTAATGTATAAAGAACTTATAGCTTTAGAATTAGTCGATAGCAAAAGGTGACTCAATGAGCACCAATTGAATATCTTCATACAATATAAATAACTCTTAATAATCTAATAAAGGCAAATAAACGTAACATCCGCTTTTTGCATATAACGGGCAATGCTCTGCTCTATGCCAGAAACGGGCGTTTCTGATTTTGAATTAAGCATAAAAGTGCATACGATTTCAGAAAGCATTAACTTCCCGATACGGATTACAGAGACAGGCCTGACTCAGCAATAAAAACGATAAAGCAGCGTATTCTCGATGAGAGATATCGGCTGGCCGGCCAGAGTGCCGAGAAATACCCCTGCCTGGTACAGTAACCGGGCAATACCTCTTTCAGTTGCCCCGAATCCAAAGATTCACGTACGACAAAATCGGGCACATAGCTGATACCCATACTGACTGGTCTGCTACACGGATAACAACAATATATGAGTCAGCACCTGATGTCATACTGATGGCCTCGGGTTAAACGTGACGGCAGGATTGAGAGATGAGCGATTGAAGAGCGCGAAAAATCTTAAACTTAATCTGATGTTCATCCTGTTAAGTGGCTGAAACACACAGCTAACGCGTTGCGCATATAGATAAATGCATTGCCCACTGGAACGAATAACCTGCCACCTGCTGGCCTTTCCTTAAGTCAAATCCGCACCCCACCGCCATGATCGGGTTACACGTCAGTTATTGATAGTACCAGCGAAAACTGGAGTGAAAATAACGCGCGTTATCGTAACCTTAGAACTCTACATTTTTCATTCAAAAACAGTAACTTCTCCTCTGATTACAGTTCGCCTATGCTGGCTGCTCATTAAATTTCACTTCAGAAGGATCTGTTATGTTTGTTGTGCCCGCATCCTACAGTGCAGAGGCTGTTGAGTGCCTTTATGAAGTCATCGGCATACTCAACCTGAACGGCGTACGCTGCCACGTTATCTTTGACAGTCAGGCATCCCGCGCCGCAGTGATCCAGGCGGACGCGACAGAGGAACATGGCGAAATGCGCCATCCTGTGCTGGCCGTGCTGGAAATGGAACGCGTAACGAGTATCAACACCATACTGCGCATCAAATCGTTCTGGACCGATTCCGAGGGCGCTCAATCAGGTGTGGAACCAGGCACGCTGGCAAAAGCGTTGTATAAAGCGCTGACAACAAAGAAACATATCACGCTGGTGGGATTGTAGGCATTCTGAAGCCCGTGAAGTACGGGCTGTAACAGTCAGGTGTTGAGAGAGATACACGTCGGGGATGAGCATGATAATTCCACAGGTGCCCAAGAGTGCTTAATGCTGATCCGCGCATCCTGCCCGATTGGGCGTCCGATGCCCGTGTGAAGATTCGCTTTGTTATTGACGTGTTGATACTGCTCTGTGTGCAGAAACAGAGAATGCCTTGCTGAAGTCCCGGATGCGTTCCTCACGTCCCACGGCAAGGGCAAACAGCACGCCACCCACAATTGAGAACAGCCCCAGAACACCCCATGCCAGCGTCATATCACTACCACCACCCAGATGCTTGAGGTATCCGGCAACAAGGGGGCCGCCAGACTGTCCAATGAAGTTGCTGCATGCGCCGACAAAAGCCACCGCAGGAACCGCTTTCTTTGTCGGAAGGATTTCAGTCAGCCTGACGTAAACCAGCGGCACCAGCATCTTCATTGTCAGGCCGACAAACATGAACAAACCTATCTGAGCCCAGTAATATGACAGCGGCACAAAAGCGGCAGCCAGTAATGCCACACCACAGAGGACGGTGGGAATAGCGGCATGCAGTCGTCGCTCCTGGTTGTACTTATCTGAACGCCGGGTGATATACCAGATGCCCAGCATCGTCATCAGGAAAGGCATCCCGCTGATGAGACCAACCATAAATTCACTGAGCGTGCCATACCCTTTGAGAGCTGTCGGCAGCCAGAGCGTAAAACCGTAAGCGAGCATGCTATGCAGGGAGTAGCCGATCAGCATCAGCCAGAGGGCCGGTATTTTGAGAATGGTCCACCAGGGATCGGATTTCTCATTCCTGTAGTTTGACTGCTCAGCGGCCAGGTCTTTCTGGATATAATCCCGATCTTCGGCACTCAGCCAGCTAGCGGCCTGAATACTTTTGGGTACCAGATAAAACCAGATGATGCAGAACAGCCAGGCCGGTGCACCTTCAATCACCATCATCATGCGCCAGTTATGATGTGCAAGGATCCAGCCAGATATCGGACCGGCCAGAAACGCGCCCGCACCCAGGCTAAGATTCCAGATTCCGAATGCCCGCCCCCGTTCAGGCTTCATAAACCACTGGGCAAGGAACATGGCCGTGGCGGCCTGAATTGGACCTTCAGCGATGCCCAGTAAGAAACGGATCGCTACCAGTTCACCGAAGTTACGCGTCAGGCCGGTAAGCATTGCGCAGGCCCCGAACAAAAACAGGCTGATGCCGATTATTTTCCGTGATCCAAAACGGAGAGCCAGCCATCCTGCGGTAAATTGCGTGGCGACGTAACCCCAGGCAAAGGCACCGCCAAGCCAGCCGGCTTCAACAGGACTCAGGCCCATTTCAGCTGTTATATGGGGCAGCGCCATACCTATATTCACCCGATCAAAAAATGAAATGGTATACATGATAAATACGGCAGGTAATATAATTGTCCAGCGTTTACTTCCGATAAGCGCATTACCCTTGAGAGTTTTCTCACTCATAATAACTTCCTCATTTAACACTGTGGCAGGGGGAGGAAATGCTGACTTCAAATCCATCTGAATATCAGTGAAAATGTTTTTTATTCATTATCCGAAGGATGTTACGGAGAAATGAGCAACCTTAGAGCAAAAGGCGAAGATAAACAGGCAAGGCGTCAGAATTCATGACTTGCTCTAAATTTCTGATATCTATAAAAACTTCCAATGCATATTTAACCCGGCAAGAATATCTGAATATCGACAATTCAACGGATGACTGATATACCCACAATAAGATGTTGTGCCTGAATCAAAGTCAGCCCTTCAACCCGAAATTATTAACAATGCTACCGTTTGCCAGTTCAATCACACCCTCTCCTCTCAGATTCAGATAAATTTATTCTTCCTGAGGCGTCAGGTTAATTAAGAGATTGATATTTTCCCGCAGCCCCTCGGCTTAACGAGGGGCGCAGTGACATTAAACATGCCGTAATGTAAGCGTAAACTTATTCAGCCAGCGCCCGCATTTCTTTAATGAGGTCTGATTTGCCTTCGAAACCGATACCCGGCAGTTCCGGCATAATAATATGGCCATCTTCAACTTTTACCGAGTCCGGGAAACCGCCGTAAGGCTGGAACAGATCGGGATAACTTTCGTTACCACCCAGACCGAGGCCGGCGGCGATATTCAGGGACATCTGATGGCCGCCATGAGGTATGCAGCGTGACGGTGACCAGCCAAACTGCTCCAGCACATCCAGTGTGCGCAGATACTCAACCAGCCCATAGGAGAGCGCGCAGTCAAATTGCAGATAGTCGCGATCCGGACGCATACCGCCATACCGCAGCAGGTTTCGCGCGTCCTGATGTGAAAAGAGGTTTTCGCCCGTTGCCATTGCGCCTGGATAGAACTCCGACAGGGCTGCCTGCAAAGAATAATCGAGCGGATCGCCAACCTCTTCGTACCAAAAGAGCGGATATTCACGCAGCATTTTTGCGTAGGCAATACCGGTTTCCAGATCAAAGCGACCATTAGCATCAACGGCGAGGCGTGCTTCGCTGCCGATTTCTTCCAGTACGGCCTCAATACGGCGGCGGTCTTCGTCCAGAGAGGCACCACCGATTTTCATTTTCACAACGTTATAGCCGCGGTTCAGGTAGCCGCGCATTTCCTGTCGCAGTGCGCCAGGGTCTTTACCCGGATAGTAGTAACCCCCAGCTGCATAGACGAAGACGCGCGGATTAGCCTCAACGCCCTTCATTTCGGCCAGCAGGCGGAACAGCGGCTTGTTTGCAATTTTTGCCGTTGCATCCCAGATGGCCATGTCCAGGGTTCCCACTGCAACTGAACGCTCGCCATGACCGCCAGGCTTTTCGTTGCTCATCATCACGGCCCAGACTTTGTGCGGATCCAGGTTGTTATCTTTGGCATTCAGCAGGCTTTCGGGATCGGCTTCCAGGATGCGGTCACGGAAGCGTTCCCGGATGAGGCCACCCTGGCCATAACGGCCGTTAGAGTTAAAGCCGTATCCCACTACACGGCGCCCGTCGACTTCAACATCTGTCACAACGGCGACCAGGCTTGTCGTCATCTTGCTGAAATCGATGTACGCGTTACGAATAGGGGAAGCAATGGGTTTGGTAATTTCTACAACATCAAGGATGCGCATGATCTCTCCGGTAGTTCTCAGTCAAAGACTGTTTTACTAAAATATCTACGCAATCAGTTATGTCATGCCATCTGTTTATCGGCATTCATCGGCACAATGAAGTAGCGTAGTGTTAAGGGACCTGATTGTTCTGTCTGCTATTATCCTAAGCAGTACATGGGTTCCGTTCTAATGCCAAAGAGGCAGCCTGTAATGCAAAATCGGCATCACCTGGAGTTAACCTGGCTTGAAGACTGTATTGCGCTGGCGCAATCACTCAATTTTTCCCGTGCGGCAGCTTCACGATATGTGACACAGCCTGCATTCAGCCGCAGAATCGTCTCGTTAGAAGAGTGGCTTGGCACGCCAATTTTTGAAAGAAATCGTCGGGGCGTCAGCCTGACCCGCGCCGGAGAGGTTTTCGTCAGGCAGGTGCCGGAACTTATTCGTGCGCTTTATACCCTGAGGAGTGAATCTATCGAGGCCGCAGGAGAGGCCCGGCCGGATGTTATTTTTTCCGCCACGCATGCACTGTCATTTTCTTTTTTCCCGGCACTGATGCGTAACAACGAAAAAATTGCCCGCTTCGGATCTTTTCGACTGTTATCAGACTCATTAAGTGCCTGCGAACGCATGATTGAGAAAGGTGACGCGCAATTTCTGCTTTGTTATTACCATCCTCATATGCACATTCATCTCGATCAGTCGAAATATCTCAGCGTCCGGCTTGGACGGGAAGTTTTACAGCCGTATTCACGATGCGATCCGACAACGCGTGAGCCTCTATTCCATGCGTCAGGCCGTAAGAAGTTTCCTTTCCTCTCCTATTCTGCTGAATCCGGACTGGGCCGCATCCTGTCTAATACCTCACAGGTTAACCGGGCCAGACGTGGAATGGATATCGCCTTCACGGCCGATCTTGCTGCCACCTTACTCGCCATGGTTAAAGCCGGAGATGGCGTTGCCTGGCTGCCGGAAACACTGGCAGCGCCGGATGTTGATGCTGGATCGATTGCCGTAGCAGCTCATAAGGAGAGCGCACTCTGGATACCCATAGAGATCCGGCTGTTCAGACCCGCAGCGAGGATGTCCCGGGCGGTAGAAGCGTTGTGGGAAATTTTCTTAGATGGCCAAATCTGAGCGGAAAACTATTTTGAGCCGATCGCGACAACATCTGAAAGGAATAAAGCGAGAACACATCAGAACCACAAGCTGACGCTCTAAGTGGCCTGACAAGCAGAGTAGCACAAACTACCCATATCAATATAAACACCGCTTGCCTTCATGCGACCGACCGGAGATTAACTAGCTTGCGCTGCGGTTTCCCGGTTTTCACGCATGACATCGACTGGGTAAGACGTCCCAGGCACTATAAGCAGGTAATCGGGATAACCGATGATGGGAATGAAATCGGGTATTAAATCAAGTGGGTTAAACAGTATAGGCTGCGACAGTCAACGCCAGCACTTTAGCGAGCATCGGCGTGCGGAGATCGCGGGCGGCAAGCCATACCGCGTGCAGTCCCGTTTGATGTTTCACACCCATTGTCTGGTGTCAGCAATAAGTTTGATAGTCACTAACAGGCATTAACTTATTGAGACGTGCTTACTTTACGCTTCCGCATAGTTGCTCTCTGACAGGCACAAGTTTCGTGCTGAAACTAAGCGCCGTTCTCTGTCACTCAACAACGTTCAGTGCATTAGCATCCCAGGCTTTCATCGCGGTTGATACCGCCGAATCGAGTTCATTGCCGGTTGCGCCATCACGGGCTTCAGTCGACAGGCCGATCTCAAAACTGTGAAGGGTCGTGGCCAGCGCGCGCACGTCGGTATCGAAAGCCAGGAGTCCCGCCTCTTTCGCTCTTGTGACACATCGCAAAAATCCCGCCCTGGTCCGATCGCGCTGCGCTGCCAGAATCTCACGAATGTGCTCGTTCGCTGGCGAACAGGTATTAACGGATAGCGCAATCAGGCAACCACTGGGATGCCCCTGTTCTGTCTGCATTTTTGCAGAACGACGCAACGCCAGTTCAATAGCGTCACGGGGTTCAAGCGTGTCATCCCATAGGCAATCGTTAACCTGACCAAAAGTCGTCATATAACAATCGACAACCTCCTCAAACAGCGCTTCTTTTGAACCAAACGCGGCGTAGAAACTTGGGGCGGTGATGCCGTTGCCGAGGTTTGACTTGAGCATGGCAAGCGAAGTGGACTCGTAACCATGCTGCCAGAAAAGGGTCATCGCCTGACGAATTGCCTCTTCCCGGTCAAATGTCCGTGGGCGTCCCATCTGAGCCATATCCGCTCCTTTTTCGCTTATCGTATATAAATACTAATCGATACATATATACTTGACAAGCCTCAGTGTGCCCTATACTTTCTGATATATACCGATCGGTATATATATTGTAAAACCCGTTATCCGGAGGGTTTCGCAATTTTTAGTCGTTACAAACTAAAAAAGGGGCCAACGTGCACGCCAATACAGTATTCAGTGAGACCACAACACAACGGGGTCTGCCACTGGCTTCCCTGCTGGCATTTGCCATGACAGGCTTTATTGCCATCCTGACCGAGACCCTTCCGGCGGGTTTACTTCCGGAAATTGGAATGGGTCTTGACGTATCTCAGGTGATGGCGGGTCAGCTGGTCAGCATTTATGCGCTGGGTTCGCTACTCGCGGCAATCCCTCTGACGGTTCTGACCAGTGGCTGGCGTCGTAAAAAGGTACTATTACTCGCCGTAGGTACCTTCCTGATTTTCAACACTATTACCACCCTTTCGTTCAGTTACTGGCTGACGATGGCAGCCCGATTCATGTCGGGTGTGGCTGCAGGACTTGCATGGGGAATTCTGGCGGGCTATGCCCGCCGCCTCGTTCCTGCTGAAATGCAGGGCCGCGCTCTCGCTATTGCTATGGTTGGAATACCGGTTGCCCTGTCCCTTGGAACCCCGGCTGGCGCATGGCTTGGCAGCACGATGGGATGGAGAGTCCCCTTTGGTATCATGGCAGCATTGGCAGTCATTCTGTTCATCTGGACATGGGTGGCGGTTCCTGACCTGCCGGGACAGCAGGCCGACCGCCGACTACCGGTATGGCAAGTTTTCCAGATGCCCGGAGTCAGACCTGTTCTGGCGGTTATCTTTCTATGGATGACGGCACATAATATTCTTTATACATTCATCGGACCGTTCCTGCAGTTGTCGGGGCTGACCGGAAATGTCGGGCTTATCCTGCTGATTTTTGGCATTGCGGCACTTATTGGCATCTGGATAACCGGGATGCTGGTGGATCGCCATCTGCGCAATCTGGTTCTGCTCAGTCTGGCGGCACTGGCGGCGGTTTCTGTGGCACTCGCCGCAGGCATGCGGGAACAGATTGTGGTCTTTCTGGCCGTCATCGTATGGGGATGGTCGTTTGGCGGCGCGTCAACTCAGATGCAGACGGCTGCCGCTGATGCGGCAGGCAATCATGTCGATGTCGTTCAGGCAATGGTGACAACTGCCTGGAATCTGGCTATCGCAAGCGGCGGCGTCATTGGTGGTCTGCTTCTCAATAATGCCGGTGCGGTATCTTTCCCATGGGCGCTACTGATCTTTATGGCTGTTGCGTTGATTATCGCCTGGTGCGCGAAAAAGCATGCTTTCAGGCCCGGTGCAAGAGAACCTTTAGTAAAATAGTAACTTCCAGGGACGTCCGGAACGGACGCCCCGTTTTGGCACCAACCGCCTGCTTTGGATATCTAAAAGAGACCTCAGTTATTTAAGTCGTCCATTTGGGCACTCTTTAAACAGAACTATCGGATTCGTTGCTTCCCGAAATATTCTTTTGTTTTTTGTCTGGAAGACAAGCCATTGAGATAATGCCAGTGAGTACGATGAGTGAACTCATGCCTGCAAAAGCAACCATCAGACTCGCAGCGGCGGCCAGTCCGGAAAGGAGACCAGAAAGTGCTTCAGCAGTATTAGCCAGGGTAGAAAACGTGCCGAATGTCTTGCCTGTGTTCTCTGCAAAAGACCAGGACTGTATGAGTGTCACCAGAAAAATATCAACGAATGCACCACTCATACCAAGGACGAATGCTACCGGCAGCAGAGCCTCGAGCGAATAGAGGGCAATAAATGACATTAAAACCAGTAAAATTCCGTAAAAGAACCAATTGCGCATAACATTCAATGGTGAAATATTTATGGCAAACCGTCCGTAAATGAGACCCCCGGTAATTGTGCCTGCAGCCATTAGAGAAAATATCCAGCTGGTAAATATCTCCCCATTCCCCTGACTGACAGCTACAGCGGGAATAATAAAACGAAGTAATGATCCGGTAAAGAGAATGCAAACAGATGAACCAAAAATAGCAATAAATAAGCCAGGAGCTTCCTGAAATAAACTTTTAATGCAGGATAGATTCTCCTGATATACTTGTTTCAATCTGAACGCCGACGTTTTATTCTGTGAATTTTCTGAAAACGTACAAAGTATAACAATTGAAATTGCATACGTTAATGTATTGAACATCAGCACCCAGGGCTTGTCTGCCAATGAGAGTATAACTGAACATTTGATGCGCCAATTGTCTGCCATCCAGCCACCAGCGGGGCCGAAAAATAGAAAAGGAATAAAACGAAAAAAATAGACGCAGCCGGCAAGAAGATAATTATTATGCGTGTTCTCGAGCACAATAAACACAAAAACGACCTCATATACATAATCGCCCAACTTCGAGATGAAAAGAGAAGCGAGTAACGTGCGGAAATCTTTAATTTTCAGCCAGTTCATTGAAGTCTATTCCAATATTAAAATCTGAAGCACCTGGCGCAGACACACCCTCTGCAAATTCGATTATGCTAACGTCCCTGAGCATGTAATGTGAGTTTATGTGGCCAATAAACGACGAAGCAAAGCTGAGTGCTATGCCCATACCAATACACATATGCATGCCAGTGCCGAATGATAGTGGCTTTTCTTTTCGCCCCGCAATAAAACGGAATGGGTTATCGAAAACTTTTTCATCGAAGTTAGCCAGCGCCGTGTAAAACATGACCCTGTCACCTTCTTTAAGGTTCTGGCCTCGGAAAATCAGGTCCTGCGCTATTACTCTACCTACAGAAAGAACGGGACTGTTTAAGCGAGAAACTTCTACAACGATATCCCGAACATTGACTGTATTCACCTTCAGGTTGAAGTGAGAAATGGCCCAGAGCGCAGCGACAATGAGTGGCATAACGCTGTCGACTTTATCAGCCCCATAACCTCATTGATTACTAATCTGTACGGCAACGCTCTGGCCCCTCTTACAGAGAAGCCTCTAAACTAAAAGACATTATTCAATTTGTTAATATTGAAGCGCCGCCTGTTAACTTACATCAAAATTTTTCTCCCTGATATTATTACATTTTTTAGTTAACAACCTACTGCCCGAGCTGCGTAGTGTAATTAGCGGGCACCCAGCGATAAGCGTTACCTTCATGCTGAACATGGCCCAGGCCAGGGAAGGCGATATGCGCCGCAGCCACCCAGTAGCCCTGATCTGCAGCCTGTTTCAGTACCCTTTCACGTGTAGTGATAGCCTGTTTCTGATCGACATCAAAATGGATGGCCACTTCAGGATCGGGCAATTGCACCGCTTTGGCATGGATGATATCTCCCCACAGCACCAGGGTCTGACCTTCACTCTCTACGCGATAAAGTACGCTACCCGGCGTGTGCCCAGCTGTCGACTCTGCACGGATTCCCCCCGTTAATGTGGCTGGTGCCATAAACGTTTTAAGCAGGCCAGCATTGATGACCGGGCGAAGAGTCCGTTCAGATTCTGCAAAGGTATGGGCCTGACTGGTCTCTACCCTGCTGACGTTAGCCGGATTAAGCCAGAAATCGACATCCCGTTTATCCACGAACACTTCGGCCTTTGGAAAAGCAGGCTTGCCCGCGCGTGAAACACCGCCTGAATGATCGGCATGAATATGGGTTAAGAGTACGGCATCGATCGACTCTGCCGGATAGCCAGCGGCGGCCAGATTAGTCAGCAGATGTCCGCCATTGTGTCCAAAAAGCTCACCGGCCCCGGTGTCGATTAAAATGCGCTTTTTACCATCATCGATAACGAAGGCATTGATTGATGTTTCGGCCTGCGGCGTCATCGAATCTCTGGCCATTGCATGGTTTAGTTTTTCAGGCGAAATGTGAGTCAGTAATTTATTCAGGGGAACGGTTACCGTGCCGTCGGAAACCGCGGTAATGCGTAATTTCCCCAATGTCATCCGGTAATAACCCGGAGCTTGCTGATCCCGTACAGAGGTCTGTTCGGCAGCATAGACCGGACTGAACGCGATAAGAGACGCCACCAGCATCAGTAAAATTTTCATAAATATCTCTCCAGAAAGTTTCATCACAACGTGGTGAGCAGTATCCTTACGCAACCTGTATCACTCAAATTGATTAAACTGATGCTCACTATCAGAGAAAATGATTTTCATCGAATCGACCTGAATTTACTGACGGTGTTGTTGGTTCTGAAGCGGGAAGGCAGCGTGTCGCGTGCGGCAGAAAAGCTGCATCTGGGTCAGCCAGCAGTCAGTAATGCACTGGCCCGATTGCGGGTCATGTTCAGCGATCCACTGTTTGTGCGCACGGCGAAAGGCATGGAGCCTACCCCGCGTGCTGAAGCGCTGATCGCTGAGCTGGGCCCGTTAATGGCACAGATGCAGAACGTCTTGTTTCAGCCAGCATCCTTCACGCCTTCTGAGGCGACACATGTTTTTCGGCTGGGGATGAGCGACTGGGTTGAACGCTGGCTGATGCCGGGACTGTATGCGCACATCACGCGCACCGCTCCCGGCGTGACGCTTCAGGTCACGGCCAGCGATCCCTTCCGGGATGCGGAGCTGGTCGCGCGCGGAGAGATCGATCTTGCCATTTCGGTTGGCGAGAGCACACCCGCCACGCTCCAGCGCGAGAAAATTGTGTCACACAACTTTTGTACGTTGTGGCACCCGGAACAGCTTTCGTTGCGTGCACCGTTGACGCTGGAGGATTATGTGGCGCATGACCATCTGCTGGTTTCCTATCGCGGGGCGAACTGGAGCGCCATCGATGACCAGCTTGCGGCATCAGGAAAGGCCCGTTCGATTCGCTACGTGACGCCGCATTTTTCCTCTCTGCCTCCGCTGCTGGCGCGCGCACCCGCGTTAGCCACCGTTCCCGCTGGGCTGTCGGATGAGTGGGTGACGCATTACGGCTTATGCTGTAGCCCGGTACCCATTGAAACACCGGAAATAGCCCTGTCACTGCTCTGGCATAAACGGCTTGATAACGATTTGTCACTGCGCTGGCTCAGGGAAGAACTGCGTAGCGTGATGACAGAACGAACCTGAATAAATTACGGCCTAATTATTTGCTCAATAATCCATTCGCGAAATATTTCCATCGACTGGGTCATCTTTCTGGCTCTCTGCCAAGTTAACCAGTACCCATCATGACCAGAATAAATATTAAATGGTCTGGCGAGCAAACCTTGCTTTATTTCCGTTTGAAACATGACATCAGGTGCCAGTGCCAGGCCGCCAGTGATCATCACAGCATCAATAATAAGGCGTGAAGAATCGAATACAGGTCCATTAATTCTGAATGGGGAAATACCCGCCGCAGCAAACCAGTTATCCCACTCTTCAAGACGGTAAGAACGTAATAACGTCTCGCCGGATATATCGCCAGGTTTTGTCAGTCTCTTCGCCGTTTCAGGCCGGCATAACAGGGTCAGCGGCGCATCCAGCAATAGCTGGTTATGCGATGACGCCCATTTACCCGAACCATATCTTATAGCAAAATCCACTCCCTCTCCGGCAATGCTTACGACATTGTTGTTCGTCTGAATACTCAGTTCGATAGCGGGATGTCTCTGCTGAAAATCTTCAATTTTTGGTAAAAGCCAGCCCAGCGCAAAGGTGCCCACACAGGATATCGTCAGTGCCTCCCTGACTTTACCTCCTTCAAACTGACGATAAGCCTTCTCAATACGATGAAATTCTTCTGAAATTTTTGAGAATAGCAACCGCGCCTCATCGGTCAACTCCAGGCCCCGGGAAAGCCTTTTGAACAAAATCACCCCTAATTTCTCTTCCAGCAGCCTGACCTGCTGACTGACCGCAGCCTGAGAGACAAAGAGTTCCATGCCTGCCCTGGTAAAGTTGAGGTGGCGGGCAGATGCTTCAAATGCACGCAGCGCATTGAGTGGGATATCACTTTTCAAATCAGCCCCCAGAAAAACTTATGACTGGCATCAATTTATACCGTTTTTTCTTACAAGGAAATTGATTTATTTTGGGGCAAATAATTTAAGGGATGCATTTTTTCTGCGTGACTTAAAAGACCCCATGATTTTCCTAATGCCAGAATAAGGTAATGCAAGATGATAAACTTTAAAGGAAGCCTGACCAGCATGTTACTGATGGCCGCAACAGGTTGTTCAGTGTCAGCCCATGCTGCTTTTGACCAGCTAACGCTAAAGAGCCAGTTTGAGACACTGGAAAATAAATCTGTTGGCAGACTCGGCGTTACGGTCGTTGACACATCCGATGGTTCTGAATATTCATGGCGGGGCAATGAAAGATTCCCGCTGTGCAGCACAAGTAAAGTAATGGCAGTAGCAGCGATATTAAAGAAAAATGAAAGTGACCATAGTTTGCTTGATAAGAAAATTCATATAAATAAAAGCGACATGGTTAATTATAATCCCATCACCCAGAAACATATCGGCTCATCAATGACTGTTGCTGAACTGAGTGCTGCGGCGTTGCAATACAGCGATAATGCCGCGATGAATAAATTACTTGCGTATCTGGGTGGCCCGCAACAGGCTACGCATTTTGCCCGAACAATCGGCGATAAGGCTTTTCGCCTGGACAGAAAGGAACCAGAACTCAATACAGCAATCCCGGATGATGTGCGTGACACTACGACTCCTTCAGCGATGGCTGACACGCTTAATAAGCTTGTTCTCGGCACCGCCCTCAAAGGAGAGCAGCGAGCCAAACTGTCAGAATGGATGAAGGGCAATACAACAGGTGCAAACAGTATTAAAGCAGGCCTGCCGGCTGACTGGATAGTGGCTGATAAAACCGGCAGTGGTGACTATGGCACAACTAATGATATTGCCGTCATCTGGCCGAAGGATCAGGCACCCATCATCCTGACGACCTACTTCACCCAGAAGGACAAAGACGCGGTCGCGCGCAAAGACGTACTGGCCAGTGCGGCAAAACTAGTTGTGGACGCAATCAGTAAATAATTAGCTTCAGCTTCAGATAATCGGCTCAGAGTGGGCCGATTATCTGGCTTTCGCCCCGCTAACCCGCGCACCAGCGAAATACCACTTCAACTCAAAAACTCAGTACCTCGCCCGGCTACTGCTCAGGTGCGGAAAAAAGGCAGGCGACGGCAAGGCTTCCGGGGCAGTTGGCTCAGCGTTCAGCATGCGCAAAAATGACTCAGCCCAGTGATGGCTGTTGTGCATATGCAGTCCCTTGATCAGACGGGCATGCAGAGACCGCCGTTCGTGTAACGGCATCTGCAATGCGCGATGTACCGCACTGGCCATTGCATCAGGATCATAAGGATTGACGATGATGGCACCCTCCATCTGCCCGGCTGCACCGGCAAACTGCGAGAGGATAAGCACCCCGGGATTTTTCGGGTCCTGTAAGGCGATATACATTTTGGCCATCAGGCTCATGCCTGCCATCAACGGCGTCACCAGCGCAACGCGTGAGGCACGATAGATACCAGCCTGCTCTTCCCGGCTGTAACCATGAGTCAGATAGTTCACCGGATACCAGTTCATTGTGCCATGCACGCCATTAAGTTCCCCGCACAACGCCTCCAGAGCGTGACCGAGTTCTGACGCATCATGTGCGTGTCCGGCTGCCGGAGGCGCCAGCTGCAACAGCGTGATATTTTTCTGGTAGCAATCATGTTTTCGCAGCAGCACCTCCAGGGTGCTGATTCGGTAAGGCAGCCCTGAGCTCTCATCAAGATGGCCGCCGCTTAGCACGGTATTTTCGGGCAGGCTTTCGCGGCACTGCATTTCCATGTAAGCACAGCTGTTGCTATCACGCAGAGACTGGACATCGTCAAGGTCAATTCCGACAGGAAACACACCCACCCTGATAATCCGGCCATGAACACGAAAGCTTTGCGCCTCCAGCCGTTCTATACGGAATTCGCTCTCCAGCCAGACCAGGAAGTTATTCATATCCTGCACGGTCTGAAAGCCAATCAGATCACAACATAACAGAGAGTCAGTGAACCAGCGCCATTCGGGTATGGTTTCAAACATTCTGCCAGCGGGGAAAGGCTGATGCAGAAAAATACCCACTAAGTTGGTCAATCCTTCTTCACGGATATAGGTGGCACAGCCTAGCAGATGGTAATCCTGAATCCAGATAACATCGTCGGGTGCGGCGTTTTCGCAGATGGCGCGCGCATAGGCTTTATTGATGTTTTTATATTCCTGATAGCCGCTTGTAGAAAAACGGGCCATGTCCGGACGCTGATGAAAAACAGGCCAGAGCCCTTTGTGAATATAATTGTGGTACCCCTCATTAAGCTCGCCAGGCGTATAGGGGAAGGTCACGGTTTCATACTGACCCATCTGCTGCACGGCGTAGGGTCTTGACGCATCCGGAGGCATCACCCTGCTTTCACCATCCCAGCTAATCCAGACGCCTCCCTGACGGGAAAGGATGCCGTCATAAATTGCAGTAAGCGTCGAACGTTGACATTGATTATGCGAAACAAGAATAAGGCCTGACATGCTGTATTCCTTAAGAACCTGCTGCGGAGAGGCACCAGTGCCTGGCAGCGAGCCGCTATTAATAGGAGGTCGGAGAATAAACTGGAGAAAACCACTCATGAATGTACACCCCGTCCACTTAATGCCTGCAGACGCTTTTTGCGTAAATCAGGTTGTGACTGCCAACGTGTAACGTTGTCACGTAAACACCCGGTGCCGTTAATTAAACCGAACGGCCTGTAAAAAAGGCGTAAAAAGAGTCTGATGAAGTGTAAAAACGCTGCAAATCACGCGCCCGATATAGCATTAGCGGACAGCAATGGCGCAAAAAGTCAGTGAGTTCAATACAGGGAATATACGCAGGTAAAAATAAAGAAGGCGGGTTGGCCCGGTTCCACTCGCCATAAAAGCTGGTTTTATAAATGCGTGGCCGGGCCGTTTTATTGCAGAAACAGAGAACTTAACAATCTCTTTGTTAATTCAGAGCTGAGCGATCATTGTCTGGAATGATACGCCGTTAAAAAATTTCACCTCCCCGACCTTTTTAAATCCCCTTTTCTCATAAAAAGGGATGGCAAAGAGTGAAGACCGTACGCTGATTTCTGAACGCAGTTCGGGAATCGCCCGCTGCCAGAGTGCCCTCGCTACCCCTTTACGCTGACATTTCGGATGTACAAAAAGGTATTTAACTAAATTGCCTTCGAAAAGGGTGAGTACGCCTGTCACCTCACCTCTTTCCACGGCAATCAGCCAGAGATAGTCATCTGAAACAATCAACGGTTTAAGCGCATCGGGTTTTATGCTGTCGATAAACCATTGCGGACAGGGTTCCGTCTCTGAAAAATTACATTGCATCGACACAATATGTATCAGCTCACTGATGCCTGCCGCATCAGACTCCAACGCCGTTCTGATTTCCATTCTTTTGTAATTCCCCCCTGATTTGGTTAAGGCAAGGGGATGAGGTTTGCCATTTGAAAAGCCATCCACTCCCCTTTTCCGCTGAATCCCGGTCCGTGGACCCGCGTCCTGATGATTAAAGCACCGTGACTTTGCCCTGGAAAATCACCGGACCGGACGGCCCGCTGAGCTTAGATCCCCCCACCGGCTCCAGACTTACCGCCAGTACCGTCTGATTATCTAACTCGCCAGGCGGTAACCGGAAAACATTACTGTCGCGGTGATTGATCAGCCCCAGAGATTGTGGCGCAGCACTGCCCCTGATCAGCCAGAGCTGCAGGTTTTTATTCTCTGGCAGCGTGATGTTCAGCGCCGAAACCTGAAGGAGTAAAGCTGACTTATCCAGATTCACCACAAACTGTGCATCGGGCTGTGCGCCGCTGAGTACCGCAATCGGCTGCAGAGACTGTGGGGCATCCGGCTTGCTTAAATGGGTGAAAATGAGGATGCCAGCCATTGCCGCCGCCAGGCCCCAGCCGAGCCAGAAGCCAGGATGCTTGCGGATTGATGTCGTGCCAGAGACGCCTGCATTCCGGCCAAGATCCTGCTCAATCTGCTGCCAGACCGCAGAAGGCGGGATAACGGCGTGAGTGAGCAGATCAATGCCGCTGAACGCTTTCTGCCAGTTCAGCACTTCCGCGGCGAATACTGAATCGTCATTGAGGCGTTTATCCAGCCGATGACGTGTCACATCGTCGGTAAGGCCAAGCACATATTCGGCCGCAGTGAGATCATGTTGTTCCTGCCCAGTCATAAGCCTATGCACTCCCGAAGATGGGTTAACGCGCGACGGATCCAGCTTTTCACCGTTCCTTCAGGCTGACTCATTGAGAGCGCAATCTCACTCTGTGAGAGGCCACGATAATAGGCGAGCGAAATGCTTTGTCGCTGCTCAGAGGGTAAGTGCGCCATGCAGTGCTGAAGGCGACGCGCCTCCGCATGACTCGCATCGGCAGGAAGTGGCGTCTGGAAACCCGCTTCCGCTTCGCTGATATCATCCACGGAACAGCTTCTGTTTTCATGTTTACGGAGGAAATCAATCGCCCGATTTCTGGCAATGTGGCTGAGCCAGATATGCGGTTCACTGCGCTTATCGTCGTAATAATTTGCCGACTGCCAGATATGGATAAACGTATCGTGCAGGATCTCTTCTGCCCAGTCCCGGCGTCTCACCATCCGCAGGATGATCCCATAGAGTCGGGGCGACAGAACGCGATAAAGCTGCTCAAGAGCAGCTTTATCGCCGACGGCTATCTGATTCATTAAATCGGCCTGAATATGGGGCACTTTTTTTGTCATCGGCTTCCCTGTTAAAGGTGTAGCCACCCGATCAGTGGCTACACACAGTATAGGTAACGCTTTACGGCATCAGCACGGTATCAATAACGTCAATCACACCGTTACTCTGATTCACATCATACGTAGTGATACTGGCAACATTGCCCTGAGCATCTTTAAGCTGAATGTTGTGCGGGCCATTTGCCATCACCCACAGTGATTCGCCATTGACCGTTTTCAGCTCGGCTTTGCCTCCTCCCGCTTTGATTTTTTTCTCCAGCGCTTTCATGTCCAGTTTTCCTGCGACCACGTGATAGGTCAGGACACTGGTGAGTTTTTGTTTATTTTCTGGCTTAAGCAGGGAGTCGACCGTGCCCTTAGGCAGTTTTTCAAAGGCGGCATTGGTGGGCGCAAAAACGGTAAACGGCCCCTTCCCTTCAAGTGTCGGGACCAGGCCGGCGGCTTTAACGGCGGCCACCAGCGTGGTGTGGTCTTTCGAGTTAACAGCATTCTCAACAATATTTTTCGATGGGTACATGGCGGCACCGCCGACCATCACCGTGTCGCTCTCCATGCTCGCCGCGTAAGTGGCGCAGCTGAAGACTAATGCAGAAAAAATCAGAGTTGGCAGGAATGGTTTCATTTTCACTTCCCTCATTGAGTTAACGGACAGGGCGAGAGCGCCCTTGTCTGTTAATACGAATGAGCAGCGAAAACGGATGCAAAAAATTTTAATTTTTTTTAGCTGGGGGGGTTCAGGCTGATGCGATATGCAATAAGCCCACCAGAGGTGGGCTTATCATAACGAGTCCATACTGCGTCAACGTCTGCTTTTCACGCACAGCAGACAGCCGTCATTACTGGCAAGAAATAGCTCCCGGTCATACAAATCAGCAATGTAAAAAAGGCATTGCCCCGGACAGCTCAGATGCTCTCAACCCACGTCTTTCGCCGTGAGTTATGCGCATGAACTTAAATGCGAAAAGCATTCACGGCTTCACGTAAAGCGTGTGCCTGGGCTGAAAGCGACTGCGATGCCGAAGAGGACTCCTCAACCAGCGCGGCGTTATTCTGCGTGACGCCGTCCATCTCGTTCACTGCGATGCTGACCTGTGAAATGCCCTGCATCTGTTCAGCTGAGGCGAGTGAGATGTTATCCATCGCGACGGCGAGTTTTCCAACCATCGCATTGATATCAAGAATGCTCTTGCCGGTCCCGGTTGCCACGACAACACCACTTTCGACCTGCGCCACAGCCTCTTCTATCAGATGTTTAATATCTCTGGCTGCCGTTGCACTGCGCTGCGCCAGCGTCCTGACTTCACCCGCGACGACGGCGAAACCTCGACCCTGTTCGCCCGCTCGCGCTGCTTCGACTGCCGCGTTAAGCGCCAGAATGTTGGTCTGAAATGCAATTCCTTCGATAACGGATGTGATATCCCGGACTTTCACCGCGCTTTTTGAAATATCATTCATCGTCTCTGACATGCGCTGCATATCGTGTTCACCCGAACGCGCCAGCGCAGCGGTTTCACGGGCTGAATCCGCAGTCTGCTGCGCGCCCGCTGCATTGCTTTTCACTGTAACCGTGAGCTGTTCAATACTGGCGGCGGTTTCCTGCAGAGCGGCGGCCTGCTGCTCTGTACGGGAAGAGAGTTCGGTATTGCCCTGAGAAATTTCATCAGCCGCCATGGCGACCGAAGCGGAAGAATCTTTAATCTGCGAGACCAGGTCACGCAGATTGCTCTGCATGCTATCCAGAGAAGACATCATGCTGAGGGTATCCCCCTGACGAAGGGTCACTTTTGTCGTCAGATCGCCCGCCGCAATCGCAGCGGCCAGGCCCTGCGCATGAGAAGGTTCGCCACCCAGCTGAGTCTTGATCCAGCGGGTAATCAGCCCACTCATCACAAATCCCATCACAACAAACAGGGTGGTCAGGCCTGCCAGCGTCATATAAACACCGGAGAGCGCCTGCGTGGACGTTTCCGCCGTTTTACTCGTTACCCGCGCCTGATAATCAACCATCCCATCTACCGCACTGCGGTAGTGCGAAAGCGCAGGGATCAGTTCACCACGGAGTTTTTCCGGGAACGTAGTGGCGTTCTGCATAAACAGGTTTTGCTCTGCCTGATGAAGCGGACCCGCTGCCACTTCGATTTTATTTAATTGCGTGGAAGCCTCTTCTACTTCAGCAAGATTGATCCCCGGAATGCTTTTGGCACCGTTGATCAGTTCGCGAAAATGCGCGGTGGTATTATCACTGTTGGTCTGCAACGCAGAGAACTGGGTTTTTATAGTGGTCTCTGCCTGAGGCTGAGTGTCTGAAGCCACGGACAGTAAAAGGACAGTTTGCTGAGTTAAATTATCTTTTAGCGTCTGCAGGGCCTGGAGATCGCCCAGCCGCGCGCGCGTCAATTCCTGCTGATCGCTGGCCGTATTGAGTTTAAACCCGGCAAATCCTGTCACAAAAACGCCCGTTAAGATGACTGTGAGGAATGCCGCAGTGAGCATGACGCTTAATTTTATTTTTTTGTTCCGATACATAGGAGACCCCGATGTTTGAATTAATAGGTTATCACCGACGTTCCGCTTCTATGGCTCGCTGGTACTGGATCTGTTATCGGCAGCGGGGAAAGAAATTACAGTAATGAAAGGGGTAAGAAGCGATGATTCCTGGGCTGAGTAAAAGGGTAAATCCCTGACGGATGCCATTAAGGCAGTGAGTGTTATTCTCGTAACTTGTCGCCTGAATGCGGATAAAACTATTCCAGCTTCGCTTGTGGCACCACGGATTTAACAGACTCTTCAGCGTCATTTGAGATGACTGACAATAGAAGTGTTCTCGTGGTGAGAACGGAATCTCAGGCCGCAGATATTTTATTAAGGGTGGAGAACGGCGTAGCCATCAGGTGCATGCGTTTGCATCTGGAGACGAACAGATAATAAGGCACCTTGCTTTCCGTGATTTCCTCAGAGAAAACAGAGATATCGCAGCAACCTATGCTGAGATAAAGCGTGAAGCAGCATCACTCTGTAACAACGATGCTCAACGCTACAGCGCGCTGAGAGCGAACTTTATAGCGCATCATCTAAAGCTCGCACTGATTGACCTGAAACGATAGGTACTGAGCAGGACAGGATATATCCTCCTCACCCCCGTTTTTGATTCCATTCATCCTGACTCAGGGTAAACAGCATGCTTGCGGGCGCATTTTCCACATCATAAATATCCCGGGTATGCCGGAGGCCGGCGTTAATCAGAACCTTTTGTGAAGCCAGATGATTCGCTCTTACGACTGCAGAAATCTCAGCCAGTTTTACTTCTTCGAATCCATAACTAACCGCATAGTTCGCAAATTCCGTCGCCAGTCCTTTCCCCCAGGATTCCGGAGAGAAACGATATCCCAGATTATTGATCGTGATATCGGCAAAGCTTCTGATGCTCAATCCCCCAAAACCGATGATTCTTTCTGGATTATCCTGAAGCGAGATAGCCCAACTGCCGAAGCCATTCAATTCCCAGTGACGGATAGAGCGCGATAGCACTTCCCGTGAATGATGGATATCCGGATGTGGGCCCGCGGGATTAAACGTATTCGTCGCAGGGTCGCCGTAGATCCTGAAAAGATCATCGGCATCTGATGGGGTGACTGGCCGAAGAAACAACCGCATAGTGTCTGCCTGCAAAATAAACGCTCTCAGATTAAGAAACGAGTGATCCTGTTTTTATAACGGGAAACGGTGCGGGAAACTATGTAAATCTCTCACCTCATCGGTCTGTTCAGTCAGGCTTGATCTCTTTAATAAGCGCTTCACCCTGATTGTGGATGTTGCCGACTTTGGCTGTAACAGGATGCCAGGTAAAGTCCTTTTCCGGCAATGCGGCTTCATGTGCAATTTCCTGAGCACGTTCTGACGTGGTTTCGGCACTGAGCCATTCGCGTACAGCATCCGCACTTAAAACCAGCGGGCGTCGGTCATGGATATCAACCATGCCTTTATTGCTCGCTGCCGTTACGATAACAAAACCCTCATGCCCATGATCCTTACCATAAGGAGCTTTGCCGATAGCGGCGAAGAACAGCGGTTCTTTCTCTTTGTGGTAGATAAAGTAAGGCTGTTTTTTGTCGCCCTCTCGCTTCCATTCATACCAGCCATTGGCAGGAACAATGGCGCGACCATGCTCCCACAGCGGTTTGAACATGCGTCCCGTCGCAGCGGTTTCACCACGCGCATTGATAAGCGGTTGTTTGTCCCACCACTCCGGACCGTAACCCCAGTAAACCGGATCAAAGTGCAGTTCATTATCCCGCTCATTGAGCAAGAGCACTTTGGTGCCTGGAGCAACGTTAAAGCGGCCTATCGGCTCCGGATCATAAATAATTTCATCGGGCTTCAGCCCCAGGGATGCAAAGTAATCATCTCTGCTGCTGTACTGCGCAAACCGTCCACACATGGGGACCTCCTCTCATAAGGATAGCGCAGCGTTGAACGAGTTAAATAAATCTAAAAAATTGTTCTTCTGGCTGAAGATATCGTGATTTTTGACGAGAACATGATTAATGAATATGAAAAAACTGGGGCAGTAATGAAGGGAATTATTTTAAGTCTGGCTATGGCGTCACTGATGGCTGCCTCGTTTACAGCTGATGCGCGCGGCCATCGTGGTGGGGGTGGGCATAGAAGCTACAGCCATAGTTTTAGTTCAGGTTACTCATCACAAACAACGACACCCAGAATCAAGAAGAGATATTCCAGCAGCAAGCGAACGGCCAGATATGCTACTGCGGGCGTGGCGGGTTATGGCGCATACCAGGCCCATAACTACACGTCATCCTACGTGCGTGAGAAGGGCCGTCAGGCCGCAAGAAAATCCTCAACGAACAGCTATAACAACCAGTATCAAAATCAGCCCCAGGCTCAGCCGGTTAGCCAGAATATGGCGCCGACATGTTCACCCTTATCTATGGCAAGCCAGCCGGGCTATACAAACCTGCCTGTATGCCTGGGCAATGTTAATTAAATTCAAGCCTAGTAGCGATGAAACGACGATGAATTGATATTTTTCAGGAAGACACATTTTACAGAATGCCACTTACCGCACCCCGGAGAGGTCATATTTTAGTGACTTCGTAGGGACACGAACCTTTAATAATATGAGATATAACTCATGAGCATAGTTTTTATACCTGCCCTCATCCCATTACTGATGAGAATTGAGAATGAGAAAGGAAGCCCGCTTACTGAGCAGGAAGTCAGTAGCATCCGTGATAATGCCACAACTATCGAAGTGCCGCGTGATGTTGCTCTCGCCATGGCTGAATGCCGCGGTTACTTCGATATCAACCCTGAAGATTGCTGGGCTGAATGGAGTTTGTACCGGAGTAAAAGTTTGCTGTCTGCTGCTGACAACGGATAAATGCATCGCGGTGTACAGTTTTAGCAGCCGGTATCTGACGGCATAGCTTCAGAGCAGCACGGTGCCTTATGGGATTGTGAGTTTAGACATTTAAGTGCAACGCTTAACACTTTCCTTAGCTATGTAATCTTATTGCGGAGCAAAATGTATCGGGATTTCATCCTTCATAAAGGCGGGTCTCATTGGAAAAGTGTGGGCATCTGCAGCTTGTTTGATTGCTTTAATTGCAGCAGCGCACAGAGCTGGATCTCCGCCCTGAACGTTGATGCTTACCGGAGGCTCGCCTTCCGGCTGCCTGATCCTTACATCACATGTTTTACCGCGATAATTATCTGCATCGAAAAACCGATATTGTATTGCTGTAACAGCCTGGCAGAGCCAAAGCTGAGTTTCACGCTCTTGAGTTTGCTGTGGTGTCTGAGATTCACACTGACTTTTAATCTCTGACGCGTCGGGAGTCTTAATTCCCTTTTGTCGGATGTGATTTGTGCTCATATGGCATCCTGAAACTGCCAATGCGGCAGTCAAAGCAATTATTCTTTTCATGATTACATCCCTGATCTTTGCCCATATTTTATACCATTAATTCTACTGACTTAATATCCACAGCCACCAGAACAACCCAGTATTTCATCTGCTCAGTCATCAGCTAACCTTTCAGCAAATAGCCAGTGTGTCAGTGCTTTTTCGGCGGAGCTTGCACTACTGTTACCTGGCCATACACACCTCTCTATTATCTATAAATTTTCTATCCCCACCGAAATGCGTGGCCGTGGGTCATCATTCTGTACCCTGCTTCAGACGCGCAACAATCTCCCCCCTCTTTTCAAATCACGCCGATAGCGTTAAGCTATACGAAACATATACGTTTCATATAAGGCTTGCATGGGTATCGTAAAAATCTCCGACCTGATGCATGAGAATCTGCGCATCGCCAGTCAGGCGATGAGCCGCTCAATTAATGCACAGGCAGAACACTGGCTAAAACTCGGTATGCTGGCTGAACTCTATCCGCAGCAGACCCAACATCAACTGGCGCAGATGCTAATCCGGCTTGAACTGGAAGGCAGCGCTGATATACGCAATATGCTCCCTAAAGAGAGCCTCACCACACAAGGAGACGTGTCATGAACAGCGTTAAAATTCATACCGCAGCGGAAATCGAAATGGCACGGGCAGCCGGACAGGCTGCGGCTCAGGTGCTGGCGATGATTACACCTCACGTCCGTCCCGGCATCACCACGGAAGAGCTGGATGATATCTGTCACGATTTTATTGTGAATGAGCTTAAAGTGACGCCAGCAAACATCGGTTACCACGGTTATACCCGCACCACCTGCACGTCGGTCAATCATGTGGTCTGCCACGGCATCCCGGCCAGCAAAAAACTCAAGGATGGCGATATCGTTAATATCGATGTAGCGATCATCAAAGATGGCTGGTATGGCGATACCAGCCGGATGTACTTTGTCGGCACACCGTCAGTCCGTGCCAAACGTCTGGTGGAGATCACCTATCAGTCGATGGTCGCCGGTATCAAAACCGTACGTCCTGGCGCGACGCTGGGCGATGTGGGCGCGGCTATCCAGCGTGTCGCTGAATCGGCTGGCTTCTCGGTGGTGCGTGAATATTGCGGTCACGGCGTTGGTGAAATTTACCACACCGATCCACAGGTGCTGCACTACGGCACGCCGGGCGAAGGGATGCCACTGAAAGCAGGCATGATTTTCACTATCGAACCGATGATTAATGCCGGTAAAGCCGGAACCAGCGTGCTGTCAGATGGCTGGACGGTGGTCACCAAAGATCGCTCGCTCTCGGCGCAATGGGAACATACCGTCGCCGTCACCGATGAGGGTTTTGATCTGCTCACGCCCTGGCCTGAAGGCACCGGCGACTACCCGGCGATTTAATCTCTCAGCCTGAGACAGGGGTCTCAGGCTGCATTGTTAACTGCCCCTGACTTCACTCAGCGTTTCCAGCGTGCCGGAATGCCACACCTGCACATCGTTACGTCCGGCGCGCTTGACCTGATACAGCGCCTCATCGGCACATCTCAGCCATTCATGAATTGTCGCCGCATCGCATGCCGGTGCAATCCCGATACTCACCGAGCACTGAAAGGTGGATGACGCCGGCAGCCGCAGCAGGGCAATCCCCTGTCTGATCTGCTCTGACAGCAACATGATACTGGTTTCATCCGCATCCCGCACAATCACACACAGCTCATCGCCGCCAAAGCGGGCAGGTATATCTTTCAGGCCGACGCTGTCACGCAGTAGTGCCGAGATTTCTGCCAGCAGGAAGTCGCCGGCTTCATGCCCGAAGGTGTCGTTAACCTGTTTGAAGTGATCGACATCCAGCAGCATCAGCCAGGCTTTACCCTCACCTCGCTGTGTACGTAAAAACTCGCTTTCAAGCCGCCGCTCAAAGAGACGTCGGTTAGGTATTTTCAGACCAGGATCCATCAGCGCAATGCGTTCCAGCTCCTGATTCTTCTTTCGCAGACTCAGGGTCAGATTGTGTGAAACCACGCTGAGCGCCAGCAGATAGCCGCTGGCGAGCGGCAGAGTCAGCCAGACGGTGCGGGTAGAGAAGGTCAGCTGCAAAGGCGCCTTTTCGGCTAACCAGGCCAGTAAAAAGGTCAACAGAAAGGCCTGCAGAGCAGACTTCAGCTGAACCCAACCGCCCGCCGAGTAACGATCAGAGATCAGTACCGCCATGATAATAATCGAGGGAAGCGGACTCAGCGCCATGGTTGCCACCCAGAAGCCGCCGAATGCGGCATCCAGCGTCAGATTCTTACGTTCAAAACCCGTGGGATCGCGCGATCGCAATGCCAGTCTGAAGGCGGCATAGGGCCAGACAAACGCATTAGTAAATAGCAGTGCGCAGAGTTCCAGGCTTTTTCCCATCTCCATTAATACTGACAGAATGGGCAGAAAACAGAGAAAGGTGCCGAGCTGGCGCATCATGAACATGCGGCGCACAAATCGCGTCGATCGGCGCTTCAGCTGAATATCGTCAGGAGTGTAGTAATTCATATGCAGACTGAAGCAGCAACAGGTTATGGCAGTTTATCGGCAATTATTGAATTAAGGTAAAATATTTACAGAATATTCTTATTGCGGGTCGTGAAAGGCATCTCGTCAGGCTGTGACTTGTGTGCCGGGGACGATGGCAGTCAGGGAACAATGGCAGTAATGTGAAAAGATACCGCGCACCATGAATACGCGCGGAAGCTTTTTATCGGCGGCCTTTAACCACTGAGGCAGACCAGTTGAAATCGCTGACTTCGCTGGCGGTCATTGAAGAAGGTTTTTTCTTACGCAGCGGTTTTTTCTTCTCCTTCTCAGCCTGCGCCCTCTCCTTCTCCAGTTTGCTGGTCATGATGATCTGACGAGCTTCACTATTGAATTCTTTCTCTTTTTTGCTATCAGGCTCTTTACCGGTTCGTTGACGGTACTTCTCGGCCAGGCCCTTATAGGTTTGCTCGACGGCCAGTCGTTCATCAGCGTTGAACTGATCAATGGAAATCATCTTTTTATCGTTCATAGCGGCGTGTCCTGTGGCGAGTTATTCCGGCAAGTGTACCGCATTTGCGGTCCGTTAACGCAGGGAATGGCATTAATCCGGTGAGCTGCTGATTCCATCAGCACATGCAGCCCGGTAATTTCTCTGAAACCTGCGCTTAGCCCTGTAAAAAATAGGGTTATCTCTTAATATAAAACTAATGTTCATCAGGTTTACTGGCAGTGACCACGTACTGCCGAGGAGCTGAAGGAATGATAAAAGAGACCGATCGCCTGTCACAGGCACTATTACGGCGGCATGGGATTGGCGTTAAACAGAAACGTATACACTTCCGTGGCAGGGATTTGCTGTTTCAGCTGCACAACGCCCGCTATGAGGTGTTCAACGGCGATCGCTGTATTGCAACCGTCGATACCAACAATATCAATGAAGCCATTAAGCAGTTTAAAGCGCTGGACCATCCAGGGGAGAAATAGCCATGCCAGACTATCGTCTGTTTCAGAAAGAGCAAACAGTCAGAGCCGTGAACACTGAGCGGCAGGATCAGCAGGACGCGTTAATGGCTGATGGCTATAAGATGGTGTGGGACGTGGTGCATGCCGATAACGACGATGCCGCGCTGCTGCGCTATCAGCAACTGCGTCACGAAGAGGATAATGCTGAGCAGAATTTCGCAACCGATTCAGTTTCAGGTAGCCTGATGAACCTGATATCCCGCTGAGTCAGTGCGGGGCTGAAGGTATAAAGCCAAAGTTACTGTTAATTCATGCTGTGCTGATTAGAATAAAGAAAATTTCCCGAATACAGGTTTCTGATGAAAATCACCATTCATAAAGAAGATGAGCTGTTTATGCACAACTTCTTTGCTGCGCCATGCCACACCGTTGAAACAGACTCACCACAGGCACAACAGATTCAGCAATCGCTTCAGCTGGCCATCCAGCAAAAAGGTGCAGAGGCTGATGGCGACTGGAAACGTAGTTTGACTTTTCTGATTCTGTTTCTCTTTTTATATGCTGCGCTGGGTGCCTCGCTGACACTTGATCTCAGCACCACTGGCACGCCTCATAAGAGTATTGAATATGCGCTGGAAGCGATTCCGGTGCTGATCGCTTTCTCCGGCTTCTTCATCTCTATTCTCTATCTGTTTCTGACCCGCGCCAGCGCGCGTAAACAGCGTAACTGGGAAAGGACTATCCTGGTGCTGGAGAAATACTCCATCGGAAATCTGTTTAAAGCGACGCATACCCAGGGCGGTGGTACCAGCAACTACTCCGTGCCCAACCTTTCTATTTCGCTCGCGCTGTTTATCTGCCTGACCTGGCTGGTGATTTATAACTATCTGACATTTACCACCAGCGGAGTGTTTGGCAGTGTCATCTCCCTGTTTATCAGCACCATGGTTTATGTGATTCTGGATATTCAGCTGCTTAAGCCTTTTACCCATGTTGTTGAGAAAGAAGAAGCGGAAAAGAGTGACACGGATAAAGAGCAGGATTAACTGCACCCCGTAAACGTCAAAACAGATACCCGGTCAATGAGCCGGGTATTTTTTTTCTAATCAGAACGATCTTGCTGCAAGACCCATGCTGCACGGAGTTCAATGAAGTGAGTTGATATTAAAACATTTAAGTATGTTGTAACTATATGCAGGGCTTTATCTTTCGGGTTCAGCCCATGTAAATTCAGACGGCCCGCTTTCACAGCGGGCCGTATTCATCACCAGTGGGTTTTCTGCATATCAATGACAAAACGATATTTCACATCGCTGGTCAGC
Source organism: Pantoea sp. EKM20T (assembly GCF_011800485.1). NCBI lineage: Bacteria > Pseudomonadati > Pseudomonadota > Gammaproteobacteria > Enterobacterales > Erwiniaceae > Pantoea > Pantoea sp. EKM20T. The sequence continues at coordinate 141,549 of NZ_JAALFW010000004.1, read as the reverse complement.
ATACGTTCAAAGGCAGTTTCGACCTCTTCACCTGTGATCATCTCAACATCAGCCGTGATGTTGTGCTGACCACAGAAGTCAAGCATCTGCTGCGTCTCCTGGATGCTGCCAATTGAGGTGCCAGTGATGCTCAGGCGACGAAACACCATCGGTGTCACATTCGGTGATGGATGAGGTTGATCGGGTATGCCCACCAGCACCAGCTGACCATTGGTTTTCAGCGCCCTGAGATAAGGATCGAGGTCGTGTGGTGCAGCGACACAGTCCAGAATGATGTCCAGTGACGCCTGGCAGTCAGCCATTTGTGCGGCGTCTCGCGAGATCACCACGTTCTTAGCGCCGAGCCGGCGTGCATCTTCCCCTTTCGCCGGAGAAGTCGTAAACAGGGTGACTTCTGCGCCCAGTGCACTGGCCAGTTTAACCGCCATATGGCCCAATCCCCCAAGCCCGACCACACCCACACGATCGCCTGCTTTGACTTTAAAATGCTGCAACGGTGACCAGACGGTCACGCCAGCGCACAGCAGCGGTGCCACCGCATTCAGTGCCAGATTGTCGGGCACCGTGACCACAAAATGCTGGTCGGCGATGACATGCTGCGCATAGCCACCAAATGTCGTATTGCCGGTGTATTTATCCGTACCGTTGTAGGTCGGCGTGAAACCCGCCTCACAATATTGCTCTTCCTGCTGCTGACAGAAATGGCATTTACCGCACGAGTCGACCATCACGCCCACGCCAACCGTATCCCCGGCGGCAAATTTAGTGACGTTGCCGCCCACTGCCACTACGCGTCCGACAATTTCGTGACCGGGAACCAGCGGATAGCGGCTGACTCCCCATTCATTACGGGCCATATGCAGATCGGAGTGACAGACACCGCAGTAAAGAATTTCGATTTTCACATCGTCAGCCTGCAGCTCGCGTAACTCTACCTGGCCTGCCCGCAGCGGCTGGTCTGCCTGGGACGCTATCAGCGCGTTAATTTTCATCTGTTGCCTCTTATCACCTGGTGGTCGTAAAGAAAGCGGCCCACTATAGACATACGGAACCCCATTTGGTAGTAGTTACCTTTTGGTTACCATCATGTCTGGGAAGTCACTATGCCGGTCTGGGTTGAAGGAAAACTTTGCTTTTATGCGGATTCACCGCCACGCCGCCTGATGGAACTCTTTTCGGTGAAGTGGAGCACGATGGTGCTGCATGCGCTCTATCACTGGCCGGAAAATCGGGCACGCACGGGTGAACTGGAGCGCAGCCTGCAGGGTATTTCGAAGAAGATGCTGATTCAGACGCTGCGTGAGCTGGAGCAGCGCGGACTGGTGTCACGTCAGGTGTGGCAGGTGGTACCACCAAAAGTGGAATACAGCCTCACGCCGTTGGGGCATACCTTCGCACAGCCAATAGAGCAGATGTATCAGTGGGGACTGGAGAATCAGGCTGCGCTGGATGAAATGGAACATCACACGCGCAGCCATCAGGAGAGTGGCGGATAGAAGGCCGCCAGTTCTCACGCAGTGCAGGCTTAATCGAACGGGAATTCGCGCGCCAGCACGCGGGAAATGACATTCAGCGCGCCTTCATCATTGTTGCTCTGAGTCTGATAGCGCGCCACGGCAGCGACCGAATCAGCGGCATTGGCCATTGAGAAACTGAAGCAGGCCTGACGCAGCATCTCAATATCATTGGCGCTGTCACCAATCGCCAGCACTTCGCAATCGCTGATGCCCCACTTTTCCTGCAGCAGCGCAATGCCGTGTGCCTTATGGCAGCCGGGAATAATGAGATCAATAAAGCCAAAACCGCTGGATACCGGATGCATGATGTTTTCCAGCTCGCCCAGACGGGAATGCAGTCTTTGCAGCAGTGCATCCACCCCTTCGTGCTCCAGCTTCAGCGAGAATTTGAAAATGGTGTCGTCGATGGCATAGAGGTCATCGCGTTTTTCCAGCCGGTGATAGTGGTTTGCAAGCATTGCCATCACCTCATCAGAGGTGGATGAATGCATATAGGCGCCGTTGCGTCCACAGACCACGACCGCGATGTCAGGTTCATGCGCCAGGATATCGAGGATCTTATGCACTTTCTCCTGAGCTAACTCTCCGCAGAAGATCTCTTCATTACAGTCAGAAACCCATGCGCCATTTTCCGCCACGAAAGCGATCTCATCTTTGATGTCGGGAAAATAGCGCTGCAGCTGGTAATACTGATTACCACTGGCCACCACAAAACGGATGCCCTTCTGCTTCAGCAGCGCATACTGACGTGAAAACCGCTGAACGTTGTACTGCTTATTGTCGTCCAGAAAGGTGCCGTCCATATCCACCGCAATCATCTTAACCGCCATCTCGCCTGCCCCTATACGTTCGCCGTTCTGTCCTTTCGGCTGATTGATTTGATTCATAAAGCTTACTCGCTGTGTGGATTAATGAGAATGCAAATAGTGACTTTGCTAACGGCTTTCAGAGCGTTCCGGTTCCGGAGTTGTGTTATCACGCACGTTTTTTTTCGTTAAAAGGATGTTAACCTCAGTCGAATATTACGAATGAATGTTATTTTAATTACATTCGTAACTCAACCCCCAGATATTCAGGAGCACGAGATGCGTGAAGATTCCCGATCAACCCCTTTACCTGACGACGTCAAAACCGCTATTCGCGAGATGAAACAGCAGTTACGCCAACAGATTGGTGATGTCGATGCCCTTTTCCGTCAGGTTTGCGACAACATCACTGCTGCGATTGCTGAAGCAAAAGCAGATGAAAAGCGCACGGGCAGTGCCTGGCCGGTAGTGCCCATGCAGGACATTGCAGCGGGAAAGGTTTCGGATGAAACCCGGGCGCTGATTAAACGTCGCGGCTGTGTGGTAATTAAGCAGCACTTCGCGCGTGAGCAGGCGCTGGCATGGGATAAGTCGATGCTCGACTATCTGGATCACAACCGGTTTGACGAACACTATCGCGGCCCCGGAGATGACTTTTTTGGATCGCTGGCCGCCTCCCGCCCCGAAATCTATCCGATTTACTGGTCACAGGCGCAAATGCAGGCGCGGCAGAGCGCGGCAATGGCTGACGCGCAATCTTTTCTGAACCGGTTATGGAAGTCTGAATCACAGGGAAAGCAGTGGTTTGACCCGGATGTCAGCGTTATCTATCCCGATCGCATCCGTCGCCGCTTGCCGGGCACCACCTCGAAGGGATTAGGCGCCCATACCGATTCCGGCGCGCTGGAACGCTGGTTACTCCCCGCGTATCAGCAGGTTTTCAGTAAGCTGTTTCACGGTGATTTTGCCGCTTACGACCCCTGGGATGCAGCTCACCGCACCGAAGTGGATGAGTATGATCTGCCGGGTACCACCAAATGTTCCGTGTTCCGGACCTTTCAGGGCTGGACCGCACTCTCCGATATGATCCCCGGTCAGGGCCTGCTGCACGTGGTGCCGGTGCCGCAGGCGATGGCCTATGTTCTGCTGCGTCCGCTGCTTTCAGACGTACGTGAAGATGAACTGTGCGGCGTCGCGCCGGGCCGGGTGTTGCCCGTTAATGAACAGTGGCATCCGCACCTGATTGCAGGACTCTGTTCGATACCGGCCTTAGAGGCGGGCGATTCGGTATGGTGGCACTGTGATGTGATCCACGCCGTTGCACCGGTTGAAGATCAGCAGGGCTGGGGCAATGTGATGTATATCCCCGCTGCGCCAATGTGTGACAAAAACCGCGCCTATGCCCGGCGGGTTGCACAGGCGCTGGAGCAGGGACGTTCGCCGGGAGATTTTCCGCCAGAAGATTATGAAACAGAGTGGGACCAGCGTTTTACGCTGCAGGATCTCAATCTTAACGGACGCCGGTCGCTGGATTTGTACTGATCCCAATCCCGCGTTGTACACCAGCGCGGGATATCCCTGTTACACTGGAGCTTCTTTTTTTCTGCGAAACGCAATTATGAACCCGCGACATCATCAGATTATTCAACTGGTTAATAGCCGGGGCAGCGTAACGGTCAGCGAACTGGCGCAGCTTACCGGGGTTTCTGAAGTGACGGTGCGTCAGGATCTCACACTGCTGGAACGCGACCGGTTGCTGCGGCGGGTTCACGGTTCCGCGCTGGCGCTGGACAGCGATAACGTCGGCACCCGCATGAATACCCGCTATCCCACTAAGCAGGCGCTGGCACGACATGCGGCCAGCCTGGTTCAGGCGGGTGAATCGGTCTTCATCGAAGGCGGCAGCACCAATGCGCTGCTGGCGCGTGCGCTGGCTGACCGCGCCGATCTTACGCTGATTACCGTCAGTCACTATATTGCCCAGCTTCTTCGGGAAGCCACCTGTGAGGTGATTGTGCTCGGTGGCCTGCTGCAGAAAAGTAGTGAGTCAGTAGTCGGCCCGCTGACGCGGTATTCTATCCAGCAGGTTCATTTTCACCGGGCATTTGTTGGCGTGGATGGCTGGCATCCGGAGACCGGTTTTACCGGCCGCAACATGCTGCGCTGTGATGTGGTGGATGCCGTGCTGGCGAAAGGCGCTGAGAGCTATGCCCTGACCGACGCCTCCAAGTTTGGTCAGATTCACCCTTATCCGCTTTCATCGGGTTATCAGGTCGGGCACGTGATTACCGATGAGACGCTGGATGCGGCGGCGGCAGCGCAGCTCAGGGAACAGGCGATAGAGGTGATACAGATCGCCGCAGGTTAAGCAGAACGGCCGGGGCCTTTAGTAACGGAGTCCCGCAGCATCAGACTAGCCGTGAAAGGTGCCTGAGTATGCCAGTCTCCGCCATCCAGCATGGTCAGCAGGCGGTTAATCGTCTCATCGATCATCTCGGTGACCGGCAGTTTCATGCTGGATAGCGACGGCGTGATGAAGGGCGCCAGCGGAATATCATCGAAGCCAATCACCGAAACCTGCCCGGGTACCGCGATGTTGCATTCAGTCAGACGTTTGATGGCACCAATCGCCATCTCATCATTACTCGCCACCAGCGCGCTGAATGTCACCCTGCGTTCCAGCAGCATGTCCACGGCCGCCATACCGCTCTGCGCCGTCCATTTACCGGTCACGATTCGCCGGGAATCGGCTTCAATGCCCTGTGCGGCCAGCGCAGCGTGATAGCCGGAAAGTCGCTCGACGCCGGTCGGCGAATCGAGTGAACCGGTGATAAACGCGATCTCACGATGCCCCTGATTCAGCAGATGGCTCACCGCCGTGGCGCTGCTGGCGTGCTGATCGCTGTAAATGCAGTAGCTATGGTTGACGCGCAGCCGCCGGTTGATCACCAGTATCGGCTGTTTGTGCCGGGAGATAATCGCATCCAGCGCGTCAATGCTCAGGAAGCGCGGATAGATAATGATGCCGTCACAGCGCAGATCGAGCAGAAACTGTATCGCCGCCTCTTCCTGCTCAGCGGTGTGTTTGCCGTCCGCCAGAATCAGCTGGCGGCCCTGCTGCTCCAGTATGCGCGCGGAGTGTGCCATTAGTTCAGTGAAGTAGCTGCCGCTGTAGAGCGTATTGGTGATCACCAGTCCAATGGTCTGAGAGGTTTTTGTCGCCAGGTTGCGCGCCAGCAGATTGGGCCGGTATCCGGTTTCGGCAATCGCCTTCAGTACTTTTTCGCGCTTTTCCTTCCCGACATAGCCATTGCCCGAGAGCACACGTGACACTGTCGCTTTTGAGACGCCCGCCCTGTTTGCCACTTCCTGAATCGTTGCCATGCTGATGCTCCTTTGCTGCGTCGTCCTGCAGTCTACCTAAGCCTCTCAATCTTGGAAATATTTACCCCGCCTTAGTATGAGGTTACCTGGCAGCATCAGGTGATGGAGTTCACAAAAAAGAGATCTGGATGATTTTGGCGCTTGTCGGCGCCATGAAAGCACTTCATGATTTTGTGAAACCGGTTTCCTATTTGCCTGCCCGCAGGCGCAAAAACATAAAAACTTTAACCGATTTACCCTACAGAGAAGAGCGATCATGCCCAGAAATTATGCCGAGGTGTCACGCGCCATCGTCGATGCGCTAGGCGGCCTCACCAATATCGAAGCCGTAACCCACTGCATGACCCGCCTGCGGTTTGTGTTGAAAGATGAAGCTCAGGTCGACTATCCCCGGCTCAAGGCGATCAATGGTGTTATGGGCGTGGTGCACAACGACACTCAGTGCCAGGTGATCATTGGTAACAACGTTTCACAGGCTTATCAGGCGGTGCTGGAGCTGGGCTCGCCCGCAGCGACATCGGCTTCACCCATGAAACGTAAAATCACGCTGCGAGGCATCGGTGCAGGGATTCTTGATGCGCTGGTGGGCACCATGTCGCCGCTGATTCCGGCCATTATTGGCGGGTCAATGGTTAAGCTGCTGGCGATGATCCTGGATATGGCGGGCGTGTTTGAGAAAGGCTCATCAACGCTGGTCATCCTCAACGTGATTGGCGATGGCGCATTCTTCTTCCTGCCGATCATGGTGGCCGCCTCTGCGGCGCTGAAATTCAAAACGAACATGTCGCTGGCGATCGCCATTGCCGGTGTACTGGTTCATCCCAACTTTGTTGAACTGATGGCGAAAGCGGCACAGGGTCAGGCGGTGGAATTTGCTTACATCCCGGTGACCGCGGTGAAATATACCTACACCGTAATCCCGGCGCTGGTGATGACCTGGATCCTGTCGCACATCGAGCGCGGCGTGGATCGTATTACCCCTGCCGTCACTAAAAACTTCCTGAAACCGATGCTGATTGTGCTGATTGCGGCACCCATCGCGATTGTGCTGATTGGTCCGATTGGTATCTGGATCGGCAGCGGCATCTCCGCGCTGGTCTACACCGTGCATGGCTATCTTGGCTGGCTTTCCGTCGCGATTATGGGCGCAATCTGGCCGCTGCTGGTGATGACCGGGATGCATCGGGTGTTCACCCCCACCATCATCCAGACCATTGCCGAAACCGGCAAAGAGGGCATGGTGATGCCGTCAGAGATTGGTGCCAACCTCTCGCTGGGGGGATCGTCGCTGGCGGTGGCGTTCCGGACCAAAAACCGTGAACTGCGCCAGACCGCGCTGGCAGCGGCGGCATCAGCGATTATTGCCGGCATTTCAGAACCGGCGCTGTATGGCGTTGCGGTCCGTTTAAAACGACCGCTGATCGCCTGTCTGATCAGTGGTTTTATCTGTGGCGCGGTCGCGGGCATTGGCGGGCTGGCCAGCCACTCCATGGCCTCTCCCGGCCTGTTTACCAGCGTACAGTTCTTCGATCCCACCAATCCCATGAGTATTGTCTGGGTCGGTGCGGTCATGGTGTTGTCTGTGGTGCTCTCATTTGTGCTGACGCTGCTGTTAGGTTTTGAAGATATTCCTGAAACCGAGCCTGAAACCAAAACCGCACCAGAAAGCGCAACGCAACCTGCGCCCGTTACCGAACGCGCTAACGCGATTAATAGCCACTAAAGGAAAGGGTCATGCTGACCCGGAAAAGAGGATTGCATGTCTGATTCAAGGTTTCCGCACGGATTTTTATGGGGCGGCGCACTGGCCGCCAACCAGAGTGAAGGCGGCTTTCGTGAGGGCGGAAAGGGCTTAACCACCGTTGACATGATTCCACATGGCCCACACCGTATGCCGGTCAAACTCGGTCTGGAAAAGCGTTTTAGCCTGCGTGACGATGAATACTATCCCAGCCATGAAGCCATCGATTTCTATCACCGCTATCCGGAAGACATTGCGCTGATGGCGGAGATGGGGTTCAGCGTGTTCCGCACGTCGATTGCCTGGAGCCGTCTCTATCCCAATGGCGATGAACTGACGCCCAATCCGCAAGGCATCGCCTTTTACCACGCGGTCTTTGAGGAGTGCCGGAAATATAATATCGAACCGCTGGTCACGCTCTGTCACTTTGATGTGCCGATGCATCTGGTGACTGAATATGGCTCGTGGCGCAATCGCAAAATGGTCGACTTTTTTGCCCGCTATGCCCGCAGCTGCTTTGAGGCGTTTGATGGCCTGGTGAAATACTGGCTGACCTTCAATGAGATTAATATCCTGCTGCACAGCCCGTTTTCCGGCGCCGGTCTGGTGTTCGAACCCGGTGAGAACAAGGATCAGGTAAAGTATCAGGCGGCCCATCATGAACTGGTCGCCAGCGCGCTCGTGACGCGCATCGCGCATGAAGTGAATCCGATGAACCAGGTCGGCTGCATGCTGGCAGGCGGCAACTTCTATCCCTGGTCGAGCAAGCCGGAAGATGTCTGGGCTGCGCTGGAAAAGGATCGCGAAAACCTGTTCTTTATTGACGTGCAGGCGCGTGGGGCCTATCCGGCCTACGCCGCCCGCGTATTCCGTGAAAAAGGTGTGACGCTTGAGATCGCTGACGGCGATGACGACATTCTGAAAAACAGCGTCGATTTTGTCTCGTTCAGCTACTACGCCTCACGTTGCGCCTCGGCCGAGATGAACGAGCAGAACAGCAGCGCCGCCAATGTGGTGAAATCCCTGACCAATCCGCATGTACCGCGCAGTGAGTGGGGCTGGGGTATCGATCCGCTCGGCTTACGCATCACGATGAATATGATGTATGACCGCTATCAGAAGCCGCTGTTTCTGGTGGAGAATGGCCTGGGCGCGCGCGATGAGATCGAATCAAATGGCGAGATCAACGATGATTACCGCATCAGCTATCTGCGCGAACATATCCGCGCCATGGGCGACGCGATCGAGGATGGCGTGCCAGTGATGGGTTACACCAGCTGGGGCTGTATCGATCTGGTTGCCGCCTCAACGGGTGAAATGAGCAAGCGCTATGGATTTGTCTATGTTGACCGCGACGACCTGGGTAACGGCACGCTGGCGCGCACGCGGAAGAAATCCTTCTGGTGGTACAAAAAAGTCATCGCCAGTAATGGCGCGGATCTTGAGTGACAACGTCACTTAAAATCTATCGTCATGCTGTTACTGGCGCGACAGCAACGCCGGAACAGAACGCTTATTTCTGCCGTTGTACTCCGGCAGTAATTATCGTATAACCAATGTCTCCGAGGGGTGTCCTGTAATGGGCTGAGATGGCGTAAGCCGAACCCTTTGAACCTGATCTGGGTCATGCCAGCGAAGGGACGGGTCGGCAGATTTTCTGCGTCATCTCCTGCAACATTCCCTGTTCCAGACCGTATGCCCGGATCTCCCTGTTACTGGAGATCCTATGTCACATCCGCTTTTCGACACCGGCTTTTATGGTCGTCTGCGCCAGCAGGCGGGCAGTCAATGGCACGCCTATATCGGGCACGATTTTGTGCGGCAACTCGGTCAGGGCACCCTGCCACCCGCCGCCTTCCGCCACTATCTCACCCAGGATTATCTGTTTCTGTTGCACTTCGCCCGTGCCTGGGGCCTGCTGATCAGCAAACTTTCCGAGCCAGCAGCCTTACGCAGCGCAACGGCATCGCTTAACGCCATCGTCAGCGAACTGCCACTTCACCAGGCTTACTGCCAGCAATGGGGCATCAGCGAGGCGGCTATGGCGAGTGAACCCGAAGCCGTGGAAACGCTCAACTACACCCGCTACGTGCTGGACGTGGGTCACACCGGGGATGCGCTGGAGCTGCTGACCGCGCTGATGCCGTGCGTTGCCGGTTACGCTGAAATTGGTCTTACACTACTGCATGATCCCGCAACCCGCTTTGAGGGGAATCCTTACGCGGCATGGATAGAAAATTACGCCGACGAAGTCTATCTGGCTGGCGTTCGCTCCTCACTTTCACTGTTTGAAACCCTGGCCCGGCAGCGCGCCGGTGAACACCGGTTTAACCCGCTGGCGGAGATTTTTACCACTGCAACCCGGCTGGAAGCCGCTTTCTGGCAGATGGGTCTCAACCATGCTGCCGCCCAGCGGATCAGCTCATGAACCTGCCGTGCCATCCGGTGCCGCCAGGCATTTCAATTCGCCAGCTCAGCCTGAATTATGGCCAGCAGCCACTCTTCAGCCAGCTTGATCTGGAGATCGCGGGCGGTGCTTTTACCGCTTTACTGGGTGCCAGCGGCGTCGGAAAAAGCAGCCTGATGCGGGTCATTGCTGGTCTGACGCCACCCACCGCCGGGCAGGTCAGCGGCAGCGACGGCCTGCCACTGACCGGACGCATCGCCTGGATGGGGCAACAGGATCTGCTCTATCCCTGGCTGACGGTTGAACAAAATGTCTGTCTCGCCAGTCGCCTGAAAGGTGAAAGGGCCGATCGCGACTGGGCGCAGCATCTGCTGATGCGGGTAGGTCTTAGCCATTCTGCGAACGCGCGACCCGCGACACTTTCCGGCGGGATGCGTCAGCGCGCCGCGCTGGCCCGCACCCTCTACACCCGTCAGCCCGTTGTGCTGATGGATGAGCCCTTCTCCGCACTGGATGCCCTCACCCGCGCTCAGATTCAGACGCTGGCTGCAGAAGTGCTGGTCGGACACACCGTGCTGCTGATTACCCATGACGCCGCCGAAGCCTGTCGGCTCAGTCACCACATGCTGGTGATCGGTTCTGCGGGAATTGAAACCTGCCCGCCCCTGGCGGGCCAGCCACCGCGGGCTGCAGACGACATACAGGTATTGCAGAGTCAGGCCGGATTGCTGAAGCAGCTGAGCAGGATAGCGGGATGAGATTACACAAAGGTTTTGCCGGTCTTCACCGTGGAGTGATGCTGTTTGCCGGACTGATTGCGCTGTGGTGGCTCGCCACACTGACTTCGGTTCCGGCCTTTCTGCTGCCCTCACCCGCTGCGGTCGCCATCGAACTGTGGCAAAACGCAGGTTATCTCGGCCATCACACTTTGATTACCCTGACCGAGATCGTCAGCGGCATGGCTCTCGGCGTGCTGCTGGGGAGTGTGCTGGCGCTGGGCATGACCTTTTCGCCATGGCTGCAGCGCTGGATGATGCCGCTGGTGATCACCAGCCAGGCGATTCCGGTTTTTGCCCTGGCGCCGCTGCTGGTGCTCTGGTTTGGTTTCGGCATGGGCGCCAAAGTCGCGATGGCCGTCCTGGTAATCTTCTTCCCGGTGACCTCCGCCTTTTTTGATGGCCTGCGTCGCGTCACGCCCGGCTATCTCGATCTGGCTCGTACGCTGGGCGCATCACCTGCAGCGCAACTGCGCCATGTCCGGCTGTTAGCCGCGCTGCCAGCCCTGGGCTCAGGATTGCGGATGGCGGCAGCCGTCGCGCCAATAGGCGCAATCATCGGTGAATGGGTCGGCTCGGCCGAAGGGCTGGGCTACGTGATGCTGAATGCCAACGCCCGGATGCAGAGCGACCTCTGTTTCGCCGCCTTGTTTATTCTGGTGCTGATGACGCTGGCCCTGTGGCTGACCCTCGACATCCTGCTACGCCGCCTGATTACCTGGGCACCCGAGACACATTAATGACCATACCAATGAGAAAACCCATGACAAAAATGCCTTTGTTTACCCTGCTGTTCAGCGCCACTTTAGCCACACAGGCTCAGGCGATGGAGAAACTGACACTGGTGCTCGACTGGTATATCAATCCCGATCACGCACCCATTATGGTGGCCCAGCAGACCGGCGCGTTTGCGGCAGAAGGGCTGGAGGTTAACATTGTGCCGCCTTCCGATCCGGCGCTGCCGCCGCGTCTGGTGGCAGCCAGGCAGGCGGACTTAGCGATTACCTATCAGCCGCAGCTGCATTTCTTCGCCGATCAGGGATTGCCCTTGATGCGGGTGGGTACGTTGATTAACAGTCCGCTGAATACGCTGATGACGTTAGACGAAACGGTAAAAAAACCAGCCGATTTAAAAGGGAAACGTATCGGCTATTCGGTCAGCGGCATTGAACAGGCGACGCTGGCGACCATGCTGAACCATGATGGCGTTAAGGCCGATCAGGTTAAGCTGGTTAACGTCAATTTCCAGCTCACCAGTGCCCTGATGACCGGGCAGGTGGATGCCGTTATCGGCGGCTATCGCAATATCGAAGCGCTTGAGATGAAACAGCACGGTAAAAACCCGGTAGTCTTCAACGTCGAGGATTATGGTGTTCCGGCCTATGACGAACTGATCATCGTCGCCAACCGTGATGAGGCACACTCGGAGAAAATCAAAAAGTTTTTGCGGGCACTGAAGAAGGGTAATGCGCAGTTGCAGGCGCACCCGGAGGAGAGCTGGCAGGCTTTTGCCCGCGCGCATCCGGAGCTGAACACGCCGCTGAATCATCAGGCATGGCGTGCTACCCTGCCGCTGTTCGCTGCCGATCCGGCAAAACTGGATCGCGCACGCTATCAGGCTTACGAGCAATTTCTGTTTGATAACAAGCTGATTAAAAGCATCACGCCGGTTGAGCGCTACGCCACCGGCAGTGAGTAATAAGAGAGCCCGCAACGATCGCTGCGGGCCATTTGCCTGGCATCACTTCTGATAAAGCCAGTGTTCAATATCGCTGGCTGGCAGCGGTTTTGAAAAGAAGTAGCCCTGGATTTGATCGCAACCGTAAGTTTTCAGCAACGTCAGGGTGGCTTCCGTCTCAACGCCCTCGGCCAGCACGGTGTAGTTCAGCTCTTTCAGCATCTGAATAATGCATCTGACGATGATTTTTGATGCATCATCTTCACCCATACGCGAGATCAGGGATCGGTCGATCTTGATCACATCCAGCGGGATATCCTGCAGATAGCTGATGTTGCTGTAGCCAGTGCCGAAATCATCCAGCGAGATCACAAAGCCGTGTGATTTCAGCGCTTCCAGCCCGCTGATCGCCACATTGGTTTTGGTGATCAGTTCATTCTCCAGGCACTCAATGCCCAGAATAGAATTGGGTAACTGAGCCGCCGCTAATTTTGCCACCAGCCGATCGGCAAAATCGGGCTTTGCGAAGTCGCGTTCGCTGACGTTGATCGAAACCGGAATCAAATCGTACTCGCGATCCCAGCGCGCAAGCTGCTCAATGGTGTGATCGATAACCCAGTTGGTCAGATCGGAAATCAGGTTGGTTTTACCCGCTAACGGAATGAATTCTGAAGGGAAAAGCTCGCCCCGCTCAGGATGATTCCAGCGGATAAGCGCCTCCAGCCCGACCGTTTTACCGCTTTTGAGACACACTTTAGGCTGCCAGGCCAGGTAAAGCTCTTCGTCTTTATTCAACGCCTGAGCCAGATCGTTCATGATCATAAAGTCATCGGTGCGCCGCGAGTCGTAACTCTCTTCAAAACACATTGCATTGATGTTCTCATCCACCGCCTCATGCAGCGCGCTCACGGCCTGACGCACCGTTTCATTGGCATCCATCTGGCCCGGTACAAACTCTGTTTCACCGGTAAAGACATCCAGGTCGAGCGTGATATTTTCCGCCAGATCGGCCTTCATGCCCTTAAACAGGTCGATCATGTTATGTGCGGTATAACGACCCGAGTAGGGCTGAACAATAGCAAAACGGCCTGGAGCGAAAGTATAGAGCGTCTCATTCTCCGGAAGATTGAGCCGGTGAGCGACATCCTGCGCCATCTGCTTTAGCAGTTTCTCCATCGGCGCAATGCCCACCGCACGGGAAAGCTCATAGGCGCGAATGATGTCGAGGCAGTCGATAAGAATCAGGCGAAAGCGGCTCTGTGGTGCGACAAGGGTCAGTTGCTGAATATCACGAATCAGACGTGGGCGATTCGGCAGGTGCGTAATGACGTCGGCAAAACCCGCATTGTTCCAGGCATCCAGAAATGAGGTGACCAGCGTAGCCAGTGAGCGCAGCGTAGCGAGTTTCTCATCCGTAAAGGGATGTGGCTGGGTGTCGGTGACGCAGAGCGTGCCCAGCACCGCGCCGTCGAGGTTCTGCAGCGAGACACCGGCGTAGAAACGAATATGCGGATCGCCTTTCACAAACGGGTGCGTGACAAAGCGCTCATCCAGTAAGGTGTCATACACCACCAGATGTCCCTCACCATCAATGACGTGGCGGCAAAGAGATTCATCACGGGTCGATTGCTTAAGATCGAAGTTGCGGGACGCTTTAATATATTGGTTATGATCGTCAATAATTGAAATGAAGCTGCCAGAAATACCCAGCACCTGGCTGGCGAGATTAACGAATCTTTCCAGCACCTTATCCCGGGCTTCATCCGGGGACAAAAGTGCCTTGATCGCACTCAGACGTTTTACGTCGCTGCCATTTTGCTCGTTATGCACTGAAACCTCTCCTATGCAGGCGCAAAAATCGAAAATAATTTAGCTCAGGAATGCTCAATTAGCGCCCAATTATCAGATAAATAGCGGCTCAATCTGACAGTACTTTCACAGTGAAACAGTGTCGCATGATATCTGATCGCTGTCGAAATCATTTAACGCTCTTCTTTCATGCGCGCAACCTGCGGCGACTCCGTCCTGAAGCCCAGACCGATCAGGCGTCCCAGTACAAAACGCAGAAACGGCAGGCGCTGGATAATCGCGGGAACCTTGCTGCTTCCCGAAGGTTTTCTTTTTGCTTTGCTGCGGCTCATTTTGATCTGCAAAAACTGCGTGGCGACGGTAGGGAACTGACGGCGCTTCTGCACTTTTTCCAGGTCGCGCAGCTGCAGTTCTCCCCGCTTCAGAGGATCGGTCAAAAGATTCGCCGTCGCTACCGCATCCTGAATCGCCAGATTTACGCCAACCCCACCAATCGGCGACATGGCATGCGCCGCATCACCAATGCAGAGAACCCCGGGCTTCGCCCACTTATCCAGGCGGTCGATACGTATCGTCAACAGTTTGAACGCCTCCCAGCTCTCGATTTCCGCCATACGCGCAGGCCCGAATGGCGACAGTGCGGCAACTTCCGCTTTAAACGCGTCGAGTCCGGCGGCCTGTTTCGCTTGAAACTCCCCTTTCGGAATGGTCAGTCCGCACTGCCAGTAGTCGCCGCGATCGATAACAATAAAGTTCTGGCGTGGCCCTTTATGGCCCATGCCCAAATCGGGATCCTGCGGCTGTTTACTTAAGCGGAACCAGATGACATCGCGTGCTGCGCCGAACTCCTGTCCGGTCAGTCCCGCCGCTTCGCGTACGCGTGAATGGCGGCCATCTGCACCGACCACCAGTTTACAGCGGATGTGCAGTTGCTGATTCCCGCGGGAAGCTATCACACCACTGACCTTGCCATTTTCAACATTCAGCGACTCAAAAGAGGTCGACTGCAGCAGGCTGAAGCCCGAATACCGGGCGCTCTGTTCAGCCATATAGTTCAGGAAATCCCACTGCGGCATAAAGGCGATAAAACGGCACTGAACCGGCAGCCGTGAGAAATCGGCCATCGTAATACTCTGTCCGCCGATTTCCGCCTCCAGCTTTTCAGCACGCTGATGCGGCAGCGTCAGGAAAGATTCCAGCAGACCCAGCTGATGCATAATTTCCAGCGTCGAGGGATGGATGGTGTCGCCGCGAAAATCATGGAGAAAATCGGCGTGCTTTTCGATCACCACCACGCGCAGGCCTGCGCGGGCGAACAGATAACCCAGCATTAATCCGGCCGGGCCACCGCCGACGATACAACAGTCAGCGGTGATAATTTCAGTGGAATGTGGCTGCATGTCAGCTCCCTGTCACGCCAGTATTGCTATGATTATTGCGTCGACCGTGGCGACGTTGCCGCAGTCGGTCGGGGATATTGTGCTCAGGCTAATCACTCAATGCGATTAATATCAACTGAAAACTGCCGAAGACCCGATCCTGTCCTCAGCAGTCAGGAGACCATCATGAACGTGATCCGCAACACGCTGTTTATTCTGCCGCTGTTAAGCCCGCTGATTGTGGCAGCCGCACCCTACGACACGCTGAAGTTTGCGCTGCGTCAGCAGCAGATAACTGACGATCTGCGCCAGAAGTGCCAGTTATCGCCAGCCATCTCCGATGAAAAACTGCGTCAGACGTTTCTTAACGATAAGCAGAACCAGAAGCAGAATCAGGTCACGCTGACTGCGGCGGCTCAGGCGCTGAAAAACCAGGATGATCCAGCCTACCGCGAACGCATGGCGCAAGTGGTTTGTCCACCACAGACGAATTAACCCTTTACCCCGATGAAATTGATCCTGACGTTTGTTTTCACCTTATCACTCAGTAAACTGGGGCGCTGGTCTGGTTGAACAAGAATGTCTCTCAATGAATGAAGAATCACCGCAGCCGGTTTATGTTCCCCGCTCCATCGCGGCGCGCAGCCGGATGTTTCGCGCCCTGCTCTATCGTGATAAAACGCCGCTGGCGATGCTGTTCTGTGCCGCGCTGGTCGGTACGCTGGTTGGCCTGGCGGGCGTGGCGTTTGCCCGGGCCGTTGAAACAATACAGCAGTGGCGTGCTGACACGCTTATACCATCGCAGTTTCAGGGCTGGATGCTCTACGCCGCCGCCTTTGCCATCTCGGCTCTGCTGGCGATGGTGGGATATTTTCTCGTCAGGCGCTTTGCTCCCGAAGCGGGTGGCTCCGGTATCCCTGAAATTGAAGGGGCGCTGGAAGAGCTGAGGCCTGTGCGCTGGTGGCGGGTGATTCCGGTGAAGTTCTTTGGCGGCATGGGCACGCTGGGTGCCGGTATGGTGCTGGGCCGGGAAGGCCCGACAGTGCAGCTGGGCGGGAACATTGGCCGCATGGTCATTGATATTCTGGGGATGCGCAGCAATGAGGCACGCCATACGCTGCTGGCAACCGGCGCGGCGGCCGGTCTGGCGGCAGCGTTTAATGCGCCGCTGGCGGGCATCCTGTTTATCATCGAGGAGATGCGTCCGCAATTCCGCTATAACCTGATTTCAATTAAAGCCGTGTTTACCGGTGTGATTATGGCCAGCATTGTGTTCCGCTGTTTCAACGGCGAACAGGCGGTGATCTCCGTCGGCAAGCTGGCTGATGCGCCGGTGCAGACGCTGTGGCTCTATCTGGTGCTCGGGATGATTATCGGTATGGTCGGCGTCCTGTTTAACCGCCTGATATTTATCACGCAGGACCTTTTTGCGCGCTTTTATGCCGGTAAAACGGCGCGCGTGGTGCTGGCCGGTGCATTACTGGGCGGCAGTTGCGGTATTCTGGCTCTGCTGTTTGCACCTGGCGCAGGCGGCGGTTCAGAACTGATCCCACAGGCGGTCCATGGCGTCTTCCCGTTCACCCTGCTGTTGATCATCTTTCTGGTCAGGCTGGTGACCACCCTGCTCTGTTTTGGCTCAGGTGCGCCGGGCGGTATTTTTGCGCCGATGCTGGCGCTGGGTACGCTGCTCGGTACAGCCTTTGGGGTGGTCATGTCGGACCTCTTCCCGTTTTATCATCTGGAAGCGGGCACTTTTGCTATCGCGGGGATGGGAGCACTGTTTGCGGCGTCGGTAAGGGCACCGCTGACCGGTATCGTACTGGTGCTGGAGATGACCGATAACTATCAGCTGATATTGCCGATGATTATTACCTGTCTGGGCGCTACGCTACTGGCGCAGTTTCTGGGAGGGAAACCACTCTACTCATCAATCCTCGCCCGCACGCTGGCGCGTCAGGCAGAAGCTACCCGCCCGTAGGGGCGGGTGACCGGCTTAATTACTTACCATCAAAATAGTCAGCAGGCATCTGTCCAGGTGCCTGATTAATCACTTCATCGTTATCTGGACCTTCATTCTTCATATAGGTCACTTTCGCAAACTCTGGAATGATCACATACGGATAGGCCGGCCCTTCATCGCGGAAGCGGTGCATATCTTCAATGAAGTCATTCTGATAACAGATAGTTTTTTCCGGATGCTGACCTTCACCGGCAATCCACTGCGGGAAGAAAATTGTGCCGTGAACCAGGGTGCGATTCAGATCAAAAAGCAGGCTGACGCAGGTGCCGGTGGGTTCATGCCAGTCTACTTTGTAGATGCCCGGGGCGAACTGAATCGCGTGCATTTTCTGGTTGGTCACCCAGCGGCCACCTACCAGTCCCTGATGAATGCGGTAGTCGCAGGTGGTTTCGTTGCGAGCGTACCACTCATATTTCCAGCCATTATCGTAGGTATAGACAAAATGCGTACCGACGAACTGAGAAAGATCGCTGGAGATATTCTCTGGAGATTCTGCAGACATTTTAACCTCTGTTTGAATAGCGCACTTAACAGGCGCAGATGAATTTCAAAAGAAAGCTATAGCGCAATAACTCGATGAATATTGACTATGACGCAGATTGATTTTTTTGCCATCTGAAAACGGAAATGGTTCGCAATGGGTAAATTAAAAACTCCTTAAAAACCCTTCCCGGCTCCCTGAAGGCTATAGACTCCAGAAAAGAGATATTTTCATATAAATTACTAATTAAATCTTATAGATGAATAGTTTTTATGTGAGATATCTATCAGTCATCTATCACCATGCTGAGTAAGTCTTTCTTCAGTATACTTTCGATATAGAGCTTATTTTTCAAAAATTTAAAAATTTATAACGGATGTATTTTCCTTTTATTGGGTTGATTATGCTTTCATCATTACCTTGCCAGATAAGACACTGTCAGGACAATTTGAACATGGGGACGTTGATGTGGCGTTGCTGTCGCCAGAGACCACGCCGCCGACATTGCATACGCAGCAACTGTTCAATGAAGAATATGTTTGTCTGCTGAGTGAAAATCATCCTCTGGCGGGCAGTGCGACGCTGTCGCTGGATGAGTTTTGTGCGCAGGATCATGCGCTGGTTTCGTGGCCCGTCGGAAAATTTCATGGGGTCACCGACCAGGCTTTGGCTGCAATTGGCCGGGCCCGCCGTGCAACGCTCTCAGTTTGCAGTTTTCTGGTGCTCCCGGAAATTTTGCGCGTCACTGATTTGGTAAGCGTGGTACTGAAACGACTGGCGGTCGACACTACGGGTCTGGTCATGTTGCCAGCACCGCTGATCATCCCTGGCTTCAGCAAAATCATGGCCTGGCATAACCGAACCCATCATCACAAAGGGCATGAGTGGCTGCGTGAACGACTGGCGTCCGTGGCTAAAACGGTGGTGTATTAACAGGGATAGCGGACTGCGGCTCACTGTTTTGCGATTTTGTTTAAGCAACAGACAGGATAACGGGGCGTTATATCGCATTCTGTCCGACGTCGAAAAGGCAAAATCGCGCTTTGCTATGTCGATAGCGGGGTAAAAATGGATGCTGGGGAATTCAGGAAAGAGAGTGTTGAGCTGAGGAAAAAATATCAGGAGAATAAATCGCGCGTGAATCACTTTAAATATTATCGATAAAAGCTGCTTTGATAATGTTAATTACTCATATTTACGTTCTGAAAAGAACTGACAGACATCGTAAAAAGATAAAAGCCCTGACTGAAATAGCCAGGGCTTTTAAGGTACTACAGATTTTACGTTTACCATTAACTAACTTAATTGATAGGTACTACTTCGGTACTGCTATTTATGAACAGATCCTGCGGATAATAATGATCACGATACTGAAATGTCACTATTATTATCGGTTTAAACCACCTGATAGTCTTTCAGGAGACAAAGACAGGTCAGGCCCGTATAAATCTGCACACCCCCATCGCGATATATACTCTTTGATGCGTTGCCTTACTTTCATTACGACGTTTAAACCGCAATCGTATCCTGTCGTAACGTAACGTTCAGAACTACGAGGCCTTACATCATCGCGACGCGATACTACATACTTCTTAAAGACTTACTTCGACTCCATTTAACAGGGTTATCTTAACTAACGAACAGTTTTAAAGAACAATGTTTAACAGAACCACCGACAACTTCAACTCAAACACTTGTCGGCACCTTTAACACATAACACCTTTGGTTTTCAGTCTATCAGGGCAACTGCACGCCGCTGATGAGTCCTACTTTACGGA
Source organism: Pantoea sp. EKM20T (assembly GCF_011800485.1). Classification (NCBI taxonomy): domain Bacteria; kingdom Pseudomonadati; phylum Pseudomonadota; class Gammaproteobacteria; order Enterobacterales; family Erwiniaceae; genus Pantoea; species Pantoea sp. EKM20T. Next base: position 121,773 of record NZ_JAALFW010000004.1, on the reverse strand, counting down.
TATAAAAAACGATGTCAACACTGGTTTTAAAAACATGTTTATATTTGCAGTGAATTTTTAAGGCAATTATTTAGCTCTGAAACGCCCGTAAATTTATTATCAATGTTAAGAAAAATTGAGCCCTAATCTATTCAACCTGAATAATTAAGCAGGTCACTATCTATCCTGACACTTAACGGTAGCAATAAAAAAAAGGCGCCCGCAGGCGCCCTCAAAACTCAGCATGCTGTAAAGATCTTTATTTCGCCAGGCTTGCCAGTAAAACCTTCGCGGTCTCGGCTGATGAACCTGGGTTCTGACCGGTAATCAGCAAGCCATCCTGAACCGTATAGGACTGCCAGTCATCGCCTCGTGAGTAGAGACCCCCGTTCTGTTTCAGCACATCTTCAACCAGGAACGGCACCACCTCAGTCAGGCCAACGCCCTCTTCTTCACTGTTCGTGAAGCCAGTAACTTTCTTTCCTTTGACCAGAGGCGTGCCATCAGCATTTTTCACATCACGCAGGACACCTGGAGCATGACAGACCAGCGCAACCGGTTTGCCCGCCTGCTGGGTTTGCTCAATCAGCGAAATGGAGTGTTTGTCGTTTGCCAGATCCCATAAAGGACCATGGCCGCCTGGATAGAAAACGGCATCAAACGCTTCCTGATCAACAGTATCAAGCTTGACGGTCGAGGCCAGTACTGCCTGAGCAGCAGAATCGGCATGGAAGCGGCGGGTCTCATCAGTCTGAGAATCGGGTTCATCACTTTTTGGATCGAGTGGAGGCTGTCCGCCCTTCGGTGAAGCCAGGGTAATCTCTACGCCCGCATCAAGAAATGCATAGTAAGGTGCCGCAAGCTCTTCCAGCCAGAAACCGGTCTTCTTGCCAGTGGTGCCCAACTCATCATGCGAGGTCAAAACCATTAAAATTTTCATTTCCGCTCCATATCACAGTTAGTCGGTTTCAGGTGTAAGGATAGTCAGAACCAGCGTCTGAGCCGCTATCTTCTGCGTTGACCCGTTAATCATGGCGGGGTTACGGATATTTATGAAATTTATTTCTTCAATTTCAGTTATTCACATAGCATTATAGCTTAATGAAATACGATCTGAATTTACTGCCAGTTTTGCTGGTCATGATGGAAGAGCGCAACGTTACCCGCGCAGCGGAACGGCTTGGCATAACCCAGCCGGCGCTTTCTAATGCATTAAATCGGCTGCGTGAAACGCTCAACGATCCGCTATTTATCCGCGAACGTTACGGGATGCGACCGACGCCGAAAGCGGAACAGCTGGCTCAGGTGGTCGGTGCTGCGCTGTCATCGATCGACAAGGTTATTCTTGGCCAGCAGGACTTTGATCCGCTTCATGCCACCCGGCTCTTCACGCTTGCGCCTAACAGCTATGTCGAATTCATCATGATGCCTGCCATCGTGGCCCGCCTCAGGAGCTGTGCGCCCGGCATCCGACTCCGCCTCACTCCTTTTGGCAATGACGTCACTGAAACCGGTGTGATTTCAGGTAATACCGATATGGTGCTGGGCCGTATCGTGGAGCCGCCCGATAATCTCGTCGTTCAGCACCTGATGAATGAAGGTCTGGCCTGCGTGATACGCGCCGATCATCCGCTGGTGGGCGAAAACCTCAGCGCAGAGCAATATGAGCAGCTAAAGCACGTCAACGTTTTGCCGCCTGGCCGTATGCGCGCTGGGTTATATCAGGCGCTTGAACAGCGGGGCCTGCGTCGTCAGGTTGCAGTCTCCGTCACCCACTTTCTGGCCGTGCCGGAAATGATTGCGGTCACGGACTACTGCGCGACCCTGCCGCGTTTGATCTGTCAGCATCTTTCGCGCGATGAGCGGCTCAGAATCGTTCCGGCGCCGGTTGACCTGGGCACCTTTCCGGTTGAAATGGGCTGGCATGCACGCTATCGCGACGATCCTGCCCATCGCTGGTTCAGGACGTTGATTACGGAGACGGCACAGTCGCTGTCTGATCCCCAGATAAACAATTAGCACGATCACCATTGCCGCACTAATAGTTAATATTGATATCATAACCTGAGTTACTATTATTCCCATCGGAGGCAAACATCCTCCCAATTCATAACTCAGGAATATGACCATGAAAAACGTAAAAGCACTTTCAATCGCCGCACTCGCAACTCTTTCTCTGATCTCTTTTGGCAGCTTTGCCGAGAGCGTTTCTGTGACCTCATCCACACTGGATGGCGCAGAATCAAAAATTGCTGCTCAGGCTCAGGAACAGGGTGCGCAGTATAAAATTACGGAAGCGAACACCAACAACCGTGTTCACATGACCGCAGAACTGTATAAATAACGGATGGTCGCAAACGGATTTGCCAGAAGAGGCTGCCCAATGGGCAGCCTTTTTTGTGTCCGATCAGGCCAGACGGGCGGCTGGGGCGCTACCGGTGCGCCACCATAGAATCAGCGCTGCCAGCGCAATTGCGCCGAGTACCGCAAACGCGGTGCTGTAAGAATAACGTGCGGCGATCATGCCCGTCATGGCGGGACTCAGCGCGGCACCTGCGCCCTGCATCAGCATAATAACGCTTTGCCCGGCGTTAACATGACCCGTACCCCGCAGCAGGGAGACAATATAGCCTGGCACCGCCACACCGAGAATCCCGGCCGCAATACCATCCAGAACCTGAACCGGAATGACAAAAATCGGCCCGGCAAAGCCGGCGGCGAGAACCGCGCGCAGCGGTAATATCATCAGGGCGATCATGATAAACAGGCGATAGCCGTGCGTATCAACGCGTTTAGATACCCACAGCGCGACCGGGATCATCACCAGTTGGGAAATCACCACCGTTGCCGCCGCGTAAAGGCCCGGACTGATCGCCGCCTGGCCGCCTGCCGAGGCGACGCGCATGCTCAGCATCGGCAGCAGCGCGGCATTGGCAAGATGAAACAGCAGCAGCGTCAAACCGGCGATCATCAGCGCCGGGTTTCGCAACAACATTGATAAGTGCAGCGCTGGCTGACGCTCTTCATGCGGTTCATAACCGCGCGCCACATCGTTATCGATCTCATTTCCGCGAATTGCCAGCGTAGCGAAAGCAGCGAAAACCGCCATTACCGTCATAAGAATGAAAACGGCACCCATGCCCCAGTACCAGGCTGAAAAACCGGCCAGCAATGCAGCAATCGTATTCCCGCCATGATTAAACGCCTCGTTGCGTCCCATCTGCTGGTTAAAGCCGCGCTGACCCGTGAGCCCTAAAGTGATCCCCGCCACAGTCGGGCCGATAAACGCCGCAGCCAGGCCTGCTACAACCTGAGAGACCATCGCCGTCCAGGTCTGATTGCTGTACCACAGCAGCAGTGTGGCAACGGTAATCACCAGACAGCCCAGCAGCACAATGATTTTTTTATGACGGGTCGCATCGGCGGCGATCCCTGCCGGTAGCGTGGCAAGTAATCCAGCGATACCGCCACAGGTCATTACCAGACCGATTTCGTCGGGTTGCCAGTGTCGCTCCGTAAGAAAGATGCCCAGAAATGGCCCCAGGCCGTCGCGGACATCGGCCAGAAAAAAGCTCATTAAACAGAGCGCGTAGAGTGAACGCTGAGACATGTTATTTCCCTGGAAGGTAAGTGTTAGAGGCAGTTGCGCTTCGGTTAAAAGGGAAATTATGTGTTACGACGTGGAAAGTCACCTTTCGTTATAGTAACAAAATGAAAAAGGCCCCCCGTAAACGCTACGGATGGCCTTTTTCTATTCACTCAATAACGAGAGCGAACTATTTATCTGTGCCAAAACCCTGCTTCAGCAGTGCTGGCAGTACATTCGGGAAGTAGATGTTTTTATAGTAACCGCTGACGCTTTCGCTCCAGCTCTCACCGTCATTACGACCAATCGTCTTCCAGTGCTGAACCATCTCATCGTTGTAGGCTGCAATCTGCTGCTCCAGACCCTGCGTCTGGTAAGTCTCATCATGGCGGAACGTCGCCAGAGGCAGACGTGGTTTCTGATGAGCCGGTTCGTCTACGTGACCGATTACCACACCCGCTACCGGGAAGGTCAGTGGCGGCAGCTCCAGCAGTGAAATCATCGCCTGCGGGTCGCGACGGATACCGCCAATGGGCACAATCCCCAGACCTTCGGCACGCGCAGCCGCCATTACCGACCCCAGCGCGATACCGATATCGGTAGAACCCGAAACGATACTCTCAATGCTCTGATGGGCGATCTGCTGCTGATCGACAGCGGCCATTCCCACGGCTGATTTATGCATATCCAGCACAAAGGTGATAAACACCGGTGCTTTGGCAATCCACGGCTGACCGCCTGCAATGGCGGCGATCTGTGCGCGACGGCCGGCATCACGCGTGATCACCACAGAAACCTGCTGCGAGTTTACTGATGTAGGTGCGCGATAAGCGGTACTGATAATCCGATCCAGCACAGCTTCATCGACAGGTTGCTCAGTGAAACTGCGTTCACTTTTGTGACTTGTAAAAATATCAATCAGTTCGCTCATGGTTCCTCCCATATAAAGCGCAAGAATAGCAGCAAGTCACAAGGAAAAACTTAACCGCACTGGTCATGCTGTCGCGGCGTTTCTCAGCCTCCCCAGCGGCTTTTAAGATAGCTTACCGCCTGCTGAGTCTGCGGCTGATTCAGATAGTTCTCTCTGAACAGAATCGTGCCATCAATATTGGGGTTCGATTCATTAAGGTCGAGCTGCTTTTTCAGCTCCGGTACGCCGCCCTGCTGTGTCCAGTCAGGCTCAACTTTTGACGGCTCGCCCACTTTATAGAGAGCAAGGCCGATGTAGAGCCGGATTTTGGTCGGTTTCACGACCTCTGCCCACCAGTTTGCCAGCACATCGTATCGGGCCGCCTGACGGGAAAAAGGCCAGTAGAGCTGAGGTGCAATGTAATCCAGCAAGCCCTGCTGCACCCAGCGGCGGGTATCGGCAAAAGCTTCATCATACGCCGCCGCTCCGCGGGTATCGGAACCGGCAGGATCATGCGACAGATTACGCCAGACGCCCGCCGGGCTGACACCAAACTCCACGTCCGGCTTCAGTTGTTTGATGGTACGTGACACCTGCTCAATCAGCTGCTGAGTATTGTGACGCCGCCAGTCCGCTTTGCTGGCAAACCCCTGACCGTAGCGGCTGAAGGTCTGATTATCGTTGAGCAGTGAACCGGCAGATTCCGCATAGAAGTAGTCATCGAACTGCACACCGTCGATGGGATAACGCGCCACCACCTCGGCCACAATACTGGTGATCCAGTCACGCGCCTCAGGGATACCCGGATCGAGTACATAGCGATCGCCTGCAGTGCGGATCCAGTCGCGATGCAGCACAAAAACGCTGGCCGGATGCAGTGACAGCGTGCGGTTGAGTTCGCTGACGGTAGACGATTTAGTGTTTACCGACACCCGGTAAGGGTTGAACCAGGCATGGACTTTGATACCGCGCTTATGCGCCTCATCCAGCATAAACTGCAGCGGATCATAGCCCGGATCTTCACCAATTTTTCCTGTCAGCATATCTGACCAGGGGAGGATTTTTGAGGGCCAGAGCGCCGTGGCATCAGGCTTAACCTGGAAAAACACCGTGTTGATGCCCAGGCTTTTCAGCTTATCCAGCTTTTCGATCAGTGATTGCTGCTGCTGGCGGATACGCTGCGCCGGACTGGTGCCATTTACCGACGCAACCGGCGGCCAGTCAAGACGCGAGACCGTGGCTAACCAGACGCCCCGCATCGGTTCCTGCGCATGAGGTTGTGCTGGCTTGCCGGGCGTCGGTAGCGGCTGTTTCGTCACGGGCGGAAAAGGTGTGACCAGCGATTTCGGCGGCTCGGATGCGCAACTGACCAGCAACAACGCGGCAGCCAGCGCGGCGCCTCGCTTAATAGCCGCACGGGCCGGTGCAGTAAAGGGATTAAAGGCGATGATAGACTCCGGTATTGTCTGGTCGGGGCGCAAAGAGGAGTATTCTCGGTGACTCTGATTAAATGTCAATGCGTTAGCACAGAGGCGGCAGTAAAACCGCCCTCCTTCAAAACAAATGTCCCTGAACCCGCTAGCGCTGCGGAGTGAATACCATTCCGGCGGACGCAAGACAGGCTTTAAGTGTGCCAAACGCATCCTGACACTGCCGCTCATTGACGCAGGCGTAACCCAGCAGCAATCCGCGCGCCTCCTGAGGGTGCATATAATATTGCGAAAGTGGCCGTACTTTGACGCCGCGCTTTAGCGCCTCCGCGGCTATCGCCACGTCATCCGCGCCTGCTGGCAGCGGGATCACCAGATGCAGTCCCGCTTCATGATTGAATGCCGGTAAAAAGGGTGGCCCCAGATAGCGCTCGATCAGCCTGCAGAGAAACTGCCGCCGCTGGCGGTAAAGCAGGCGCATCCGGCGGATATGCTCCATGTAATGGCCCAGCCGGATAAACTCCGCCAGCGCACGCTGAATCAGCAGATGTCCGCCGCGATAGAGCTCTGCCGCGGCGATGCGCAACGGCTGTGCCAGCGGTTTCGGCACCACCATGTAGCCAATGCGCAGCGCGGGATAGAGCGTTTTGCTGAACGTTCCCATGTAAATGACCGGCGCATCCGCTTCCAGCCCCTGCAATGAGGGATGAGGCTGGCCGGAAAAACGAAATTCGCTGTCGTAGTCATCTTCCACAATCCAGCTCTGATGGCGACGTGCAAGGGTGAGCAATGCCTGACGACGGGCCAGGCTTAGATGCACACCCAGCGGATATTGATGAGAGGGCGTCACAAACACCATCTTTGGTGCCGGGCCGCTGTCCGGCACCAGTCCCTGCTCATCCACGGGCATCGCCCGAATCTTCAGGCCATTCATGCGCAGCAGATTGCGTGTTCCCCAGTAGCCGGGCTCCTCCATCCAGACCCGATCGCCAGGATCGCACAACACCCGCGTCACCAGATCAACCGCCTGATGAACCCCTTCGGTGATCAGGATCTGGTCAGCATCGGCCCGCACTGAGCGGGCCACCCGCAGATAATCCACCAGCGCATGGCGCAGATCGGGACAGCCACCGCCGCTGCTGTAGACCAGGCGGTGAACGTCAGGTTCGCGATTCAGACGCGCCTGAATCTGACTAAACAGCTTATGGGGGAATTCGGTCACATCCGGCGCGCCAGGGACAAACGCGCCCCACTGGTAAGGCGATGCTGTCGCGTGACCCAGCAGACTGGCACCCCGCTTCGACAGCGTTGCCGGTCGTTGCGCCTTCACCGCCTGAAGGTCGGCAATTGCATCACTCTGCAGAGAGTTTTCCGGCAGCGTCTCTGCAATCCAGGTGCCGCTGCCGGTCCGCGCGGTAACATAGCCTTGCGCCATCAGGCTCTCATAAACATGCATAACCGTGTTTCGCGACACGCCCAGTTCGCGCGCCAGATCGCGGGTTGGCGGTAAACGGCTTCCGCGCGGAAACACCTCTTCAGCGATCGCGGCCTGCATGCAGTTCAGCAGCCGCTGATGTAATGAGCCAGTTCTTAAAAACTGTAACCGCGCTAATAGATGATCTGCGTATAAGAGTCGCAATTGGCTCCACCTTTCCTCTGACAATTGGCTCTGGCAACTCACCACGCCTCAGGCATAAATAAACGTGTTTGTCGGGAATTGTAAACACGCATATTAACGAGGTGGAATAAATGAGCGAAAAAAATAACCTGTTGCAGCAGCGCAAAGCACAGGCTCTCCCCAAAGGTATCGGTACGCTGTGCGACTGGTACGTTGCCCGGGCAGAGAACGCCACCTTATGGGATCAGGAGGGTAATAGCTGGATTGACTTCGCGGGCGGCATCGCGGTACTGAACACCGGCCACCGCCATCCACGCATTGAACAGGCGATTGCCGATCAATTAACAAAGTTTACCCATACGGCCTTCCAGATCACCCCTTACGAAAGCTACATCGCACTGGCCGAGCGTATTAATCAGCGGGTTCCCATCGCCGGTGCGGCGAAAACGGCCTTCTTCACCACCGGGGCGGAAGCGGTAGAAAATGCCGTAAAAGTGGCGCGTGCCTATACCCGCCGCCACGGCATCATCACCTTTGGTAACGCATTCCATGGCCGCACCTTTATGACCATGGCGATGACCGGAAAAGTGGCGCCTTACAAGCGAGATTTCGGCCCGATGCCGCCGTCAGTCTTCCATGCACGCTATCCCAGCGCGGTTCAGGGGATCAGCATCGAGGCGGCACTGATCAGCCTTGAAGAAATTTTTACGCAGGACATTGCGCCCCATGACGTCGCCGCGATCGTGCTGGAGCCGGTGCAGGGCGAAGGTGGATTCCATGCGGCACCCGCAGAGTTTATGGTGCAGTTGCGGGAGCTGGCTGACCGTCACGGCATTCTGCTGATTGCGGATGAAGTCCAGAGTGGATTTGCCCGTACCGGCAAGCTGTTTGCCATGGAACACTACCCGGTGAAGGCCGATATCATCACCATGGCGAAAAGCCTGGCTGGCGGGATGCCGCTCTCCGCGGTCGCCGGTCGTGCAGAGGTGATGGATGCACCTGCACCAGGTGGTCTGGGCGGGACCTATGCCGGAAACCCGCTGGCTATCGCCTCGGCCCATGCGGTGCTGGATGTAATTGAAGAGGAGCAGCTCTGCCAGCGCGCCGTTGATCTCGGTGCCCGGCTTGAAGCAGAACTCCAGGAACATCAACGCAAACATCCGGACATTGCTGAAGTGCGTGCGCTGGGTTCGATGGTGGCGATGGAGTTCTATCAGGCCAGCACCGCGCAGGCGGTTCAGAAGATGGCGATGGAACAGGGCTTGCTGCTGCTGACCTGCGGAGCCAAAGGCAACGTCATCCGCTTCCTCTACCCGCTCACCATTCCGGATGCGCAGTTCAGCCTGGCGCTGACCATTCTCTCCACGGTGATCGATCACTGTGTCGCACCCGCCGGACATCCCGTCGTCCCGGCCTGATTTCGCTGACGCGTTAACGCAAGTTCATCCCCGTTCGTCCGGCCATCCAGGCCGGACGTCGACAGGAGACGTTTACATGACGATGACTCAGAGTGCGAATGCAGATTCGCTGGCTCAAAACCTGAAACCGCGCCACGTGCGTATGCTCTCAATTGCGGGCGTGATTGGCGCCGGGCTATTTGTTGGCTCCGGCCATGCTATTTCTGAAGCGGGCCCCGCGGTGTTGATCTCTTATGCCGCTGCCGGTGCGCTGGTGGTCCTGATTATGCGGATGCTGGCCGAGATGGCCGTCGCCTCACCCGATTCAGGTTCGTTCTCAACCTACGCCGATAAAGCGCTGGGACGCTGGGCCGGATTTACCATCGGCTGGCTCTACTGGTGGTTCTGGGTGCTGGTGATCCCGCTGGAAGCCAATGCGGCGGGAACCATTCTTCATGCCTGGTTCCCCGATGTCGCCATCTGGCAGTTCACGTTTGCTATCACCCTGTTGCTGACCATTACTAATCTGCTCAGCGTGAAAAATTATGGTGAGTTTGAGTTCTGGTTTGCATTGATTAAGGTCGTGGCCATCATCCTGTTCCTGGGCGTGGCAGGTGCGGCAGTGTTTGGTCTGCTGCCTGACAGCAATACCAGCGGCCTGTCGCATCTCTACGACACTCACGGATTTATGCCGAATGGTATCGGCGCGGTCGTGGCTGCCATCCTGACCACCATGTTCTCTTTTATGGGCACAGAAATTGTCACGATTGCCGCCGCAGAGTCGAAGAATCCCGGCAAGCAGATTACTCAGGCGACTAACTCCGTCATCTGGCGTATTGCGCTGTTCTATCTGCTGTCGATTTTCTTTGTGGTGGCGCTGGTGCCGTGGAATGCGCCAGGGCTGGTTGAACAGGGTTCATGGCAGACGGTGTTACAGGCGATGAACATCCCGCACGCCCGACTGATTGTCGATCTGGTGGTGCTGATGGCGGTGTGCAGTTGTCTTAACTCTGCACTTTATACCTCTTCGCGCATGCTCTACTCTCTGTCACGCCGCAAAGATGCACCGTCGGCTGCCTCACGTACCAATCGCAGCGGCACGCCGTGGATTGCTGTGCTGCTCTCTACCGCGGCTGCATTTCTGGCGGTGATCGCCAATTATCTGGCGCCCAGCGTGGTGTTTGAATTTTTACTGGCCACGTCGGGAGCGATTGCACTGCTGGTCTATCTGGTGATCGCTGCGTCCCACCTGGTGCTGCGTAAAAAGCGCGAGAAAGCGGGTGAAGTCCTGAGTTACCGGATGTGGTTATTTCCTGGCCTGACGTGGGTCACTATCCTGTTTATCGTCACGGTGCTGATAATCATGTTGTTTGATGCGAAACATCAGGCTGAATTACTGGCAACCGGCGGTTTGACGCTGCTGATTATTACCACCAGCCTGGTGCTGCGTCGTAAAAAGGAGAAGCGTCAGAGCACGAAATATTTTACTCAGCGCTCTTCTGACTCTTACTGATCTTCACGCAAGCTTTTTATAAATTAAACCCACCTTTGACAGCAAAGGTGGTTTTTTTTGCATATCAACAGATGCAACGCGTATTAACCCTCGATTATGCAAGGGATTAATAAGATGCACACATTATCTGCTGATGATGAATACGGTAAACTGAATTCCCCGATGCTGACTTAAAAATTTCAAAAAAGATACTTCACTGGCTCTTAGTGACTTAATGATAAACCCTGTATTGGTTATGGGTTTATATCTTTAGGTTCCATGTCACCGTTGCTGCTAAGGCATTGCACTGTCGTTCAGAATAAAACCTCAAGAGAAGCGTTAAAGATAGGTAACGTAAAGTATCCCTTTGCTCTTTTCAGGATTAAACCAGTGCATTTTTACTTCCAGAGGTAACTTGGTCAGCGATTCGGGATTCATCAGGTCAGCAGTAGTGACCACAGCCTTACCACTGGCGGGATCAAAACAGTCAAACACGACAGGATTTTGTCCGACATTCATATTACATGAACCATTAGTAATGGCTCCGCTGAAGGTTATAGTGCCAGAATCTGAATCCGCAATAACCGGTCCGGCCAGGGCAATCAGCAGCGTGCTAATGCCGACAGATAAAAAAGATTTCATTGTGCGTCCTCCTGAGTATGTATCACCTGTTATCGGCTCACATTCCCAAAGATTAAGTGCTGAGTGAACGAATAAATGTAAATGTACGAACGCTTAGCCCAATGAAATCCCTTAAAAACCTTTGTTGAGAATAATCCTAATCCAGCCAGCTAACGAGAGTGTAGATCATCGCTGGATAAATTTTCTTTCTTACATTCATTTTTTTATTATGGCTTTGTAGCAGCAAATCACGGCCGCCTGTGACTTAATGACGCTTTGCAATAGTTAACACGCTATGCATAGCGCCTTCCGTTAGTGGAAAAGGTCATGATTAATGTGACGGTGGTAAACAGCAGGTAACTCTTCGCGCTTTAGATGACTTTACTACGCTGCTATTAAAGGCTTCCGTTGATCATGATTGGACAGTCAATATAAAATATCCGAAGAGAATGTCTATTTTACTCAAGCCATTCTCCTGCTGATTAATATTGCCAAAACACGTTCAGTTTATTCCAGATACTGGCTGAAACGCAGCAGATAACCATCGGGGTCCTGCACCAGAAACTCCCGCTGACAGGCGGTGGTCTCGCCGATGTCATAGTGGTTGTCCCGAAGCGGCCGATAGAGCGGAACAGCATGCTGCTGCAAACGCATCAGTACAGCCTGAACATCGTCGACTTCAATCTGGAAATTAATACCCCGCCCCAGCGGCCAGCGCAGATCGGCTATGTTCCAGCCCTGCGGATGGAACTGCTCAATCATCAATTGCACCTCTCCATAGCAGAGGTAAGCAAAATCAGGCTGCTGGCGCTGTATTCTCACACTGAAACCCAGCACCACGGTGTAAAAATGCAGCGAAGCAGTAAAGTCAGTGACGGTCAGTTCTGGCACCATAGGGTTCCAGTAAAGGGTTTGATTATCACTCATAGTAAGGTTCCATTTTGATCGGTTACTTTCCCCTCTCATCACCGGCTCTGGATTCTGCTTTGCAGCTCATCCAGCATCAGCCGCAGTGCGGCAGACTGGTGCTCACGCGACAGGTAAAGCCCCCATATGCCAATACGTTGCGGCTCATAATCGGGCAGTAATTTTACCAGCTTCCCTGCTTCCAGTGCGTGGCGAGCCTCCTGCTCAGGCACCATCGCTATCCCGCAATGCGCTATCGCCGCGTCACACAACAGTGAAGAGATACCCGCACTGAAATTTCCTCTGACGGCAACCGCGATTTTCTCCCCGCCAGCCGCCGTAAAATGCCAGCTCTGTCCGGCAAAGCGACTGTAGTAGAGGCAGTTATGCTGAGCCAGATCGTCCGGGGTTTCCGGGTTACCCCGCGCCTTAAGATACTCAGGTGAGGCGCAGAGTACCGAGTGACATTCGCCAAGACGGCGTGCGATCGCTCCCGGCTCTGGCGAGTCGGTGATGCGAATAGCGAGATCGATACGCTCACCAATCAGGCTTACTGGCTGATTGTTAATTTCCAGCTCGATGCGCAGTGCCGGATAACGCGCCAGAAAATCGGGGATCACCGGGCCGACAAGATGAAGAGCCGTAAAGTGGGCGCAGGCGATGCGAAGCGTTCCGGCCGGGATGCCCTGGGTGGTTTCCTGCTGGATCGCCTCTGAGAGCAGGGCCAGCTGACGGGTTTTTTGCAGGATCGCCTCTCCGGCAGGCGTAAGGGTCAGCTGGCGCGAAGAGCGATGCAGCAGACGCGTTCCCGCCCACTTTTCCATCTCCTCCAGATAACGGCTGACCATCGGGCGGGATATCCCCAGCGATCGTGAGGCGGCACTCAGGCTGCCCAGTTCACATATCCGGTTGAAAACGGCTGCCGCCGTGACTCTGTCCATCCACTCCACCTGTTCGGATTATGAAACTCAGCATCTCTGATTGCGGGAATTCTAACAGATAGCCAGATGCGTAGAATAGCGCCACTGATACTGAACATCGTCCGTTACGCCTGCCTGAATCGGGCATTTATCTCTGAGGATCCTCAATGAAAACTATGCTGTTACCTGTGATGCTGGTGCTGGCCTCGGCCTCCACTAGCGCGGCCACCCTGCAACTGCAAACCTATAATCCACAGGAAAAGGGTATTTTTGCCGTCTCCTCAACGCTGGTTAGTGGGCCAACCGAAGCGATTCTGTTCGATGCCCAATTCAGCACCCAGGACGGTGAAAAACTGGCAGAGATGATTAAAAAGAGCGGAAAAAAGCTAAAGGAAATTGTGATCACCTCTGGCGATCCCGATTTCTACTTTGGTCTGGAGCCGATTGTTAAAGCCTGGCCGGACGTGAAGGTGGTTGCCGCGCCGGTGGTGGTGAAGCATATCCAGCAGACGCATGACGCCAAGCTGAAATACTGGGGTCCACAGATGAAGCAGGGCGCGCCGGATAAGGTGTTTGTGCCTGAAGTGACCCATCAGACCCGCTTTAGCGTAGACGGCGAGGTGCTGGAGCTGCGTCATCCGGAGCAATACGCCGCTTATATCTGGATCCCGTCTGCGAGCACCATTCTGGGCGGTACCGCCCTCTCCTCGGGCATTCATGTCTGGACGGCTGACACTCAGACCGTTCAGAGTCGCGCTGAGTGGCGTCATATCCTGACAGAAATGCAGACGCTGAACGCGAAGAACGTGATTCCGGGTCACTATCTCGGTGCCCGTCCGGCCGGTTCACAGGCGGTGGATTTCACCCTGAATTATCTGAAGAGTTTTGAGGCGGCGCTGGCGCAACATAAAACCTCAGCGCAGGTGATTACCGCCATGAAAGCCGCCTGGCCGAAACTGGCAGAACCGGCTTCACTGGAACTCAGCGCCAAAGTCAATACCGGCGAGATGAAGTGGTAAATCCCGCTGAGAGGTCAGCTGACTACCGGGTTTGCAACGTTTAAGCAGACCCGGCTGAACCCATTGACCTGATCTAAAGATGCCCGGGCGCTATCTTTTAGCCAGATAGCGCCTGTCATCGCGCGCCTGCAACCGCGCCTCCGCTGGTGAGGGGAAGATATAGTGAAACAGATCGCGGTAAAAACTCAGGTGCTTCAGCAATCCTTCCTGTATGGATCTACTGATGTCTTTGATCAGAAATTCCTGAGTGGTGCTGAAGTTAGTCACGCTAAAAAAGGTTTTGTCATAGACGTTGACCACACCTTCCCATTTCATCACCTGCTCTTCCGGGGAAGCCCCTTCTGAGGCGACAAATATCCCTTTATGGGATTTCAACCCCTGCTTACTGATATAAGTGGTTAACGCATCATAGCCGCGCTTGTTACGCCAGCGGCAGAATTCGTAGGGCACATCATAATGGGGCAGCACAAAATCCGGACTACGAAAATGTTCATCACCAATTAACCCATCCAGCGTAACCGTGAAATGCAGAAAGTCCTGCAGGAAGTCGAACTGGCGAGTTTTAGTCAGTGTGACATTAATGGTGTAGTGACCTGCATGCACATACCAGTAATTGGTAAAGCCGGTGACCAGAATACAGAACGCCTGCCAGTCACTGAGTCTTCGATCCCCCGCCAGCCCCCTGAAACGGCTGATCATCATCCGTGATTTGGGATGCTGATACGCTTTCAGCAGCGGATCGTTCATACCTTTCAGTAACATCAGGCACACTCCTTGATAGATTGCGCTTATCCTGCCACGCCCTGATCAGGGTGAAAAGTGTCGTTGGTCTGAATGTGACCCCCATTAAAATCTGGCGGGTGGCATGAAACGGACTGCGGGATCGGGGGAGAGGGCTTTTAAATTCTTCAGCGAGGGGAAACCGGAGGCATCGATAATGAAACAGGATGCCAGCCATACGGGCTGGCCTGTCAGAGCTTCGCGAGCGTCTTCAGCGTTTCTGGGTTCTGCTGCACCATGCGGATCAGTAAAACAGCCTGGGCGTTAGGTCTCGCCCTGCCCTGTTCCCTGCAACCGCACCAGCTCCTGAGTTAACAACGTGACCAGCTTCCGCACTTTATCCGGGATAAAGCGGGCATCGGGGAAAACAGCATAAAGATAACGGTCGGGAAGCCGCCAGTCCGGTAAAACCCGCACCAGTCGGCCGGATGCCAGCGCGTCTGCGCCGATAAGTGTTTGTAACCCACCGATCCCCAGCCCCGCTTCAAGGGCCTGCATCAATGCATCACTGTTGTTAGAGCGAAAAGCACTTTCCACCGGCACAGACACCCTCGTGGTCGCGGACACCAGCTGCAGCGGCGCATCGGGCGATACGCCGCTAAAACGTATGTGGGGATGGTGCTGCAGGTCACTGGGAGTTTGCGGCGTGCAGTTTCGCGCTATCCACTCAGGGGAAGCCACCAGCACGGTTTCAACCGTGGTGAGTGAACGGGCAGCCAGTGTAGCGGGCGGCGATTCGCTGAGGCGGATTGCCACATCAACGCCTTCACCAATGAGATCCGACAGGCGATCCTCCAGCGCAATATTCAGACGCAGTGCGGAATGCGCCTGCTGGAATGCAATCAGATACGGCATAAGCCGCTGCCCGATGCCGCTCGGTAGTTGCATATAGAGTTTGCCGTGAAGAGGCTGCGACTCAGGCCGTAGTTGCTGCTCCAGCTCTTCCATCGCGCTGAGCAGCTGCCTGACCTGCTGCAGATAATGCTGACCCTGCTCCGTCAGCGCCATTTTTCGTGTGGTGCGGTGCAGCAACACGACCCCCAGCGCCTCTTCAAGCGCGGCGATCTGCTGGCTTACTGCCGACTGCTTCATGCCGTTTTGCCGGGCCGCAGCCGAAAAAGATCCCGCTTCTGCCACCCGGATGAAGGTCTGAATCGCATTCAGTTTGTTCTGCATTTATTGATTTTCCTGATAAGTGACATCCGTTTCAGGGGATTTAATCAGAAATAAACGCAGGTGAGAATGCAGCTTCTCTCTTAACAGGGCAATGATCATGAAAACGACGCAGGATAAGAAGGTTGCGCTGGTGGCGGGTGCCAGCGGGATTGTCGGTCAGCAACTGAGTCAGGCGCTGGTAGCAGATCACTGGCAGGTCAAAGCACTGACGCATCGGTCAGACTATGCAGTCAGCGGCACAGAGGTGATTGCGGTTGATCTGCGCGATAGCCAGCAGTGCCAGCAACGGCTGGCATCACTCACCGACGTCACGCATATCTTTTACAGCGCCTGGCTGAACGCTTCTGACTGGGTAACCATGGTCGGGCCGAATCTTGCCATGCTGCAAAATCTGGTTCAGACCATGGAAAATGTCGCCCCACTTGAGCATGTCAGTCTGATGCAGGGATACAAGGTGTATGGCGCCCATCTCGGACGCTTTAAAACGCCGGCGCGGGAAAGCGATCCTGGTGTACCGGGTGCTGAGTTTAACGCCGTGCAGCTGAACTGGCTGAGCGCACAACAGCAAGGTAAAGCCTGGCACTGGAGTGCGCTGCGGCCCGGTGTGGTCGGCAGTGACAGGCCGGGCAACAGCATGAACCTGGCGCTGAGCCTGGCGCTGTACGCTTCAATCTGTCGCGCGGCGCGGCTGCCCTTACGCTTTCCCGGTTCGCCGGAAACCTGGCACAGTATGGTCGATTTTACCGATGCCACTCTGCTGGCCGACGCGACGATCTGGGCCGCGCGTACTCCAGACGCACGCAATCAGGCCTTTAATATCAATAATGGCGATCTCTGGCGCTGGAGTGAGCTATGGCCGGTCATTGCAGCGTGGTTTGAACTGGAGATCGCGCCGCCGGTTTCGCTGTCGTTCCGGCAACTATTTCAGGATTATCGTGCGCTGTGGCGGGAAATCGCCGCTGCCGACGCGCTGCTCCAGCCCGATATTCTGGCGCTCAGTGATGGTGTCTTCGCTGATTTTGTTTTTGGCTGGGATTACGACATGTTTGGCGACGGCAGCAAGCTGCGGCGGGCGGGATTCCACGGTTATCGCGCAACGGATAAGATGTTCTGCGATCTGTTTGCCCGCTTCCGGGCGGCCCGGATCATTCCGTGATGATCCGCTGATTACAGATGCAGAGAGCAGGAAAGTCGCTCTCTGCATCGGGCCATCATTAGCGCCCTTTCTTCTTACGTCCCGGCTGGACAAAGCGCTTGCGTGAGGCACCGTTAGCATCCGCTTTTTCAGCGGGTTTCGCCGCACTCTTCTGCGGTTTTTTGGCGGCGGCCGGTTTCGCCGGAGCTTTAGCTTTCTTCGCTGGTTTATCTTCTGAAGAGGAGTTCTCCAGCAGTTTAAACAGCTCAACGAGTTCGTCGTCAGTGAGATCGCGCCATTCCCCCAGCGGCAATCCCTTGAGATTGACGTTCATGATGCGGGTGCGCTCAAGCTTCGTCACTTCAAAGCCAAAATGCTTACACATACGGCGGATCTGGCGATTCAGCCCCTGGACCAGCGTGATGCGGAAGACAAACGGCGCTTCTTTCTTCACTTTGC
This sequence comes from Pantoea sp. EKM20T, assembly GCF_011800485.1. Taxonomy (NCBI): domain Bacteria; kingdom Pseudomonadati; phylum Pseudomonadota; class Gammaproteobacteria; order Enterobacterales; family Erwiniaceae; genus Pantoea; species Pantoea sp. EKM20T. Next base: position 104,345 of record NZ_JAALFW010000004.1, on the reverse strand, counting down.
ACTTTTTGGTCACCGTGCCCAGCATCGGCACGCCTGCGCTCATTCCGGCAATAAACTCATCGGTGATCGGCTTGTCGACCGTAACGACATACTCTTTTTCGTGGTTGTTACCGGCCCGCAGGATCTTGTTGACCAGATCACCGTGGTTGGTAAGGAAAATCAGGCCCTGAGAATCTTTGTCGAGTCGGCCAATCGGGAAGACGCGCTTGCTGTGATTGACGAAATCGCTGATGTTATCGCGCTCGCCCTCTTCCATGGTGGTGATAATCCCCACCGGTTTATTCAGGGCAATCAGCACCAGATCGTCTTCATCGCGCGGCTCGATAAGCTGACCATTGACCTTCACCACATCGCCTGCAAATACCTGCGCGCCTACAGTGGCGCGTTTGCCGTTAATGAAAACGTTGCCCTGCTCGATGTAACGATCGGCGTCACGACGGGAGCAGATGCCGCTCTCGCTGATGTATTTATTAAGACGAGTTGATGAGTCAGTCAGCATGATTCCTCCAAAAAACGCGGACTATACCTTACCGGCGGGGGCTTGCGAAGTCTTTGCACCGGAAACTTTTGCCCTGCTTCGCCAGCCTGACGGCAGCGGGCATTCACAGATCAATCGCCATCTCAGTACAGCGTAAATCGCTGCCCGCCAGCTTTGACGGATAGAAACTTTCGCCCAGCGGCCGGAAGCCATGCTGCTGGTAAAAACCCACGGCGTTCGGCGTCGACGCGAGCGTCAACCGGCGGTAGCCACGCTGCAGCGCCTCCGCTTTGATGGTGTTGATGATTAGGCCCGCCATTCCCTGTCCGGTGAACCCAGGCAGGGTAAAAATGGCTTCCACGCTGGCGGCGGCAAGGTCCAGCGATCCCATAGCAACCGGTACGTCGTCCGGACCATCAATCACGAAGAAGGGATTCATGCGGATCATTGCGGGAAAGCTGGCGGGCATGCGGTCTGGCGTCCAGGCGGCGAGCACGTCGGGTGGATAAGCATGCTGGCAGCCATGACGGATGGCCAGATTTCTGATGTTCCATAAATGGTGCGCCTCTTCGGGCGATGCCTGTCTGACAATCATAGTGCCCTCCGGCTCTGCAACAGAACCGCTACGTTATCACATCGCTTTGCGGCTATCTGCGAATACCGCCGGGTTCAGTGCCCCTGGCCTCGCCGCAGTTACGCGCGGTAATGAAGCGCTGCTGCATCAGCAACCGTGCTGTTTCTGTGTTGCTGCATTTGCAACATCCACTTTATGCAACATTGGTTTTTAATCTAGTAACATCAATCTATTACGCTCTGGCATGGTTACTGCTTGGTCTTTTCTTTTATATCTGAAAGTTTGGAAAAATTAACTGTTCCATTAATCCAGCTATATGCCAGGAGAAAACCATGTCACTGAACCAACCTTTACAGTTCGCCTACTGGGTACCGAATGTCTCGGGCGGACTGGTGATCAGTCAGATAGAGCAGCGTACCCGCTGGGATGCCGAATACAACCGCAAACTGGCGCAGATCGCTGAACAGGCGGGTTTTGATTACGCGCTGACGCAGATTCGCTTTACTGCAGGATATGGCGCAGATAATCAGCATGAATCGGTCACATTCTCGCAGGACTTACTTAGTCACACCTCGAAATTAAAAGTGATTGCCGCTCTGCTTCCCGGCCCGTGGAATCCGGTGTTGGCGGCAAAACAGATTGCCACTATCAGCCATCTTTATGGTCCACGCATCGCCGTTAATATTGTCAGCGGCTGGTTCCGGGGCGAGTTCAAGGCAATTGGTGAACCCTGGCTCGATCATGAAGAGCGCTATCTGCGTTCAGAAGAGTTTATTCGCTGCCTGCGCGGCATCTGGCGTGAAGAGAGTTTTAGCTTTGCCGGCGATTTTTATCGCTTCCGCGATTACGTGATGAAACCCAAGCCGTTGTCACCGCTCCCGGAAATTTTCCAGGGTGGCAGTTCACGCGCGGCGCGCGACATGGCCGCCAGGGTGTCAGACTGGTATTTTACCAACGGTAATACCCCGGACGGTGTCCGTCTGCAGGTCGCGGATATCCGTGAAAAAGCCGGACGTCATCAGCATCAGGTCAGAATCGGGCTGAACGGTTTTGTGATTGCCCGCGAGAGCGAACAGCAGGCGCAGGCGGTGCTTCATGAGATCATCAGCAAAGCCAACCCGGATGCGGTAAAAGGCTTTCAGCATGAGGTCAAAAATGCTGGCAGTGCCTCACCCGAAGGAGAGGGAAACTGGGCGAAATCGTCGTTTGAGGATTTGGTGCAGTACAACGACGGCTTTAAAACCAATCTGATTGGCACACCGCAGCAGATTGCTGAACGTATTATCGAACTGAAGCAGGCCGGTGTGGATCTGCTGCTGCTGGCATTTCTGCACTTTCATGAAGAGGTCGAATTCTTTGGCCGCGAAGTGATACCGCGGGTCCGCGAACTGGAGGCGCAGGCTTTGATCGAAGCGTGAAAACGACACGCCGCAGAAGAGAGTTATACCCGACTGCATCCGGGGCGTGATGAACGCTCAGATCTGCTGCAACGTCGCCCGCCGCTATCATTATGAGAGCGACGGACAACGTCTGTAGGGCTTTTCACTCCGCAAAGCAGATCGGTTAAAAGCGGGCGTTAAGCCCGACGTTCCATGTCACCTGATGCATGTCGCTGTTGCCTGTTACCGCCGAGACGCCCGCAAAGGCATTCACCGAGGTGCCAAGCGGCACGCTCGCACCCAGCGCCATATCGATCCAGTTATCATCACTGGAATCGCTGCTGCGGGTAAAGGCGGTGCGGGTCGATTTCAGTCCGGCGGTCACCGCCGAATCGCTGTCACCAAACTGGTGGTTGTAGCTGACCTGCGCCCAGGGATTGATCAGTAAATCTTTGCTGTCGATACGCCAGCCCACTGCGCCGATTTGAGAGTGCAGCGTCTGGTCGCCAAAGCGCATTGAGGTGCTGCTATTGCCCTCCTCTTTATAGCCATCGACCTGGGTGTAGTCGAGCGCATAGCTGGCCACCGGGCCAGTAGAAACATAGCTACCCAGCGGCAAATCCCAGCCGGTCTGCAGCCGCATTCCCAGCATCTTACCGTTGCTGTTGCCCTTTTCCGTGCGGGTCGCCGGTCCCAGCCTGATCTGACGCTCAATATCATCAAAGTCGAGATCCGCATAATGGGCGTCCGCATTAATCCATCCCCGATCGAGATAATTCAACTGACTCCAGAGCGCCACCAGATTGCCGCGTAAACGGTAATCAAAGCGCGACGAGGGATCCTGACGTTGCGAGGTCGTAGAGAGCATGGCACCGGCCTGCAAGTGATCGGTCAGCTGATAGCCCACACCCACGGTGCCGCTGGCACTGGTGGCATCACCATCCTGCAGGCTGTCACCGCGGAAATCACGCTGCTGTCCGGCATAACCGCCGAAGACCGTAAACTCCCCGGCGTTAGCGGGCTGCTGACGCTGCTGCTGCAGATGTCCATCCAGCGTATTGTGCGCATCGCCCACCAGCATCGACGGCGCCCGACTCAGCGCAGCCACCTGCAGCGGCGCATTCAGCACCGACTGAATGTAATCGGCGATCAGCGCATGGACCGCCGGGCTGGGATGCAGTCTGTCTGCAAACAGATACTGCTGTGACTGCGAAAATCCTGTCGTCGAGGAGGTGCAGTCCATCGCCGAGACACCTGGCGGACAGGCCATTCCGGCCGTATTCGTGAGTCCATACAGGCCCGGATTAGCGATCACCTCATTAAACAGGCCATTGATATCCACCCGCGCGATGTTCCCGCGCGCGGCCACCAGCCCCTGCTCTTCAGCCTGGTTGTAACGGTCGGTGAGTGCCGCCGCCTCCTGACTCAGTAACTCCCAGGCGGCAATCAGCTGCTGCGCAATGGCATCCCGGATCAGCGGGATTGAAGAGATTTGTCCGGCCGCCTCGCCAAGCGCGGTTTCAATCGCCTGCTCTCTTGCGGCACGGTCAGGCGTAGTGGTGGTGCTCAGCGACTGAAACAGCGCCGCCGTGGCAGGTTGTGCCGCTGGACCAGGCACCTGCAGAATCGCCTGCAGCAGGGCGGGCGTTGCCCCTACATTAGGTACCGTCGGTACAATCACCGTTCCGGCTCCGGCATCCAGCAACCGGCTGACCTGTGAGGCCGCTGCACTGGCGCTGTTATCCACTATCTGCCGGGCAGCGAGAGGGGCAAGAGCCGCCGCCGCTAAATCATTGCCGCCAATCCAGTGAATATAGAGACCGTCCGAATCAGCTCGTCCGCCTCGCGCCGCAAGGTAGCTATCAAGCTGATCCTGAGTGTTAAACAGGGGATTAATCGCAGGTACCGCAACTGCGCCACCTTCGGCATAGTTGCTTCCGCCCTGCGATGAAGGGCGCAGGTTATCACCCAGCGACTGCGCTACGATCTCGTCATAGAGCGGATGGGTCGCGCCATCATAGGTAAAGCGCCCGACGTTCCCGCCATCACTCAGGCTATCGCCAAAGACGGTAAGGTCGCTCCAGGCCATCGCTGGCAGCGGCGACAGCAGGCTCAGGGTGGCACAGCAGAAAAGGTATTGCGCGTGAAGGGGTTTCATCAGCAGCTCCGCACAAATCAAATGAAAGTCAGTATGAGTAAGAACCGCACCGGCTAGCGCAGCAAGCTGTAAGCGTAGACGGCTGAGGAAAGGGGTGGCAGAAAATACGGGATCGCGCTCGCAAAGCGGAGAAATTTGACTTAAAGATCAGCCGTGCCGGTTCAGGTGAAATACCGGGAACCCGCCACAGCGTCGTTACACTGGCTACTTTTTGCTGGCGGGCTTCAGCCCGCGATTAAGATCCTGTAACCGTTTCATCGTCTTAACGGTACGCTGTGGCAGCGTTGAGGCAACGGACAGGATCAGCATCTCCAGACAGACCATAATCGTGCCGTGCAGGGGAATGCGTCCCTTCTCGCCGCCGCGCGGCACATTGATTACGACATCCGCCTCGCGGGCGAAAAAGGAGTCGGTGGCGTTGGTCAGCAGAATAATCGGAATATCCAGCCGCTTCGCTTCACGCACCACGGTTGTCCCTTCCCGGTGCGCCGACTGTTGCGCCATCATGATCAGCACGTCGCCACGCTGTAGCGCCAGCATCTGCTCTGCCAGCGCAATTCCTGCACGGTTAAGGGAAAAGGCGGGCAGACCGATACGGTTGAGCAGCCGCACGCTGTAGTCCGCCAGAATACCTGAGGCGTTGATGCCAAAAATAGCGACCTGCCGCGCTTCGCCCAGCAGCGCCACGCTATCCGCTACCGCCACCCGATTCTGCGGCTGCGACAGCACCTCACAGGCGTGACGGTGGCCCTCCAGCACAAAGTCGATGGCGCTGTTCACATCACTGGTCACCTCACTGACGGTGGTGATCATCTTATCTTCAGAGGTCAGCGAGGGACCAAACCAGGCCTTAAGTGTCTGTTTGAGGTCGCGTAGCCCGCTAAAGCCCAGCGCCTGAATCGCGCGGATTACAGTGGCATCAGAGGTGTGATTCGCCACAGCGATCTCCATCGCGGTGCTCTCCAGCACCGTTTCCCGCTGCTGATCGATATAGCGCGCCACCGCCAGCAGGCGGGGTGAAAGCTGCTTTTCACGGGCGCGAAGACGTTCTGCCACCACATCCACTCTGTTTTTAACGGGCCTGCTCTGTTTCATGCTGCACCTGCAACTGGGGTTAAATGTGTGAAAGACTCATTGCTAGTCTGGCTAAATGGAGAGTTTAAGGGCCGGGAGATGTAGTAAAAACGTCATGCTGTTTTATATTTCACCTGAAGAAGATGTGGATTTAACCAAAAACCTCACCTCCCCATGAAAATATATTCATTATTTTCAATTAAATAAAACTGCCAGCCAACATTTTTGCAGCGATAAACGACACGGAAAAAATGTAGTCAATTCTATTCAAATTATGTTTACTACTACAATATCGGATGTTTGAATGATTCTCAATTACAGATGAGAAGTATTGTCGTCCGGGAGACGAAATGATGTCTGACCCCTGATGCGATTCTCCTCTGCTTAAAGCGCTGCATATTGCAGACCACCTCCAGGGAAGCCCTGAGTGACAGACCGTCATGCAGGGCGTATTTGCTTCAGAAACTGCCAGTTACAGACACCAAAAGAAAAATGATAAACAAAGACTCACGATATCCGGCCCGGCACCCCGCTCTGGTCGTGGCGATCTGCAGCAGCATTATGCTGCCACAGGTCAATGCAGCAACCGACAGCGCCCCGGATATGACCGTGACCGCGGATGCCAGTTCAGAGGGAAATTACAGCGCCACTCAGAGTAGCGTCGCCAGTAAAATGCCGACCGCGCGGCTTGATGAGGCGCAGTCGGTCAGCGTGGTGACGCAGCAGCAACTGGACGATTACCAGGCAAGCTCACTGGCGGATGCGATGCGCTTCGTCAGCGGTGTGACCGAAGCAAACACGCTGGCTGGCACCGAAGATGGCTTTGTACGACGCGGATTTGGCAGCAACGCCGATGGCTCTATCTACCGGGATGGCATTCGCAGCAGTCAGGGATTGAATTTCGATGCCACGACCGAGCGGGTTGAGGTGCTGAAAGGCTCCTCCTCGCTGCTGTATGGCATTCAGAATCCGGGCGGCATTATCAATGTGGTCAGCAAAAAGCCGCAATACAGCTGGCACTCCAGCGTCAGCGGACGTTACGCCAGTGAAGGTGGCGGTGCGGGCACGCTGGATGTCACCGGCCCGCTGGGCAACGGCTTCGCCTTCCGGCTGATCGCCGAAAAGCAGAATCAGGATTACTGGCGCAACTTTGGCAGTGAAGAGCACACACTGCTGGCACCCTCTCTGCAATGGTATGGCGAGCAGGCAAGTTTTCTGATCAGCTATGCCGACTACCGCTATGACATTCCCTACGATCGCGGCACGGCCTTTATCGACGGCAAGCCGATCGACATCGGTTATAAAGATCGGCTGGATGACAAAGCCAATCACGCCTGGGGCCATAACAAAACCCTGACTGCTCATTATGACTGGCAGTTTAATGATGAGTGGCGCACCCGGTTAACCCTGGGCTGGAACCAGCGGCGCTATGACAACAATGAAGTGCGCGTGACGGCGGTGAACGCCAGCAGCGGCGTGGTCACACGTCGCGCCGATGCCAATCGCGGGTTTAACCACAAAACCAAATATCTGAGCTGGGATCTGCTGGGTAATCCCGAAATTCTGGGTATGCAGCACGCGCTGGTGGTGGGCACCGACTATGAGATGAACCAGACTTATCGCGCCCATCAGTATCAGGGCAAGGTCAACCGCCAGTTCAACTATTTCACGCCTGAATATGACCTGCTGTCACCGGTCACGGACGCCAGCACGGAAAATAGCGCAGCCGCCAATAACCTGAACCGCATTCATAGCCGGTCACTCTACGCCAAAGACAGCATTTCTCTGTCACCCGACTGGATTGTGGTGCTGGGCGGTCGTTATCAGCATTATGAACAGCGCGCCTCGCGCGGCTTTAATCCGCAGGTGGAAACCCTGAATGATGAGGGTAATAAGTTTCTGCCGCAGGCGGGGGTGATCTACAAATTCACACCTGACCTCTCTTTCTACACCAGCGTCAGCAAGTCGTTTACGCCGTCAACCGACGTGGATGATGATGGCAATGTCGGCAAACCGGAACAGGGCACCAGCTGGGAAGTTGGCAGTAAATGGCAACTCTCGCCGAAACTGTTCGCCACCGTCGCGCTCTATCGGATAGACGAAAAAGCGATGTCGCTGAATATTAATGGCAGCACGCGGGCCATTGATAAAGCCCGATCGACCGGCGCTGAGTTTGAGCTGAACGGCGAAATTGCACCCGGCTGGGATTTGAGCGCGAACTACAGCTATGATCAGGCAGAGATCGTAAATGACCGGGTTAATCCGGATAACAATGGTAATCGTCTGCAGAATGCGCCGCGCCATGCCGGTGCGCTCTATCTCAGTCATGAGATGCAGATCAGCAGCCTGCCCGGCTCGTTCCGGCTCGGTGGCGGTGCACGCTATGTCGGCAGCCGTGCGGGCGATCCCGATAACAGCTTCACCCTGCCCGACTATGTGGTGGCAGACAGTTTCGTGGCATGGAACAACCGCCTGTTCGGTGAAAAAACGCAGCTGCGTCTGAACATTAATAACCTGTTTAACCAGCACTATTACAGTTCAAGCGGCGGCAACCTGCGCGTCCGTGAAGGTGAAACCCGCAACCTGATGGTACAGGCCCGTGTTGAATTTTAAATCGCTGCGCTGTGCGTTATTAATGCTGAGCGTGATACTGGTCAGCGCTGGCGCGACCGCCCGCACGCTGACCGACATCACCGGCCGTGAGGTCACCCTCCCCGGCCATCCGCAGCGTATTGTGCTGGGTGAAAGCCGGATGCTCTACAGCGTCGCGCTGCTGACACCCGGCAATCCGCTGCAGCATATCGCTGGCTGGCCACAGGATCTGAAAAAGTATGATCCCCAGACCTGGCAGATTTTTGCCAGTAAGTTTCCGCAGATGGAGGACATTCCGGTACTGGGTCTGGATGGCGTCAATGACATGAATCCCGAACAGGTGATCGCACTGAAACCGGACCTGGTGATCCTGCCGCAGCTGGCGCGCGGCAGTGAAAGCGGAGCAGTGCTGGAGAAGATGCTCAGCGCGGCGCATATCCCGGTGGTGAGGATCGATCTGCGGGTTGAGCTGCTGAAAAATACCGAGCGCAGCATGACCCTGCTGGGCGAGGTGCTGAATCAGCCCCAGCGGGCTGCTGACTTCAATCGCTTTTACCGCAGCCACATGCAGCGCATTGAGAGACGACTGGCGGACTATCACGGAGCTAAACCTAAAGTTCTTTTGCAGCTGCATCTCGGGCGGCGCAGTGAATGCTGCGTGACGTCGGTGAATGGCAATCTGGGTGAGCTGCTGCGCTTTGCCGGGGGCGACAACATCGCCAGTCAGCAGATCAAAGGCGTGTTCGGAAGGCTGAGTGAGGAGAGTGTGATTGCGGCACAGCCAGACTTTTACTTCGCCACCGGCACCGGCAGCGCCGATGAAGCGGGAGCCTTAAAACTCGGCCCCGCCGTCATAACAGCGCAGACCCGGCAGAGCCTGCTGGCGCTGACCGGTCAGCAGAATGCGCTGAAGCAGCTGACGGCATTGCGGGACGGTCACGCCGGGGCAATCTGGCACAACTTTTACCTCAGTCCATGGCACGTGGTAGCGACAGAGTTCTTCGCCACCACGCTCTACCCGCAACTGTTCCGCGATGTCGATCCTGAACAGACATTGCGGCAGCTGTTCCGTGATTTCCTGCCGATCCCCTATTCGGGCAGCTACCTCTATCGGCTCGCACCGGAGGCGACGCCGGACTCAGGCGGCTGACAGCCCGCGATTTTTCACCCGGACGATATCGGCCATCACCGACAGCGCAATCTCCGCCGGGGTTTTGCTGCCGATAGGCAGGCCGATGGGCGCATGGATGCGGTCCAGTTCGGCACGATCCATGCCGGCGATCTGTTGTAGTCGCGCCCGTCGTTTCTCGCTATTTTTCGCCGAGCCCATGATGCCGATATAGAACGCGGGTGTCGCGATCGCCTCCATCATCGTCAGGTCATCAATGCGGGGATCGTGGGTCAGTGCCACAATCGCCACCGCTGCATGCGCGCCGTTCAGCTCCAGCCAGCGCGCCGGATGCTGTGACACCAGCGTCACGTTGTCCGCAGCGCTGAAGTGGCTCTCCAGCTCCGTCAGCATCTCCGGTCGGTGCTCACAGACCCGCACGTGAAATCCCAGCATCTGCCCGAGCCGGATGCACTCATATGCCACAGTCGAGTAGCCCGCGATCAGCAGTTCCGGTATCGCACCAACCGGCAGTAACATCTGCTGTTCACTGGCATCCAGCGCAGGCAACACCCTGTCAGGGGCGAGCACTTCCCACTGCGCACGTTCGCCGGGTCGTATCATTTTCACCATCGGCTGCTGTCCGCTCAGCGCGCGCTGCATGGCCGTCAGCAGCGCCAGCGTGGCATCATCGGGCGGCAGAAACTCAATGACGATCTCCAGGCTGCCGCCGCACGGCAGGCTGACGTCAGGACGCATTCCGCCTTCACCGTACCGCACCCGCTGACTGCTGGCGCGATAGGCTCCTGCCGCCAGTTGCGCCAGAAAGTCCTCTTCAATGCAGCCGCCCGACAGCGATCCGCAGTAAGCACCCGTTTCGTTGACCGTCATCAGGGTGCCAGGGGCCCGCGGCGAAGATCCATAGGTGCGCAGCACCGTGCAGAGCCAGACCTGCTGACCCGCCTGGCAGCTGCTCAGTGCCGCATTAATCACACGTTGATCCAGCGTAATCATGAAAATTCCTTTATTAACTGCAGATCAGCAGGGAGATCGATATCACACAAACAGCCGCGATCCTGAAGCGGCAACCGGACGGCGAGTGACTTCACCGCCGCCTGCGGCCCGGCATCGCCCTGTAGCGTGCTCAGCATCGGGTAGCAGGGGTTCTGAAAGCCCACCGGATGGCCCGGCCTGCCGTCAATCCACGGCCTGACGATCGGCGCGTAAGCCAGCGCAGCGCTGACGGCGCGGTAACTTTCAGGCGTGACAAACGGCATATCGCCCAGCGCAATCAGCCAGCCGTCATAGTCACGGCTGGCTTTGACACCTGCGGCGATTGATTCGCCCAGCCCGCCGCTGTCACACAGCACCAGGGTAGCCTGCGAGCAGAGCGCCTTAAGCGCAGCGGCGTCCGGGCGCGTGACCACAAACAGGTCAAGACCACTGGCAGCGGCCTGCTCCAGCGTGCGTTGCAGCACCGGTTTGCCATTCAGATCGGCCAGCAGCTTATGCTCACCCGCCTGCTGGCGAAAACGGCGACTCAGCCCGGCGGCCAGCACAATCAACGCTATCTTCACTCTTTCTCTCCGCTAAGCGTGAAAAACGGGCGCAGGTTTCAGCCCGCGCCCGCATATCCTCACATCGACCTGCTGGCAGCAGGTCAGGAACAGGCTCAGATAATCTTATCGAGAGTAATAGGTAAGTCGCGCACCCGCTTACCGGTGGCATGGAACACCGCATTACTGATCGCTGCCGCCACGCCCACGATACCCAGCTCACCCACGGCTTTACCGCCCATGGTGGTCGCCTCAAAATCGGGCTCGCCAACGTTGATGGTGGTAATGCTCGGGATGTCACCGTTAACCGGCACCAGATAGTCCGCCAGGTTGTTGTTGATCACCCGACCATTGCGTGGATCGACGATGCCCTCTTCCATCAGCGCCTGACCGACGCCCATGATCATGCCGCCAATCCACTGGCTGCGCGCCAGTTTAGGGTTGTAAAGACGACCGCTGTCGAGCGCCGCCACCATCCGTTTGACCCGGATAGTGCCGAAATCTTCATCGACCCGCACTTCCACAAACTGCGCGCTCCAGCTGTGGGCCGAGAATTTTTCAGGGCGGCTCATGTCATTAAGGTTGCGCACCATCTTGTCGCGCTCGCTCTGTGACAGATCGTCCGGGAAAGTGCCGCCTTTCACCGTCAGACTCTCCGCCGGTGCCAGGGTCGCCAGCCGGGCAAATGAGACCGCCATTCCGCTGCGCAGATTATGCTGAACCCCGTCGCCTTTCAGCGTGAGCTGAGATGCCGGAGTGCCATTCAGTGGCGACTGTGGCAGCTCGCTGGCGAGTTTCAGCAGCTGGTCGCGCATTCGTCTGGCGGTATCGTTCACCGCCGCGGTCACGTTGCCCGCAAGCTGCGATCCACCTGCGACACCGGCACGCGGCAGCTCGGTATCACCCAGCTGAACCTCGATGGTGGCAGAGGCGACGCCAAGAATGTCGGCAGCGGTCTGCGCCAGGATGGTATAGGTCCCGGTGCCGATATCCGCACCGGCGCACTGCACCACAAATTTACCCTGTGGGGTCAGGATGATTTTTGCCTCAGCAGGCAGTTTGTTGACCGGATAGGTGCCAGAGGCCATGCCCCAGCCAATCAATTCACGCCCTTCGCGCATCGACCGCGGCGTCATAATGCGCTTATCCCAGCCAAAGGCCTCAGCCCCTTTCTGATAGGCTTCTTTCAGGCGACGCGAACTCCACGGCAGATCGAGCTGATAATCTTTGTCCGCCCAGTTGCGCAGACGCAACTCCAGCGGATCGATATTCAGGGCATAGGCCATCTCATCCATCGCCACTTCAAGACCAAAGGCGCTGGGGTTTTCGCCTGGCGCACGCATCCAGCCTGGCGTCACGGTATTGATGGGCCTGACCTGATGCTGGGCGGAGACGTTGCCCACCGCATACATGCGGGCGGTGACTTTGCTGCAGTTCTCAGCAAATACATCGATTAATGAGGTTTCACTGAAACTGCGCTGGATAATCGCCTGGATCTTGCCGTCACGCGAGGCACCCAGTTCCAGCTGCTGCGAGGTGGCGGGACGTCCGCCCAGACCAGTAAAGGTCTGCGGTCGGGTCAGCGACACTTTGATAGGACGCTTCAGCGCTCGTGATGCCACACTGGCCAGTGCGACGTGGGTGTAAGGCACCGGCTTGGACCCAAATCCCCCGCCGACATAGGGCGAAATAATCCGCACATCTTCAACGTCAATGCCCATCCACTCGGCGATTTCCACCTGCGCGCCTGCCACCCACTGACTCGGCTCCCAGACGGTAATGCGTCCATCCTGCCACTCAGCTACACAGGCGTGCGGTTCCATCGGCATGTTGTATTCGCGCGGCGTGGTATAGCGCTGGCTCAGACGCACCTCGGCCTGCTGCATCGCCACCTGTGCATCGCCCATATCGATATCCTGTTTCGATACCGGTTTCGGTTCGACACCCTCATCGGTGGCAAAAATCAGTGCGGGCGAGGTTTCATAGTCGATCTCCACCAGCGAGGCGGCATAAGTTGCCTGCTCAAACGTCTCTGCCACCACCAGACCGATGTTCTGGCCATTGTGAATAATCACATCGTCCTGAATCGGGGTATAGGTTGACTGCGCCGCGCCGCCGTCTGCAATCGCGGTAGGTTTGTTGATCTTCAGGCTATTCAGATGGGTATAAACCGCCACCACACCCGAGGCCTGCTGCGCCTTTTCCGTCGACATCCGGCTGATACGGCCGCTGGCAACAGTAGACTGGATCACCACGCCATAAAGCGGATTTTCCGGCTGATGTTCTACCGCATACCGCGCCTCACCGGTGACTTTTACTTTGCCGTCACCCCGCGAGCGCCCGGCGCCCAGTCCCTCAATCGGATCGGTGGTTTCTGGTTCTGCCGTGGCAGTATCACTGGCACTGGCGCTTTGCATACTCAGCCCCAGGCTGCCCGCCGCTGAGATCGCCGCCGTCGCCTTCAGTAACTCCCGACGTGATTTGTCATTTACGTCACTCATGCGGTTTCTCCTGCTGCCATCAGCGCACGTGCAATCACACGCGGCGCCAGTTTTACTTTATAGGCGTTGTGGGTCAGCGCCTGCGTCTCCTGTGTAATCCGTTCTGCCGCCTGGAAGACCGTCTCTTCATTAAACGGCTGGCCCTCCAGCGCCTGCTCCACCGACCTGACCCGCCAGGGTTTGGTGGCGACGCCGCCCAGCGCAATATGGACCTGACGCATCACGCCGTTCTCCAGCGTGAAGCCTGCGGCCGCGCTGGCTGCAGCAAACTCATAAGAGCTGCGATCACGGACTTTAAGGTAGTGTGAGTGACGCAGTGACTCGGTTTGCGGCACTTCGATAGCCACAATAATTTCGTCATCGCGCAGATCGTGCTCACGATCAGGTGTGTCACCCGGCAGCAGGAAGAAATCATCAATCGCGATGCGGCGGGTTTCGCCCTGCTGATTCTGCAGGACCACGATGGCGTCAAATGCCACCAGCGCCACCGCCAGATCGCCGGGATAGACCGCGATGCAGCTGTCGCTGGCGCCCAGGATGGCATGATTGCTGTTAACGCCATCCAGTGCGGCGCAGCCGGAACCCGGATTGCGTTTGTTGCAGGCGGAAAAGGTCGCCGGATCGCGGTAATAGGCGCAACGGGTACGCTGGCGTAAATTACCGCCCAGCGTGGCCATGTTACGAATCTGCGGTGACGCGGCCTGCCACAGGCTTCCGTAGATGGCTGGCGCGTTCTGCTGGCAGGCGGGATGATCCGCCAGGCTGCTCATGGTGACCAGCGCGCCGGCCGTGATCTTATCGTCGTCAAACTGCAGGTTTTTAAGCCCGGTCAATCCAGTGATGCCGATGAGCTGCGGCGGCGTGAAGACCCCACACTTCATCAGATCGAGTTGTGTGGTGCCGCCTGCCAGAAACTGGCTGCCAGGCTGCTGTTTCAGAGCTGCGGCTTCCTCAGGCGACTGCGCGACTTTCCAGCTGAATTCATTCATGCGGACTCCTTCGCCATCTCTGCTGCGGCCTGTTTAATCGCATCCACAATGTGCGGATATGCTCCACAGCGGCAAAGGTTGCCGCTCATATACTCACGGATCTCATCTTCTGAACCCGCATGGCCCTCTTTGATGCAGGCGACGGCGGACATAATCTGACCCGGTGTACAGTAGCCGCACTGGAAGGCGTCATTCTCCATAAAGCAGCGCTGCACCGGGTGCAGTTCACCTTCGGTGGAAGCCAGCCCTTCAATGCTGGTCACTTCGGCGCCATCCGCCTGAGCCGCCAGCGTCAGGCAACTCAGCACCCGCTGGCCATTAATCAGTACCGTGCAGGCACCGCACTGCCCCTGATCGCACCCTTTTTTGGTGCCGGTCAGGTTAAGATGCTCACGCAGCGCATCAAGCAGGGTGACACGGGGATCGACCTGCATCTGCTGCGACTGACCATTAACCTGCATTGTTAGCGATATTTTTTCCGACATTGTCTGCTTCCCATTGTTGGGGGCCAAAAGATTTAATTTTTTATAGGTTTATTTCTGACGGGGTTCGAATCGGGGGAAAATCGTGATAACCCTAATCTTTACGCGCGTATCTCTGCTTTAAGGTTTAGCAGCTTTTTGGCAATTTTGCGGGGAAGCCGGGAAAAGTAAGTGTTATCTGAATGACGGAGCGAGGTTGAATCGGGATAAATATGTGTTCATACAACGCTCATCTAAATGATTTTATTAATTTTATTTAAAAAAGCTTTTATAGCCGTCGTTCATAGGGTTTATCTGTCCGCCTCATTAATCCTGCCGCGAAATGTGTAACCCTGAAAGGCAATTTCGGGTCTGATAGCAGGTCGGGTAGCGAAGCCGTAGTTAACGTCGATAAATCGGCCTGTCCCGACCGGGATAACCGATCAAACAGGTCAGAGGGCCTATGCTGAAAGAAAATTTTAACGATCTAATCTATCTGGTGGTGGTAGCAGAAGAGCGCAGCTTCACCCGGGCAGCGGCGAAGCTGGGTGTGTCGCAGTCGGCACTGAGCCACGCGATTCGCGCTCTGGAAGAGCGTCTTAGCGTCCGGTTGCTGACGCGCACTACTCGCAGCGTTGCCCCGACAGAAGCCGGTGAACGGCTGATCACTACCCTCGCCCCGCTGTTCAGCGAGATTGAGTCTGAACTGGTCAATGTCACTGACAGTCAGGGTAAAATCTCCGGCAACATTCGTATCACCGCAGGCGAACATGCGCTCACCTCTACACTCTGGCCGCTGCTCAGGCCCTTTCTTCAGCAATACCCCGATGTCCATGTTGAAGTGTCGGTGGATAACAGTCTGACCGATATTGTCAGCGGCCGTTTCGATGCAGGCGTGCGACTGGGTGAGCAGGTCGAAAAGGATATGGTGGCGGTACGCATCGGGCCGGACTGGAATATGTGCGTGGTGGCAGCCAGCAGCTATTTTGATCAGCACGGCAGACCTGAGACGCCCTATGATTTACAGCATCATAACTGCATCAACCTGCGGCTGCCGACGCTGGGTGGCCTCTATAACTGGGAGTTTATGCGTGATGGCAAGGAGATCAGGGTCAAAACGCAGGGTCAGTTAATTTTTAATCATCTCGCGTCGCGCATTGATGCCGCACTGAGCGGGATGGGGATCTGCTATGTGCCGCAGGATAGCGTTGCGGAACACCTTAAAAGTGGCCGTCTGGTTCAGGTTTTGGCTGACTGGTGTGAGCCTTTTCCGGGTTATTATCTTTACTATCCCAGCCGCAGACAGCACACCAGCGCCTTTACACGTTTGATTGATGCGGTGCGCTATCGCGGTTGAGAGACAGCCGCGATAGCCAGTCAGCTGGCATTAAGCCGCTGACGTTCAAGCTGTCGCGTTTTGCGGCCTGAAATCACCATCGCCACGATAAACACCAGTGCAAACAGCACCACGATCGTGGGTGCTGGCGCGCTGTCGATAAAGAACGAGAGATAGACCCCACTCAGCGACACCAGCACCGACACCACGACCGCCACCAGCAGCGCATGTGAAAAGCGGCGGGTAAGCAGAATTGCGATAGCACCGGGTGCAATCAGCAGGGAAATCGACAGGATAATTCCTACTGCTTTCAGCGTCGCCACAATGGTCAGCGAGACCATGCAGAGCAGCCCATAATGCAGCCAGCGTGCGGGTAAGCCAGAGACCTGTGCCTGCTGCGGATCAAAACTGAACAGCATAAAATCACGCCATTTCACCGCAATAACCCCAACGATCACCGCTGCGATAAGCGAGGTCTGAATTATGTCAGCGCCCGTAATGCCGAGCATGTCACCAAACAGAATGTGATCAAGATGCACCTCCGGTTTCACGGCGATATAGAGGATTAATCCCACCGCGAACATGCCGGAAAAGACGATTCCCAGCACCGTATCCTGCTTGATGCGACTGTTGTCCTGCAGAAATCCACTGGCAACGGCACAGAACAGACCGGCGACAAACGCGCCCACCGCCAGCGGCAGCCCGGCCATCCAGGCGAGGACGATGCCAGGGAATACCGCATGGCTCATGGCATCGCCCATCAGCGCCCAGCCTTTCAGTACCAGAAAGACCGACAGCAGCGCACAGGGGACCGCCACCACCAGCGCAATCAGCAACGCGCTGTTCATAAAAGCGAACTGGAAAGGTTCAAAGATCGACATCAGCCAGGCTCCTTTTCGGGACGATGGCGGCCGCGACGCCGGTTAGCAAGCAAGCCATGTTTGGGCGCAAAAACAAACGCCAGCAGGAACAGCAACGTCTGCGCCACCACGATGATGCCGCCCGTTGCGCCATCCAGGTAGTAACTCGCCCACGCACCTAGAAAACTGGTGATACTGCCAATCGCTACGGCAATCATCAGCAGACGCGGGAAGCGGTCGGTGAGCATCCAGGCCGTCGCGCCTGGCGTCACCACCAGACAGATCACCAGAAATGCACCGACGGTTTGCAGCGCCGCCACGGTTGAGACTGCCAGCAGGGTAAAGAAGAGGACTTTCAGTCGTTCAGGACGCAGTCCGATAGCGCGCGCGTGATTCTCATCAAAGAAGGTGACCATCAGATCCTTCCACTTAAACAGCAGAATGATGATCGACAGCCCGCCAATCAGCGCCAGCTGAAGTATATCTGCGGGCGCAATCGCCAGAATATTGCCGAGCACAATGGTCTGAATGTTTACCGCGGTCGGATTGAGCGACACCATAAACAGACCCAGACCAAAGAAGGAGGAGAAGATCAGGCCGATGATTGCATCTTCTTTTAAGCGGGTGCGCTGATTGAGTAACAGCATACTGCCCGCCGCCAGCCCACCAGAGAGAAACGCGCCTAGCGCAAAGGGCAGTCCCAGCATGTAAGCACCCGCTACGCCCGGCACGATGGAGTGCGACAGCGCATCGCCAATCAGCGACCAGCCTTTGAGCATCAGGTAGCAGGAGAGAAACGCACACAGGCCGCCGACCATGGCGGAGACCCACATCGCGTTGAGCATGTAGTGATAACCAAAAGGCTCCAGTAACAGTTCCATGGTCAGTTTCCGTCTTCAGGTGCCGTACGTGGCGCAATAAAAGGCCGCTCATCGTCGGTGATAATCTGATCGTCCAGCCCTTTCACCATTACATGACGCAGCACCCCACTGAACGCGCGCTCAAGGTTGGCGGCGGTAAAGGTGGTGCGGGTCGGGCCGCTGGCCAGAATGGTGCCTTTGACCATCACGGTGTAATCGCAGAACTCCGTGACCGATCCCAGATTATGCGTTGAGACCAGCATGGTCTTGCCTTCATCGCGCAGCTCACCCAGCAGGCTGATGATTCTGGCCTCAGTCTGAACGTCCACGCCGGTAAATGGCTCATCCAGCAGGATAACGCTGCCCTGCTGGGCAATGGCGCGCGCCAGAAATACCCTTTTCTTCTGTCCGCCGGAGAGTTCACCGATTTGACGATGGCGGTAATCCAGCATATCGACCCGCGCCAGCGCATCACTGACAATCTGCTGGTCGTGCGGTTTCGGTCGACGCAGCAGGCCCATATGACCATAGCGACCCATCATTACCACATCTTCCACCAGCACCGGGAAAGACCAGTCCACCTCTTCCGACTGCGGCACATACGCGACCAGACTCTGACGCAGCGCCTGACGGGTTGGCATGCCGAGCACTGAGATGCTGCCGCTGGCGAGCCGGACAAAGCCCATCAGCGCTTTGAACAGGGTTGACTTGCCTGAGCCATTGACGCCCACCAGCGCCGCAATCGATCCGCCCGGCACGCTGAAGCTGGCATCATGCAACGCGGTGTGACCGTTGCGATAGGTCACGGTGACATCCGAAACAACGATGGTGTCTGTCATTGCGCTTTCTCTCCCGCTTTAATGCCCTGCGCCAGCGTCTCCGTGGTGACTCTGAGCAGATCCAGATAGGTCGGCACCGGTCCCTGAGCGTTGCTTAATGAGTCAACGTAAAGCACCCCACCGTAATGCGCACCCGTTTCCCGCGCGACCTGGCGGGCTGGCTTATCCGACACGGTGCTTTCACTGAACACCGCTGGAATAGCATTTTTCTTCACCTGGTCGATCACTTTTCTCACCTGTTGCGGCGTGCCTTGCTGATCAGCATTTACAGGCCACAGGTAGAGTTCTTTCATGCCCAGGTCGCGAGCCAGATAGGAGAATGCGCCTTCGCTGGTCACCATCCAGCGTTTATCCTCCGGGATGTCGGCAATCTGCTGGCGAAGCGGATCCAGCGCTGCGGTGATTTTTTGCTTATAGGCGGCTGCGTTCTGACGATAGGTCTCCGCATGCGCCGGGTCATATTTCACCAGCGCATCACGGATATTATCGACATAGATCAGCGCATTGTCCGGAGACATCCAGGCGTGCGGATTCGGTTTACCGTTATAAGGCCCCTCGCCAATACCGATCGGTTTTACCCCGGCAGAGACAATCACTTCCGGCACCCCATCCAGATGCTGATAAAAACGCTCAAACCAGCGTTCGAGATTAAGCCCGTTCGCCATGATTAACTGCGCACCCTGCGCACGTTTGATATCGCCGGGCGTCGGCTGATATTCGTGTATTTCAGCACCCGGTTTGGTAATGGAAGTAACTTCGGCCGCATCGCCCGCCACGTTTTTCACCATGTCAGCGATGACCGTAAACGTCGTCACTACCTTAAATTTTTCTGCTGCATAGCTGCTTGTCGCCATCAGGGTTGTCAGTAGCGCACTCAGTAGCATCATGGTTATTTTTCTTTTCGGGACCATAGGGCGATCTCCAGAGGTGATTAAAAACAGAACATAATTAGCATAGGCTATTTTTTATAGCACAGGCTATACCTTTGTAACAGCGAAGGGTTGTGAAGTTTCTTCAGCGTCCGGGCCCGAATGTGAAGTTTTGTAAGCGAATCGCTTTACTTGTTGATATATAGACATTTAATTTCAATGATGGGAAGTTTATGGAAAGCGTGATGTATAGCTATAACCGGGTTTTACGCCTTTCTCATCTGTGGTTGAGTAAACCGCAGGAACGATAACAGGATTACAAAAAGCCCATCCTGACGGCGCAATTTACCGAAAAGCGTTCTGACACCTGGCGGCACTCACATGACACGCATAGCAGACCGACAATTAAAATAATCTTATTGATAGGCTGAATTGATTAAGCTTCGTAAATTTTTTTGCTACAGTTAATGTTACTTACCGCAATCACCCAGGAGGATAATTTGTATTTTTCCAGCGACGAAAAAGCGAATGTCATCATTGGCGAAGCCGCAATGAACCTGTTTAATGCCGGTCAGGAAGTGAATGTTGAACTGCTGATTAATGAACTAAGGGTCATGGCTGACTCTGAAGTTAATGAGACTCGCCTTGAGCAGATGCAGCATGCGCTTCAATGGCTGATGGGGTTCAAAACCATCGGTTCCCGCAGCACCGCCCCGGCGACCTGGCTTGCCAAAACCACTGGCAAAGAGCCCGCTGCTCCCGTCTCTGCCGATGACATCTTCTTTAAACACTAATCCATGTATGCCTTTCCTCTCCGGCCTTAATATTCAGGTCGGAGCGTCGGTGGGGTGTGAATGATACAAGAATCTGGTACAATTTTTACCTCGCCACAAACTCCTCGTAACACCCTGTTTTAAAAGCCTTAGCACTTTTTGCACAAAAAAATTAATCCCAAAAATCCAAAATTCTGTACAAGTTTTGCAAAGATGTATAACTTGCGCATCCAGAGTGCATACATTTAAACCACCTGAGGACAACAACATGCGTCAGAACGGACAAGCCCCGGAAACGATCAGCGATATTGCCCGTTACTTCAATCAGGCCAGCTCACCGTCGCAACAGGAGACGCTGGGTGCGGTTGTGGTGGAAATTCTGCGCGCAGGTCACAGCCTTAGTCGGAAAACGATTTGCAGTAAACTGCTGAGCCGCCTTGAACTGGCTGCCACGCCAGAAGAAGAGAGTCATCTGCATGAACTCATTGCGATGCTTTTTCGTCGCGAAGATTAATGCCCTCTCACGGTCGTGTATGTTAATCAGGACGCCTGTTTCAGCCATCATCCAGGAAGATCTACCCTAGCAATAAAGCCCAGTACTGCTTCCCGTATCGGGTGCGCCAGGTCGCACCCGCTGACGCATACGGACCCGCAGCATGGCCATTGATTCGCAATCAGAGAAGCCAGTATGTACAGAAGTGAAGATGAGAAACTGACAGATGTTATGATCGGCGAAGCCGTTCTGACATTACTCAAGTCAGACAAACCGGTATCCAGCAATGCCTTAATCGCACAGCTCGAACTGATGGCTGCTGATGCTGACGACGACGTGAAAGTGTCAGTCATTCGAAAAGCCATCACCGAAGTCCGTAATGGTATGGTTGCCGCGCGCAAACGCGTGCAGGGCGACGGTGCCGAACGTGATAACACGGCTCATCGTATGAACAGTGATGGCCCGCCTGAGGGTTCGAAAAAGCACTGATTGAGCGTACTGCGTACCTGATACATGCGGCTAATTTTAAGCGAAGCAGCAGACCTGAACAGAATTTTTAAGGCGGGCTGGGCAAAACGAAAACTGCGTCTACACTCGTTTTTGACTTCAACCATTGCATCTGACTCATTTTCCTCAGAGAAAGAAAAATCATGCAGCATTCATCATCAGATTCTTCAATCATTGACTACTTCCGTAGCGCAGGCGATCAGCTTGCTCCGGAAACTGAACTGCTGGGCGCAGTGATTCGTGACATTGTTGCTGATCAGGGACGTGTAACCAATAAAGCGATCATCCTCTATCTGATCGCGGAACTGGAATGCACTTCAGATGTTGTCAGGCTGGATGTGTTACGCAAAACGCTGGAAATCGTGGTTGGCCGCACGCCAGACGATACCGGCATCTGATACGCCATTCTGCGTTACCTCTGGTAACGCAGGATACTCTTCCCCCTCGCCCGCTTTTGTTTCCTTCCCTCACTTTCGCTGTATACCCGATATGCCACACCAAAACGATAAGATATAAAAATTCTTTTGCGGTTTAATGATGTGGCAGGCAATTTATCCCGACGATAACGCTTTTTTGCAATCATGCCAGATGATGATCATTCAGGCTTAATAAGACCTGCCAATGAAAAGGCGAACTTCTTTATCAGAAATTTGCCACCCCTAATGAATAATCAACAGAAAGATCTGACTGACATTTTTTAATGCGGTCATCAACCGTCTCGCTGAATAAAAAAGAAACGACCGACTCACAGTAAAATCCCTTTTAAAGGCTGCGAGCAATATGCAAAGCCTCTTATGCTCGCCGATGTCAAAGGTAGCAGGGACGCTATCATGACACAGGCCGGGGCAACGCCCGGCATCAGGCCTGGCAACCTTAATGCATCTTCCGGGTGAAAAAGCTTATCGCTTCCTGACACAATGCTTTCAGCCTGCTGTCACGCGTCTCTTCGCTCAGGCGAAACAGCGCGTCCGTAATGTCGTGGAAATGAACCGGCTCTCCCGCCTTGATCAAATCACTGACTACCGCACCAACCAGCGCACGGATTTCATTATCGTTGTCGTACTTCACACGACCTCCCGATGGTGTATGCATATACAGTCTATCATTAGCGGGAGCCAAAAAACAAAAAAGCCGTCAAGCGGGAAATATAAGCGAAGCGGCAAAAAGGTTATTAACTATACAACCTCAGAATATTATCTTGATTTATTTTCACCCCATGCAGCCCTGAAGCTATAAATAGCCAAAACGTGGTAGCAACCGCTGTAATCTATTTATGCCCATGTATATTGAGAGTTGGATAGTTATATATCGCGGAAACAGACTTTTGGCTGAATGTGTTATAAACACTTTTACGACTCACTGTTTGTTGCGATAACCTGCGGGGCAGCTTTCCCGGCCTGATATGTGCTGACCAGCCTTTCACAAATGATCATCTGACAATGGCCAGCAGTATGATAAAACTATCGTCATCCTCTGGTGTCACGAGCAGCACATGGCTAAATTTACCCTGAAACAGATTGCTGCCCAGTCGGGACTCAGTCTGGCGACCATCGACCGGGCCCTGCATCAGCGCGGCAACGTGCATGCCACGACCCAGCACCGAATCCAGCAGGCGATAGCGGACCTGGAACTGATGCAAAAAGCGGGACTCGCCAGGGGAAGAACGAACTATTTCGACGTCATCATGCATACACCTGACCGCTTTCAGCCACTGATACGTGAGGCGTTCAGCAGTCAGATTGCCAGTTTTACTGCCTTTAAACTTCAGCTGCGTTTCCACTTCGGCGCGAATTTGACTGCGGAGGCGATTAACGCGCTGCTGAATAAAAAAGCGTTGCATAGTCACGGCGTCATTCTTAAGGCAGCCTGTTCTGGTGAACTTCATCCCACCCTTGAATCACTGCTGAAACAACGCGTTCCGGTGGTCACCATGATGAGTGACCTGCCCGGCAGCGCGCGCCTGCGCTATATCGGCATGGATAATTTTGATGCCGGTAAAGTGGCGGCTTTTCTGATGTCAAAATGGCTGCGGGTGAGTCGTTCACATATTGTGGCTGTGACCGGCAGTCACGATTTCATTGGCGAACAGGAGAGAATTCAGGGGTTTCAGCGAGCAATGCAGGAGTTTGCGCCCCAGCATCAGGTGAGCGTGGTGGCAGGCGGTTATGGCATTGACGCCCGGATGCAGCAGTCGGTGACACAGTTCTTGCAGAGCCATCCGGATGCAGATGCGGTCTACACAGTCGGTGGCGGTAATCCCGGCATACTGCGCGCTTTTGCCGAACAAAAGCGGACGGTTAACGCTTTTATTGGTCACGATCTCGATCGTGAGAATCGTGCACTGCTGCAGGCCGGTAAAATTGATGCATTAATCGAGCATAATTTACAGCTTGATGCGCTGCACGCCTTCAGAACGCTGCTGGCGTTTCATGGATTTTTGCCCGCCTCAGAACCGCCCGCGCCCTACTCTAAAATCAACATCATCACCCGTTACAACATGACAGCCTGAAAAACTGTCAGGCAATTAATGAGCCCGGCTCATAACCGTTTGCCGACTGAGCGGGCTAATCACGCTCCGGCTTGCCGGTTACACTGTGCATGACACGTTAACAACAGGAGTGAGTAATGAAAATTATCGCCAACGGATCGCTGCCTTCGCGTAAAGGACCTGCTGAATATTTTACCGGCACGGTTCGGATTGATGCACCATTCCAGGCAACCGAACCCGCCCGCGTGGGTGGCGCAACGGTGACTTTTGAACCCGGTGCCCGTACCGCATGGCATACCCATCCACTCGGGCAAACCCTGATCGTCACGCATGGCCAGGGCTGGATTCAGTGTGAGGGTGAAGCCATTCAGGTGATGAACACCGGTGATATCGTCTGGATCCCGGAAAATGTGAAGCACTGGCACGGTGCAACGCCGGATAACGCCATGACGCATATTGCTATCGCTGAGTCACTGAACGGCTCGCCGGTTGACTGGCTGGAGCAGGTCAGCGATCAGCAATATCAGCGCTAAATCAGGCGCGTATTCTGTCGCTAGAGTCTGACGTGATCGATCAGCGCCCTCAGCTTGGGGGCCAGATTTTTGCGGCTGGGAAAATAGAGATAGAAGCCGGCAAAGGCAGGCAACCATGCATCGAGCAGGGTCACCAGTTCGCCACGTGCGATGTGAGGCTGGAAGGTTTCTTCCATGCCAAAGCTGATGCCGCCCCCGGCGCAGGCGGTGCGAATCATCACCCCCATGTCATTTGTGGTGAGTTGCGGATTGACGGCAACATCAAACTCGCGTCCCTGCTCTGCGAACTCCCAGCGATAAGGGGCCAGACCAGGCCCTTTTCGCCAGCCGATGCAGCGATGATTGACCAGATCCTGAGGATGTTGCGGCGTGCCTGCGCGAGCCAGATAGGCGGGTGACGCCACCGCCACCTGACGCTGCGCATTGGATACCGGCACCGCAATCATATCCTGAGCAATCACCTCCCCCAGCCGCACACCCGCGTCATAGCCCTGCCCGACAATATCAAACTCCTCATCGGTGACGGTGATATCCAGCTCAACCTGCGGGTAAGCGGTAATAAAGCTCGCCAGTAATTTCCCCCCCAACATCCGCTCAGCAATCGAGGAGATCGCCAGCCGCAGCTGGCCCCGAGGTTCCGCAGCCAGTTCGGCAATATCGGTCACGGCGCGATTGAGCTGGTTGATCGCCGGTGCCACTTCGGCATAGAGCCGCTGTCCGGCTTCGGTCAGCTGAACCGATCGTGTGGTGCGCTGCATCAGCGTGATGTTAAGCCGGTCTTCCAGACGCCGCAGACTCTGGCTGATCGCCGGACGCGTAACACCCAATTGTTCTGCGGCCAGCCGGAAATTTCGCGTCTGCGCCACAATCACAAAAACTTCGAGAGCATTTTTATCGGCATTCATTGGTCAGATTGAGTTACCAGTGCGTAAAGCGTTCGGTGGATTATCTTTATAATCCAGTCGCCGTATGATCGCCAGTGACAACCTGACTGGAGAAACAAAATGACTCAGAAAGTGATTTTAATTACCGGCGCCTCAAGCGGCATCGGTGCAGGCATTGCACGTGAACTGGCGAAAACAGATGCCATTCTGCTGCTGGGTGCGCGGCGGGAAAGCCGCCTGGCCGCGCTGGCTGAAGAGCTGCAGTTCAATGGTGCAGAGGTGGCGATCAAAGCGCTTGATGTAACGCGCCGCGAAGAGGTGACGCAGTTTGTTGAGTATGCGCTGGAGAGATGGGGCCGGGTGGATGTAATGATCAATAACGCCGGTATTATGCCCTTGTCTCCGATGGCATCGCTGCGGGTGGAAGAGTGGGATCAGATGATCGATGTAAACATCAAAGGGGTGCTGTATGGCATTGCGTCAGTGTTGCCGACCATGCTGGCCCACCAGCGCGGTCACATCATCAACGTCGCGTCGATAGGGGCGCTGGCCGTGTCGCCCACCGCGGCCGTCTACTGCGCCACCAAGTTTGCGGTGCGGGCGATTTCCGACGGATTACGGCAGGAGAACAGTCAGCTGCGGGTGACCTGTGTTCATCCCGGTGTGGTGGAGAGCGAGCTGGCATCAACCATTACCGATCCGGCAGCCGCCGAGGCGATGCAGCACTATCGCGCTATCGCGTTGCAGCCGGACGCCATTGGGCGCGCCGTGCGCTATGCCATTGAACAGCCTGAAGAGGTGGATGTGAACGAAATCGTGGTGCGGCCAACCCGAACGCAGCAGTAAGCAACCCGCCCGATGCGCTGTGAGCATCGGGCGGGCGGTTTTACTGTCAGTAGAGGCTTCTGCGGGTACGCTGCACGGTGATAGCGATGGCCGTCAGTGCCACCAGCATCAGAAATATCCCCAGTCCAACCATGGCGTTAAAGCCATAGACTTTGAACAGCAGCAGACCGGCAATACAGCCGCTCAGGAATGAAAACACGGTAGTCAGATGGGTGTGCAGAACCTTCTGGAAAAAGCGACGATCGTCGGTTTCAAGATGCACGGCGTGGGACGTGTGGGCAAAGATCCACGACCCCAGCGCAATACCCGCATCGGTCAGCGTGCCGGTAATGTGGGTCGATCTGACGCGGCCATTGGAGAGCTGCGTCGATGTCGCATTATGAATCCCCATTAAAAAGCCCAGCATTAACAGCACTTCCCCGTTAAAGCTTGGCCGGTAGAACACGATCTCAAAGATTGATGCCGCCGTCAGTGCCGCCCCTTCCGCCAGAATGATCAGACAGAATATGGTGCGTAACTTATGTCTGATCCCCACTACCACCGCCAGCCGGGCAACGGTACAGCCCAGCACAAAGGCAATAATCAGTGCCATCAAAAACAGCATGGTATGGAGGTCGCTGGTGGTCACTTCCTGGGAGATTTGCGAGGTGTTACCCGTCATATGCGATGGAAAAAATCCAAACGCGCCCAGCGCCATGGCATTAAGGATGCCGGCGGTAGTGGCAAGCACCAGCGCCAGCAGTCGATCTTCGGTATGCGAACGAACTTTCTTCTTTTTTATCAGCACAGGCTTCCCCACCTCAGGTGAATGCAAAACGTTCTTATAAGGCTTCCAGCATACAGCCTGATGGAAATTATTCCTGTCAGAACCAGATAACTCTGATGAAATAAGCCATTAATTTTGCTGATTTTTATAAAGCTGATTCAGTTTACTTTTAAAAGTGTCAACGACGCGATGATTCACCAGCAGGTGATCACCAGAGAGGCTGATGGTGAACTCAGTCAACGATGAAGAGTTGCGCGCCTGTGGACGTAAAGGAGCGATGTGGTTCAGCATCGTCCGCCACCTGATAGCTGACGCCCGGTGTCAGCACGAAACGGCGACCATCTGCCAGTTCAGTGTGCAACTCACCCGCCATGCACAGCAAAATATGGCCCTTTGTGCACCAGTGATCGGCGACATAGCCTGGTGAATAGTCGACCATCCGCACCCGGATATCATTAAACTTCACGGTTCGCCAGGTCGCCTGTCCCTGGTCGCCGGGATGAATCGTCTCTTCAATCTGATCCCACTGGGTCAGGCCAAACGGCAGATTTTCAATTTTCATGCGATTCCCTCAAGGCTAAGTGCAGGATAAACGTCAGGCCAGCGCCTGGGTAACAGCCTCTTCCGCGTGGATAAGCGTGGTATCAAACAGTGGCACACTGGCATCCGTGGCATCCACCAGCAGTGTGATTTCGGTGCAGCCGAGAATAATGGCCTCCGCCCCCTGCGCAACCAGCTGCTGAATGATCTCACCATAACGGCGACGCGACGCGGGATTGATCTCGCCCAGACAGAGCTCGTGGTAAATCACCTCATGCACAAAAATCCGATCCTCTCTATCAGGCGTGATCACCTCAAGACCAAACTGCTGCTGAAGTCGCCCGCGATAGAAATCCTGTTCCATGGTGAATCGCGTCGCCAGTAATCCGACCTTACGCACCCCGGCCTGCTGAATGCGCCGTCCGGTGGCGTCGGCGATATGCAGCAGCGGGATGCCCGTTGCGGCGCTGATTTGTGCTGCCACTTTATGCATGGTGTTGGTACAGAGTACGATGAACTGCGCGCCAGCCCGTTCCAGATTGCGTGCCGCTTCAGCCAGTATCTCTCCCGCCTGCTGCCACTCGCCCGCGGCCTGTAGCTGCTCAATGCGCTGAAAATCGACGCTATAGAGCACCAGCTCCGCCGAGTGCAGGCCGCCCAGCCGCTGTTTAACCAGCTGATTGAGAATACGGTAATAGAGCGCGGTAGACTCCCACGACATACCGCCTAACAGACCAATGACTTTCACAATGCACTCCGGGTTCAGGGGTTTTATTCCAGCATGCCAGATCGACATTGATCGGCAACGGCTTTGTTCAGTTGATACTGTTCTGAGGTCTGAAGCGTCGGGCAATCACCATTAACAGCACAACGCCAGCGCTCATGATCAGCCAGGCCTGAGTCATTGACGTTCCGCTATCACGCACCCAGCCTGCCAGCAGCGGCATCAGAGCCGCAATCAGATATCCGCCTCCCTGCACGCGCGACAGCAGAATGCCCGCCTCTCTGGCACTGCGCGCATGATCCAGCGTGACAATCAGCGACAGCGGAAAGAGCGCACCGATGCCCGTACCCAGTAACAGTGAAGAGAGTATCGGCATCGTACCCGGGTAAAAGACCAGACTCAGCAGCCCCAGCAGCAACAGGGCCAGCACGCCGAGCAGCAGCGGACGGCGATCGGGAAAGCGATGTAACGTCGCCGAGACGATGAATCCTGCCACCACTTCGGTTAACGTCAGGGCCGCGAGCAGATAGCCACTGTGGCGAGCACTCCAGCCCAGTTGAATATAGAATGGCGGCAGCCAGGCCAGCACTAATGTATAAGCACCCGTGCCAATGCCGAAAAAGAGCATCAGCAACAGGGTACGCCGCACAGGCAGCGTCGCTGCATCAGAGGCCACGCTCACCTGCGGCGATCGTCTGACTAAAGTCAGCCAGATCAGCAGTGTGACCAGCGTTAACCCGCCGGAAAGCGCCAGCGCGGGTTGCAGGCCCAGCCATGAAAACAGCGGGTCAGCACCGGCAGCAGTCAGTGCCGCGCCCGCCATAATGCCCGTGCTGAACAGCGCCATCAGCGTCGCCGCTGCCTCAGCAAAGCGTTGCCGGATCAGAGCGGGCATCAGCGCCTGTATCACGCCAATCCCTGCGCCCCCCGCCAGCGCGGTGAGCAGCAGCTGAGAGGGAGTAAGCGTAACGCCGCGCCACAGGCAGGCGACCGTCAGACAGAGCAAACCGGCGGCGATTCCCTTTACCGGCCCGATGCGGGCGATCAGCCACGGGCCAGAGAGTGCGGCCAGGCCCATCATCGCCACCGGCAACGTGGTCAGCAGACTGAACGTCGTCGACGACAACCCGGCCTGCAGTTGCAACACCGGGAACAGCGGGCCGATAATCGCCAGCATAGGTCGCAGATTCAGCCCGATAAGAAAAGCGATCACGGCTAACAGAATGGGGAACAACACCTTATTTTTCATCATCGACGCCTTAACAGAGGATTGGCGATGACAGCACCGGGCTGCCACCGTTTATCTTAACGTTAAGATAAAATCCCCCCGGTGTTAAGAGGCTGCGCACAACCCGACAACATAACCACAATATTTAAAGGTGATTTATGCATGACCATATTGATTTCGTTGTCAGTCAGTGGGACGACGCGATGCCCGATCTCGACGCCTCTTCAATGCGGATCTTCGGCAGGGTGTTGCGTCTGATGAAACATCTGGCGAAAGCGCGCAGTCAGGCACTGGAGCCTTTTGGTTTTCAGGAGGGAGAATTTGATGTGTTGGCGACATTGCGACGGGCGGGATCGCCTTTTCGCCTGTCGCCCACCCAGCTCTACCAGGCGCTGCTGGTGACGTCCGGTGCGATGACAAATCGTCTGAACCGGCTGGAGCAGCAGCATCTGATTGAGCGTATTGCCGCGCCAGAGGATAAGCGCAGCATGCTGGTCGGGCTGACGCCGCACGGGCAGCAGCAGATTGAGCATGCACTCCGCGTCCATACCGCTACGCAGGAGGCGGTGCTGGCCCCGCTTGGCGCTTCAGAGCGTGCCGAACTGGAAAGGTTGCTGAAAACGCTGCTGCTGGCGTGTCCAGGCGAAGCGACAGCCGCAGAATAGCGCCGTCAGCGCTGCAGTTCGGCCACCGTCATGGTGAAGATAACCGGCAGGTGATCGGCGCTGGCATAGGCATGCGGCATATCGGTTCGCGCTACGGCTGCACAGCCCTGCTGCACCACCAGGGTCTGCTCACCCACCGTTAAGGCGAGCGTGCCCTGCTCGACGTGCAACAGTTCGAGCGTGCCTGAAGAGTGACCGGTTGAACGGAAAGCTTCGCCCGCAAACATCTGCCAGCGCCAGAGCTCGATCATATCCGGCCCACGGGTTCCCGCCAGCAGCTGTGCATAACCGCCCTGCTCACCCTGCCACAGCCGGGGCATTTCGCTGTTCTCAATCAGCCAGGCGTCAGGCGCATGCGCAACGTTGACGATATCTGCCACCGAGACGCCCAACGCGGCAGCCACTTTACAGAGAATGGCGATGCTGGGATTGGCGGCACCCTTTTCGATCTCCACCAGCATGCCTTTACTGACGCCAGCCCGGCGTGATAACTCATCCAGCGAGAGTTTCTGACTTTTACGCCAGCTTTTGATGCTGTCCGAAACAGCCTGATTGACACTGGCGGCATCGGCACCCGCATCGGTCGTTATATTGACTTTTTTGGTCATCGGTCATTACTATGAAATAAATTAGTCACTGAGAGAGTATCCGATGTTATCTGTTCACCCGTCAATCGATCCCGCTGTTTTCG
The DNA here is from genome assembly GCF_011800485.1 of Pantoea sp. EKM20T. NCBI lineage: Bacteria > Pseudomonadati > Pseudomonadota > Gammaproteobacteria > Enterobacterales > Erwiniaceae > Pantoea > Pantoea sp. EKM20T. The sequence goes on along the minus strand of NZ_JAALFW010000004.1, from coordinate 73,573 downwards.
CGCTCGCTCCCGGCTTTCGTGCCATGAGTATTGTGGTGGAAGCCACACCGATTACCCGACCAGACGTTGCCAGCGATGCAATGAAAAGCGCATGCCAGCAGGTGTTAAATGATGATGCGACGTGGGCAGACGCGCATCTCGCCGCCTGGGCTGAGGTATTTAAAGCCTTTGGTGCCAAAGCGAAACGTACACCCTGTTCGGCAGAAGCATTGCGTAAGCGTGTGCTGCGGGATGGCGCATTGCCTGCCATCGATCCGGTTGTCGATCTCTATAACGCCATCAGCATTCGTTATGCGCTGCCGGTCGGGGGTGAAAATATCGCGGCCTATGCTGGCGAGCCACGTCTGGTGATTGCTGACGGCAGTGAACGTTTCGATACCGTTAAAGAGGGCGAGGTGGTTTATGAGTCGCCGGAACCAGGCGAAGTGATCTGGCGCGACGAGCAGGGCGTAACCTGTCGCCGCTGGAACTGGCGTCAGGGTGTAAGAACCCGACTGGATGCCAGTGCGCAGCAGATGTGGTTCATTCTGGAAAGTCTGCCCGCTATGCCGCTCTCCGCGCTGCAACAGGCCAGCGACGATCTGGTTTCGGGATTACAGCAGATGATGCCGGGTGCGCAAATCAGTACGACGCTGATTGAAGCGCCAGCAAACTGAACATTGCCTCAACAGCGGCTGAACAAGGTTAACGGTGAGCGGAAACTGTGGCAGGATACGCGCCCTGCGTCTGGCCATACCCGGCTGACTTAACGGCACTCAACCGGTGACTAAAATGGCTAAAGTAAAATATATCCTGCCCCTGCTGCTGATCCTCGCCCTGGCCGCCTGGTGGTTTATCCCACACGACAGTGAGGAAGATAAGGCGTATTACGTCGCGGTGTTGTGCGCGATTGATCATGATAGTAAGCAGCCCCTCGACCGGCAGATGCAGAACGTCATTGAAGGCGGCAACTCTGATTATGCGCTGCAAAAAATCACTTATAAACCGGGGCTGGGCAGCAGCGTGATTGCTCGCTGGCAGCAACTGACACCTGATGAGCAACAGCGCGCCGTGCAGGATAACCTCGCCTGCCAGCAATTGCTGAAACGCTGATTTCTGACGGGCGTGTTCATATCGTTATTCATATGATTTCGCGCTGGTCATCATTATGGCCGCGCCCGTCCTGGCTTATCCCTACACATCTGAAATTAAAGTGTTTTTTGTCTACGACTAACAGGTAAGCGGGCTTATGAATCCCTGATAACCTGATGCCGGAAGAATATGGGCTGATGGCTGAGAATCCGGAAATCTCAAAAATTGAGTGAAACTAAAACGGGGATGCTGACAGTGGCACTTACGTCCATAAGCTTTCATTATGAAAAAGCCCGCATTAGCGGGCCCTGAGCGTCATTTCAGTATGTTGTATCTGTAGAGCAAATTTCCGAAATCCTGTTTCATGCTAACGAAAAGAAGAATCTGGATAGTATTGTCCACGAAATCGTACAGAACACGATACTCTCCTTCAACATCAAGACGTTCGCGTAACAAAAGCCCGCGCTCTGAAAGATAAGCATTGTAGCGATACCTTTCAGGATCCTGACTGATATTGTCGACTGAATCCATGAGTAGATTATCGACAAATGCAGCCGCTTGCTGCGCCCCAACTGTTCCGCTCTTATAGGACTCAATGTCCTTGAGACACTGTTCAGCCAGAGGCGCGATTACCAGCTGATATTGTTCTGACACTCAAAGCCTCTCTATTATTTTCTTGCGGCACGTAACCTTCCCAGAACGTCTTCAGGGGTCATGCCTTTGCCATCAGCGACTTCCTTTTTAGCTTGCAAGGCCAGCTTGAAAAGGGCGTTTATGTTTCTTTCCTGCTCGATCTCTCTAATCTCAGCCTGACGCTCAGCAGCAGTCTGGATGAAGAGTTCAGAGACGCCGTTTTTTGTTACGTATACTCCTCCTTCGAAGGCGGCAGCATTTCCGAGACTGTCTCTGGCAAGCTTCTGGGACATGGTTTGATTTGAGTTCATACATGATTTCCGATTAGACAGGACGGGTAAAATCAAAGGGATTGCCGGTAGAGCCATCCAGATTTCATCGTTGATTAAAAAATTTCACAGACCGTAAGATTTGAACTGCCCCTCTCTTTTCCGAGGGTCATAGGATGAATATAACCTACGAGTGAAATCGTGTACATATTTATCCACCCTATCCACGTTATTGAATCTGGATGGCAAGGCATCGTCCTGATAGGTTTAAAATCAGAAGGTAGTCATGCTATTCAATGTATTGTATATAGCACGCAACACAGGCCCGGCGTTGATGTCTGAAATCGACTGAAATCGTCAAAAGATCGCCTTAACCACCAGCAATCACCTCTTCTGCCTATTGCCGATTTGTTAACACAACCCGCTATCGACTCTCAGCCTGCTTTAATGCCAGTAGCCTGTATGGTATGAAATCACTTAAAAGAGAAAAATATGACGATGCCAGAACGCAAAAATTACCCGCAACTGGGCGAAGTAAAAGCGCCTTATGTCCACGCAGTGAAGCATGGCGTGACGCTGTATGTCTCTGGGCTGACCGCTTTCGGTACGGCGGCTCAGCAGGGAAATATGGCTGAACAGGCAGAGGCTATTTTTGATCAACTCAGGGCGGTTGCCGCAGCTGAGCATACGTCGCTCGCAGCGCTGCTGAAGGTCACGATATTCATCACCTCTTTCACAGAGATCACCGCGCTGCGGGAAGTGCTTTATCGCAACTACGGCGAGCATCTGCCCGCCAGCTCACTGGTACAGGTCAGCGGACTTTTCTCCACTGACCTGCGCATAGAGATAGAAGCCATTTTTGCCCTGTGAGTAGAAAGCAGCGACATTCCCGATGCTAGAGCTGCAGATCCGCGGCGGCTGCGCCCCGCGCCAGATAACCGATGCGATAGACTTCCTGCTCGCCAGCGGGGCGCTGGTGTGAAGCGTTAACGTCTACTCCCTGCCAGCGGCTCACATCCCAGGCGCTGATCCCTGTTGTTACCGGCAGTGTCGTAAGGTCTGAATGCGGTGGAATCGTCCAGCGGTTCAGCGTTATAAAGCGGGCATCGGCCAGATCCGGCATGTGGGTCAGCCCCTCAAGCGCCAGCCAGCTTTCGATGATCGGCCAGCCAAAATCCCTGACCAGCGTCGCAAAGCCAGGACTTTGCAGGAAACGCTGCATACCACTCGCCTCCCGCCAGAAATAGAGCGGCGCATAACGGTTTTCATTCTGTCCGTCATCATCACGGCAGGTGTAGAGATACGCCTTGGCCACCAGCCCTGGAAAGCCATCAAGCCGGGCTCCGTTCAGACTGATGCGCTGTTCGATGATGCCCATGTCGTAGTCAGCGGGCAGGGTAAAACGGTAGTGCATGATAATCATAACGCCTCCTGTGCCAGCATCCGGCCGCCGCTAAAGCTCCACTCTTCGGTGCTGTTAAACTGAATGATGATCATCACGTCGTCAGGATCGATCGCCATCTCCGCCTGAAGCGTCGTACAGAGTGAATGATAAAACTGCTGCTTCTGTTGTCGGGTTCGCGGTCGGCCTGCTGTCACCTGAAACAGCACGAAATTATCGCTACGCCCGCCGCTGAGATAGTGACGATCAAATACCCGCTGTCCGGCGGGCAGCATCTCAATCACCTGAAAGCAATCATGCTCAGGAACGTCAAATTCCGCGACCAGCGCCTGCTGAAGCAGCGTGGAAATCTGATGCAGAGCCGCCTCGCTGTAGCCCTGACGCAGGGTAATTCGGGTAAAGGGCATCAGTGATTATCCTCCAGATAACCCAGCGCGGTGACGGCGGCGGGCCAGCCTGCGTAAAACGCCAGATGCGTGAAGCTCTCCACCAGCTCATCCTGCGTCAGTCCATTTTGCCGGGCGAAATCGATGTGCCACGGCAGCTGCTGGACCCGCCCCAGCGCGGTTAACGTTGCCAGCGTCAGCAGGCTGCGTTCACGCGGTGACAGCAGTTCGCGCTGCCAGATATCGCCAAACAGCACCTGCTGTGTCAGTTCGGCCAGTTTTGGCGCGCGCTGCGCCAGTGTTTCCCGATCAAGCGATTTTTTCATTGCACACTCCTCAGTGGTGAGACAGAGTGTCACTCAGGCCTTCAATCCTGAAAATCAAATTAATCAGCTATTACCATCCATAATTACAGGACAATAATGAAAAAGGTACCGGAGTCCCTCGATATGGATGCGCTGCGCAGTTTCGTCGCGGGCATTGATGCCGGCAGCTTTGCCCTGGCGGCACAGCATCTGTGTCGGTCTGCCTCGGCCGTGAGTGCGCAGCTTAAGAAACTGGAGCAGCAATGCGGCACGGCGCTGGTGATGAAAAAAGGGCGTCATGTGCAGCTGACCCGCAGCGGTGAACAGCTGATGAGTTACGCCAGACGCCTGCTGTCGCTGAACGATGAGACATTGCGGGCAGTGAAAGGCGAAGCGTTGCAGGGCGAAATACGCATCGGGATGCAGGAGGATTTTGGCGAGGCGTTGATGCCGGACATTCTCGGCGCGTTCAACCGGCAGCATCCGGAGGTGATGCTGACCGCACGCGTCGACAGAAATCTGCCGCTGCTTACGGCGCTGGCCCGTCATGAGCTGGACCTGGCGCTGCTGTGGCAGGCAGAGCAGCAGGCTGGCACGCAGTTAATTGGTCAGTGTCCGTTAGCCTGGTTACAGCATCCGGCGTTTGATCTGGCGGGATATCTGCAGCGCGGCGAGCCGCTGCCGCTGGTGGCATTCGATGCGCCGTGTGTCATGCGATCGCGCGCCATCGAGGCGCTGGATAAGGCAGGTATTCCGTGGCGGGTAGTGTTCACCAGCCACAGTCTTAGCGGGATCTGGGCGGCATTACAGGCCGGGCTGGGCATCACCCTGCGCACCCGCGCAGGGTTGCCGGAGACACTGGTGATTGAATCCCACCGGCTGCCAATGCCCGGCTATCTGGGTATCGCGCTCGCCCGCTCAGATCAGGGTGACGATCCGGCGCGAGCACTCTTGCAGCATCTGATCACGCAAGCCGCCCTGCCCTTTGTTCAGCGCTGACTACTGTCTGAAATGCCCGCTGAACCAGAGACGAACAGTATTCTGCTGAGATGTCGCGGTCGCCGAACAGAATATGAAACATCACCGGCGCCACGACCACATCGATGATGCGATCAACGTCAAAGCCTGATTCGCCGCGTGCCTCGGCCCGACTTTTCAGTGTTTCAAGATGCTGATAGGTAAACCCACAGCATTTCTGGCTCGCCACTTCAGCCTGACTTCCTATCACATCAGCCAGAAGCTCACGACCGACTTTGGACGACATCTCTTCAGCATACTGCTGGATGAACGCGGTAAGATCGCCGGCCGTCGATCCGGTATCTTCCGGTTCTGCAATGGGCCGCATCCGTGCCACGGCCACATCCGCCAGCAACTGGGACAGATCGCCCCAGCGCCGATAGATCGTGGAAGGTGTCACACCTGCCTGTTCGGCGATCATCGGCACTGTAATAGCTGAACGATCAAGCGTTTCAAGCAAGCGGTTAACGGTGTTATGCACTTCCGCCTGAATACGTGCGCTGCGCCCACCCTGCCGAATCATCTCCCTCGCCATCTCTTTCTCCCGCTTTTATCAGCCTGAACGTCATGGTTAAAGCAACGAAGTTGCATTAACAGATAGCGGCAGTGTACCGCATCTCAGGCTGAGCAGGCGCTAATGTGTGCTATCGGGCGATTGAGAATCAAGGCTGCAGTTTACTCAGGACAGATTTAACCGGCTCGGCGGTGAGACGTGACGAACGGTTATCTGATGCGCCTATCCATAAAAGACTGACTGCCATAACTGCTGAAATAAAAATTGTACGAATATCCATAAAGCCTCCCCTGATTAAGGTGGCTAAAGTAATCCACACAGGGGAGTATTAATCGCGGGATAAGAGAGGGTTTAAAGGGACCTGGTGCGAAAAGGTGGCGCAGATTTCGCCACGCCTGAATCACAAACGGGAAAGATCAAACTTATGCGGTAACGATGTTGCCAGCCGCAAGCCAGTCACGTCGTGTGAGGGTGTACATCAGGCTGGGAGGCAACCCCTCCGGATCGTCGACCTTTTTCAAAAAGGTTAAGCCGGCTTTTTCCAGTACCCGGCGCGAAGCCAGATGGTTTTCGCGCGTCACACCCGTAATGATGCTCAGCCCGGCCTCTTCGAATCCGTAGCGAATGGCTCTGCGGGAAAGCTCGGTAGCATACCCTTTTCCCCAGGCAGCAGGCTCAAACCGGTAACCGAGATTATTCGTCTGACGACCGTCAAACTGGCTTCTGAACACACCGCCAAAACCAATAATTTTATCCGGATGGGCTTTCTCAAATATCGTCCAGTCGCCAAAACCCTGTTCCTGATAGCTCTGTAATATGCGCTCTATGGCCTGAATGGCATACGTTCTGTCGGGCCATGGACCTCGCGGGTTAAATTTGTGCGTTTCAGGGTCGCCATAGATTCTGAAGAGGTCGTCAAGATCCTCACGAAGAGTATATCTGTAGAGCAGCCGCTCTGATTCCCAAACCATCCTGCGCTCCTTTTGGGTGCTGAATAAGCAATCTTTACTCTTTATATCAGCAACTTCTGCTGTCACCAACTCTGTTAATACTCTTAACGAACGGCGGCTAATTTCAGTGCACAAGTCGCGGTTTTCGTGCTCATCTGATTGCAGAAAATGGACCTCTCATCAGAGGCTGTCACTACGTTGTGTTGTGCTTCTGATATTGGTAAAGGGTGGAAAGAGGTTGCCGCCCCAGGTAATAAGCTGTTTTAGCGGCGGGAAGACGGATTCACCTGGGGCGATTGCCATAAAGGGTGGCGCACGGGTTCTGAATACGCTGCATGGGTGTTAAAGTGCTGCTTAAACTGGCGCGTCGGGTCTGTGTAGTCTCACCTTCAGCGTCATGAGGATCTGAATAGTGAAAGGAAAGTGCAAAAATGGCTGAACAGAGCAGCATTATCACTGAACTTACCGAACTTGAAGGTCTTTACGGCACGGTCGCCCGGCCCTCTGTCGCTAAAGAGACGGATCATATTCATCCCGCCTATCGTCCGTTTATCGCCGCCTCGCCTTTTGTGGCGCTGGCAACGTCGGGGCCTGAGGGACTGGATGTTTCACCGCGCGGCGATCCGGCCGGATTTATCGAAATCGAAGATGACAAGACCCTGTTATTACCCGACAGACGCGGCAATAACCGCATCGACAGCCTGCGCAACATTCTGCATGACAATCGGGTAGCGCTGCTTTTTCTCATCCCTGGCATTGGCGAGACGTTGCGCGTGAACGGCACAGCGGCGATCAGCACCGACCCGGCGCTGCTTGAGCGCTTTGCCATCAACAATCAGCTGCCAAAAACCGTATTGCGCATCACTGTGGAGAGCGTTTTCTTTCAGTGCAGCCGGGCGATTATTCGCTCCGGATTATGGGATGCCGAAACGCAGATCTCACGGCAGTCGCTGCCCAGCACCGGTTCGATCCTCAAACAGATTGCAGAGATTGATGGCGATGCCTACGACAAAGCGCTGCCTGAGCGATTGAAGAACTCACTTTATTAATCGCCGTTCAGGGCCTGGAGGCTTAACTTCCTCCAGCGTGCTGATGAGTGAAGTACTTATACTTTCGGAGCGGAGATCACAGTGCGCCTGCAGTCACGCCTCTAAGCGCAAACTGCGATAGCGTTACGCAAAGCTCTCCAGTATCTGCTTTGCATGCAGGTAGTCGTAAGAGGTCACTTCAATTTTATTATTACTGAGATCGCTGAAATAGACGGACATCGACACGTCGTGGTCACTGACGCTGAAAGGGATTTTATTCTTACGGAGTACAGGCATAAGTTCGTTGAAAAATGATGCTGCCACCCCGAAAGCCACCGTATGGCCTGGTGGCTGAGATTTTCGCAGGAAAAGAGAGAGTGATGCCCTGTTATTTCTTATGACCAGCGGCCCACCCTGTTCAAACCAGAAGTACAGGGAAGGGTCGCGTTCAAAGCCCAGGATCTCGTTGTACCACTTTTCTGCCTGTTCAATATTTTCAACGTAGAGATGGATATGATCGATCTCAGCTATCTTCATCATCTGGCTCCCTGATTGTTATTAACAGTGAGACTCGCCGAAATATTATTGATAAACAACCCGCAAAGCACATAACAACATGAAATTTAGCATGATTCTTTATGGCAGGCAGAGATTACCCTAAAGGCTCCTGCGACAATAATATTGCTTAGCTTGTTTAATTAAAGCCTCACTTATCCTTTTTTAAGCAGACCAGTGCAAACCTTCCTCGTTCCGCTACAGATTCCGATATATCGGAAGCCAGTTGAGTGGCCATGGAAAAGGCTTCATCACATATATTTTCTAATTCTTTAATCAGCATTTCTCCGGCTATACGCCGTACCATCGGTGAGCGGTCAAGTATGGCCATCCTTAAGATATCAATAAAAGGTCTGGATACGGCTATTGTTTTTTCTTTTAAAACAGGTACACGCCGTCGTACGCCAAAGGCTTTATCAATCCACTTCCATTCCAGCCCCTCGGACCAGATAATTTTGCCTTCGAACAGGCAGCGGTACGCCTTCGCACGCAGTGAGGGCTGAATGGAGGATTCAGCAATCTCAGACAGAAAATTATCTAATACTGACGTGCGTCCTGCTTGGGTAAAGACAGTCGCAGCAGGTCCCGAAGAAGTGCAGATAAGTCTTTTTTTCAGAGAGGCAGTGACGTTCTCCATTGAAATAATGTCTGTCAGTACCTCGTGTTCCTTCTCACCCGCTCTTCCCCATGAGGTCCAATAGGGAAGCGTTATAAACAAGACATCCACGATAATTTCCGGGTCAGAAGCTTCTGCGATTGAGGGCAGTGCTTCACGGGCGGCTTCTCTGACCTGAGGAACCCAATCATTTAACCTTCTGACGGCTAAGGCAAATAAAAAACTGTTGGGTGCGCCAACTGATAATGTTCGTAATGCGCGTTCCCGCCGAAAACCATCTGCATGACATAAGTCCAGCCACCTGAGAGAACACACCTGCTGAATCTCAGCACCTGTCCGTTTATAACCTGATGCATAAAAAGATGAGTCAATCTGCCAGCGTATTAATCGCTCCCAATCATCAAGACTTTTCAATGGCAGTTGTGACGTTGCAGCCACGAAAGCTGATATATCAGGCCGTATTCTCTGATACAAAATATCGAAGGTGAGTGATTTTTTGACTGCTTCAGTAACTTCCTGTTTAAGGCTTTCCTGCAATAGCATGCGCCCTTTTTCCCCAACTTAAACTTATAAAGGTTTGAGCTTATCTATAAAGTCACGGTGGCCCAAAGTCAACGTGCCTCTGCCAGCACATGAACTCCCGTCGGGAGAGGGTCAGTAAATCAGATATCCTGATAACAGGCTTGCCTCTGTCAAAAATCAGACGTAACACCTTGAATAGCTCTTACCGTTACAAACTCTCAGACAAGCCTTCCACCCTCACCGCAATAAACGTTAAAGCAAAGATATTGCATTAAGGCACAGATAGCCGTATACCTTATTAAAAGCTAATACTTTGCATTAAGGTAATTTCATGAACCCCACATTGACGCCTCAGGCTGCTGCCCGCACCACGCTTTTCAGTTTTACCGGTGCGGCGCTGATTTCCGCCACCAGCAGTGCGCCAACGCCGCTCTACCCACTTTATCGCAGCCTGTTCCATTTGACGCCGACCATGCTGACGCTGATCTTTGGTGCCTATGCTTTCGCGTTACTGGCCGCGCTGCTGACGGTCGGTAAAGTGTCCGACTATACCGGCCGCCGCCCGCTGATGCTGCTGGCGCTGGCGATCAATGCGGTCGCGCTGGTGATCTTTATGTCTGCCGGTTCTGCGGCGACCTTAATCGCCGCCCGGCTGGTGCAGGGCTTTGCAACCGGTATTGCCTTACCGACCTTTGGTGCCAGCCTGATTGACGCCAGTAAAACCCGTGGGCCACTCCTGAACTCATTCACCGCCTTTCTGGGGATGACGCTGGGCACGCTGGCGGGCGGCATACTGGTCACCTTTGCGCCCTTTCCCACGGTGACGCTCTACGCGTTGCTGCTGCTCCTGATGGTGGTTGCCATGGCGCTGTTGCCGCTGATACCAGAAACCATTGCGCCTCAGCCGGGTGTTCTGGCCGCACTGCGACCCCAGGTCAGCATACCGCGACGCGCGCTGGGCCCGCTGTTAATGGTGACGCCGGTTAACATCGCAACCTGGATGCTGGGCGGATTTTACCTTTCACTGATGCCCTCAATGGTGGCGAACGCAACCGGCCTGACATCGCCTTTTATCGGCGGCTCGATTGTGGCGACGCTGATGCTGAGCGCAACGGCAGCAGTATTTCTCTTCCGCCCGTTACCGCCTGCGCGGGCATTAGTTATCGGTACGCTGATGCTGATAGCGGGCGTCAGCGTCACTCTTGCGGGCCTTTCTCTGCACAGCGTGGCCTGGCTCTATCTCGGCACTGCCATTGCGGGTCAGGGATTTGGATCGATTTTCTCCAGCGTGCTGAAGATCATTATGCAGTTAGCTGAAAGTCATGAACGCGCCGGACTGTTCTCCGCCTTTTTAATCAAAAGCTATCTCGCCTTTGCCCTGCCTGCGATTGCCGCCGGAATGGCAGCGCCCCATATCGGGCTGAACCAGACCGCCTGGTTCTATGGCATGACTATCATCGTGCTGGCACTGGTGTCGCTGCTGGCGATCAGAGGTCGCGCTTTAGCCGGAGCGGCCAGTTAATAAACCCGCCCGACGCGGCCAGATATCTGCCGCGTCATCCACAAACGGCAATTTTCACTTACACTCAACGGATTAATTTCAGGCGCAGTTGCTGCGTAATACCGTGAGTATGATGTCGAAATCCCAATCTGATGCGGTTTTAGCCCGGTTTTCATCCGCCACACGACGCTGGTTTTCTGCCACCTTTGCTGCACCCACGCCGGTGCAGCAGGCGGCATGGCAGGCGATAGCCAGCGGAGAGCATGCGCTGGTGATCGCCCCGACCGGTTCAGGGAAGACGCTGGCGGCCTTCCTCACCGCCATCGACACGCTGTTTCAGTTCCGAACCACCCAGCCCTCACCTGCACGTGAAACGACCACTCGCATTCTCTATATTTCACCGGTTAAAGCGCTGGCCGCGGACGTACAGCGCAACCTTAATCTGCCGCTGGCAGGCGTTTACGCTGAGCGGCAGGCGCTGAATGAGCCAGAGATCACTCTGAATATCGGAATGCGATCAGGCGATACGCCCAGTGCAGAGCGCGCCAGGCTGGTGCGCCGCCCGCCCGATATCCTGATCACCACACCCGAATCACTGTTTCTGATGCTGACCTCAAAAGCGCGAACGACGCTGCAGGGCGTGACCACGGTCATCGTCGATGAGGTGCATGCGGTGGCGGGATCGAAGCGGGGTTCCCAGCTGGCGCTGAGCCTGGAGAGGCTGGATGCACTGCTGCCACAGCCCGCCCAGCGTATCGGGCTTTCCGCTACGGTACGACCGGTTGAGCGGGTCGCCGCCTTCCTTGGCGGCTGTCAGCCCGTTCAGGTCGTTAATCCGGCCGCCGATCGGACGCTGCACCTGACCATCGAGGTTCCGGTCGAAGATATGACCGATATCGCCAGCCCCGATGACCTGACCGGTGAAGCCACCTCTGCCAGCGGTTCGATCTGGCCGCACATTGAAGCGCGCATTCTGCAGCAGGTCATGTCCCATCGCGCCACGCTGGTGTTTGTGAATTCGCGTGGCCTGGCGGAAAAGCTGACTGCGCGGCTCAATGCGCGTTATCTGGCGCAGCAGACAGCCGCTGGCGATCGGGATGCGGAATCCGATGACAGTGACGATCTTATTGCCCGCTCACATCACGGTTCCGTCTCGAAGGAGCAGCGAGGCGAGATTGAAGCCGCACTGAAGCTGGGCAGACTGCGCTGCGTGGTGGCGACTTCCAGTCTTGAACTGGGCATTGATATGGGGCCGGTGGATCTGGTGATCCAGGTGGGCGCACCGCTTTCAGTCGCCAGCTCACTGCAGCGCGTGGGACGCGCCGGACATCAGGTTGGCGGCGTATCAACCGGCATCCTGTTTCCGCGCACCCGGCGCGATCTGCTGGATTCGGCCGTCATATTGCAGTCGATGCGTGCGGGCCAGCTCGATGCGCTGGCTCCGCCGCGTAACCCGCTCGATATCCTGGCGCAGCAAACCCTGGCGGCCGTCGCAATGGATCCCTTACAGGTCGATGATTGGTATGCGCAGGTCTGTCGGGCCGATCCGTTTCGCACTCTGTCGCGTCGGCTGTTTGATGCCACGCTCGATATGCTGGCGGGTAAGTTTCCCTCAGACGCTTTTGCTCAGCTACGGCCGCAGCTGGTGTGGGATCGTCAGAGCGGACTGCTGACGCCGCGACCCGGCGCTCAGCATCTGGCCGTGACCAGCGGCGGCACCATTCCCGATCGCGGCATGTTCAGCGTCATCCTGCCGGAAGGCGAAGAGCAGGCTGGCTCACGTCGTGTCGGCGAACTGGATGAAGAGATGGTCTATGAGTCGCGGGTCAATGACATTATTACCCTGGGCGCAACGTCGTGGCGGATTCAGCAGATTACCCACGACCAGGTACTGGTGGTTCCTGCGCCAGGTCGTCCGGCTCGTCTGCCTTTCTGGCGCGGAGAAGGTGTGGGCCGCACGGCTGAATCGGGTGCCAGCCTCGGGCTGTTTCTGCGTCATCTGAGTGCGGCTTCACCGGCGGATGCGCAGGAGCAGTTGCGCGCGCTGGGGCTGGATGCCCGCGCAGTCATGAATCTGCTGGCTTTGCTGGCTGAACAACGCACCGCGACCGGCGTACTGCCGGACGATCGCACATTGCTGATCGAACGCTGTCGTGACGAAATCGGCGACTGGCGGGTGATCCTGCATTCGCCCTGGGGAAAGCGGGTCAATGCGCCCTGGGCGCTGGCGATTGCCGCCCGAATCCAGCAACGCCTGGGCATTGATGCTTCTGTTGCGGCCAGCGATGACGGCATCGTGGCCCGCTTTCCCGCCAGCGAGGGAGTGTTACCCGGCGCTGACCTGTTTATGTTCGACGCCGACCAGTTGACCCGGGAGGTCACTGAGAGTGTCGGTCAGTCGGCGCTGTTTGCCGCCCGCTTCCGTGAATGTGCCTCACGCGCTCTGCTGCTGCCGAGGCGTAATCCGGACAAACGTTCGCCGCTCTGGCAGCAGCGGCTGCGCGCCGGTCAGTTGCTGGAAGTTGCACGACAGTATGACGATTTCCCCATCCTTATCGAAACCACACGCGAATGTCTGCAGGATGTCTACGATCTGCCTGCCCTGCACCAGCTGATGGAACAGATGGCACAGGGAAAGGTAAAGCTGGTCGAGGTGACGACCGAACAGCCCTCCCCTTTTGCCGCGCCGCTGCTGTTTGGCTATGTTGCAGAGTTTATTTACGCCAGCGACGCCCCCCTGGCAGAACGGCGCGCCTCACTGCTGGCGCTCGACAGTAACCTGCTGGGTGAGCTGCTCGGCCAGACCAGCAAGCGTGATTTGCTGGCACCTGACGTCGTTGAGCAGGTTGAACAGGAACTGCAGCGCATCGATTCCCGCTATCAGGCACAACACGCCGAAGGCATTATCGATCTGCTGCGCGATCTTGGCCCGCTCGCGGTTGCCGGTATTGCGGCACGTTTCAGTGGCAACGCCCAGCAGATCGCGGAAGCCATAACGCAGTTCGATGCCGCGCAGCGAATGATCCCGATCACCCTTGCCGGTGAAGAGCGCTGGGCGATCATTGAAGATGCAGCCCGCCTGCGCGATGCACTGGCCGTTGTACTGCCTGACGATCTGCCCGAAACATTTCTGGAGCCGCAGGCCGATCCGCTACGCGATCTCATTAATCGCTACGCCCGAACCCATACCCTGTTCACTGCCCGACAGCTGGCCACGTATTTTGGTCTGGGTGTGGCCATTGTGAATGAGGTGCTGCTTTCCCTTCATCAGCAGGGCAACCTGCTCAATGTGGGTTCGCCAGAGGGCGCATCGGAAACGGAGTGGGTTTCCACAGAGATCTTCAAACGGTTACGCTTACGTTCACTGCAATCAGCACGTGAAGCAACCCGGCCTGTTCCACCTGCCGCCTGGATCAACCTGCTGCTGGAGCGTCACGGTGTGCTTAACACGCAGCGTGAAGAGCATCAGGGGGTTAGCAGGCTGTTACGTGTGATTGAGCAACTTGCGGGCGTGCCGCTACCGGCCTCGCTGTGGGAGTCACAAATCCTGCGCGCCAGGATAGCCGACTATCAGCCCGCGATGCTCGATGAACTGTTAGCCAGTGGCGAGGTTACCTGGTACGGACACAAAGCGCTGGGTCAGAATGATGGGTTGATCTCGCTGCACCTCACGGAATATGCCGCTGAAACACTGCCGGTGATTGACACCACACAGCCTCTGACGCCGACTCAGCAGGCGACTCTCGACGCCCTTAGCCGGGGTGGCTCGTGGTTTGTTCATGAGATCATGGCACAGATGGACGAGGCAGAGACGCAAACCACCGACGTTTATGCTGCCCTGTGGCAACTGGTGTGGCAAGGCTATGTCACCGCCGATAGCTGGATTGCGGTGCGTGGGCTGCTGACCACGCCAGGCGCCCCCCGTTCACGTCCCGCGCGTACCCTGCGCACCCGTTTTGGTCAGCGTTTTACCCCGGGCGCACTTTCTGCACGCCGACCAGCGGTCAACACGCTGGCTGGTCGCTGGTCGCGGATTAACCGACAGGAGATTGATCCTGCCCGGCTGGCCCTGTCGCTGGTGGAAAATCTTCTCGACCGTTATGGGGTGATCAGCCGTGGTAGCGCGATATCGGAGCAGATCCCCGGAGGATTCCCGGCGTTACAGCCGGTATTACGCAGCATGGAAGATGCCGGACGATTGCTGCGTGGCCGGTTTGTCGCTGGTGCGGGCGGCGCGCAGTTTGCCGACCATAACACCATTGAGCGGCTGCGGGAGCTGGCAGAAAAGCCGCTGACCGCGACAGAGGCTGTGGCGCTGGCCGCACCGGACCCGGCGAATCCATTTGGTGCGTTACTGAGCTGGCCGCTCCACGCCAGCGGCATCCGCCCGACCCGCCGTCAGGGGGGCCGCGTGGTGATTGCAGGCGGCGCGCTGGTGCTTTATCTGACGCCCGGAGGCAAAGAGTTGCTGACATTCATCGACGATCCCGCGCTGCAGCAGGTCGCGGTGGCGGCGCTGGGCCTGGCACTGAAGCGTGAAAAGCCCGCGAGTTTCACGCTTGAGAAGGTAGATGGTGAACCGGTTTCGCGGTCCCCGCTGCTTAACGCGTTGCGACATGCCGGATTTTCACGGGTGCCACAGGGGTTTAGCTGGTATAGCTGAGTTGTTTTCGCGCCCGTTTTTTTCGCGCACAAAGTCGATAAATGCCTGAAGCGGGGCGGGGATCAGGCGGCGATCGTTGTAATAGAGCCACGGACCGGAGAAAGTCAGCCACCAGGGTTGCAGCAGCGGTTCCAGCCTGCCGCTGTCAAGGGCTGGCCTGAGCCACTCGTCAAACAGATATATCACGCCGCTTCCGGCGATGGCCGCCTCCACCGCCAGATCCATTGCGCCACCGACCGAAACCACCAGCGGCCCGCTGGTTTCAACGCTGATCTCTTCGCCCTCGTGGCTGAAGGTCCAGTCAGCCATGAGGCCGCTGGCATAACGGCCACGCAGACAGCGATGATGGATCAGATCGCGCGGATGTTCCGGTCGGCCATGTTCTGCCAGATAAGCCGGAGAAGCCGCCAGCGCGAACTGTTGCTGTCTGGGGCCAATTGGCATCGCCACCATATCCTGCTCCAGCCGCTCATCATAACGAATCCCGGCGTCACAACCGTCACGAAAGACATCCTGCACGCTGCTCTCCGCCACAATTTCCAGCCGGATGTCGGGATAACGCTGCAAAAATTCCGGCACCAGCGCGGGCAGCACCAGCCGGGTTGCACTGACCGGCACATTCAGCCGCAGCGTGCCACCAGGGGTGTTACGGTAGCGATTAACCGCATCCAGCGCGGCGTTAACTTCATTGATCGCGGGCAGCAGACGTTCCATCAGCACCCTGCCCGCTTCGGTTAACACCACAGTGCGGGTGGTGCGGTGAAACAGACGAATGCCCAGCTGTTGTTCCGCCCGTCGTACCGCATCGCTCAGGCGTGACGCATTGCTGCCGGTGACGCGTGCCGCTTCCCTAAACCCTCCCGCTTTTGCCACCGCCACGACGGCATCCAGCAGCGCCATATCGATCGCCATTGTGCATCACCCTGTACAGTCTGTCCTGATTTCACCGGATAGTTGCACAGCTGAATCACCGTTACAATTGATCTACATTCACGCAGGAGGTTTTCATGTCAAACACCACCATGACTTTTACGTTAGGCGATCGTGAAGTTAACCGTATCGGCTACGGCGCAATGCAACTGGCCGGGCCGGGCGTGTTCGGCCCGGTAAAAGATGAAGCCCGGGCAATCCGGGTTTTGCGCGACGCTGTCGCGGCAGGCGTTAATCATATCGACACCAGCGATTTTTACGGTCCGCACGAAACCAACCAGCTGATTAAAAAGGCGCTACATCCCTATCCGCAGGATCTCTGCATCGTCACCAAAGTGGGTGCCCGACGCGACGCCAAAGGCGGCTGGCTGGCGGCGATGGAGCCAGAGGCGCTGAAGCAGGCAGTTGAAGATAACCTGCGCAACCTGGGGCTGGATGTGATTGAAGTGGTGAACCTGCGCAGTATGTTGCATCCGGCCAGGCCGAAAGAAGGCTCTCTGAAGCCACAACTGGAGGCGCTGCTGGCGTTACAGGCGCGCGGACTGATTCGCCATATTGGCCTGAGTAACGTTACCGCCACGCAGATCGCAGAAGCTCAGGCGATGACGCCGATTGTCTGCGTGCAGAATATGTATAACCTGGCGCATCGACAGGATGATGAGCTGGTGAATCAGCTGGCGCAGCAGGGAATTGCGTATGTGCCGTTCTTCCCGCTGGGTGGCTTCTCTCCGTTGCAGTCGGATCAGCTTAATGAAGTGGCTGCATCCCTGAATGCCACGCCGATGCAGGTCGCACTTGCGTGGCTGCTGCGGCGATCGCCAAATATTCTGCTGATTCCAGGCACCTCTTCCCCGGAACATCTTAAAGAGAATCTTGCCAGCGACAGCCTGGAACTGTCGGATGATGTGATGGAAATGCTGAACGCTATTTAACATCAGGCCCGCACGATGCGGGCCTGATGCTGTACTGATTCAGAAACTGCTGAGACAGGCCGCAAGTTGCGGCTTGTCGCTACAACTGATGTGGTGATCGATTCGGTTAATCATATAAGGATAAAACGGGTTAGAGGTGGCGCGCATAATCGAGTCCAGCCCGACAATCAGCACCGCACTCTCGCCGCGCAGTGACAACGTCCCAAAACTGATACCAAACTCATTCTTCTGCGCGGGCGCGCTGCCATATAACCCATCCTCGGCCGGGAATGGAATCGCAACGTGCGACAGTGAGTAGAGACCCGCCGGATAGGCAATTGCCAGCGGCTGAATCCGTTCCTGCATCTCTCCCGCGGGAACGCTTTTCGTCACCATCTCCAGTGAGGTGGCGGAGGCATTGGTGATCACTGTGGATGAGTAATTCCGACGCGCCGCAGGTAACAGCTGATTAACCGCGGTATATGAGGAGTGGCGGAATAACGGACTGACGCTGACCGCCTGATTGATATCGAACAGCACCAGTTCGCTGCCGTTCACTGGCAGATAATTATAGAGCGAGCGGATGACCGAAGGCGTACTGACGGTGGAATCCATGACCGACTGAAAGGTTAGCACGGGCGGGAAACCGGAGAGCTGCTGATTACGCGCATATTGCAGGATCTCTTTCTGCAGCGCCTGCGTTAGCAAATAGGTCTGCCGGGCAGCGTGAACCGGAAAAGAGTTGTATTTAAACGGATTAAACTCCGGCACGATATTCAGCCAGGCCGTTTTCGAAAAGGCAGGGAAAACAGAGGGCAACCCGGCAACACCAGCGAACCGGGCAAAACGAGTCACACCGATCATCGGCGATAACAGAATCAATTGCTGCGGACGACGCAGCGTGTGATCGCCCAGGCTGTCGAGCGCATATTTTATCGCCAGCGCCCCGCCGTTCGAGAAACCCACCAGATGCAGCGGCGTCTGCGTGCCCGCCAGCCGGGTCGCTTCCCGCACCGCCAGGCGTGTGGCGGCCATCCAGTCCTGCCAGTCAACATCGGTCAGACCCGCAGGCACCGTACCGTGACCCGGTAACCGTATCGCCACTGCCACATAACCCTGCTGACGGTAAGCCTCTGC
Organism: Pantoea sp. EKM20T; assembly: GCF_011800485.1. Lineage (NCBI taxonomy): Bacteria > Pseudomonadati > Pseudomonadota > Gammaproteobacteria > Enterobacterales > Erwiniaceae > Pantoea > Pantoea sp. EKM20T. The sequence continues at coordinate 55,163 of NZ_JAALFW010000004.1, read as the reverse complement.
CACATGCCGCAGACTGTAAGGACTGTCGGTCAGTCCATGTAACAGCACCACCGCACCGCGCGGCCTGCCCGTCGGTTGCAGAATATAGGAACGGTTCCAGTCCTGCGCGAAATGCCCCGGATAGATCATGCTGCCAGCATAGTATCGGTTGAGTGGCGTTTTATCTTCCGCATCCAGCCGGTTGCTGACCTGCTGCTTCATCTCGTCGAACAGATGATTTTCGGCCTTGAGGTAGTCGGCATAGGTCGCATTATCAAGCTGTTCCACTGTCAGTTCATGCGGGACCCAGGTGTGCCAGCGATGTAACTCCGGCCCGCGCTCCGCTTCATAGATTCGAATAATCAGTAGCAGCAGTAACAATACTCCAGACACAATCGCAAGACGCCAGAGCCTGCGGGTGACGGTTTTCCACCTCCGGGTCATAAATCCTTTCCTGAAAAATTAAAATGCATAGCGAAACCACGCGAACAGCACGTTGCCATTATTGTACGTGCCCGGAATATAGGTGAACTGTACATTCAGCGCCTTATAACCGGCAGAGAACAGCGGCAGAATAATCGGTAGCGGAATATAGTTACCAAAATCTTCGCGTGCAGTGATACCGGCGGTTAATCCCGCGCCAAGACGAAAGTCCTGATTCGAACCAGGATACCAGCCCTTCTCCCAGCCATAACCGACAATCGGCTGCCACTCATTGTGTGAGTCTTTGAAAGCCATTGCATAAAGCGCGCTCCAGTTGCCGCTGTCGCTGTAGCGGGAAATGCCCAGACCGCCTCCCCAGGGATTCTCGTTATAGTTATCGGTTTTTTCTTTGTCGTACATAAAGCGGGCGTGCCAGCTGATAAATGGCAGGTAGAGATCGGTATGCTGAGGCGCGTTCCAGGTCTGCGCAACATCGTCAGTGAATCCATTCCACCAGGAGGAGATTGGTGTGTTTTCAGCATGCAATGGCGCAGCAGTCAGCAATGCGGCAAAAACTGCCGTCGTGGTTGAAATTTTCATAGTGCGTACCGGTCAGCGTGCGGAGCAGATGAAAAATGAGTATAGCGCAGAGCCTGATGCAATCTTTGTCAGCGGTCATGCTTCGCTTAACCGGTAGTTTCTGAAGACAATAACGACAGCTTATTCAGTCAGGTTCTGGCGATTTCAGCCTGAAATCGCCAGAACTGTATGGAAATTAATCGAGGGAAAATTGCTGATTACAGTGAATGTTGTCTGATGGTACTTAGTGAGGATAAGGACGGGGAAATGCGGTGCAACGGTTCGTAAGAAGATAAGGAGGTAACAAGATAAGGCGATAAGGAGGTAAAACCGGATTCAGCCGGTGGGCTGAATCCGGTGGGAGACTCACGAGGCTTGAGCCTCTTTTGGCTTTTCACCAAACTTCTCTTTCATGTGTGACTCAATCTCTTCCAGGCTTTTGCCCCGCGTCTCTGGCACCATCGCCATCACGAAGATCAGCGACCCGACGTTAATCGCGGCAAAGATGAAGAAGGTGGTGCTGCCGGCATATTCCATTATCGGTGGAAAACCAAAGGCGACTATCGCGTTAAAGATCCACTGTAGTGAGACAGCGCCGCCGGTTAATACGCCACGCAACTGCATCGGGAACAGTTCCGACATCATCAGCCAGTAGACTGGCGAGATGCACATCTGCATGCAGAACAGGAACAGCAGAATACAGGCCAGGGCGAGGTAGCTCTGCATCAGGCTGGGAGCGATAAAGGTCATCACGCTGCCCAGCATAATCTGCGAAGCGACCACCAGACACAGGCCGGTAATCAGCATCGTCCGGCGCGGAAAGCGACTAACCGCCCAGATACCTACAATCGCCGCCACCACTGAGACCACGCCGTTACCGATGGTCGCGGCAATCGAGGCGCTGGTGCCAAGTCCGGTCTGTTTAAGGATGATCGGGGTGTAATACATAAAACCATTTACCCCGGTGAACTGGGCGACAAAGCCCAGCCCGACGCCGATAACCATCAGGCGAATCACCCACTTTTCACGGATCAGGGTTTTCGCATCCGGCCCACGTTCCGCCGCCCTCGCCTGCTTCTTCATCTGCGCCATCTCATGGCGCACTTCACGCGGCGTTTCACGCAGATACTTCAGGATCTTTTTAGCCTCTTTCAGACGCCCTTCCGCGACCAGCCAGTGTGGAGAGGCGGGAACGAAGAACGTGCCGATAAACAGCAAAAGACCCGGCACCATGGCAATTGCCAGCATGTAGCGCCACAGGTGCTCATCATGCAGCAGATAGCTCAGCAGCGTACTGGCAACATAAGCAATGAGCTGTCCGGTAACGATCATCAGCTCATTGCGGCTGACCAGCGGCGCACGCAGGCGCGGTCCGGCAATTTCGGCGATAAACACCGGCACGGTAGAGGAACCGCCGCCGACCGCAATCCCCAGCAGGAAGCGCATTGCCACCATGACGTTGACAGAAGGCGCCAGCGCTGTTCCCAGTGAACCCAGCACAAAAATAACCGCCAGGCTGCGTAAGGTAATACGCCGGCCAAACCGGTCAGAGAAGAAACCACTCAGGAAAGAGCCGATTGCGGCACCGAACACCAGCGAAGAGGCTACCAGCCCTTCAGTGAATGAGTTCAGTCCAAGTCCACCCTGATCGGGTGGTGAGGTCATGTAGGGTAACGCACCCGAGATAATCCCGGTGTCATAACCAAAAGCCAGCGCGCCCATAGTGGCAACCAGTACCACTAAAAAAATGCGCTGGCGTACCGTATCCGCAGGCGCGTGATCGCCCGCTTCACCAGAGTCTGGTGTATTCGTACTCATAATATCCCTGCCATTAATAAGTTAAACATCCGTTTGATTAAATTTCATACGGAATAGAAATGGAACATATTTACCGAGTGGGTAAAGAAGTGTAGACGGTATTTAAAAGTTAGCTTTAGCAATGCGATTTTTATAACAGGGATAGTTAACCGGATAAATAAACCGGCGCAATAATGACGACGTGAAAGTTATTTTAACATTAGGTTAACACTTTCAGTTCCTGCTGGATCCAGCTCAGGAAATGCGCGACGCGGGGAAACTGGGCAAATCCACGCGGGAAGACCAGATGATGGGCGCTGACGGGCAGACTCTCCTGTTCGGACAAGACTCTGACCAGTTTTCCACTGCGCAGATAATCCTCCGCCAGCAATTCACTTTCAAATATAAGACCGTGGCCTAACATCGCCGCCTCAAGACTCATATAAGAGCGATCAAAGCGAAATAACCACTCTTTATCTGGCTGAGGTAATTGCTGAGAAGCAAACCACTGCGGCCACTGAATAAGCGGCGACTCCGATAATATCAGCGCATGATGAATTAACTCAGCGGCCTGATTAACAGGATGCTTTTTCAGATACTCAGGCGAGGCCAGCACCGACATTCTTTCGTGGCGGATCGTTTTAATCTCGAATGAGTTCCAGTCCGGGAATCCATGGCGTATCGCAATATCAATATTGTCGCGGCTGAAAGATAAATTCTCGTAAGAGCAGGAGAGCGTGAGCTGAAACTCGGGATAGCTGTCGCGAAATTTATGGATGCGCGGCAACAGCCACAGCAGACCGAAACTGGGCGCGCAGTGGATCCTGAGGTTGCTGCGGGCTTTCTCGTTACTGATGCGTGCAGTCGCCTGCGTCAGACTCAGCAGTATCGGACCAATCTCCCTGAGGTAGTGCTCACCCGACAGCGTCAGCACTACGCCCTTTGCCGAACGATTAAACAGAATACAGCCCAATTCACGCTCCAGTTTTGCCAGCTGATGACTGGCCGCCGAAGGCGTAATACTTAATTCCTCGGCCGCACGCGCGACATTACCAAAATGGGCCACCTGCTCAAAAACCCGCAGTGATTTAATCGAAGGTAAGTGATCAGACTGCTTTTCCATCCGCCTCTCCACACTGGAATTTTGTGATGTGTGCCCATTTTTAAATCGCAGAATTGTTAACTGCATCAAACCAACAAATTCATTCAGCATCAAATGAATTTTTTTGCATTGCCAATATTAGCCGCTTTATCAATTCTGATCGTGACCCTGCCGGTAGCGATACCGAACCACTAATAATTATTTTTCTGGAGTGGACAATGTTACTCGAAAATAAAGTTGCGATTATTACAGGTGCCGCCTCTCAGCGCGGCATTGGCCGGGCAACAGCCGCCTGTTTTGCTCAGCATGGTGCGCGCGTGGTAGTGCTCGATTTAGATCAGCAGGCCGCCCAGGCCAGCGCACAGTCTTGTGGTGAGGGGCATCTCGGCCTGGCCACCGATGTGACCGATCCCCTCTCTGTTCGTCGTGCCATCGACCAGGTCCTTGAGCACTTCGGCCGTATTGATGTGCTGGTCAACAATGCAGGTATTACTCAGCCGATTAAAACACTGGAAATCGGCATCGAGGATTACAACCGTATTCTTGATGTCAATCTGCGCGGCACGCTGCTGATGTCTCAGGCGGTGATCCCCACCATGCAGCAGCAGAAAGGCGGCAGCATCATCTGCCTGTCCTCGGTCTCAGCACAGCGCGGCGGCGGGATTTTCGGTGGCCCGCACTACAGTGCCGCTAAAGCGGGCGTTCTGGGCCTGACTAAAGCGATGGCGCGCGAATTTGGCCCTGACCAGATACGCATTAATGCCCTGACGCCCGGTCTGATCCAGACGGACATCACTGGTGGCCTGTTACAGGATGAACGCCGCCACGCCATTCTCGACGGAATTCCGCTCGGACGCCTTGGGTCCGCCAGTGACGTCGCCAACGCTGCGCTGTTTCTCGCCAGCGATCTCTCCGGTTATCTCACCGGCATCACGCTGGATGTGAACGGCGGCATGCTGATCCATTAAATAGCGCCCTTCCCTGCCCGCACGCCTGGCGGGCTAACCTCGGGAGTGAACACCATGACCACGCTTAATCTGAGCGCAGCCTCTGCTGCGCGCGATATCACCTATCGCAAAATTGCCTGGCGCCTGATGCCCTGGCTGATGCTCTGTTATCTCTGCGCCTATCTTGATCGCGTCAATGTGGGCTTCGCTAAATTACAGATGATGGATGATTTGTCTCTCAGCGAAACCGTGTATGGACTGGGTGCCGGGATCTTTTTTATCGGCTACTTCTTCTTTGAGGTGCCGAGTAACCTGATCCTGCACCGTGTCGGCGCACGCCGCTGGATTGCCCGCATTATGATCACATGGGGCATCATCTCAGCCCTGTTCGCCTTTGTAGAAACCGCATGGCAGTTCTACCTGCTGCGCTTTCTGCTCGGCGTCGCCGAGGCCGGTCTTGCGCCAGGTTTACTGCTCTACCTGACCTACTGTTTTCCATCACACCGTCGCGCACGTATGACCGTGCTCTGGTTTGTCGCCATTCCACTCTCAGGGATGATTGGCGGCCCGCTCTCAGGCTGGATTATGGCGACCTTTGCAGGCTTTCACGGATGGGCAGGCTGGCAGTGGATGTTTATGCTGGAAGCTATCCCCACCCTTGTTATGGGATTAGTGGTACTGCTGGTTCTGAAGGATCGTGTTGAACAGGCAGAGTGGCTGGACGAAGATGAGAAACGCCGGGTGCGTGCCGATCTGGACGAGGATAATCAGCAGAAAGCCTGTCATGGCACGGTAAAAGCCTTTGTCGCCGACCGTCGTCTGTGGCTGCTGGCGCTGATCTACTTCTGTGTGGTGATGGGTCAGTACGCCCTGACGTTCTGGTTACCGACGCTGGTGAGAAACTCAGGCGTTAGTGAACCGCTGCATATTGGGCTGCTGACCAGTCTGCCTTACCTCTGCGCCATTATCTTTATGCTGCTGGCCGGGCGCAGTGGCGATCGCTATCGTGAACGCCGCTGGCATCTGATTGTTCCGATGCTGATCGGACTCACCGGACTGACGCTGGCGACCCTGCTGAGCCATAGCGTCTCCCTGTCACTGCTCTCCCTTTGTATTGCCGCTGCGGGCATTCTTTCCGCCTCATCGCTGTTCTGGATGTTGCCGACCAATCTGTTAGGTGGCGTCTCTGCCGCCGCAGGCATCGCCGCCGTGAACTGCATTGCTAATCTGGCCGGTTTTTTCTCACCGTGGCTGATAGGCACCATCACCACCGCAACCGGTACGCCCGCTTCCGGAATGTACTTTATTGCTGCCGTCCTGCTGGGTGGCGCGCTATGCGTGCTGCGCATCCGGGCAGCGGACGTTAATCGTTAATCAGGAGGTAATATGACTGACTCTCGTCACGCTTCACACGTGCTCTCATTGCAGCAACGAGCCACCAATATTCGCCGCCATGCCTTATTAATGGGCCAGATTCAGGGGCAGGGATATATCGGTCAGGCGCTGGGTGCAGCCGATTTGCTTGCTGTCAGCTATTTCCACGCCATGAATTACCGGCCGGATCAACCTGAGTGGGAAGACCGCGATCGCTTCTATCTGTCGATTGGCCATTACGCTATCGCCCTTTATGCCGCCCTGCTGGAAGCAGGCGTGATACCTGAAGAGGAGAGGGAAACCTATGGGACTGATGAGAGCCGCCTGCCGATGTCCGGCATGGCTGCCTATACCCCAGGCATGGAAATTACCGGCGGTTCACTGGGTCATGGATTAGGTATTGCCGTGGGTGCCTGTCTTGGGCTGAAGCAGAAAGGCTCGCAGGCACGAGTCTATAACCTGCTTTCAGATGGTGAACTGAATGAAGGCTCTACCTGGGAAGCGGCAATGTCCGCCTCACACTGGCAACTTGATAACCTGATCGCCCTTATCGACGTCAACAATCAGCAGGCTGACGGCCATAGCAGTGAGATTCTCGCTTTTGAACCCATTGTGGATCGCTGGCAGGCTTTTGGCTGGTACACCCAGCGGGTTGATGGCAACGATATCTCTGCTTTGCAGGCCGCCTTTGATGCGGCTCGCAGCTGGCCCGAACCCCAGCCGCGCGTCATCATTTGCGATACCCGAATGGGCAAAGGTGTGCCGTTTCTGGAAAGTCGTGAGAAAACCCACTTTATTCGGGTCGATGCCGATGAGTGGGACAAAGCCCTGACAGCACTTGAGCAAGGAGTCTGAGATGAGTTCACAACCGCAAAAAAAACGTCTGACCACTTCCGCCATGATCGCCTCGATCGCCGCTGAAGGCCAGCCCACGGTTTCAGCTCCTTTTGGACATGCCCTGGTCTCTCTGGCAGAGCAGCGCTCAGATGTGGTCGGGCTGACGGCTGATTTAAGTAAATATACCGATCTGCACCTGTTCGCAGAGGCTTTTCCGAAACGCTTTTATCAGATGGGCATGGCGGAACAGTTACTGATGAGCGCCGCAGCAGGTATGGCGCGTGAAGGCTTTATGCCTTTTGTCACCACTTATGCCGTCTTTGCTTCCCGCCGCGCTTATGATTTTATCTGCATGGCCATTGCCGAAGAGAATCTGAACGTTAAAATCGCCTGCGCACTGCCGGGCCTGACCACCGGTTATGGACCGAGTCATCAGGCGACTGATGACCTGGCAATCTTCCGTGGCATGCCGAACCTGACTATCATCGATCCCTGCGATGCACTGGAGATTAGCCAGGTGATACCGGCTATCGCTGAACATCAGGGTCCGGTCTATTTGCGCCTGCTGCGCGGTAAGGTTCCGCTGGTGCTGGATAAATATGACTATCGCTATCAGCACGGTAAGGCTCAGCACCTGCGCGGCGGTAAGCATGCCGTTATTATCAGCAGCGGATTGATGACCATGCGGGCGCTTGAGGCCGCTGAAGCGCTGGAGAAGCAGGGGATTGAGGTCGGTGTGGTTCACTCACCCATGATTAAGCCTCTGGATGAAGAGACCATCCTGCGTGAGGCGTGAGTAGCACTGCATCATAACCAGCTGGTTATCACCGCTGAAAATCATTCGATAACCGGTGGCTTAGGCGAAGCTATTGCCGGCCTGTTAATGCGAAACCATGTGACACCGCGCTTTAAACAGATTGCGCTGCCGGATGCTTTCCTTGCAGCAGGCGCACTACCGACGCTGCATGACCGTTATGGCATCTCAACGGATGCCATGGTTAAGCAAATCACCGCCTGGCTTGAAGCCTGATTCATATCAAAACCGGGCCTGGCCCGGTTTTCTTCTGCATAGGTTCGCTGCTGCCGTGGAAGATCATCATTGCATTACGTCACTTCACATCGGTCTGATTACTGATTGCAGTGGTCAGCACTCTCTGCGCATCAGCAATTACGCTGTATGCTGATAACAGCCACTGATAACCCGGTTCAATGCCATACAGACGTTATTTCTCGCAATTCACTGTAAACAGCAGTGCAGTGAGCCATCGTCTTTTATCAGGTAGGCCGATAGGGGCTCTTCGTCCATAAGCTGCCGATTTCACCTGCTTTACCCAATACAGTGAATCTGATGCCATGCAACTACCTTTCCGCTATGAACAGACTATGACAATCTTTTTCCGCTGATCAGGTTTTAATGGAATTCCCTGCCAAAGCTGCATCTTGTATCGCACCTCTTCAAAAAAAATATTTTATCGCGCAGAAAAAGTTATCCACTTTTTCTGTGGATAAGTGAGGGATAGTTTCTGAGTATCTTTTTTCACTCTCTGTTCAGGACTTTACTGCCCGTAAGATACGCCTCTTTTCTGATCTTATCCGTTCGCCCTCAGACCTGAAACGCGGGAGCGTTTAGCTGCAGGCATGGCGATTTCAGGCTGAAATTATTTCATCTTTTATATTAAAAACAAACAGTTAATCACGAAATATCGCTGGCGGGCTAATGTTTGGAGAAAGGCCAGGCAGAGGGTTTAGCGGAGTGTGTGAAGCCGGTACGCTGTTACTGAGGTTCAGTGGGGGGTTGATTGGTCACTAATAAACCAGCCCCGTAAAATCATTACTTGCAATATTCTGACCGTCGGATGCGAGCTGGCGGCGATGAGATTTATCAACGATAGCATCAGACGAAACCCGCTATCTCTGTTTATAGTGACCTGTGCGGTTTGGAAGCGGCTTCGGTATCTGGCGAGAGAGTTCAGCGAAGTGGCGATTTCATGCAGTTTTTCAGCAAGAAACAATAGATTAATTTATTATATTTCAATAGCTTAATCATGAATTCACACTTAAAAATCTGGCGATTTCAGCCTGAAATTTGGGTGTCCGCCATCTCTTTTAACGACGACTTGCTACAAAAATCGAAAAAAAAAGCCAGCGTCTATCGCTGGCTGATTTGAGTGCAGATACGTTAACGGTTGAGATATTTTTTCAGGGTCTCCGCAATAACTTTATCCAGCTCTTCCTGCAACTCTTTCGACTGTCGGTTAAATTCATAACTGAACATCCGTCCGCGTACCTTTTTACGGGCGAAGCGATCTTTATCAGCAAAAGACCAGAGTGCAGTCGCCTGGGTTTTATCTTTCTCCGGTTCTTTGATCAGAGTCTGGCTGCCCTGTCGAATCAGACGCAGGATATGATTTTTAAGCTCGTCCTCGGCCAGACCTTCACGGGCACAGACCACATCAATTTCCCTGGAAATGGATTTGATCAGAGCTTCAACGCTTTGCCCCGACTCACTCAACTTGTCCGCTGCCTGTAACAACGCTTTATAGTCGGGATAGGTCAGCTCAGCGTGATTAGGAAAAAGTGAAATCAAATCTGACGGAACGCTGGCGGCCTGCAGGGCACGCGTCACTTTTGCCTGGGACAAACCCTGATTTTCAGCAATCTCCTTCTGCGACAAACCGCCATCTTTAAGCGTTAACAGACGCATACCCACTTCGCGCAGATTGTGTTCCCGTGCCGTCTGAATATCCTGCGCCAGTCGGCGGGCTTCATCAGCGGTGATGGCCGCGTCAGTGATCAGCACGTCCAGGCCGGTTTTGCAGTAGAGTGCGGCTGCACGACGACGTGAGCCATCCAGGATTTCGATGCGGTCATCGCGCATCACGCCAATAGCGGGAAAGAACTGCTGCAGCTTAATGGTCCGGATAATGTCGCGCAGCGAATCAGGTGTCAGGCCTGCCTGATCGCGACCGTTGGTTTCCATTGTGACGAACGTTTTGCTTTCAACGTCGCTGGCGGCAATGCGTTCAAAGCGAAACAGGGCGCGCTTGCCCGTTGCCAGAACGAATGTCTGGTTGTGCTGGCTGTCTGGCGTGTCATTTTCCAGTGGAGTCTGGCTGAAGGTTCTGCCAATCGTAATTCTTTTTGCGCTCATACAAACCTCAGTTCAGGCGAATAAATTCGATACGGTCGAAGACGGCTTTAGCAAAGTCTTCTGCGGCGGATCGTGCATTCTTCAACGCTTCGCTGCTGCCGACGTAGGTCGAAGGATTGGCGGAGATAACCGTATCAAAGGATTCACCACAACGTTCGAAACCATCAAGGCGGGGAAGGGCAGCATCAAGCATGTCGCCACCAAAAATCTCTTTCGCCAGGCTATGACAGAGTTTATGGTCCGCTTTATTGGAGAGCTTAGACATGAAGCCAATATTGCCCTGCAGCCGACAGGTCGCGCCGGAGTCTTCGATAATCGCAATCAGTTCCGGAAGACGTGTCAGGTATTTTAGTGTCGAGTGAAAGTCTACCTGAGCCGGTGGCACTGGAGTCATCAGAAGATCAGACGCTGCAATCGCATTCTTCAGGAAAGCATCAAGATGCGGGCCGCTATCGATAAAGATGAAGTCATAATCTTTTTTCAGTTTGGCAATAACGTTGTCATACAACACGGCGTGAACGTTCTGTTGCGGAAGATGCTCAGCACAAAGCTGATCCCAGCTTGAGGCGATAAAGGCGTCATCAATCGATGCAGGCAGCACATCCACACCCGGAATGATCGACGGAACGATAAACTCGTTGACCAGCTCATCTCGTGAGACATTCTGCAGCATTGCCTGAGCCGCAGTCGCTTCCACCAGCCCGACGGAGCGCTCGTGGTTCAGAAACATGGTTGCTGAGGACTGCGGATCAAGGTCGATAACCAGGATGCGCAAATCTTCAAAAAGAAGATGGGGATGTGCACGTAGCGCATGTGCCAGCGAGACGGTAGAAACCGTTTTGGAGACGCCGCCCTTCAGATTACCAACAAATAGGGTATAGGCTTCACTGTGGCGATCGCGATACTTCGGCACGCCACGATGATGATAGATATCGATAATATTCTGAATCGACATAGCATATTTAACGGAAGAACCGGCCGCGCGTTTATCAAATTGATAACCGCTTTCTTCCATCTCATTGACTGCGTAATCCACACTGGCTCGGGTCAGTTTGGGCAACTTTGCCAGCGCCGCTTTGGCATAGACCTGATAGTAGGTATTTTCATGCAGTTCCTGCTTTTGCGCCTGAATTTGCTCGGTGAGGCTTAGCAGCATGCGTTCTGAACGCTGCGCAACCTTCATCACCTGCTTGTCATCATTAGCCATAGTTGCTCCAAACATGTAGGATTTATGACTTTATACAGAAATCCTGCACGTGAGGCAATAAATTATCTTCTCAACATAATCTCCGTTTTTATGTAACCACACGGGTTTTTGGTGAGTTTCATCACATTATTTCGTCTGGCCGAATATATTTTGCAGGTTAATTGCGGTAAGCATTCACTGTAATCAGCAGAACATTCACTGTAGTGAGCAAACAGGTTTAAAAAATCATCAGCCAAACCGGGTACATTGAGCGGGAAAGGAGAGAACACAGAAGACGAACCTTGAGATCAAACGTTCACTGTAGTCAGTAAAGCTTGTGTCTCTTTCGGTGACGTTAAGGAGCAGGCGAAAGAGCGATGGATACATTGATAAATGGATTTCAGGCAGTGACTGCAGGTTGCTGTGCTGATCTTTGCCACTGCATCACTTCAACATTCACTATAGTCAGTAGCGTTTTACGTGTTCAGCTCTGTGAAGAGCAACGTTCACTGTAATCAGTAAACTTGCCGATCAGGAGCCAGAAGAGGGAGCAGGGCAGAGTAAACGTTCACTGTAGTCAGTAAGGATGGGTTGAAAAATCCTCAGCGGATGATAAAAGCATCGGAATCTGGAGAGGGAATATACACCGGCAACGTCACAACCGACTCTGGTCTGCGATACAGAAGCGTAAAGCCCATAAACGTTCACTGTAATCAGTAAATCCAGAAAGCAGTAAACATTCACTATAGTCAGTAACATCACAAACAGAAGAGGCATTAGAAGGAGAACAACCGCGCAAACATTCACTGTAGTCAGTAGTCAGCAGTAAGTAGACAGAAGCGATTCTGTTCTGAATCAGGGCGTGCCGACGGGGTCGTAATATGAGTCAGTAGATAGCAGTAAGTAGACAGAGGCGATTCTGTTCTGCATCAGTGTGTGCCGACGTGGTCGTGAGTCATGAAGTGACCAGACCTTGCGAGCAACGGCTTCTTCTGTCGCCCTTCAGCCAGTCATGCACCAGCCCCGTATCGTATACATCAGCAATGCCGTCAGCAGGTTCACTTTAACGTTCACTGTAATCAGTAGAATGCACGATGCCTTCAGGTACACCGCAGCAAACATTCACTGTAATCAGCAGAACGTTCACTGCAATCAGTACAAGATTAGCATCCCGCCATGGCAGTTATGACTCGCCTCAGACCGGGCATCTGACAACAACATTCACTGTAATCAGTAGCGATTCGGAAAGCCGTTAAAGAGATTCAATGGTGAGGCGAGGGTAGCGCCCATCAGCAAACATTCACTGTAATCAGTAACAGTGTCACGCTGTTCTCTATGGTTACGTGTGTCATTCAGGTCATACGTATCATGTGAATCACGCTGAGCAGACCCCTCATGGTAAACCGCATCCAGCCCTGATTTGCTGGCCAGCCAGTAATGCTCTTTGAGAACAGGGCAGAGCAAAGGCATTCACTGTAGTCAGTAAAAAGGATTCACTGTAATCAGCAGAGAGAGGCTTAGCCAACCGAAGTAAGGGCATTCACTGTAATCAGTAAACACAGTATAATTGAGTGCTAACCAATATGAGAGTAAGCACTAACTTACTTATAAGCCCTTGTTATCAGGCGCATTGAAGGGGGGTAGGGTCTGAACACACTTTTGCACGGCGGCCCGGTTACTGATTACAGTGAACGTTACTGATCACAGTGAATCCCTGGGGAGTACTGATTACAGTGAATGAAGAGTGGATGGCGCAATGTCACCGGTAACGCAGAAAGTGACACTGCCACGCAGGAATACTGATTACAGTGAACATGAGGAGTTAATCATCAAACTCGATCTCATCCAGCGAATCGATGCTCTCCAGATTACTGATGCCATCAAGCTTAGGCGTACGGCTGTGGATAATAAAAAAGACTGAGCGGCCACGCTTCACTTCTGAGTAATCCAGATAACCGATCTCTTTCAGCTGCTCCATCGCGCGCCGCACGACATGGTTCTGCGTGGTGGTCTTAGAGCCGAGGTTCAGGCGCATACGCAGGCGTGCAAGCGAGATAGGCGCCGGATTGGTTGGCAGGCTCTCCAGGAAGGTGTAAAGCGCCTGCGCAGACTCTTTACGCTTCAGACGGGATATTGCACGGAGCTGAAGCAGGACCTTATGGTCGAAGTTATAGAGTTCGAACAGCTTGGGGTCGGCCTGGATGCGCACAATATCTTTTTCGCGATCGTAATAAGCAGACTGAACAAGGTGGGTATGATACGCCTTACCGTTACCTTCAAAGGAGAGTGTATTGGTCGCTATGCGGCGCAGAGAGGCATCAAGACGCTTACGCAGGGCGGCTGAAGAGTTGGCAGAGGGAATGCCACACATCTTCACAAAGTCGATAAACGGCAGCGTGACGGTATCGCCCTTGGTCGGATAGCGGGAAAAAGATTGAATAATACCCGCCCAGGTTTTGAAATCGTTATCCATATCCAGCCGCGCGCCGGTAATGGTAATCTTTTCGTAGCCTTCCGCTTTCACCAGCGTCAGATTCTTCAGTTCTTTCGTCGCATCCGTTGATGCCATAGCACCGGATTTACCGCGTGCAGTAGATTTCAGCGTCGGCACGAACAACCCAAGGCGCATTAAAGCGACAGGCTGAACGGTATTATTCTTGTTGGGATGAAGCTGAATAACTTCACCACTGTTTTTTGTCACTGACAGAAAAGGTTCAAGTAACGCTTTGTTTTCGTTGTCTTTATCTGCCATGGCGTAAGATCTTCATTCTGTGGATGAAAGGGATCGTTTTCTGACTACAGTGAACATTAGCACTGTTTACAGTGAACATTCTACCTGGTACAGTGAATAAAGTACTGATTACAGTGAACACTTTACTGATTATAGTGAACGCGATCACCCTTTCAGCCCTTGTGGGATGCGGCCTGCGACGATCGGGGATCTCTTAGGATCTCTATATGATCTATTAAGGATCGTTTATTAGGATCTGGTCACTGTATAAGTGGAAAACTTAAGGCGTAACATCTTTTTCAAATGTGCTGACCATCAGCAAAAACTGGCCCGCAATCTGCCCACTGCCTGACAGGCTAATCAGCTACAGCAGCCTTCATTCTCAATAAATAAACAACTTCCTCACTATTATTCATTTTTCATCATCAACTACAGCGCGTATTGTCTCTCCATCACTGACAGAATGAGGAAAACGGCACCATGACTGAACATGCCTTATCACGTAACCCTACAACTGGTGAAATTCTGGCACGCTATCCTTTGCAGAACAGTGCAGAGCTGGAACAGACACTGACTGAAAGCGCATCTGCTTTTGCAGCATGGAAACGCAGCACCATGACGGACCGCATTCGCGTATTGCGTCAGCTTGGCGAACAGATCCGTCTGCGTGAGCAGGATCTTTCCCGCATGATCACCCTGGAGATGGGTAAACCCATTGCACAGGCACGCGCTGAAGTTCTGAAATGCGCTAACTTATGCGACTGGTATGCGGAACATGGCCCTGCAATGCTGGCCGATCAGCCTACGCAGATTGCCGATGCGTGGCAGCGATTCCGTCCCATCGGGGTGATCCTGGCTGTAATGCCATGGAATTTCCCCTTGTGGCAGGTTCTGCGGGGCGCAGTGAGTATGTTGCTGGCAGGCAACACCTATCTGCTCAAACACGCGCCTAACGTCATGGGAAGCGCCACACTGATGGCTGAGCTGTTCAGGGCAACCGATCTGCCTGCTGGCGGCTTTAACCTGATCAACGTTGACAATGATGGTGTCTCCGTAGCCATCAAAGATGACCGTATTGCCGCCGTTGCCGTTACCGGAAGTGTCCGGGCTGGCGCCGCGATCGCCGCACAGGCGGGCGCAGCACTTAAGAAAACCGTGCTGGAGCTGGGTGGATCCGATCCCTTTATCGTGCTGGCGGATGCCGATCTTGATGAAGCGGTTAAATCAGCCGTTATTGGACGTTTCCAGAATACCGGACAGGTGTGTATGGCTGCCAAACGCTTTATTTTGGAAGCTCCGATCGCTGAAGAATTTGAAAAACGCTTCACTGCCGCGGTCCAGGCACTCACCATGGGCGATCCGCTGGATGAAAATACCTTCCTGGGCCCGATGGCACGCGCCGATCTGCGTGACGAACTGGATGGACAGGTAAAGGCCACGCTGCGTGAAGGTGCACGTCTGGTACTGGGCGGCGAGAAAGTGGCAGGGCAGGGTAACTACTACGCGCCGACCATTCTCGCTGATGTCACCAGCGACATGACCGCGTTCAGGCAGGAGCTGTTTGGCCCGGTAGCCGCTATTGCGGTCGCAAGGGATCCACAACATGCGCTGGAGATCGCCAACGACAGCGAATTTGGCCTCAGCGCCACCGTCTGGAGCGGTAATGAAGAGATTGCCGATCGTCTGGCGCTCCAGCTGGAAGTCGGTGCTGTGTTTATTAATGGCAACGGCGCGTCCGATCCGCGCGTTACCATCGGTGGTGTGAAGAAAAGCGGCTACGGCCGTGAGCTGTCGCACTTTGGTGTGCACGAATTCTGTAACGTGCAGACCGTGTGGAAGAATCGTCGCTAGTGTTTACTGTGCCGACGGAAGATAAGCGGGCGCTGTTTTAGCGACTGCACTGAGCGGACTCAGCAACCGATGCGGTGCAAACGCACTCAGCATTGGTGACGCTGTGCCGCTCAGCATCTCCTCAGCCACCAGCCTGCCCAGCAATGGGGCAAGTGTCATGCCGCTATGGCTTACCATCAGATAAACGCGTGCTGACTCGCTGATGTAGCCTAATGCCGGCAAGCCATCTGCCGGACGCGACCGCTGTCCTGTTTCAATCCGCTCAATTCTCGCGCCTTCCGTATTTCTAAACAGCCGCCGCAATCGACGCAGCATCTCTTTGCCAATCAGTCCATCCGGCGAGACCGGCCGCGCCGGATCGGCATGCTGATCCAGATCCAGCGCCTGCAGCATCAGGCGGCCGCCACCATCCGGCCGCACATTCAGTTCCGGGGTAATCAGATTGCATTTAAGTGGGATCGGCAGAGGCTGCGTCTGCGCCAGAAAACTGCAGGCAACAGGATCGGCGCGGTTCGCATCGGTCATCGCCAGTTCAAGCCCGCACTGGCTTATCAGTTCCGGTGCCCAGCGGCCGGTCGCCAGCACCAGCTGATCGCCGCGCCATTCATCCCCACTGGCCAGCGTAAGATGGACATCCTGCGCCGATTCAGTCAGCGTCGTCACTTCATTGTTGCAGACCAGCTGCCCGCCACTGGTACGCAGCTCTGCCAGCAGAGAGGCGATAAACAGGCTCGGATAAAGCAGACACTCCGACGGGAAAGACCAGGCGTGCTGAACGCGGGGATCGAGCCGCAACTCGGGCATTGCACCCAGAAGTGCGGCGCGGCTACGTTTCTCTACGGGGTAATCGAGCGTCGTAAGCTTTGCTGCGCGCTGCGCCAGCTGGCGCAGGGATGATTCATCGGCTGCCCACTCCAGCGTGCCGGTTTCCAGCAGCCATCGGGGCGATGCAGGATGGCTGGCCTGCCAGCGCTTATGCTCGTCTATCGCATGGGCATTAAGATCATGGTAGCTGGTGGGTTCTTTGCCGTTGGCATTGACCCAGGCATAGCTGATCTGACTGGTTCCGCTGCCAGGATAGTTTTTATCGAAGACGGTGACCTGTGCGCCCCGTCGCGAAAATGACTGCGCGACGGCTAAACCCAGCACGCCTGCACCGATTACGGCAATACGTTGTGGCATATCTGGTCTCTCCTGAACAGGGATTAGTGGAAAACTGCTACCCGCCGGTTCGTTTACTATTGCGAAGTCAAAGAAGTACGTCAACCGCAGCGTCAGGCGGTGGTTTCATCGAACCATGCGGGCACCGGATCGGCCAGGGTGATCCACTGTTCAGGCCCCGCAGCCATCTCCTGTGGTGTCAGCAGCGCATGATCCAGCGCGGCACGGACGCTCTTCTCGTCCATCTCAATGCCGATAAAGACCAGTTCCTGGCGCGCATCGCCGGTACCTTCCTGCCACTGTTCAGCGATAAAGTTGAGTGAATCTGCATCCTGTGGCCATTCAGTTCGCGGCACGCTGACCCACCAGCGCCCGGCATAACCCTGACGTGCCACCGCGCCCGCCTGCGACCACATTGCGGCATATTCCGGCCGACTGGCCAGCCAGAAGTAGCCTTTAGAGCGGATAACGCCGTCAAGCTGGTGGTTTACTGCATGCCAGAAACGCTGCGGATGGAACGGACGACGGGCGCGATAGACAAAGTTACGAATGCCATACTCCTCCGATTCCGGCTGATGCTCACCGCGCAGGGTCTGCAGCCAGCCGGGTGCCTGCGCTGCCCGGTCAAAATCAAACCGGCCGGTATTCAGCAGGCAGTCCAGCGGAACCTGCCCAAACTCGCTGTTCACAATAAGCGCGTGCGGATTAAGCGCCTGCAGCATGCCCTTCAACTGGTGCAGCTGCGCCGGGCTGAGCAGGTCCGTTTTGTTCAGCACCAGCAAATCACAAAACTCAATCTGATCCACCAGCAGATCAACCACTGAGCGCTCATCCTGCGCGCCCAGCGATTCGCCACGTGACTGCAGATCATCGGCTGAACGATAATCGCGCAGGAAGTTAAAGCCATCGACCACGGTGATCATACTGTCCAGCCGGGCATAGGCTGACAGACTTTCACCCGCTTCATCTTCAAACGTAAAGGTTTCGGCAACCGGCAACGGTTCAGAAATGCCGGTAGACTCAATCACCAGGTGATCGAAACGCCCGGCCTGAGCCAGACGTTTTACCTCTAGCAGCAGATCTTCACGCAACGTGCAGCAGATGCAGCCGTTACTCATTTCGACCAGCTTTTCATCGGTGCGGGAGAGCTGCGCGCCGCCATCGCGCACCAGCGCAGCGTCAATATTAATTTCAGACATATCATTGACGATCACCGCGATCCGCCGTCCTTCGCGGTTGTTCAGAATATGATTAAGCAGGGTAGTTTTACCGGCACCGAGAAAGCCGGAGAGAACGGCAACCGGCAGACGGGGATCGTCGGATGTCAGAGCAGAGAGTGTCATGGTGTTACCTGTAAGAACGGGATTATAGATACGTTATAACATAACATTAATGAGTTTGTTTTCAATCCGGATTTGTGTTTTTGTTGTGGGTACCAATGAGCGTTAAAAGGGAGTGGAAATGCAACAACTCACGCTTGTCCCGCGTCTGATGCCAGCCGTCAGGTCCGGAGAGAAAACCTCGACGATTCGCTGGCAGGAGGGCGATATCACCACGGGTCCGCTGAGACTGGTGAATCAGCACGATGAAACGGACGCGGTAATCGTGTGGGTGACGCAGGTCGACACGCTGCGCTTAAGCGAAGTCGCCGCGACACAGGGGAAACAGGAGGAATGGCCTGATGAGGTGCTGCTGGAAGGGATGCGCGAGCACTATCCGGAGATCAGGCTGAGCAGTGAGGTGCAGCTAATCACTCACCTCACGCCCGCAGAAACCCTGCAGAAGCTCACTAAACAGTGATCAGCTGTGCTCAATCACCAGCAGCGCCATCGTATCGGCTTCCAGCGCCCGAAAGATATGCAGCTCATCGCCCGGATAGGTAATGTAATCCCCCACATCCAGCTCCACCGCACTGTCGACCGGGCCCACCAGCGCACGCCCTTTAGCGATAATAATATGCTCAATGGTATTGGGGATATGGGGCTGGGAAATGCGTTCGCTGCCGGGCTGAACTTCCAGCAGATAGATATCACGCCGAACGCCGGGCGGGCAGGAGGCCAGCAAAACGGCCTGATAATCGGCAAGATCGGCGGTAACCGTCAGGCCCTCTCCACGCCGAATCACCTGCAGACGACGCGCATCCGGCTCCAGCAGACGTGAAAATGGAATGTTCAGTGTTACGCAAAGCGACCACAGGGTTTCAATGCCCGGATTGCCATTACCCGCTTCCAGCTGTGACAGCGTAGATTTGGCGATCCCTGCGCGGCGCGCCACTTCAGCCAGTGAAAGACCGGCTCGCTGACGTTCACGTACTAAGGCATTGGCAATAATGCTGATAGGGGTATTCAAACGCACTCCTGATAACCTGAATGTTTTTTATATCGAACATAACGTTCATCTTGTAAAACGCTTTCGCGGTGTTCATTATATCGGATTATATGTTCATTATGAGACAGAGTGATGCTTTTTCCGCAAATGCAGTTGCTGGACAAAGGGGTGATCAAAGCGATTTTTCTGGTCTGCCTGGCTGATGGAATTGTTGGTTTATCCTATGGCTCGCTGGCGTCGGCCGACGGGTTTCCGCTCTGGGTGCCGCTGGCGCTCTCAACGCTGGTGCTGGCGGGGGCGTCGGAGTTCCTGTTTATCGGCATTGTGGCCGGTGGCGGCAGTCCATTTACCGCCGCCGCAGCGGGCCTGCTGGTAAACGCACGTCATTTGCCGTTTGGCATCGCGGTCAAGGATCTGGTGGGGCAGGGTCCGTCAGGCTGGCTGGGCTGTCACATCATGAACGATGAAAGTGTGGTGTTTGGGATCTCTCAGCCGCAACTGGCGCAGCGCCGCAGTGCTTACTGGCTGTGCGGTATCGGTATCGGCTTGATATGGCCGGTCAGCGTCATGATCGGGGCAGCAATCGGGCAGTTTATTCCTGATGTCTCGGTGATCGGACTGGATGCGGTGTTTCCGGCGATCCTGATTGCTCTGATCTTCCCGGCGCTGCGCCAGCGACGCACCCGGATCCCCGCGACCGTCGGCGCGCTGCTCTCCTTGCTGGCGACGCCACTGGTTCCGGCGGGCATGCCGGTGCTGTTTTCACTGCTGGGCCTGCTGACATGGAGATCGCGCAAATGACACATCAGGGAATGATTATCGCCGGGATTGCCCTGCTGGCTGCCGGAACCTATCTGATGCGGTTTGCAGGCGTCAGGCTGGGAAACCGTCTGCCGATCAGCGAGCGCACCCAGCAGATGCTCTCCGACGCCGCCACGATATTGCTGCTGGCGGTAGCGGCCACCACCACGCTGTTTGAAGGCCAGCATTTTGCCGGTGTGGCACGGGTGGCGGGCGTAGGCTTTGCCCTGTTGCTGGCGTGGCGTCGTGCGCCGCTGATTATGATTATTCTGGGGGCGGCGGCGATGACGGCGCTGTTGCGTTTTCTCGGCGTGCCCTGAGGATGTCATTAACCCCGGCAAAAGCGGGGATGTTATCGCGGTGAAAATTTGTCAGGATGGCACTCTCTCAGGCGTGATTAGCCCGATAACCTTGCAGGGATTGCTGAATGAACACTATCCGTACCTGTTTCCTCCTGATGCTGCTGACCGTGATGACAGCCGGTTTAACCGCCGTTCCGGCCATTGCCCGACCCGATATGCGTCCGCTGGGCAAGAACATCGCCGACACAGGCTCCGCCTGGTATCGCTTCCAGAGTAAAAAGTTTGTCTCACAGGATGGGGAACGGCAGTATCGGGTGTGGCTTGCTATCCCCAAAAGCGATGCGCCGCCAGGCGGCTATCCGGTGCTCTGGCTACTGGATGGCAATGCGGCGATGGCACATTTGACAGAACCTCTGCTTAAAAAGCTGAGCAGCGGCACGCCGCCAGTGCTGGTCGCGGTGGGTTACGACACCCATTTGCCCTTTGATGTGCTGGCGCGTAATTACGACTACACCCCACCCAATGATGCGCCTGATACTCTGGTCACTCAGCCTCATGGCCGCAAAGGCGGAGGCAGCCATCAGTTTCGTCAGCTGCTGCTGAACACAATTGTCCCGTGGGCAGAACGCCTTGCGCCCAGTAATCCGCAGCGGCGTGCGCTCTGGGGTCACTCCTACGGCGGACTGTTCGTGCTGGACACCTTCTTTCATGCCGCCTGGTTCAGCCATTATTTTGCGGCCGCTCCCTCGCTGAGCTGGAATCATCAGCGCATTCTTACCCTGGCCCGACGCGCCGACGCCGGACCGCTAAAACATTTGTCGCTCTATCTGATGGAGGGCGATGGCATCACCGAACGCCGAACCGGCCACTCTGACGATCTTCAGCAGGAAGAGCGCGCGCTTACCGACATCCTGCGCCCGAGCGGTGCCAGACTGATTCTGACGCGTTATGCCGGTCAGAGTCACGGCCAGATATTACCCTCATCGCTGGTGGATACGCTGGAAATAGTTTCCGGTAGCCGGGATTGATATCTGACCGGGCATCGCGGCATGATGGCGTTTCATCACCTGCCCGGAGTTCACGCATGAATCGTCCGCTACAGATTGGTCTTTTGCTGTTCCCTGATGTCACTCAGCTCGACTTGACCGGCCCGTGGGAGGTGTTTGCGCGCACGCCTGGTGTCGAATGCCATCTCATCTGGAAAGATCTTCAGCCGGTGCGTTCCGATCGCGGCCTGTCGATATTGCCGACCACTACGTTTGCAGATTGTCCGCCACTGGATGTGATCTGTGTGCCTGGCGGGCCAGGACAGATCGCCCTGATGTCGGATGACATCACGCTGAATTTCCTTCGCCAGCAGGCCGATCAGGCGAAGTGGGTTACGTCGGTCTGTACCGGTTCGCTGGTGCTGGGGGCCGCCGGATTGCTAAAGGGATATCGTGCGACCTCGCACTGGAGCTCCATCGATCAGCTGGCCCTACTGGGCGCGGAGCCGGTTAGTCAACGGGTGGTGCGCGACCGCAATCGTATCAGCGGCGCAGGCGTGACCTCTGGCATCGATTTTGCCCTGACGCTGGTGGCAGAAATTGCGGGTGACGCGGTGGCGAAATCGGTTCAGCTGCAGATGGAATATGATCCTGAACCGCCGTTTACCAGCGGTTCGCCGCATACCGCATCGCCACAGGAAGTGGAGCAGGCGCGGGCGAAAATGGCTGAGTTTCTTGCCACTCGTCGTGCGGCAACCGAACGAGCCGCCCTGCGACTACAGGCTGATTAGCTTACTGACGCCGGGGATGCGCAACAGCAGCAGTGACAGCGCCATTGAGAAGATTAACGTCAGGGCGATGACCAGCAGTTTATCGCCCAGAGTCTGGATGCGGATTGCCGCCGCCAGCAGGCCAAAAATCAGATAGTGCAGGATATAGACGCCGGTCATGGTCTTCCCCAGGGTCGTCAGAAACGGCGTCAGCCACTGGACTTTTTCCGGCAGGCGAATGGCGTTAATGCTGATCACAATCAGCACCACCAGCAGATAAACCTGCGAGCCCGTCAGCACCACATCGTTATGGGTCGCCAGAAAGCGCGCAAGAAAGTAATGACGCTCATACAGCCAGGTAAAGAGATAAACCGCGGGCAGCAGCAGCAGGCTGATCTTTATCACTCTGGGTGATGTCAGCAACTGCATCACGCGCGGCGCGGCCATCAGCCGACCCGTGAGGTAGTAGAGCACCCAGGTCCAGATTCGGTATTGCGGCAGCAGCGAAAAGGCTCGCTGGCCCGGGTAGAGACTGGCGAGCAGGTCATAGGCAAAAGCTAACACCAGCAGCAGTAAAATCCCCGATGCCATCAGCCCAGGCCGCTGAATGAGTCGGTCAATCAGCGGATGCGACACGTAAATCACAATCAGCGCAATTACAAACCACGGCTGAATCAGATAGCCCTTATGATGCATCCCGGCAAACCAGAAAAAGCTGAACCAGAAGATAAAAATCAGCAGAATGCGGCGAATTTTGCCGAGCTGCCACGCGGGTGTATGCAGCTCACCGGCGTCGATATAACCGCTGAGCAGAAAATAGAGCGGCGTGGCGATCGTCGAAACAAAACTCAGCACGTTCAGCGTCAGATTAATGTCGTAATGGTAGCTGTCGTAGCTCTGGTAAAGCGTGAAAAACGAGACGGCGGTGATACAGGCCAGCGTCTTCAGCATTGCCAGTCCGCTCTTATTCACCGTGCGCCTCCCGACCATGGAAGCAACGATAGATGACCGGCAGCACCAGCAGGGTCAATACTGTCGCGAACCCGAGGCCAAAAATAATGACCACCGCCATGCTCTGGAAAAAGACGTCGCGCAGCAGCGGCAGCAGGCCCAGCACCGTGGTGAAGGCGGTCAGCAGAATAGGACGCAGACGTGAGGTCGCCGCATCAATAATCGCCAGCTGCAGCGATTTCTCCTGCCGGAACAGCCTGATCTCCTCAATCAGCACGATCCCGTTACGGATCAGCATGCCCGACAGGCTCAGCAGCCCAATCAGCGCCATAAAGCCAAACGGAATACCGGTGAACAAAAAGCCACAGGTGACGCCAATCAGCGCCAGCGGCACGGTGATCCAGATAGCGACGGCGTCGCGCAGCGAGTTAAACATCAGCACGGTAATGATGAACATCGCCAGGAATCCCACCGGCAGCGAACTCAGCAGCCCGCTCTGCGCTTCACGTGAACTTTCCAGCTCACCTCCCCATTCAAGCCGGTAGCCCGCCGGGAGTTTAAGCTGGTCGATCTGTGGCTGAACCCGCGCCACCACTTGTGCGGAGGTTAACCCTGAAGCGGGATCGGGATCGGTCTGCACCGTCAGCACGCGCGTACGATCGCGACGCATAATCAGCGGATTCTCCCACTCCAGCCGGAAGTCAGAAATCACATTGCTCAGGGGCACAAAGTGCTGCAGGGCCGCACTCCACAGCTGAATATTCTCGATGTGATCGACACTCTGCCGCTCTTCATCAGCCGGATAGAGCATCACCGGCATCAGCCGCGAACCGTCACGGAAAATGCCCACCGCGTCACCGCTGAAATTCATTCTCAGCGCCTGATCGATGTCATGTTTATCGATACCCAGTTCCTGACCACGCAGCGCCGAATAGACCGGGCGGATCACTTTGCTGCGCTCCTGCCAGTCATTGCGCACCGGAAACGTTGAGCCATCCGCCAGGAAAATGGCATCCAGCTGGCTGGCGATGTGGCGCAGCACTTCGGGATCGGGGCCGATCACCCGCAGGGCAATGGCGCTGTCACTGGCGCTGCCAAACTGGATACGTTTGATGCGCTGATTCACCTGTGGGAAGTTCTGCTCAATATACGCCTCGGTTTTCAGCGCCAGCGCATCAAGCTGTCGGCCATCCTTAACCCGCACCATAATCTGGGCGAAGTTGCTGTACTGCCGTGCCGCGTCATAGGTCAGGGTAAAGCGCAGAGCGCCCTGGCCCACCGTCGTGACCGTGGCTGCGACCTCAGGATCCTGATTAATGAACCGGGCAATATCCGCCGCCGTATTCGCGGTGTAATGAATATCGGTGCCATAGGGCAGCCAGAGATCGGTGAAAAAGACCGGCGTGCTGGAGGAGGGGAAAAAGTTCTGCTTCACCAGGGTAAAGCCATACAGCGACAGAGCCAGCAGTGCCACCATTACCGTCAGCGTGGTCAGGCGGAAACGCAGCAGGCCGCCCAGCGCCTGACGATAGAGCCGGAATACGATGCCCTGATAAGGCGTGGAGGGTTCGGTTTGCTCAGGCTGAGCCGTGCTGCGGCGCTTCTCACTCCAGTTGATAAACACCGGCGTTAAGGTCAGCGCCGTGACCCAGCTCAGCATCAGTGAAATCAGCAGCACCTGGAACAGCGATTTACAATATTCGCCGGTCGAATCCTGCGATAGGCCAATCGGCGCAAAGGCGAGAATCGCAATCACCGTGGCACCCAGCAGCGGCAGGGCAGTGCGCCGTACCATACGGGCAATGGCTTGCTGTAAAGGGTGACCGCGCTGGTGATCGATTTTGACCCCTTCGACCACCACAATGGCATTGTCCACCAGCATGCTGAGCGAAATAATCAGCGCGCCCAGCGACACCCGCTGCAGCTCAAGTTTAAACAGGTACATGATCAGGAGTGTGCCAAGCACGTTAAGCGCCAGCGAGGCGGCAATCACCATGCCGCTGCGCAGGCCCATAAACAGCAGCAGCGTTCCCACCACAATCGCCAGCGCCATCAGGAAGTTGAGGATAAAGCCATCAACCGACTGTTTCACCTCATGGGCCTGGTTATAGAACACCTTCAGACTGATACCGGCGGGCGTATCCTGCTGGTAGTGCGCCATTCGGGCGGAAAGCGCGTCGCCAACATCAATCACATTGACGCCGGGCGCGAACGAAATGCCGATAGCCAGAGCCGCTTCACCGTCTGCAAAGTAGATATTGGCGGGATTGTCGGTAACGCCACGCGTCAGGGTGGCGATATCGCGCAGATGCACGTTCTGTGGGTTGCCAGCGGGCAGAATCGGCAGATTAGCCAGATCGTCCAGCGTCTGCAGTTCGCCGGTGGGATGAAAACGGATCGATTCGCTGTCGACCCGCAGCGTTCCGGCACTGGCAACGCTGTTATTCCGGCTCAGCAGATCGGCGACGCGCTGCGGCGTCATACCATAGGCGGTCATTTTGCTGGCGGAGAGAGCGATGCGGATCTCCTCCTGCTCGACGCCCGCTACTGCAACTTTAGCCACACCCGGCACCAGCACCAGATCGCGCCGCAGCTGATCGGCGTAGTTGCGCAGTTCGCTGTTCGTAAAGTCTTTACCGTGAATGACGAAGAAGTAACCGTAAACATCGCCGAAATCATCGTTAACCAGCGGGGCCTGAACGCCAGGCGGGAACTGCCGGGCCGCATCGCCGACCCGACGACGTAACTCATCCCAGATTTGCGGCAGCTGATCGGCCAGATAGCGGGTATGAATATTAACGGTAATCTGCGACAGGCCATTGCCAGAAATGGACGTGACATTGTCCAGCGACGGCAGGCGCTGCAGCGCATTCTCCAGCGGCAGCGTTACCTCCTCTTCAACCTGCTGTGCGGACGCGCCGGGATAGTGGGTGACAATAACCGCAGACTTAATGGTAAACAGCGGATCTTCGAGGCGGCCAATGTTGAGCAGCGCATAGATTCCGCCCACGCCCAGCAGCAGAATGACCATCCAGATACGAATGGGTTTATCAAGAAAATGCTCCTGAATACGCATTATAACCCCCGCTCGCGCTGCCAGATGCGCACCGCTTCACCGTCACGCAACTCACCCACACCGGCGGCAACGATACGTTCGCCCGGCTTCAGCCCGCTGATGATTTCAATGCCCTGGGCGGTGAGACGACCCACTTCGACAGGTCGATCTTTGATGCGCAGCGCCTCGCCATCCTGCTCAACCAGCCAGACGTGCGGCTGATTGGTGGGGCTGCGATCGGGATTGAACACCGCCGCCGCAGGCACGACCAGACGCGGCTGGGCAGGGGCATTTGGCAGGTTATGCAGCCTGACGCGAACCGAGCCGCTGAGGCCGGCAACGCCAGGGAGATCAGCCGGACGCGGCATGGTCAGCACCACCTGATAGGTCAGCGTGGCGGCATCCGTCTGGCTGGTATGCTCTTTATATTGTGCGGTGAAAAAGCGGCCTGGCAGGGCGTTAAACTGCACCTCAGGCTGATAGTCAATATTCTGGATATCGAGGCTGGTGAAGAGGGTTTCGGGCAGCGTAAAGATGACGTCGAGCAAATCGGCACGGGTCAGCAGCGCAATGGGCTGTCCGGCGGCCACGACTTGATGATTACGCGCCTGTACCCTTGCAATCACGCCATCAAACGGCACGCGAAGGCTAAGAAACTGTAACTCCTCCTGTGCGATTTTCAGCGCAGTCGCGGCGGCATCGCGATTAGCACGCTGCACATCCATTTCAGACTTTGAAACGGCGCTGCGCTGGGCCAGCGTATTGAAGCGCTGAAATTGTCGCTCCGCCAGTTGCAGTGCAGTCTGGCGGTCGCGTACCCGTAGTTTCGCATCTGCATCATTCAGGGTAGCGAGAAGCTGTCCCGCTTTCACGGGCGTCCCGTCACGAATATCAAGCTGTACCAGCTGGCCTGCCCGTTTAAACGCAAGATCGGTATTATCACCCGCCTGAATACGCGCAGGAAATACCCGGATATTTTGAGCGATGTCCGACTCAAGGGTGAAAACTTTAATTACGCGGGGCGGGGGAGCATCCGTTTCTTTTTTTTCATCGCACGCTGTCATAAAAAAACAACAGAGCAAAATGAGGATAACCTTGCGTTTAATCATTTTCTTCGCCTTAACATCAGCTTTTAAACTGCGGTTTGATAAGCATTAAGGCGTAATAAACCCTGATGCTTATCGCGACCGGGATAAACTTATTTTTAATCTTCGTCATATAAGTTTAACGAAGCGGCAGGGCTGCTTCGCCTGAATCGGCTTACGCCGCCATCTGAGAGACCACCAGCCAGGTCAGTAAGCCCACCAGAGTCGTTGCGGCGACCGCGAGAATAACGAAACCGCAAAGCATGATAATGCTCTGTTTTTTCATCAGAGTTTCCTTTTGCGAGCCAGAGTATAAACCGATGCACACTGCATCAGCATACTTAAACCTTAGCTAAACAAAAACAACGTTGTCATTCTCATAATATAGGTTAGATTTAATTTAGCCATTTTATGTTATTCGTCAGACGTTTCTTACGTAAATATGATATCGGTCATTACCTGCAGGAGGGGCTGCCTGCAAAATGCATGTCTTTTAATTGCGCCTTTATTTCATCGCTAAATGGCACGAGGTTTATATATGCTAAATAATGATAAGCAGGATAAAGCGTTAGCTTTATCTGAGCGCCCCTGGTATCAGCGTAGTGTGGCAGAGATATTCTCCGAACTGCAGAGCTCCTCAGCAGGATTATCCACCGCCACTGCGCAGGAACGCCTGCAGAAACATGGTCCCAATGCCCTTCCGCAAAAAGCTGAGAAATCGGCTCTGCTCAAATTCATCGCGCATTTTAAAGATGTGCTGATCTATATTCTGCTGGCCGCGGCGGTGATCACCGCGATAATGGGTCACTGGGTCGATACCTTTGTCATTATCGGCGTGGCCGTCATTAACGCCCTGATCGGCTTTATTCAGGAGAATAATGCCGAGAAGTCACTGAAAAGTATTCAGAACATGCTCGCCAGTGAAGCGATGCTGGTGCGGGATGACAAACAGGTCACGGTCGCGACGCGCGATATTGTGGTTGGTGACGTGGTGATGTTACGCCCCGGCGACAAAATCCCGGCTGATTTGCGACTGTTTGAGGTCAATAATCTGCGGGTTGAAGAGGCAATCCTCACCGGGGAGTCGACGGTGGTGTCGAAGAACACCGATACGCTGAGCGGTGAAAAGTCGCTGGGCGACCGTCTCAACCTGGCTTTTTCAGGCACTACCGTCAGTTCCGGCACCGCCGCAGGCGTGGTGATCGCCAGCGGCGGTGATACTGAGCTGGGCCATATCAACGAAATGATCAGTGGCATAAAAGAGGTTAAAACCCCGCTGCTGGTGCAGATCGACAAACTTGGTAAAGCGATCTTTTTCATCATCCTGCTGATGATGGTCGCCCTGTTTATCTTCGGCTATCTGCTGCGTGACATTCCACTGGGCGAGCTGTCGCTGTCTGTCATCAGCCTGGCGGTTGCTGCGGTTCCGGAAGGTCTGCCTGCCATTATCTCTATCATCCTGTCGCTGGGCGTGCAGTCGATGGCGCGCACCCAGGCGATTATCCGTAAGCTGCCGACTGTTGAAACCCTGGGCGCGATGTCGGTGATCTGCTCCGATAAAACCGGCACGCTCACCATGAATGAGATGACGGTGAAAGCGGTGGTGCTGGCGAAGAGCCGCTGGCGCGTCAGCGGAAACAGCTATGAACCCAAAGGGGAGATTGTTGCTGAGCAGGGCGACGCAAGTGGACTCTCTGCGGCACAGGATCCGCTGTTTCAGCAGTTCCTGCATGCGGTAAACACCTGTAATGAAAGCCAGCTGCGTCAGGAAAGTCAGGGTCACTGGACGATTGTTGGCGGCCCGACTGAAGGCGCGCTGAAGGTGCTGGCGGCGAAGGGCCAGACGACACCTCAGCCGGTTGAGGTGGTGAGCAAGCTGCCGTTCGATTCCCTCTATAAATATATGTCGGTCAGCTGTGTTGCCAACGGCGAATCTTATGTGCTGCTGACCGGTGCGCCAGACGTGCTGCTGACGCTGTGTCAACAGCAGCAAACGCCGGAGGGTGCAGAGCCGATAGACCGTGCGTACTGGGATGCCGCCATCACCACCTACGCCAGCGAAGGGCTGCGCACCGTTGCCGCCGCCTGGAAGAGAACCTCTGCACCCGTTACCGCGCTGGATCATGCCGATCTGAGAAGTGACATGGTGCTGCTGGGTCTGGCCTGTATGATGGATCCCCCACGTCCCGAGGCGATTGCCGCCATTGACGAGTGCCAGAAAGCGGGCATTCGCGTCAAAATGATCACCGGCGACCATCAGGAAACCGCGATGGCGATTGGTCAGATGCTGGGAATCGGCAACAGCCAGGCTGCTATCACTGGCTACCAGCTTGAACACATGAGTGACGCCGAACTGGCGGACGCGGCAAAAACCTATGACATTTTTGCCCGCACCAGCCCGGAACACAAACTGCGTCTGGTGAAAGCGCTGGAAGCGAGCGGCGAGATCGTCGGCATGACCGGCGACGGCGTCAATGATGCTCCGGCGCTGAAACAGGCCAACGTCGGTATTGCGATGGGTATCAAAGGCACCGAGGTGACAAAAGAGGCGGCCGATATGATTCTGGCCGACGATAACTTTGCCACCATCGCTGCGGCAGTCAAAGAGGGACGTCGGGTTTACGACAACCTCAAGAAAACCATCCTGTTTATCATGCCCACCAACCTGGCACAGGGTCTGCTGATTATTATCGCGATTCTGATGGGCAATCTGCTCCCGTTAACCCCGGTACAGATTCTGTGGATGAACATGGCAACATCCGCCACGCTGTCGTTTGGTCTGGCGTTCGAGCCTGCTGAAGCGAATGCGATGCGCCGGCCGCCGCGCAATGTCAAAGCGCATGTGATGGACGCTTACGCCATCTGGCGCGTGGTGTTTGTCGGTCTGCTAATTTCAATCAGTGCCTTTGTGCTGGAAGCCTGGCTGCAACCGCGTGGCTACAGTGCCGAGTTTATCCGTACCGTGCTGCTGCAGATGCTGGTGACTGCGCAGTGGGCCTACATGCTTAACTGCCGTAACTCGGATGGCTTCTCACTGGATCGCGGTCTGCTAAAAAATCGCGGTATCTGGCTGGTGACGCTGGTACTGATTGTCCTTCAGGCGATCATTATTTATGTGCCATTAATGAACACACTGTTTGGTACCCGTCCACTGCCGATCAACTACTGGCTGATTTCGCTGATTGTCAGCATCGCGATCTTCATCATAGTTGAGATCGAAAAACGCCTCACCCGCGCATGGCGGGTGAAGACGCCATCACTGAGTTAATTCTGCCTCCGGGTCCTGCTGCGGATAGCTCGCAAGCAGGACCTTTTTAATCAGATAGGTCAGTGGAATAGCCAGTATCCCGCCCGTAATCCCCAGTAACGCCTGCCAGAACAGAAACGCCAGCAGCTGCGTGGTTAGCGCCAGGTTGAGTCGTTTACCAATCAGCAATGGTTCGATCACCGAACTCAGACAGAGGTTCAGCACCACAAAGAATCCTGCTACCGCCAGCGCGATCTGTAAATCAAACATGATGTAACTCTGGATCACCGGCGGAATCGCGGCCAGAAAGGAGCCAAGCACCGGCACGTAATTAAAGATGAACATCAGTACGCCCCAGAAAAAGGCAAACTTCAGCCCGATCAGATGCGCGCCGACGCCCACGATTAACCCGCCCAGAATACTGGTCAGCGTTTTCACTCTGGCATACACAATCACGCTTTGAATTCCCTCCTGCAGCGCCAGATAAAAGGCCTGATGTTTTCCCTTTACCCGCTGTTGCAGTGCAGCTTTCAGCAGCGGCATCTCATAGAGCATAAACAGCAGCATCAGGAACACCATGATCCACCATGAGATGACGCCAGGGATTTGCGTCAGAAACGCGGTGACGATGCGCACTATCGCACCCGCATCCAGAAAGGTCAGCAACTGGTCGGGCGTCATACCGATATCAAGCCGGGCAAAGGCCAGCGTCAGCTGTTCAAGCCGGGCCGCCAGTAGCACGGGCGCCTGACGGCTGAGCTGCATTAAATCGGGCGTCAGCACGGTTAACTTGAGGATAGTGACCACCATGATCAACAGCATCAGCATAATCACCAGCAGTGACGAGACGATGCGCGGTATGCGTTTGTTTTCCAGACGGGTAATCAGGGGATCAAGCATGATGGCCAGTAACATCGCCAGCAGGACCTGATTGATCAGCGGTGCTGCCAGATAAAGGCCGGTCAGAATAATGGTCAGACAGGCGAGGATAAACAGCACGCGTGCCAGCGGCGGCCAGAGGGTAAACCAGCTCAGTCCCATGATTGGGCTCCTTCAGCAAAGATAAGCTGCAGTATAGATGAGGCTTAAGCTTCAGTGCCTTGCGTCAGGTCAGAGGGGGGGAAGGGTCTGGATAAAGGTTATGAAATGCGTATCAGCGTCTTGATGCATTGTTTAGCTGCAGGGAGAAAGATTTTCATTGCGGGACAAATCAGTCTATCTTTAAGGAAATGATCATTCTCTAATGGTGTTTGTGATGAACGATAACCGTTATAAAGAGCGGGGACGACCGCGGGCGTTTGATACCGATGCGGCACTGGACAGCGCAATGCTGGTATTCCGGCAAAAGGGCTATCACGCCACTTCGATCGGCGATTTGGGCCATGCTATGCAGCTCACTACCGGCAGCATCTATAAAGCTTTTACCGACAAGCGCACGCTGTTTGCAAACGTCTTTGCTCGCTATCTCTCAATGCGCAACAGCAGTTTAGCCGCGCGGCTGGCGCAATGTGAAAATGGCCGTGAGCAACTGGCGGCGCTACTCAATTTTTATGTGGATTCAGTGCGCGATGTCGAAGGTGAGCGCGGCTGTCTGGTGGCTGTCAGCGCCGTGGAGCTGCAAACTCTGGATGAGGAACTTGCCGGAGCCGTCAGCGCGGCGCTGATACGCAACCAGCAGAATCTGCAGCAGATAATCAGCCTGGGTCAGCAGGATGGTTCGGTCAATCCTGCACTGGACAGAGACGCCACCGCTTCGCTAATGCTTTGCATTATTCTGGGGATGCGGGTCGCCGGTAAAGTTGCTGCGACCCGGCCCGATGCCAGCATCATCCCCCTGGCGCTGAAGTTACTCGACTAAATTTTTTACTCATTAAGGAAGTGATCGTTTCCTTATTGTCCGGAGGTTTTATGCACGTATATCCACTCTACCAGCACCATTTTATTAACATTGACTCGCAGCGGCTACACTACCTCAGCGCAGGCAGTGAACACGCTGAGGCTGTGGTTTTGCTCGCGGGTTTCCCGCAAAGCAGTTATGCCTGGCGGGAGGTTATTCCCTTGCTTGCCAGCCGCTTTCATGTGATCGCACCCGACCTGCCAGGGCAGGGTGATTCTGACTTTCCAGCCAGTGGTTACGACACTGACAGCGTGGCAGAGCGCATACTGGCGCTGCTGAACCAGCTGGGTATCAAACGCTTTCATCTGGCCGGGCATGATATCGGGGCGTGGGTCGCCTGGTCACTGGCGGCAGGCCATCCCGAAAAGGTTAGCCGTCTCGCGCTGCTGGATGGCGGTATTCCCGGTATCACGCTGCCTGACTTAATGCCAATGGTGGGTGATAGCGCCTGGAAAACCTGGCATTTTGGATTTCACTGTGTGGATGATTTACCGGAAGCGCTGATCACTGGCAGAGAGGCGATCTACCTCGACTGGTTTTTTAACCGTAAGTCAGCCAATCCACATCGCATAGATGCGGCGGCCCGTCATGAATATTTGCGCGTTTTTCAGCAGCCCGGGGCCCTGCGGGCCGGACTGGCTTTTTACCGCGCTTTCGCACAGTCGGCAGAGCAGAATCGACAGCGCGCGTTAAAAGGCAAACTGGCTTTACCGCTGCTGGCTGTCAGTGCCGACCAGGGATCGATACCCGATATGGCCACCCCGCTGCGCACCGTAGCGCATCAGGTAAGCAGTGAAACTGTTCTCAACTGCGGTCATTTTATTCCCGACGAACAACCCGAGAAATTAGCGGAAATACTGGCAGACTTCTTTATTCCCTCTCCGGATAAAAGCGAAATATCACCTCAGTGACAGTAGTGAAAGTAATGTCGTGTGGCGGATTATTAATATTATTGCTGATCCGCTGTTATCTCATACAGGTTTCCAATAAATAACACTATCTTATTGATTTTTAAGTATGTAGAGCAGGCTGTTGCGCGTTGCTTTCTGTCGCGTGCTGTGAATAAATAAACGGTCATCAACGTCCGCCATCAGGATGAGATTAAAATAGCGGTCGGCAACAGAGTGCCGATCGCATATTGCCGGGGCTGCTATGAATCAGGAAAAAGCACGACTGGCCGGGGAAATAAAAGCCAGAGTTAATGAACTTGAATCGCAGTTAGTGGCGATTCGACGTGATATCCATGCGCATCCGGAACTAGGCTTTGATACGCTGCGCACCGCCAGTCTGGTCACAGAGTATCTGCAGGCGCTGGGACTCAATCCCCGCACCGGCGTTGGCCGCAGCGGTGTTGTGGTGGATATCGACGGCGCAGAGCCGGGTAAGACGCTGCTGTTGCGCGCCGACATGGACGCGTTGCCGATCCATGAGCAGACCGGTTTACCGTTTGCCAGCCGCTATCCCGGAAAAATGCACGCCTGTGGGCATGATATTCACACCGCAACGATGCTGGGTGTCGCAACGATCCTGCCGCACTATCGTCAGCAGCTCAAAGGCCGGGTCCGGCTGATATTCCAGCCCGCGGAGGAGACGCCAGAAAGTGGCGCTGAGGCGATGATCGCGGACGGCGCGGCAGATGGCATCGACTGGGCCGTGACCCTGCATAACAAGCCTGAACTGGCTGCGGGGGAAGTCGCCCTGACGCGCGGGGCCAGCACTGCCTCCAGCGATGAATTCGACGTTACGGTGCATGGCGTATCGACCCACGCGGCACGTCCTCACATGGGCACCGATCCTATCATCGCGACCGTGCATCTCATCAGCCAGCTACAGACCCTCATCTCGCGTGAACGCGATCCCGCTCACTCCGCCGTATTGACCATCGGGCACATTCAGGGTGGTACCACCCACAATATCATTCCCGATAGCTGCCTGTTTCAGGGCACCATCCGTACTAAGTCGCCGGAAGTACGCGCTGCTATGGAAACCTCGTTTAAACGGATGTGCGAAGGGGTGGCGCTGGCGCAAAACGTACGGGTGGAGGTTAACTTCCAGCGTGGCGTGCCGCCTCTGATGAATGACGATCGCCTGATCGATTCACTGGAACAGATTCTGTCGCATCAGTTTGATAAGCCCATCATCGCGCAGCCCAGCGCCAGCTTTGGTGCCGAAGATTTTTCACTGTTCACGGAACGGGTACCGGGCTGCCAGATTCATATTGGATCGGCCACGCCGGGCCGTGACGATCACCTGCATAACTCCGACTATCAGCCGGACGAACGCAGCATTACCGCCGGGACGCAGGCGCTGACCCGCCTTGCAATTGATTTACTCTCTTAATAATAAATAAATGAGGTTTATATGATGATGCTTAACCGCCTGTTCACGGCTTCTCTGACCGTGGCGCTGCTCGCCACTTCCGCGTTCAGCCAGGCGAAAGATTTCGGCACCCTGAAGTTTGCGACTGAAGCGGCTTATCCTCCGTTCAACCAGACCACCCCGAGCGGCAAAATCGTCGGCTATGAGCCGGATATGGTGGCGGAGCTGGCTAAACGTGCTGGCTTCAAATATGAAATCATCGCCCAGAAATGGTCGGGCATGATCCCGGGTCTTATCGACGGTAAATATGATGCGGTGATCGATGCGGTGACCGTAACGCCAAAACGTGCTGAAGCGATCGATTTTACCCATCAGTACACCGTGAGCGTCTCCAGCTTTGTGACTGCGAAAAAAAGCCCGCTGGCCACGCTGCCAGGCAGCGGCACGATTGTAACGGCGGATGATGACGCCGGCATGAAAAAAGCGATAGACGATCTGAAAACCACCTTCAAAGGGAAAACCATCGCGGTGCAGGTCGCCACCATTCAGGCGGATTTCCTGCAAAAATACCTGGGCGATGTTGCCACTATCCGCACCTATCAGGCGGGTCCTGAAACCTTTGCCGACCTGATGAATGGCCGGGTGGATGCTGTCATGGCGTCTCGTACCAACCTCAACGCCTTTGTGAAAAAACATACTGAGGCGATCAGCAGCAGCGGCTATGGCTTCTCCGGTGGCGTGCTGGGCGCAGGCTCGGCGATTGGTCTGCGTAAAGGCAACAGTGAGCTGCAGCAGGTGCTGAATCAGGCGCTGGACTCCATGATCAAAGATGGGACGCTGAGCAAACTGTCGATCAAATGGTTTGGCGAAGATGTCGCGCCGAAAGCGTAACCGCTGATGCTGATGAATATTGACTGGCAGATACTGGGCTTCGGGGATGAGGGCTGGGGTGGCGTGCTGCTTAACGCCGCCGCCGTCACCGTCAGCGTGTCACTCTGCGCCTGGCTACTGGGTGCGTTGCTGGGCAGCGTGCTCTGCTGGATGCAGATTGCCGGTTCACGCTGGCAGCAGCGACTGGCGGCAGGCTACATCACTCTGTTTCGCGGCGTGCCGGAACTGCTGGTGATCTACCTCTTCTACTTCGGTGGACGACAGGTGGTCTCCACCGTGGGCACCGCGCTGGGCTTCCAGGGACCCTTCGATGTGAACGGCTTTGTGGCGGGCGCGATTGCCATCGGGCTGATCTCCGGTGCCTATCAGAGCGGGGTATTCCGTGGCGCTTTCTACGCCATTCCCGGCGGAACGCTGGAAGCGGCGACCGTGACCGGCATGGGACGGCTGATGATGTTTCGCCGCATTATCATGCCGCAGGCGTTACGCACTGCGCTGCCCGGCATGGGCAACCAGTGGCAATCGGTGATCAAAGAGTCGGCGCTGGTCTCGGTAACCGGACTGGTGGAAACGATGAACCAGGTCTCCACCGCAGCCAACTCCACCCAGATGTCCTTTTTCTTCTACAGCGTGGGTGCGGTGATCTACCTGATTATCACCACCTGTTCCGATATGGTTTTCCGCTACGTGGAAAAGTTTGCGATGCGCGGTCAACAGCGCGTGAAGGGGTAAGGAGACCACGTGGATATCATATTTTTACAGCAGACGCTGCTGGCGCTGCTGAAAGGATTGCCGCTGACCATCAACCTGGCGTTGCTCTCACTCTTTGGCGGCGGCGTGCTGGCGCTGCTGCTTAACCTGCTGCGCATGACGCGTGTCGGCAGCGTTTTCTGTCGCTTCTACGTCTGGCTGTTTCGCGGTACGCCACTGCTGATCCAGATCTTTATGGTCTATTACGGCCTGGGCAGTTTACCGGCGGTGCGGGAAAGCTTGTTCTGGCCGCTGCTGCGCGATCCCTACTGGTGCGGCTTACTGGCGCTGATTCTCAATGATGCCGCCTATACCTCGGAGATCCTGCGCGGCGGGCTGCGTGCCGTCAGTCAGCAGTCGCTGGAAGCCGCTAAAGTCTCAGGCATGTCGTCGTATAAGATCTTTACCCGCATCACCTTACCGATTGCGATTCGACAGGCATTGCCGGCCTACAGCAATGAGATCATCTCGATGATCAAAGCAACGTCGCTGGTCAGCACTATCAGCCTGATGGAGATGACCGGCATTGCCGACTCGATAGTCTCTTCCACTTTCCGGGCGCTGGAGGTGTTCCTGAGCGCGGCGGTGATCTACCTGATACTCACCATGCTGGTCAGCAAAGGCGTATCGATGCTGGAACGACGCTTATCACCTTACTATTTTGGAGCACGCTCATGACCGCCCCTACCATTATGCTGAGCCATCTCAGAAAGAGTTATGCGGGACACGAAGTGCTGCACGACATCAGCCTGACCGCGCAGGATGGCGATGTGATATCGCTGATTGGTGCCAGTGGGTCGGGAAAAAGTACGCTGTTACGCTGCATTCCGTTTCTTGAAGTGCCGCAGGCAGGCGAAATTGCGGTAGGCGAGGTGAACGTCACCCTGGATAACGCCGACGAAAAACTGAGCCGCGAGCAGCGCCGTCGCATCAAGCTGATGCGAATGCAGCTCGGCTTTGTATTTCAGAGCTTCAACCTGTGGCCGCATAAAACGGTGATGCAGAACATCATTGAAGCGCCGGTTCATGTGCAGAAGCGCAGCCATAAAGAGGCGATTGAAGAAGCAGAAGCGCTGCTCCATAGAGTGGGACTCTATGCAAAACGCGACGCCTGGCCGTCGCAGCTTTCCGGCGGACAGCAGCAGCGCGTGGCGATTGCACGGGCGCTGGCGCAGCAGCCAAAAGCGATACTGTTCGATGAGCCAACTTCAGCGCTGGATCCGGAGCTGGTGGGCGAAGTATTGCGGGTGATCCGCAGTCTGGCGGAAGAGGGACGTACCATGATTATCGTCACCCATGAAATGGGCTTTGCGCGTGACGTGTCGAACAAAGCGGTGTTTCTGCACCAGGGCATGATTGAGGAGTCCGGTTCACCGGAGCAGGTGTTTCTCGATCCGATCTCGCCACGCTGCCGCGCCTTTGTAAATAGCCACTTTGAGCGCAATGCAGGCTGAAGCGGCATTCTGATAAGGCTGACGCGCGGAAATTTCATGTTTTGAGATGACAAAACCCCGGAAGATTTCCCGGGGTTTTTTTAATAGCCGCCAGACCACGTTATCCAGAACGATCAGCGCGATCTTACGCCCGGTCCTGAGACGATGCAGCAGCAGCAGGGCGGCCCGCTTCAACCATTGCCTGCCATTGCTGATAGCTGGGGCGGCTCTGGATTTTTGCATACCACGCTTTCAGGGCGCGACACTCGTCAGGAACAGCAAGATTCACCAAAGCCGCGAAAATCATTCCGCCGGTTACGGCGATATCCGCCATCGAAAATGTATTGCCCGCGACATAAGGTTGTGAGCGTAAAACGCCGTCAAAGTAGTGCATCCCTCTGATGGCCTTTTCACGCATCTTCGCACCCCATTCCGGATTCTGAAAGAGCTCCACCTCCGGCCCCAGTCCTGCTGTGGCATGATGGAAATAGACGCTGACCGCATCAAGAAATTCGATCTCAGCCCGTTTGGTCATCATATGGATAACGCCTTTTTCTGCCGGCGTGACGCCAGTCAGAACCGGATTCTCATCCAGCACATCGAGATATTGCGTAATGGCGGTGCATTCAGCGATCAGCGTTCCGTCATTCAGCGCTAGAACCGGCAGTGTTCCTGAATAATTGATCGCTAAAAATTCAGGTTTTTTATGCTCACCTTTCCACAGGTTGACCGGAATAAATTCGACCTCAGAAAGTAATCCCTTTTCCGCCAGGGCAATCCTGACCCGTGCAGGATAAGGGCCATCATACCAGTCATAAATCTTCATCGTGGGGAGTGACGGAACTGCAGATGCATTGTGGATATCAGTCATGATTGAATTACCTACCTGTCAATTGGTAGGTGGATTGTGATGCCGAACTTTTCTCCTGTCAATCCCTGTCTACCAGTTGGCAGGTAAATATTTTCCCCTTATAATGCGTCTCCACCTCCTGAAGGAAAACTGAGTTATGAGCCTGAACGCGCGTGAAGCCATTCTGGCCGCAGCAAAAAGTGCTGCCCAGAATCATGGCTATAACGGGATTAATTTTCGCAGCATCGCTGACGAGGTAGGCATCAAGAATGCCAGTATCTATTATCACTTCGCCAGTAAGGCCAATCTGGGAGCCGCGGTTGCCAGCCGATACTGGCAGGATACGGCTGAGGATTTAAAGACTATACGCGAGCAAAGTGCCTCACCGGATGAAGCGTTGCAGCGCTATCCGCAGATTTTCCGCAAGTCGCTTGAAGATGCCAACCGGCTCTGTCTCTCCAGCTTTATGGCGGCGGAATCTGAAGATCTGCCCGAGGAAGTGAAGCGTGAGGTTCAGTGTTTTGTCGATGCGAACGTCGAGTGGCTGACAGAGGTCCTTTGCGAAAAGTCGCCCGATAACGCGGAGAAAAATGCGCAGCGTGCGCTGGCAATTTACACCGCAGTTGCTGGCGCGCAGTTAATAGCCCGCACGCGCCAGGATATAACCATTTTTGATAACCTGATTGCGACCTATCAGGAGAGCGGCCTGATTCCGCTGTCACACTGAATTAAAACGACACCGCGCCTGAAAGAGATGCAGGCGTCAGCACTCAGAGCTTCAGGGCTATCAGTGAAAGCAGCAGTGAGCATTCAGGGTTAAATCGCACTATGGCGCAAGCCGCCTGCCAGTTGTGTGAACACGTCGATCATCTTTGGCAGCGCCTTTTCCGGCTCGCTGCTGGAAGCGACCCACAGTGCGGCATTCAGCGCCGCGCTGTTCAGCAGATGAGCGGCGGCATCGGCGTCGACCGGCTTCATTATCCCGCTGTCGATAAGACGGGTAATCGTTTCACGCGTGGCTTCCAGGCAGCTGTTCTGGCTGGGCCATTGGGAAGGATCTCCCAGAAAAGCCGGGCCATCGCGCAGCACAATGCGTTGCACTTCGGCATCCATTGCCATGCGGATGTAGGCGATGCCTTCAGCCACCAGCTTCTCCCACGCATCGCTCACCCCAGACGCTGCCGCTTTAGCCTGCTGCGCCATTTCGCCATCAACCTGTGCGACGACCGCCGCAAGCAGCCCCTTTTTGTCACCAAAATTGTGGTAGAGCGCCCCGCGTGTCAGACCTACGCTGGCCGTCAGTTCATCCATTGACGCAGCGGCAAAGCCTTTTTCGGCAAAGGCTTTGCGTGCTGCTGCAATCAGTTTTGCCCGGTTCTCTTCCATTGTTTCAGCGCGACGTTTAACGGCCATACACTCTCCTTTCACATACGCGAGGTATATTAATTGACATACGCGACGTATGTGTGATTAATGTGACATACGCCGCGTATATTAAATCAAACTCGTGTGCGCTGCATCCTGCAATCCCTTAAAGGCTATTGAGGAAATTCTATGATCACCCGCGAACCCATTTTTCCTGCCAATCGTCACGCTCTCTATGAGCAGCATGGTTATTCAGCGGCTATCCGCTCAGGCGATCTGCTGTTTGTCTCGGGTCAGGTGGGCAGCCGTGCCGACGGCACGCCGGAGCCTGATTTTGCTGCTCAGATAGAACGGGCATTTGAGAATCTGGCAGCCACGCTCGCTGCGGCAGGGTGTACCTTTGACGATCTGATCGATGTCACCACGTTTCACACCGATCCGGAGCATCAGTTCGAAACCATCATGCAGATAAAGCAGCGCGTTTTTCCGCAGCCTCCTTATCCTAACTGGACAGCGGTGGGTGTGACGTGGCTGGCGGGATTTGATTTTGAAATCAAGGTGATTGCGCGCATTCCCGATCAACGGGACCAACGGAGCCTGTCACAGAGTGCATAAAGCATGAGTGGCAATCTGCCTGTCAGGCACTTTACACCGGAGACGGGCGCTGCGATGACATGTCCGACGTAAAATATGCTGGCATCACAGACAGGGATGTCCCGCGCTGCATTTGCAAAACATTTTGGTCAGACGGTTGGAATTACGCCCATAGAATATCTGACGCAATGGAGGATGCCGCTCGCCAGCAATCATCTGCAAAATTCAGGCGAAACGATTTCAGGCGTTTCTGCCGCGCTGGGATATGAGTCGGAGCGCCTTCAGAAAAGCATTTAAGCGTGTTACTGGCGCTCCACCAGGAAAGTTAACCCATTCGAAAAAGTTTTGAAGGTTAATCGAAAACCCCATTAATTACGGCGGTCACGACAGCGGTGCTCAGGGCTATCAGCACAAGATTATCTCCGACAGCTCGCCATTCGTAACCAGGGTAATAGGGCAGCTCATTTAGCATTGATGCTGGCAAACTTTTTTTGGCGATACCCGGAGGCAAAGGTTTACCATGCGCAACTTTTTTAGCTATTCCTGGCGGCAAAGACTGATAGCCGACAAGGCCATAATTGACGGCAAGTTTACGTGCAAGAGAGTAGTTGATATCTGACTCGACGTGATCGGGTCGTCCTGCGTTCTTACGATTTCCATGTTTTTCTTTCGGACCCGCATTACCATGCCCCTTGTTTCCGTGCTCTCCGCTTTTGCCGTTATTACCCGGGTTTCCGCTATTACCATTACCCTGACCGCCACCACCGTTGCCGTTGCCCGGATTTGCGAAAACGGGCGCAGCAAGCACGGTACAAGATATCACCACCGCAAATGCGGCTTTTAAAGTGCGAGATTTGAGCATGTGATCTTTCCTTAATATTATTCAGTAATCTGAACCAGAAAATATAAAGCGATGTAAGGAGGTAACATGAGCTCAACCTCTTAACATTATTATGTCACCTGTTAGTTATTACCCAGCATTAAACGGCCGACAACCACATAGCAACCTTAAGAATTATCTCAAACCAATCAAAGAAAAGCTGTACGATGTTTTGATATTTCGTATAAATTTTATGCTGAAGCCCTTGCTAACAATAGATAAATTTTCGGCTTTAAGCGAGGCGGAATACATTTTCGTTATTTTTATGCTGCTGTAATGCATTGTTTATACTTGCGATTACCTGACATTACTACAACGCTTAATCACTCTGCTACGTAAGGTACTTTAAGCGAGACAGAAACCATGTCGACTCATGAGACGGAGCAGGTAATTGTGAGCAGAACTTTTCTGATATCGGTCTTCCCATAATATTCAGGATTACAAAATGAAAAATAATAAAAGCTATAAAGGATGGCTGGCTATATCAGCCGTCGTCGTTCTGTGCAGCACTGCCACCGTACAGGCTGAGACGCAGACAAGCGCCCCGCAGGGCGGGAATACACCGCAGACCGTAAAGAGTGACAAGCTCAGCCCTGGTGATGAAAAAGCACTGAAGGATATGGCGCAGGCCAATATCAATGAAATTGCCGCCGCCAAAATTGCGCTGAACAAAACACAAAGCGTAGAAGTTAAAACCTTTGCACAGAAGATGGTCGAAGATCATGGCAGTGCCCTGACAAAAGTTCAGGCGGTTGCTAAGCAAAAAGAGGTGACATTACCGACTGCGCCAGACGCTAAACATAAGGCCATGGCCGATAAGCTGGAAAAGCAGAGCGGCGGTGCCTTTGACAAAATGTATATGGAAAATGCCGGAATAATGGATCATAAGATGGTGCTGTCGACGCTGAAGAGTGACGCGACGAAGATAAAGGATCCGGATGTGAAGGCGCTGGCCGACGCGCATACCCCTGTTGTAGAACAGCATCTGAAATCCGCCCAGCACATGGCGATGTAACCGGGCTGGCCGGTTCCGAATTATCCGCAAGCGCTGTTACGGGATCATCGGGACCAGCCAGAAACGACATAATCCACCATCGGCTGGAGTTTCTTTCTCGTTACGCCAGTCTTGGCCTGAACAGCCATGCCCTGCGCTCAGCCACATCGGTATAACCAGGTTGAAATGCGAGCTTCAGGCGCCATCAAGCCCCAGCGTTTCACGACGCAGGAAGGCCCAGTCAATCAGAGCAGTCATTGATGGCCCAAGCGCTTTTCCCAGATCGGTAAGCGAGTACTCAACACGCGGAGGGACTTCGGGATAAACCGTGCGAGTCACGATGCCATCCTGTTCCAGTTGCTTAAGCTGCTGGATCAGCATTTTTTGATTTACGCCCTCAATCCGGCGCTCCAGCTCGGAAAAGCGCAGCGGGCCTTTAGCGGCGAAAAGCTGACAGATAATAATTGTCTTCCATTTACCTTCAATAATCTTCAGCGCTTCGGTGGTAGCCTTAGCCCACACCAGTCGCTGCTCCGGAATATCACAACGCCAGTCTCTTTCCATACTTACCTTCAGGTTAGTAACCCACTATTTTGTCGGTTCTTGTTGTTTATTCAGTGAATATATAGGGTATCTCACTTCAACACAGAATCAGGAGCGAAATATGAAAATCGGCATAATTGGCACAGGTAATATCGGTGGTACCCTGGCACGTAAGCTTAGTGAAGCGGGGCACAAGGTAAAAATCGCTAACTCACGCGGAATTGATGGCGTGCGTGATTTCGCGGGTGAAATTAATGCAGAACCCACAGACATCAGGGGAGCGGTTACAGACGTTGAAGCCGTGATTCTCTCCATTCCGCTGCCGGCACTTAGCAGCCTGCCTGATGGGCTTTTCGATCACCTTCCATCCCATGTCCCGGTGATCGACACCAGCAACTACTATCCTGGCCTGCGCGATGCACCGATTACTGCACTGGATAATGGGCAGACCGAAAGCGAATGGGTTCAGGAGCAAATCGGGCACCCTGTGGTTAAAGCTTTTAATAACATCCTTGCCGACTCGCTCGCCGATCTGGGCCAGCCGCAGGGAAGTCGGGGTCGTCTGGCAGTTGCCGTAGCGGGAGATCATCCTGATGGTGTGCAGACGGCCATGTCACTGATTAACGACACCGGTTTTGATCCTGTGTTCTCTGGGACTATCGCTGAATCATGGCGTCAGCAGCCCTGCACACCTTGTTACTGCTGTGACTGGGAAGCGCCCGTAATGCTGCGAGCTCTGGCGTTGGCCAGAAAGGGCGAAGGGCTGACCCGGCTGCCACAGCTTTATGCCAGTTTCGCGACGCTGGGTGATGCGCCCTCTCATCAGGATATTATTGAAAATAACCGTGCCATAAACTGGCCGGTTTAAATTTCCTGGGAAGAATAATCTGTCTGCGTTGATGATCTGGCTAAGGTGACTGAATATTTCACTGAGTTTTGCATTCCTTGCTGGACTTGTCACGATCACGATGCCGGTGAGGCTTGGCTCGGGTTCGCTTTAATCAATATGAGATAGCCACACTGTGTCGTTCAGGTGAGAGAAATCTCTGAGCAAACCTGACTGTGATAATCGACGGCCAACGGTTTATCCCCCGGCCCTTCTGATTATTCAGATATCGTCCTGTCAGATTAAAGCCCCGTTCCGGGGCTTTATCACTCTCATTTTTGACCCGACTTATTTCTGCATGACGCCACTATATCGTCAGAACTGACATATTCCCGGGTCTGAACACCTGTAATGCCCAGCATGGTTGAGAAAAGGTTGTCCTGAGAATATTTTTGCGTGGTGGCTTGCTGGCTCAGGCACTTGTAGTCCACGGCATAACGCTGCTGGTAATCGGGCGAAAGCCAGATAAGCAGCGGCACGCGAGTCTGGGCTTCAGGCGCGATAGCATAGGGCAGGCCATGCAGATAGACACCTTTCTCTCCCAGCGACTCACCATGATC
The DNA here is from genome assembly GCF_011800485.1 of Pantoea sp. EKM20T. Lineage (NCBI taxonomy): Bacteria > Pseudomonadati > Pseudomonadota > Gammaproteobacteria > Enterobacterales > Erwiniaceae > Pantoea > Pantoea sp. EKM20T. The sequence goes on along the minus strand of NZ_JAALFW010000004.1, from coordinate 10,558 downwards.
GGAAAGATAAACCAGGCTTGTCGTAAACTCGTCCTGATGGGCTTTGAGTAATTCAATCGCTTTGTCGACGATATAGTCCGCATACAGGATGGTGTTGTCATAAGTATTAATCAGCTGGTCCTGAGAACACTCCTGAATCTGATTTGTTTCACAGGTGGGCGTGAATTTGCGGAACGCCGGGGGGTAACGATGGTTGTAGGTTGGCCCGTGGCTGCCTATTGTATGCAACACGATAAGACCATTCCCCTGAAGCTGTTTGATATACTCCTCCAGACCATGGAAAAGCACCTCATCATAGCACTCGCCTTTAATACACATTCCCGGAAGATTCAGGGCTGTCATATCCTGATTAGGGATCCTTTCGCAGGCCCCTTTGCATCCCGCATCGTTCTCATTCCATAAAACACTCAGCCCTGCACGCTGAATAATATCCAGTAGCCCCTCCTGATGACTGGCCAGGGCATCATCGTAGTGCTTGCGCGGCATGTTCGAAAACATGCAGGGAACGGAGACCGCCGTGGATGTGCCACAGGAGGAGACGTCAGGAAAATAGACGACGTCATCTTCCGCCAGCAGTGGATTGGTTGGCCGTGAATAACCTCCCAGAGAAAAATTGGCGGCGCGTGACGTTTCACCCACAACCAGAATCGTCAGGTTTTTTTTAGGGCCGTTCAGCATGTGGGGGAGTTGATGCGCATCTTCGCCTATTTTCACCAGGGGAAGATTCGCCCGCTCGCGGTGATTATAGTAAGAGAGCGAGGCGGCAATAAAATTAGACGGACTCAGGGATTTCACCAGCTCGTGATTATTACGAAACAGTGAGGCGTAATCCTTATAAAACAACATGGCTATCACGGCTATCAACACAACAGAAATCACCAGACTTAAAGCGCGCTCAAGCACTCCTTTCCACACCGGAACCGACTTTTTAAACGCGGGCCAGAAGGCAAGTACAGCCATAAAAATGCCGGTAAAAAATATTACCACTATCATCTTAGGCGTCAGCAGCGCCATGCTTTCTGCTGGCGTGGTATCCACCATGTTGGTGATCATTGAACGGTCAAGAATGATGCCATAGTGCTGAATAAAGTACTGAGCCGTGGCAGAGACAAAGATAAATAGTGCAATGGTTATCCTGTCCAGCCAGAGAAATGAGGCAATAGTCACCACAATATTGATGACGCTAAAAGCCACAAGGGGCATGGAGAACAAAAAAAGAATATTTTTAAGCTCATTTAGCGGTATAAGTGAATATGCCTGCCGGTAAAAGGCGAGATTGAGAAAAACCGAGATATAAATTGAGAATAATATAATAAACGTAACGCGGTGCATCACGGGCTGACTGATTGTGAATCGTGGCATAAAGGTATTCCGTAACCTTGAAAAAATTGAGCCAATACAGATTATTTCTGAATTGATTAGTGATAATTAATAAAATTCATGTGCTGTGAACCACAGGTAGAAGAAGCTAATGACTATGATCATAGAAATTACCACTGTAAAACATTCACTTGATGATGGTCTGAGCATGACAGGTGCCTGGGAAAGAAAGGGTTCATAATTGTGAATGTTAAGTAAAAATTAACCTTTTGCTACAGTTTGTGCGGTTAACTTTTCTATTATGTGGTCGGGTTCACACTTTTACGGTGAAGATGCTGAAAAGGATAAGATAGGGGCGTGAGATAATTGAGACGCCAGAGAGCAGCTGTCGCCGAAGATAAGAACAGGCACTCACAGAATAAATTGTGTCAGTACCTGTTGATACTGCTCAGTACAATCTATGAGCCGCTGAATTCCCCAACTGAAAGTGGTGCATCGTAATAGTTAGCATGCGCAGCATTGCTCTACAGGCTTGTCCTTAAGCCTGAGAGATCCAGATTACTCTCCGGCGAGTGCGGTAATAAAGTCACGATAGGTATGCAGTGGGCGGCCAGGCAGGGTGACCAGACGTTCCCGGTCGCCCTCTTGTGGAATCATCCCATCACTGACGTAACGTTCAGCCATCAGCCGCATTTCATACGCCATCCAGCGCGGCATAAACTCCGCCATATTGGCTTCGAATACATCCGGATTATCTCCTCCATAAATTACCGGACGGCCCAGAAGCTGTTGCCAGGCTGCTGCTGCCTCTTCTCCGTTGAGCGTATCCGGCCCCACGAGATTGAGCGTTTCGACCGGTAATTCTTCGCTGGCCTGGTCGCGCCTTATCAGTTCAATTGCCGCCACTTCAGCAATATCCCGTGTATCGACCATTGCCAGGCCAGTCATGCCGATCGGCATCGGGTAAACGCCGTGGTTGATGATCACATCTTTGATCATCACCTCATTATCGATGAAGTAGGTGGGGCGCAGAATAGTAGCGCTAAACCCCATCTCTTTCAGCATGCGCTCGGCACCATATTTGACGGCAAAATGCGGCACGTTAACCGAAATGTCTGCGCCAAAAACCGACAGGTAGACGACACGCTTAATGCCGCACTCTCTGGCAATATTGAGCGTGATGATTGTCTGCGTATATTCATCTGCAGCGACCGCGTTCAGTAAAAAAAGCGTTTTGATGCCGCTGAAGGCGGCGCGCAGGGCGTCGATATCCAGCAGATCGCCTTTAACAACGTCGACATTGTCCGCAAAGCCCGCTTTTGCCGGATCGCGTGTCAGAACACGGAAATCAGCACCGCGGTGGATAAGCTGATCGACAAGGTGGCGGCCAACACGGCCAGTGGCGCCGGTAACAAGAATCGTCATGATGTTTATTCCATAATGTCTGGGTGGGTGTGAGCAAACAATAAGCCGATCCATTTCCCACGAATAGACGCTAATATTGAGACGAGTTGTTCCATAAATGAGACAGCCTGTGGATATTAACGCGCTAAAAGATTTTCATCTGATTGCCGCCTGGGGAGGGTTGGGTGCTGCCAGTCGCGCCAGCGGAAGGCCCAAAGCCACGCTATCACGCAGGCTGGCTGAACTTGAAGAGGCGGTTGGTGTGCGGCTGATTGAGCGGGGCGGCCAGCGACTGCGGGTCACCGATGCTGGCGAACGTTTGCTGGCACGCACCGCCGGGCCAATACAGGAGATTGATGAAGCCGCGCGATCAGCACGCGACGAGCGGACAAAGCCTGCGGGCACCCTGCGTATCGCCGCACCGCTGCTGTTTTCGCAACTGGCGCTTGGCGGCCTGCTGGCTGCGTTTCAGCGACGCTATCCTGACATCCTGATTGAAGCTATTTCAGAAGATCGCATGAGCGATCTGGTGGATGAGCAATTTGACGTTGCTATTCGTATTAATCCACAGAAAAACAGTTCGCTGGTCGGCCGGTGTTTTGCCCGTGATAAGCAGGTGCTGGTGGCGCTTCCCGCGCTTGTCATGCCAACAGGCGATCCGCATAACCCGCCGGAAATACCGGCAGTTGTGATGTCAACGTTTCAGCCTGGTGAGCTCTGGGCCGTACAGGACGGAGAGCGATGTTTTACGCCACAGCCTCTGATGCGTCTGTCATCCATTCTGACGCTCCGGGACGCCGTTCTGGCGGGTGCTGGTGCGGCGATGCTTCCGCAATCCCTCGTCAGCAAACAGCTGGAAGAGGGAGAGCTTGTCTGCTGGGGAGAGGAGGAAAATCTTACTGAGCTCTGGGTGCTGCACACTTCCCGCCATCTCCAGAGCATCAGGGTTAAGGTTTTCGTGGAATTTATCTGTGAACACTATCCTGCGGGCTGGTTCGTGACCTGAGCCGCAGGGTTCAGGGGATTAACGTCAAACAGCCTATGCCGCTTCCCGCCCATACCAAAAGGAGGATCAGACCTCTTTACGGCCCAGATAACGCTCTTTCATCAGTGACAGTTTTATGCCGACATCCAGCGCCGGCGATGGCGGCATGAAACTGGCCTTGCCCAGCGACAGCATATCCGCGATATGCGGGTTGTCCTGTTTCATCATGTAATCTGCCAGCAGACTGCCCGCTACGGTCTGTTTTGAAACACCTGCGCCGTTACAGCCACCCGCCGTACAGATAAATTTGTTCAGCATGCCCCATTCAGGCGCGCTGTTTCGCGTAACGCTGATGGTGCCGGACCAGGTGTGGGTTAGCTTTACGCTGCCGAGGGTCGGATAGACTTTATGAAATAAGCGCTGATGCAGCTGGGTTGCCTGCCAGGTCTCTGCGGCATTTACCTGACCGCTGAGTGCGGGTATCACGTGCTGGCGAATCAGGAAACGGCGGTCTGAGGTAAAACGGAAGGTTGCACCGGCAATCGCATTAACCGGCGTAAGCCCCCAGCTCTGCATGGGGGGCAGGGTAGCCAGTTGTTCATCGGTCAGCGGATCGGTAATGCTGGCGAAGGTCGCCATTGCTGCCTGACGCGAAAGTCCTGGCCGCAACTCTGGCGATAATGCGTTGGTGGCCAGCATCACCTTTGGCGTTTTGATGATGCCAAACGGTGTCAGCACTTCAGCCATGCTGCCGTAGCGAATCCCCAGCACTGGCGTATTATCGAAGCGTTGAATATTTTCAGGTAAATAGTGGTTTAGCCCGGAGATCAACTGCGCCGGATTAACCAGCACACAGCCAGGTGTGTATATCCCTTTGCTGTAAAAGCGCGTGCCGAGTTTAAGGTAAAGCTCCTCGCTGTCTGACATCTGCCATGGCTCATCCATTAAATCGAGCTGGCTGGCGTACTCTTTTAAAATACGATCACTGCCACGTTCAGCCTGGCAGTGATATTTACCGACCTGTTCCCAGTCGCACTGAAGATGATGCTGAGAAATAACCTGCTCCAGCTGACGAATGCCTTCCTGAAGCAGGTTACGGTAAGCGTTGGCCTTTTTTAATTCAGCGGTCGAACTGCCAATATTATGAGGCAGACCGATAACAAACCCGGAATTACGTGCCGATGCGCTTTCCCGTGTGCTGTGCGCGTCGACGATGATAATTTTCAGGTCGGGATTAATTTCAGCCAGGCGTCGCGCAAAGGCAACACCTGAAAACCCCGCGCCGACGATAACCCAGTCGGCAGTGATATCCTCTCGCAGCATGGGCTGCGGCGTAAAACAATGCTCACCCGCAGGCCAGCCCAGTTGATTGTGATTAAATGGTATCGATGCGTAGCGCAATTCCCTGTGCCTTATCTGAAAAATAAAGCAATTTTATAAGTTAAAGCGGGATATCTGTGCCAGCGGTAATCTGATTATTGTTGATTTCAGACAAGTAAAATTCAGGTGGATGATTTTTGAGTTAACAACCAAAGGTGACACGAATTTTCGAAGAAGAGATGATAACGCGACTGTTATGTGTTTTATTTGCTGGTGTCAAAGACCGAAACCAGTGATCTGCAAAGCGGTATTCATAAAGCGCGAGCAGGGGAGAGCGAAACGGAACAGGTCGCGCTGTTAACTGGCAATTTCGAGTAGGAATCAGCCCCTGAAACGGATAACTGTAGGGCATCAAAGCGTTTTATAGATTTCAGCAATGACCTGCATCGTTGCCTCTTCTACGGTTCCTTCATTGCGACATAAAAACCAGCCGTGGTTAGTCATCTCCTGCTCGAACGCTCTGGTGCAAGCGACATGCTCTTCCAGCCTGTGAATCACTGTACTCCCCAGCCCACGCGATCGTGCCGCGGCTCGTTCCCATGAAATCTCAGGTGCCGTGACCACCCCGACATGCAGATCTGGCGCTCGCACATTGAGCTTAATGTTTCGCTGCAAAATCTCTGCAAAGGGCACCATCCGCCGAAACGCGGCATCAGACGGATACCAGCGATCCATCAGGATAATGCAGTTCCCGGGCTGTTTAGTGAGTACATTCTGTGAAATCCAGGCACGGCTAACGGCAAAGCGTTCACAAATATCCTGTTCAAGATCAACGGAGGGATTTCTGGCGAGCCTGTTAACCAGTGCCATTGTTTCCGCCCTGAAGGGATCGCTTTTTTGCTCGCTAAGTCGGATCACCTTCCTGTTATCTGCTCTTAGCACTTGCGTAATGGACTCCAGCAGAGTGGTTTTACCGGTTCCCTTGGGCCCATCCAGAGAAACAAAAAGCTGACGACTCATGCCTGGAATGAGAAGTGAGGAAAGATTTTTGTGAATCGTGCATCCGGTAAAAACATCTTATTTTCCTGGTTTAATAGCTGAAGTTACATCGTTCTCTGTAGCAGTATGGCATGTCAGCGTGAGCATGATTTTAAACAAACACTGATAAACACGCTGGTAACGGTTCTGACTCACGAGTTTATAGAACAGGATGTTAGTCAGATAAGCTTAATAGTTGAGGCCTGTGCGGTGTAGTTTAAGGGAAGCGTCTGGAAAACGGAAAAGATCGTGCCTGTTCTGCCATTTACCCATTCAAACGCATGTCCTTAATCGCAATAACGAGCCCTCAAAGGCAATCCCCCGGTACGTGCAGGAATCTGGCGAGTAGAAATTATCTATATTATGCTCATAAGCCCTTGTTAAATTGATCCTAATCCAATCCTGCCTAAGGTGGTTAAATGTCTGACGAAAGGGAAATCAAACTGGAGACTGCTTTAAAACTGGCGGCCGATCATCCAGCAGAACGACCTGAGTTTTACCGGGTACTGTTAGATTCATCTCTTTACGTCCTGGGTAGTTCCGGAGGGGCAACGGGTGATGGTGAGGTCGAACTAAAGGCGGGTGAGAATATCTCGATTCAGCACTGGGAAAAACCGGATGGAACGCCTGTCATTCCGGTATTCAGCTCGCTTGCCACCCTGCAGCGCGCCATCAGCCAGGAAAGTAACTACATGAAGTTGCCTGCCAGAGCCTTTTTTGAAATGACGCGGGGAGAGGGTGTGTTTCTTAATCCCAGGTCGGATTACGGAAAGGAGTTTGTGCCGGAAGAAATAGAAGCCATGCTGGCGGAAGGAACGGGTCGCCTGCCGCAGACAAGGGTGGTTGAGGAAGAAACACAGGTATTAGTGGGAGTACCTGCCGTTGTTCCGGACAGGCTTCTGAAAGAGTTATCAGCCTGGTTTGCAAAATGTCCCGGGGTCAGCCGTGCATTCCTGGTTTTAATGCACGACCCGTCAGTCGATGATAAACCGCATTATCTGGTGGGGGTGGAAATGAGCGGTGATGTGCAAGAGGTGATGCGTGGTGCGGGTCTTGTCGCAGCGGATACCTCTCCGAATGGGCAGGCGGTGGATCTGATGCGCCTTGGCCAGAACGACAAAGGTCTGGACTCACATATCAGGTCGCAGTTTACGCCATTCTATGTGCGGAGCATGAAGCAAAAACTAAAGGGCATGTTTGGACGCTGAACGGCTTCTGAATGTTGTCTTGTAACCAGCGTAGTAAATCGGGGGTGACTTTGATCTCCGGTTTCAACAGTGCCAGTGATAGTGACTGAAATAGGTGATCCAGGGCGGATTTATCTATGTCCGCTATGAGTGAGGAGTGGACTTTATGCTTCGGGCTTAATCAGGCGTAACAGAGCGGCCCTGCACATGCGCCTCGTCTATCTGAGTACGTGCGTGAAAGCTCACGGATCAAAGGCTCAGGCCTCGTTAAACCCCTCAATTCGTAAAAATTCTTATCAGCAGTTACCGATCACCGGGTAAATGAAAATCAAAAAGACCCACATTAATTGACGATTAGTGCGCTTATGCACAGGATAATCCCTTTATAACTATACGTTGATTAAACAACATTAATCTTTCTTAATACATTCAATTATCTTTACTATTTGCGTGAAAGATGCACTCTTTCCACAGTGTTACAAAGTTGTTTTTCCCTCCGCATTCAGCCCGCTTATAACTTTATGGCGGTAACAAAAATAATACCGTTTATAAAAAGATTATTAAGAGGGATGAATATGAAAACACTGACAAGAAGACATTTTATGGCTTTTGCGGCAGGAGGAACGGTCGCGCTTGCGGCGGGTCAGGCCATGGCACATGACAACGGCGTAAAGACGTTTCCGGCAGGGAGCGGAGGACGAGATCCCGGACCACATGACCCTATTCGTGAGGCTGAAAGTCCGGACATCGTAAATCCGCCCGTTACCGACAGCGGAACGCTGCCAAACCTTCACTTTTCTTTCAGTGATGCGCACGTACGCAAGGGAAGCGGTGGCTGGACGCGTCAGGTGACGCAGCGGGAGCTGGGCATATCTACGACGATTGCGGGTGTGGACATGCGCCTCAATGCCGGAGGTATTCGCGAACTGCACTGGCATAAAGAGGGGGAGTGGGCTTACATGACTTATGGCAACGCGCGGATTACCGCTTTTGACGCCAGCGGAGGATGGTTTGTTGATGATATCGCTGCAGGTGACCTATGGTATTTTCCGCCCGGTATTCCCCATTCGATTCAGGGTCTCGGTCCGGACGGCTGTGAATTTTTACTGGCTTTTGACGACGGAAATTTTGATGAGGATAGCACTTTTCTGCTGTCAGACTGGTTCAGGCATATTCCCCCGGAAATTCTCGCCAAAAACTTCAGGGTTCCGGTATCTTCATTTTCTCACCTGCCTTCACCTGATGATGAGTACATTTTTGCCGGCAACGTTCCGGGCAGCCTGGAATCAGACAGTATAAAAGGCGGGGTGAAGTCGAAAATCCGCTTTACCCACAAGATGCTGGCTCAGGATCCGGTACGCGCGCCGGGAGGAACCGTCAGGATCACGGATTCATCCAATTTTCCGGTTTCAAAAACGATTGCTGCCGCACTGGTGGAAATTGAGCCAGGCGGACTGCGCGAGCTGCACTGGCATCCTAACAATGATGAATGGCAGTATTACCTTGAAGGAGAGGGGCGGATGGGGGTCTTTGCATCATCCGGTCAGGCAAGGACTTTTGACTACCGCGCCGGCGATGTGGGATATGTTCCTTTTGCTATGGGACACTACATCGAAAACACCGGTAAGGGACCACTGCGTTTTCTTGAGCTTTTTAAAAGTGATTACTATGCCGATATTTCGCTTAACCAGTGGCTCGCCAGTACACCACCTGAACTTGTCCGGCAACACCTGCATCTGGATGAAGAGTTTATGAACATGCTTTCACTTAAAAAGAACCCGGTGGTGAAGTAACTGGTTCAGTCGTTACCTGATTAATAAGGATTGACGCTGACTTATTCCTGTTTAAATTAAAGTGTCCGCTTTTAGCATAAAGCGGACACGTATATCGGTAATGCAATTTCCCACCTGCCACTTAAAATGGTGCAATAGCATCATCATTGCTCTTACAGGGATGGGGAAGTCGTTACTAAACTGAGACAGCAGGGCAGTTAAATCATCAGGAAGCATCTGCTATTAACAGGGGACATTTCCAGATTTTACCTGGTAGCCAGACATGAAAACGAAGTTTAGCTTATGTCTATCCAGCATCAACTATTCACTTTTTCCTGACAATACGTCGTTGAAGTCAGTAAAGGTTAATTGAGCTGATGCCCGGACTCTTGCAAAGAATGGTACTTTTTATTTTGCCAGCAGAAATAATCTGTTTTCAAAACCGAATATTTAATCTGGCTGTGGTTATGCCCTTTATTGTTGCTACGAATTGCGTTTAATGCGTTGAGTGCCGGCTCTGCCTCAGCACCTTTATTGGCGCTGGCCGTTGCGTGCCTGAAATAAGTAAAGCGTCGCTTTATTTCCAACGGCATTGCCTACTTAATAACTGGTATATAAGGAGATTTCCATGGCATTTTCAGGAACGGGCCGCGCCACGGTCATATCGCTGAAAAGCGGTCACCCATTGTCTCAGTCCACTGAAGGAAAATCACAATCTATTCTGAGCGAACCCGCTCTTATCACGCTGCAAAGCTCACCTTCTCAGATTTCTTCTTTTCAGAAACAGGGTGACGATCTCATTCTTAACCTGCACGAGAGCGATACGCTTCGCTATCAGAATTTCTTTACTGAGGTTGCAGGCCAGCAGAGTAAAATGCTTTTCCAGCAGGGAAGTTTATTTCAGGAGGCACAGTTCAGCACAGACGTTTCCGGCGATGCTCAGACTGTCACCACGCTGACACCTGTCTGGCAATCTCCAGCTTCTGCAACATCTCCAATGCCATTCCCTGCCAGTCCAGAGTCAGATCCCGCGTTATCAGTGGTAGAGTCTACCCAAAGCCAGATTCTGATCCCGTCAGGCATGCCGTTAAACGGAGCAGCTGTCGCCCTGAGGGCGACGACCAGCGAAGCTGATTCAACCTTAACGCTTACGCCCCAGGTTGAGTCAGCAACAGCTTCAGATGCCCCCGCCACCTCCGACGCTATGAAGGCCAGCGCCATTCCATTACCGGCGCTGACTCTTGATCCGGTTACCGGCGACAATGCGGTCAGTTACAAAGAGGGGATATACGGCATTATCTTCACCGGCTCCGCCGCCCATCTCCCCTCCGGCACGCCGGTTGAACTGACCCTTGACGGCAGAACCTGGCAGGGCAGCGTCTACCAGGATCAGTGGCAGGTTCAGCTCTCTGACAGCGACGTGAAAACTATCAAGGACGGCAACCACACCATTCTGGTCAGTGCAACGGATCTGAATGGAAACAGTACCAGCCTCAGCCAGAATCTGCTGCTGATTACCCACTACAACAGCA